>JBBRSZ010000112.1:0-1578 GCA_038244915.1 Burkholderiales bacterium | reverse complement strand
TCTCTCCGGCACCGCGCTCCCAGACCCGCAGGCTGACCTGCGAGCGGCTCAGCACCTGCAGGAAGCCGGCGTTGACGCGGCGCGCAAAGCGCGCGTGGTTCTCGACCAGCGGCCCCTGCGTCGCCACTGGCGCGGCCTCCAGGTCGGCCACCAGTTGCACCGCATGCGGATTTCCCATCGACAGCACCGCTACAGAAATAGTAGCGCAATGGTTGGCCGAAGCAAGCGCTAGCGGCCAGGTTTCCCAGCCGCTGCGGGCCTGCGGCGCCAGCCCGGCGGGGTCGAAAGGGACCAGCGCCGGCTCGAACACGGGCGCGCCCATGTCCACCGTCACCCGGCCGTCCGGATTCAGCCGCGGCTCGATCACGCCCGACAGGGTTCGCACCTTGACGCTGTCCTTGGTCGTCAGTGCCTTGTCGCGCACATAACGCAAGAAGCAGCGCGCGCCGTTGCCGCATTGCTCCACCTCGCCGCCATCGGCGTTGTGGATCACGTATTCGAAGTCGATGCCCGGCGCCGGCGAGGGCCGCACCGACAGGATCTGGTCGGCGCCGACCCCGAAGTGGCGGTCGGCGAGTTGCCGGTACTGCCCCGGGCTCAGATGGAGCAGGCCGCGGGTTTCGTCGAGGACGACGAAATCGTTGCCGGCGCCCTGCATCTTGGTGAAGCGGACCTTCATGCCGGATGGCTCCCTCGCAGTTTGTCCAGCGCCCGGTCGACGAAGTCCAGCCGGTCCTGGCCCCAGAAGCGTTCGCCGTTCAACACGAAGATCGGCGCGCCGAAGATGCCGCGTTCCACCGCCTCATCGGTGAAGGCGCGGTAGCCGGCCTGCGTGGCAGCGGCCGCCTCCAGCGCCTGCAGGCCGGCGCCGTCGTAGCCATTCTCGTTCGCCACCGCGATCCGCACCCCGGGTTGCGAGGTGTCGCGCTCCTCCACCCACAGCGCGCGCAGCAGCGCATGCGACAGCACGAAGGCGTCCACGCCCTGCAGCTGCGCGGCGATCACCATCCAGCCGGGGTACTTGTTCCAGTCGGGGTCGGGCGCCGGGCCTTTTGGATAATGGCGCGGCTCCAGGTTCAGCGGCATCTGCAGGTGGTCGCGCCAGCGGGCCAACTCCAGCGCGTGGTAGCTGCGGCGCGGCTCGGGCCGGGTCTTGAGCGGGATGCCGCCGGTGACCGGCACCACCGCCTGGAAGTCGTAGGGCTTGAGCACCAGCCGGACATGGTGGCGGCGCACCACGTCCTGCAGTTGCGGGCCGGCGAAGTACATCCACGGCGACGACAGGCTGTAATAGCAGTCCAGTTGAATCCTCATGATCTCGATTATCGTCACGCCGTGAGCTCTCCCCCACCCGACCTTCCCCCCGCCCCGCATCAATTCATCGCCAGCCCGCGCAACGCCCAGGCGCTGGCGGCGCTGCAGCAGCGGGCCCGAGCCGGGCTGGCCACGCTGAACTTTCCACCCGCCGGCTGGGTGCTGCCCGCCCGCGCGCCGGACGGCAACCCGGCGCTCGACGTGCTGGTGGCCGGCGCCGGCATGTGCGGCCAGACGGCAGGCTTCGCGCTGCTGCGCGAGGGC
>JBBRSZ010000111.1:0-1618 GCA_038244915.1 Burkholderiales bacterium | reverse complement strand
GCTGGTCGCCGCCATCACCCTGGCCGTGGTGCTGGCGGGCGTGGCCTACATCCTGATGTCCGAATCGTTCGGCCGCGCCGACCTCGGCGACCGGCGCACGCTGGCCGACCTGCGCGCCGCAGTTCCCGGTGCCGGCGGCGCCGCCAACGGCAAGCAGCTGTTCGCCGCCAACTGCGTAGCCTGCCACCAGGCCACGGGCAAGGGCCTGCCCGGCGTGTTCCCGCCGCTGGACGGCTCGGAGTGGGTGACCGGCGACGAGCGCGCCGTCGCCAACATCCTGCTGCACGGAATCACCGGGGAGATCACCGTGGCCGGCAACGTTTTCAAGGGCGCGATGCCTTCGTTCCAGCAGCTCGGTGACGCCGAGCTGGCAGCGGTGGCCAGCTACGTGCGCTCGGAATGGTCGAACAAGGCGGCTCCAATCGCAGCCAGCCTGTTCGCAGCCGAGCGCAAGGCCGCCATCCGCAGCACGCCGTTCAATGGCGGCGACGAGATCAAGGCGCTGGCGGCCGCGCCCAAGGCACCCTGACGCGGCAGGAGACAGACTCATGCGGTTGACCAACATGACCGACTACGCGCTGCGACTGCTGCTGTTCCTGGCGCAGCAGCCGCAACGACTCTGCACCATCGCGGAGATCGCGCGCAGCCACGCCCTCTCGGAAGCCCACCTGATGAAGATTACCCATCAGCTCGCCCTGGCCGGCTGGATCGAGACCGTGCGCGGCAAGGGCGGCGGCATGCGGCTGGCGCGGGTGCCGGAGGACATCGTGCTGGGCCAGGTGGTGCGCAGCATCGAGCCGGACTTCTCCATCGTCGAATGCTTCGCGACCGGCGGCAACTGCATGCTGACCGGCAACTGCAAGCTGGCCGGCGTGATGGACGGCGCGCTGCGCAGCTTCATGCAGCACCTGGACGGCCACACGCTGGCTGACATCCTGCCGGCGCCGCTGCCGGCGCACCAGCCGATCCGGATCGAGCGGCCGGCGCGCGAAAGCCGGGCCTGATGCTGCGCACGGTGCTGCTGTGCTGCGTGCTGGCGCTGGGCGGCTACGCCAGCGCCGCCTGGCTGACGCACGACTTCCAGGCCTGGACCGCAGAAGGCGCGCGCCGGCTCGAGGTGGCGCTGCAGCCGATTGCCACGCCGCCGGTCCGGGTCGATGGCGCAGGGATCGGCCAGCAGCCGCTGAGGCGCCTGCTGGCCGACGGCAAGACCGTAACGGTGGTGGACTTCGTCTACACCCGCTGCCAGACGGTGTGCCTGGCGCTGGGCACGGTGTTCCAGCAACTGCAGCTTGCGCTGAGGTCCGACGATGCGCGGGGACGGGTCAAGCTGCTGTCGATCAGTTTCGATCCGGCGAACGACACGCCGCAGGCGCTCGCCGGTTACGCCACGCGAATGCACGCCGACCCCACGCTGTGGCGCTTCGTGCGGGTTGCCGACGCCGCGGCGACGCGCCGCCTGCTCGATGCCTTCCAGGTCGTCGTGGTGCCGGATGGCAGGGGCGACTATGAGCACAACGCCGCGCTGCTGGTGGTCGACCAGCAGGGCCGGCTGGTGCGCGTGTTCGACTACTCGGAGCAGCAGCTGGCGCTCGACTACGCGCGCGATCTCGCCAGC
>JBBRSZ010000110.1:0-1629 GCA_038244915.1 Burkholderiales bacterium | reverse complement strand
GATGTCGAGCAGGATCAGGTCCACGGCACAGGTCGGCGGGCCGACCAGCCACTGCAGCGCTTGCTGCGCCGACTCCAGCAGCACCAGACGGTGCGCCACGCCCGAGCGCTCCAGCACGATGCGGGCAAACAGCAAATCGATTTCGCTGTCGTCAATCACCATCACTGTGTTCAACATGCGCTGGCTACCACCTGGGTTCGACGGGTTGGGTCGGTAGACCCTTCGGCATCCTATCGCCCGGCCCGCGCCGCAATCCGGCTTGCCCGCCGGTGATCAGTAACGCAAAGCAACAGAGGCATCGTCGCGCTGCTGCCCGGGCTTGCGGCGGGCCACGGCGGCGGGCAGTGTCACCAGAACCCGCCGGCCTTGGCCAGCCGTGCCAAGGCCCGCGTGCAACGCGGCTCCAGCGATTGCCGGTGCGCCGCCAGCCAACCCACGGCAAACCAGGCCCGCGGGTCTTGCGCGGCCAGCGTTTGGCAATAAGCCTGCGCCACCACGCAGTCGTTGAATTCACCCAAGGGTGTCTGGGCATGTTGCAGGGCGCGTAAAAACCGGCTGCACCGCCTGGCCGGCCACAGCGCGGCGCTGAGCTCAACCGCGTAACGCAGGCGCTTGATGCGACGGCGCAGCCGGTGACGGGCCGCGACGTCCAACTGGTCGAATCGCGCCGCATCACGGCGCACCTGGCGCAGCAGTTGCCGCAGCGGCTTGCGCAACACCGCGCGCAGCGGGCGGGCGGTGCGGGCCGCGGGCGCGGCGTCCGGGGTCGGCGCCGGCCCGGGCGGGTTGGCCAGGACGCCTGGCAGGGTTGCGCCCAGCAAGGCCAGCCACAGCTGCTGCACCGCGGGCGATGCCAACAACACCGCCAGCGCGTCGTGCGAGAAAGCGCCCGGGTCGGCCGGCAAAGACAGCGCTGGTGCACCGGCCGCCTGCAAGGCCGGCCACAGCCAATCGGCCAGGGCATCCCGGTCGCGCGCCGCGCCGAGCTGGGCAAACAAGGCAGCCAGCGCTGGCGCGAGGCCGGTCACCGACGGCGGCAGTTGTGCAGCAAACACTGTCAGCACGGTGCGCAGCCGGCGCAGGCCGACCCGCAGCTGGTGCAGCAGTTCGGGGTCCGGCACGGGCGGGTCCGCCGGCGTCGCCAACAGGGCGGCTTCTTCGGCGGCGGCGGCGACGTCGCCAGGTGTCGCCAGCACACTGGCGTTGGCCAGCACCTGGCCCAGCGCATTGCCCAGCATGGCCGCCAGCACCGCGTCCAGGCCGGTGCGGGCCGACAGGGTCAGCGGCCGCGCACGGGTCGGCGCGCTGGTGGCCTGGCCGGTGGCCAGCCGGTGGCCCCGCTCACTCTTGCTGCGCACATCGAGCACCAGACCGAAACGCTCGACCCAGCGTGACGCCACGGCCAACAGCGCCTGCGGCGGGCCGCTCAGCAGCTCGAACTCGATCTCGCAGATGGCGCAGGACACGGCACCGGACGCATCGCCCGCAAGAATGTGTCCCTCGTCCAGCGCCAGCTCGATCAGCGCGCCGCCCTGCCGCAGCGTGCGGCGGGTGCGTTGCACCTCGGTGGCATAACGCTCGACCAGCGGCGCGCCGCCCGCCGCTGCCAGCACCCGGGCCAGCACGGCG
>JBBRSZ010000109.1:0-1712 GCA_038244915.1 Burkholderiales bacterium | reverse complement strand
CCGGCGTGCAGCAGGTCATTCAGGCTGGCCTCGTAGCGGTCGAACAGCGAGTTGATCAGTTCGTCCTTGGCCGGGTAGTGGTAGTAGAGGTTGCCGGGGCTGATGTTCAGCTCGGCGGAGATCAGCGTGGTCGAGACGTTGGGCTCGCCGAACCGGTTGAACAGCTCGAGAGTGACCTCCAGGATCCGTTCGGCCGTTCTGCGGGGTGCCTTTTTGGCCATGCGTCAGCCGGCGTCGGGCGAGAGCGGATGCTGAAGCGCGGAATGGGTCATGAAGGCAGTTTAGGGCGCGCGCGGCGCCCTCCGTGCTGCAGCGCAGCACGGGAAAGCGCAGGGCTCAGGCCGGCTTGCGCGCCGGCTTGCGTTTGGCCGCCGCGGCGCCGGCGGTCGTCGCAGGCGCGCGCTTTGCAGCGACGGGCCGGGCTCCCAGGTTGGAGATATTGCGATTGAGCTCCTCGACACGCGCGCTCAGCATCTCGATGTCCCTGGCCGTCGGCACGCCCAGGTTCTTCAGCGCCTTGGACACCCGGTCTTCGAAGATCGTCTCGAGCTTGTCCCACTGGCCCGACGCCTTGGACGAGATCTCGGTGGCCATCGAGGTCATCTTGCTGGCCGCTTCCGAAATCTTCTCGCCGGCGGCGGCCTGCGACTTGCGCTGCATCGACACCCCTTCCTTGACCAGCGTGTCGAAGACCTTGCTGCCTTCTTCCTGGGCCTTGGCGAAGGCCCCCAGCCCAGCCAGCCAGATCTGCTGGGCCGACTCCTTCACCGTGCTCGAGAAATCGGGCGCGGACCCGCCGCTGCTGCTGCCTGAATCGGCGCTCTTCGTCCTGGTGACCATGGATGCTCCTTGAAGGTTGGTGCTCGCGGCAAGTCCTGGCGAGCTGGAGAATCACTCTAGTTCCGCGCGCAAGCCGTGTGTAGGTGCGGCTTCCTAGAAGTGCGCCGCGAGAGGCCGATGCGATAATCGAAACGGTTTGCGCCAGCACCAACTGGCCGAGCGGAGTCCGCCGGTCGGGGCCGCTTTGCCCCATGTCATGAAATCATCCTCCGGTACCCACTTCATCGCGCTCGACCATGTGAGGGCCCTTGCGGCCCTGATCGTGTTCACCTGGCATTTCCTGCATTCGACCAACGGCTTTCCGATTCCGTTCGACTACGTGCCGGCGCTGCCCCCGTTTGCAATCCTGGACGAGGGCCACACCGGCGTCGCCCTGTTCATGTCACTCAGCGGCTACCTGTTCGCCAGGCTGCTCGATGGCAAGACGATCGACTACCGCCTGTTCATCTGGAACCGGGTGGTGCGGCTGCTGCCCCTGCTGGCGCTGGTGGTGGTGGTGGTCGGCATCGGCAAGTACCGGGCCGGGGAGAGCATGGCCGCCTACGCCCAGACCATTGCGCAAGGACTGCTGCTGCCCCGGCTGCCCAATGGCGGGTGGTCGATCACGGTCGAATTCCATTTCTACCTGATCCTTCCGCTGCTGCTCATGTTGCTGCGCAAGTCCAGGGTGCTGCCGCTGGCGCTCGTCCTGGCCGCCGTCGCCCTGCGTGTGGTCCTGCACCGGCACATCGCTGAGGTGCAGTCGCTGGCCTACTTCACGCTCGTCGGCCGCTTCGACCAGTTCGCGCTGGGCATGATCGCCTACCAGTTCCGCTCCCGCATCGCGCACCGGCACTGGCTCGCCCTGGCAGTTTTGGCGGCGTTTTCGCTCT
>JBBRSZ010000108.1:0-1738 GCA_038244915.1 Burkholderiales bacterium | reverse complement strand
CGCACGGCGCGCTTCACCGGGTCGATCCCGGCGTGCGCGTTCCGGATCCTGCGAGCCCACTGGGCAGGTCGCTGGGCAGGTCAGCGCGTGGCCACCGCTGGGCCGCGCTGCTGCTGATCGTCGCCTGGCTGGCCGCCACGGCGTGGCTGCGACCGCTGGCGCTGCCCGACGAGGGCCGCTACGCGAGCGTCGCGTGGGAGATGCTGCGCTCCGGCCAGTGGCTGGTGCCGACGCTCAACGGCCTGCCGTATTTCCACAAGCCGCCGCTGTTCTACTGGATCACCGCGGCCGGCTTGTGGGCCGGCGGCATGAACGAGTGGTCGGCCAGGCTCGCGCCCATCCTCGGGGCCACGGCGGCCGCGTTCTCGCTGTATCTGTTCCTGTTGCGCCGGGCCGGTGTCGGATCGGCGCGCGCCAGCCTGCTGGTCCTGCTGACGCAACCGATCTTCTTTGTCGGCGCCCAGTTCGCCAACCTCGACATGCTGGTGGCCGGCTGCATCACCGTCACCACGCTGGCCGCGGCGGACGCCAGCATGAGCCTGCTCGCCGGCCGGCCGTATCGGCAGGCCCTGGCCATCGCCTACATCGGCGCGGCGCTCGGCGTGCTGGCCAAGGGCTTGATCGGCGCGGCGCTGCCGGCGCTGGTGCTGCTGGCGTGGCTTATGGCCATGGGCCAATGGCGGCTGCTCGCACGGCTGGTCTGGCTGCCGGGGCTGGCTCTGTTCCTGACGCTCGCCGCTCCGTGGTTCGTCGCGATGCAGCTGCGCTATCCGTCGTTCCTGGAGTATTTCTTCGTGGTCCAGCAATTCGAGCGCTACACCCAGGGCGGGTTCAACAACGTGCAGCCGTTCTGGTTTTTCCCGGCGGTGCTGGCCGTGATGGCATTGCCCTGGACGCCGTGGCTGCTGCGGGCCGGTTCCGCCCGCTACCTGCGCGTCGCCAGCCAGTCACCCGTCAGCTTGCTGATGTGGTGCTGGCTGGCGGTGATCGTGCTGTTCTTTTCGCTCCCGCGCTCCAAGCTGGTCGGCTACGCGCTGCCGGCGCTGGCGCCGCTGGCCTTCCTGGTCGTCGACGCCGCGACCGGGCTGCGCAGTGGCTCGCGGCGCGGGCGCCGGATGTGGGCAGGCACCGCCGTCGCTGCCTTGCTGGTCTGCCTGGCCGTGGTTGCGGGCATCGATGTCGCCGCCAGAGAGTCCCGACGCGGCCTGGGCCAGGCGCTCGGCGCGCTGCGCCACCCGGGCGAGCCGGTGATCTTCCTGCGCGAATACTTCCACGACATCCCGTTCTATGCGCGGCTGCGGCAGCCGGTGCTGGTGGTGGACGACTGGACGCCCGCGCATGCCACCGCCGCCGACAACTGGCGCAAGGAGCTGTGGGACGCCAGCGGGTTCGGGCCCAACCACACGCTGATCGGCGAAGGCGAGCTGCTCCAGGTGCTGTGTGCCGGCCCCGCCAGCTGGGTGCTGGTCTCGACGGCGACGGCCGGGCAGTATGCGTTCCTCGCGGCTGCCCAGCCTGTCGCCAGCACGCCGTCGACCCGGCTGTACCGGATCGCGCAGCAGCGCGCGTCGGGGCCGGCGACGACGGATTGCGACCGGCCCGACCCGGCCTAATTCCGGCCTAACAAACGCCTCATGGCGACCTAATTGACGGTGCGTACATTGCGCAGATGGCAGCGGTCCGGCTGCCGTTTCGGGACCCGTCATGACTTCAAGAACCCTCACCGCCACCACTGCGT
>JBBRSZ010000107.1:0-1829 GCA_038244915.1 Burkholderiales bacterium | reverse complement strand
GGGCCCGGCTCCGTCAGGGCGCGGTCAGCGCGGCGGCGCCGGCTTCCTTGCCTCACTGCCGCCGAACAGCTTGCCCATGGCCGCGCCGACGCTCGCGCCGATGGCGGTGCCGATGCCGGGCAGCACCGCGGTGCCGATCGCCGCGCCGGTGGCGGCGCCGGCCACGGCGCTGGCGGGCACCGTCACCAGGGGTTTGTCCAGCGGGCCGGAGATCTTCAGCGGCACGCCGACCAGGCCGCCCACCAGGTCCACCGTCACTTCCCCCTCGACCCGCCGGTTGGCGATGGTGCCGGAGCCGCTGGCGCTGAAGGACTGGCCCTTGGCCTGCAGGCCCGCCAGCCGCACCACCATGCCGTCCGCCGTGTTCTGGGTGTCCATCTGGCCGGTGAGCGACAGCAGCGCGGTCTGGCCGGCGCGGTCCTTGCCGAAGCTGCGGATCGCCTTGTCGACGTCGAAGTGCAGCAGCGTGGGCGAGGCGACGCTGAATGAGGTGTGGGTGTGGAACGTGCGCGCCAGGTCGGCGACGCTGTGGCCGCCGGCCGACAGGGTGGTCTGGCCGGAAGCCTTGCCGTGCAGCGCCGAATGGCGCTTGAAGCTGGTGAGCCCGCTGGCGACGTCGATGCCGCGCGGCGCCAGCTGGCCGCTCAGCACCAGCGCGCCGTCCTGCCCGGTCTTGAGCGTGAGCTCGCCGTTGGCGCTGCCGCCGCCGACCTGCACGTCCACCGTCCAGCGATCATCGGCCGCCGGCGTGAGCACCAGCCGCGCCGCCGGCACCACGCCGGGCCGCACCACGTCAGCGCCCTGCAGCTGGAAGCCGGGACCGAAGGACGCGTTGCCGCTGAACTCCAGCGGGATGCCGTGGCGGGTGATCCAGACCACGTCGCGGAAGTTCAGCCGCGCCAGTTGCACCGCATCGGCCTCATGGCCTTTGGCCGCGGGCTGGACCCGCAAGGCGCGCAGCGAGAGCTGAGGCAGCACCGCGCCGTCGACCAGCACGTCCTGCAGGTCGACCTTGCCGCGCAGCAGCGACAACAGGCTGGCCCGCGCCACCAGCCGCCGGATCCGGATCGGCTGCGGCTGCACGGTCTGGGCGTCCTCGATCTCGAGCTCGGGTTGCGGCCACAGCTTGAGCCGCGCCGAGGCGACGGTCACCTCCACGCCCAGCCGCGCTTCGGCCTGGGACCGGATCTGCTCGAGCACCTGCGCGTCGGACGGCACCAGCTTGGCGTAAATCAGCGCCAGTGCCGCGGCGACCAGCGCCAGGGCGATGGCGATCCACGTCAGCGTCAGGCGCAGGGCTCTTGTCATGGCACGACCTTACGCCGGTTCGCTCGCCACGGCTGTAGGCCGCTGACGCCAGCGGGTGCGGGTTAGGCGCGCCGGCGCAGGGCGACCACCAGGCCGCAAGCAGCCAGCGTCCAGACGATCACCGCGCCCGAGGGCAGGTCCAGCACCGCGGACAGGGCCAGTCCCAGCGCGTAGCCGGCGGCGCCGACCGCATAGCCGGCGGCGAAGCGCTGCTTGCCGGTGAGCTCGCGGGTCGCGAGCGCCGGAATGATCAGGCTGGAGAACACCAGGTAGACGCCGACCACCTGCACCGACGCCGTGACGGCAATCGCGAAGACCGCATAGAAGCCGTAGCGGCCCAGTTTCTTGACCCATCCCAGCCAGAGCGCGAGCGACAGCAAGGCCGTCAGGCCGCCCAGCCAGAGCAGTTGCGCGGTGTTGACCCACAAGATCTGGCCGACCAGCAGGTCCTTCAGGTGCTCGCCGCCATGGGGGTTGCCGGCCAGCACCAGGATGCCGGCGCAGGCGGCCAGGATGAACAT
>JBBRSZ010000106.1:0-1868 GCA_038244915.1 Burkholderiales bacterium | reverse complement strand
TTGCTCAGGTTCATCGCGGTGAAGAACACCGACATGGTGGCGGCGAACACCAGCGGCGGCAGCCGCATCGGGATCACATAGGCGTTGACCGGAGGTCCGCCCGAGTGCGCCACAAAACTGGTGAAACCCGCCAGCGTCGTGAGAATGGCGCCCAGCCACCTGGGCGGATGCGGGCTGTCCGGCTTGGGTGGAAACAGCAGCCGCTGCGCCAGGAACACCAGCGTGAAGACGCCGACCAGCCCGGCCACCAGTCGCGCATCCAGCGCCTTGAACGACAGCGTCCCGATGACGGTTCCCAGCAAGCCGAATGGAATAAGGAAGCGGATCAGCTTCAGGTCGAAGTGCCTGCGGAACGCAGCCAGCCCCAGCATGTCGGTGAGCAGCAGCACCGGCATCAGCATCGCGGCGGCCTCGGGCACCGTGACCGCCAACGCCATCAGCGGTACGGCGAGCGAACCGAAGCCGGCGCCGAAGCCGCTCTTGCTGATGCCGACCAGCAACACCGCCGGAATCGCGACGGCATAGAAGAACGGGTCGGTGACGAAAGGGAAGTTCACAGACCGAGATAGGCCTGGCGGATCTCCGGCCGGTCCATCATTTCATCGGCCAGGCCGTCGGCGACGATGCGTCCCTCTTCCACGACGTAGGCCCGATGGGCGCACTGCATTGCCATTGCCACATTCTGCTCCACCAGCAGTACCGAAGTGCCCTGCGCATTGATCTGGCGGATGGCCCGGAACATATCGACCACGATCAGCGGCGCCAGCCCGAGCGAGGGCTCGTCCAGCAGCAGCAGCTGGGGCCGCGCCATCAGCGCGCGGCCGATCGCCACCATCTGCTGCTGGCCGCCCGACAGCGAGCCGGCCGGGCTTTGCAGCTTGGCCGTGAGCGCCGGGAACAGCTCCAGCACCATCGCCAGCGTCTCCTTGCGATGGGCCTTGGCGCTGGCGATGAAGCTGCCCAGCTCCAGGTTGTCGAACACGCTCATGCCGGTGAACAGGCGCCGGCCTTCCGGCACGATGGCGATCCCAGCTTGGCAAAATTTGTGGCTGGCCAACTGCGTGATGTCGCGGCCGTTGAAGCGCAACTTCCCGTCCCGTACGCGATGGATGCCGGCGATGGCGTTGATCAGCGTGGTCTTGCCGGCGCCGTTCGGGCCGACAACGCAAACCAGTTCACCGGGCTCGACCTTGAGCGAGACGCCCCAGAGCGCCGGCGCCGCGCCGTAATTGACCTTGATGTCGACCACTTCAAGCATGGCCGGTCCCCAGGTAGGCGCTGACCACTTCGGCGTTGGCCATCACCTCGGCGGCCGGTCCCTGCGCAATCAGCTTGCCGTGATTGAGCACCGCAATCCGGTCGGTCAGCGCCATCACGGCGCGCATCACGTGCTCCACGAACACGATGGTGGAGCCGCGTTCGCGGATCTTGCGGATCAACTCGATCGCCTCGTTGATCTCGCCCGGCGTCAGGCCCGACAGCACTTCGTCCAGCAGCACCAGCCGCGGCCGCGCCGCCAGCGCCCGGGCCAGCTCGAGGAACTTGCGCTGGTGCAGGTTGAGGTCGTCAGGCAGCGCATCGGCGCGCTCCTGCAGGCCGGTGAACTCCAGCCACTTCCAGGCTTCGCGCGTCGCCTGCTCCGGCCCGAGCGCGGCGCCGCCGAACATTGCGACCATCGAGACGTTCTGCAACACGCTCATGTGGCCGAACGGCCGCGGAATCTGGTAGGTGCGGGCGATGCCGGCCTGCGCGAACCGGTGCGCCGGCAGGCCCTGCAGCGGCCGGCCTTCGAAGATGATTTCGCCGCCGCTGACCGGGTAGTGGCCGCTGACGACGTTGATGAAGGTCGACTTGCCCGAGCCGTTGGG
>JBBRSZ010000105.1:0-2226 GCA_038244915.1 Burkholderiales bacterium | reverse complement strand
TGGTGGTCGGCGTCAACGCACCGGCACCGGCACCGGCACCAGCACCAGCACCAGCACCAGCACCGGCACCGGCACCGGCACCGGCACCGGCACCGGCACCGGCACCGGCACCGGCACCGGCACCGGCACCAGCACCAGCGCCAGCACCAGCACCAGCACCGGCGCCGGCGCCAACGACCGCTCCTGCACCGGCGCCGACCGCGGCACCGGCGCCTGCGCCAACGGCCGCGCCCGCACCAGCGCCCACGGCCGCCCCGGCTCCAGCGCCGACATCCGCGCCGGCGCCAGCACAGACATCCGCACCTGTTCCGGCCCCAACGGCGGCGCCAGTCCAGGCGATCTCGGAGCCGAGCATCCCGCTCGCTGCGCCACCGCCAGCAGCCGCCAATGTCGCGGTCGGTGCGGGATCTGGCGGCGTCGCGCTGGGCGCCGTGTTAGCGGCTGATCCTGCCGCGCCGGCGGCGCCGCAGGCCACCGGCGGCCGCGTCACGCTGGGCGCGGGGCCGGGTGGGGACAGCCTTCTCAGCGACAGCGTCGTGTCGCCGCCAGGCACGCCGGAGCGCGGCTTGTCCGCGTTCGCCGCAAGGCCAACGGCGGAATTCGCGCCCGTGCGTACCATCCAGGCGACCGCCCAGGACCTGCGCGGCATCGAACTGGTCATATTCGAGCAGGCCGAACCGCTGGCGAACCGCTTCAGCATCACCGTCCGCAGTGAAAACGCGGCAGTCGAGGAACTGCAGCGCACGCTTCGCTCCACCGCCTTCGCCGACCAGCTCAATCGGCTGCGCGAAGGGGTGCAGGACGACCTGCAACTGGACCGCTCGGTCACGATCTCGGTCGCCGGAGTGTCCCTGGGCCTGTCGCTGGTCTACGTGCTGTGGCTGATCCGCGGCGGCGTGCTGATGGGAAGTTACCTGTCGGCGCTGCCGGCCTGGCGGGTGCTCGATCCCTTGCCCGTGCTGTCGCGGGTCGACGAGGACGCCGAGGAGGACGACGAGGCGCTGGACGCCGTGCCGGACCGTGGCGGCAATCCGTTGCGGGGCTTTTGATGAAACTGCTCGGCACCCGCACCTATATCTCGCTGGGCCTGGTGTCGCTGGTCAGCAGCGCATTGCTCGCGGCGTCGTTTCTCGGCCTGGTGCCGGACCGGGTCGGTGCCGTGCGCGAGGGGCGCATCGCGCTGGCCGAATCGATCGCCGCCAGCAGCACCGCCCTCCTGAGCAGCGCGGACCCGCGCCGGCTGGAGGACGTGCTGCGCTTCGTGCAGAAGAGGAACGCCAGCCTGCTGTCGGTCGGCCTGCGCGCGGCCGACGGCCGGCTGGTGCTGGCCGTCGGCGACCACGCCCGCCAGTGGGTGCCGATGGACAGCGCGCGCGCGGCCGACTCGCAGATCATGGTGCACCTGTTCGCCGGCACCCAGCCCTGGGGCGAACTGGAACTGCGCTTCGAGCCGCTGACGCCGCCCGGGTTGCTGGGCATCCTGCACACGCCGCTGGTCCCGCTGCTGGCGCTCTGCGGGCTGTTGTGTTTCCTCGGCTTCCAGGTCTACCTGAACCGGGTGCTGCGGCATCTCGATCCCTCGCAGGCCATTCCCGGCCGGGTCCGCTCGGCGCTCGATTCGCTGACCGAAGGCTTGCTGGTGATCGACCAGAAGCAGGCCGTGGTGCTGGCCAACGAATCCTTCGTCAAGCTGCTGGGGCGCTCCAACGAGCAGCTGATGGGGACCAGCGTGGCCGCCATTCCCTGGCTGGACGAGGCCGGGCAGCCGCTGGTGGCCGGCCAGCCCTGGGCCCTGGCGCTGGAGCAGGGCGTCGTGCAGCGCGACCGGCACCTGCGGCTGCGCGACCACAGCGGCAGCGAGCGCAGCTTCGTCGTCAACTGCTCGCCGGTGCTGGGCTCGGCCGGCAAGGCCGGCGGCGTGCTGATCAGCCTGGAAGACGTCACGCAGCTGCGGCAAAGCCAGGTGGACTTGCGCCAGGCGCGGGACGAGGCCGAGGCTGCCAACCGCGCCAAGAGCGAATTCCTGGCCAACATGAGCCACGAGATCCGCACCCCGATGAACGCCATCCTGGGTTTCACCGAACTGCTCAAGCGCGGCTACAGCAAGAGCGAGCGCGAGTCGTCACGCTACCTGGACACCATCCACAGCAGCGGCCGCCACCTGCTCGAGCTGATCAACGACATCCTGGACCTGTCCAAGGTCGAGGCCGGCCACCTGCAGATCGA
>JBBRSZ010000104.1:0-2300 GCA_038244915.1 Burkholderiales bacterium | reverse complement strand
TCCTCGGCCGCGCGCACCAGCGATGCAGTCGACGGCCCCAGCGCGCGGCGTTGCGCATAGCGGATGAAATCGTCGCGCGCCGTGTCCCAGTTCCACGGATCGACCACGCCGAGCACGCGCAATTCCGCCGGCAGCAGCGACTCCAGCAGTTTCAGCGCCAGTTCGCCGGCGGCGATGCCTTCTTCTTTCTGCGCGTACTCGTAGACCACCGAGTACACGCCCGGGCGGTCATCGATGCTGCGGGTCTTGCCGAAGCTGACATCCTCGCCGGCGACGTTCTGCAGTTCGATCGCGACGTGTTCCAGTACATGCCCCAGCCAGGTGCCTTCGCCCTCGCGCATGCGGCGCACGAACCCGCCCGGTTCGCGGTACGAACAGCCGTGCCCGGCCAGTCCTGGCAATGCCGCCAGCAGGCCATCGATGAAGGCCGCCCCCAGCCGCGCCGTCGGCCACGCCTCCAGCACGCCCAAATCCAGCTCATGGCGGATGACCGGGAAGTGCGCGTAAAGCGACGGGCCGACATACACGGTGCGGTTGAGGATTCGCATGGCCATCCCGGTCAGTATTTCGCGGTCACCAGCGCGCCGGGTGACGCCTGGCGCGTGTGCAGGTCATAGGTGGCGCCGGCGACCAGCAGGTGCACGGTCAGGCCAAGCAGGCAGACTGGCTGGTTCTGGCTGATCTCGGCCATCGATGAAAATGACAGTCCGCCGGCATCGACCACAGTCACCGCACCACTGCCTTCGACTTCGAGCACGTTGTCCGGGCCGACGAAGGCCGCCGTGTCCTCGTCCAGGCCGATGCCGATCGCGAACGGGTTGTAGGCCAGCGCCGCGACCAGGCGCCCGAGCCGGTCACGCTGGCGGAAATGCTGGTCGATGATGAAACGGTTGGTCAGGCCCAGGCCGGGCGCCAATCGCACGCTGCCGGCATGGGGAGACGATCCTTCCTTGCCGAAGGCGATCATGTGCTCGCTGAGGATGCTGGCACCGGCGCTGGTCCCTGCCACATGCATGCCCGAGGCATTGCGGCTGCGGATCAGTTTTGCCGCCGGGGTGCCGCCAAGAATCGTGGAAATCCGCAATTGATTGCCACCGGTGAAGAACACCCCGCTGGCGCTCTCGAGCCGACGCAGGTAGTCGTCGCGCTGGCCATCGTCGCGGTCGGCGAAATCGATTTCATCGATGCGGCCGGCTTCCAGCCGTTCGAACAACTCGACGTAGCGGGCACCGGTATCGGCCCGGCGGCTGGCGGTCGGGATCACCACGATGTCGGCATCGCGGCCGCCACAGAGCTGCACGAACCGCTTGAGGATGCGGCGCCGGCTTTCCTTCTCTTCAGCGCCACCGATCGGAATGATCCAACCGCGTTCCTGCCCTTCGGCAACCTTGCTTGGCATTACAGCCACGACTCCTGGCAAAGAACATCGACGCACGCCAGTGGGCGGCAATATCAACGGTTTATACGGCCTCGAAAATACCACGCCGCTGCAGCACGCCGGCGCGAACATGCGCCACGCCACCTGCGAACACGTCGCTGATGTCGCCCTCGCTGTCCAGCGCGACCAGGTCGGCGTCGGCGCCGACCGCGATCCGGCCCTTGCCGGCCAGCCGCAACAGGCGCGCCGGGTTGCTGGTGAAGGCGGGCAGCGCCTGCTCCAGCGGCAGTCCGCGTGCCAGCAGTGCCTGCAGCGTCGCCAGCAACGCGCCGGAATCGCCGACGGCCATGCGACAAACCCGGCCCTCGGCGTCGAAACACGGCAGGCAGCCACCGGCATCGGAGCTGATGGTGACTCGTTCGGACGGTGCGCCACGGTCGAGATAACGCAGCAACGCTTCGTCGGCAGACCATGCATCTTCACCGTCCTCGACGGGAAATGCGGTGATGTCGATCGTGCAGCCACGCAGCGCCAGCGCCAGCGCTTCCTCGAACAGCGCCTTGCGGCGATTGACGTGGGTCGGGTTGAATACGCGCGGCGGCAGTTCGCTGCCATCCAGCGCCTGTCGCACCAACGCCAGTCCGCGGGCGCCGTCGCCCAGATGCAGGTGCACGATCCCGGCTTTGCCGGTCATCAGCCCGGCGACATGCGCCTCCGAGGCCAGGCGCAGCAGTTCGTCGAGGCTGGGCTGGCTGGAGCGGTGATCACTGATCGCGACCTCACCGACCCCGATCAGCGGCTCGGCAAACACGATGTCGCCGCGCACGCTGCCGGTCAGCGTGGTCGGCGGCAGGTGGTAACCCCCGCTGTAGCCCCACGCCCCCAATCCCTGCTCGCGCAGGGCGTGCAGCGTGGCGACCAG
>JBBRSZ010000103.1:0-2513 GCA_038244915.1 Burkholderiales bacterium | reverse complement strand
GCCGCATCAACCAGTGCCGCCAACGCCACCAGCAAGCCCCAGCGCTGGCGGCCGAGCACCCGGACCTGCTGGCGCTGGGCGCCTATGTCGGCCTGCAATCCCGCGGCCTGCCGCTGGCGCCGCCGCCCGACGCCCGGCTGGCGCCACTGCGCGCCCAGGGCCAGGCGCTGTGGCAGCAGCGGCTGGGCCAGCTCAACCTGTCCTGCACCCAGTGCCACGACCAGCGCGCCGGCCAGCGCCTGGGCGGCGCCACCATTCCCCAGGCCCACGCCACCGGCTACCCCAGCTACCGGCTGGAATGGCAAGGCCTGGGCAGCTTGCAGCGCCGGCTGCGCGGCTGCGTGGTGGGCGTGCGTGCCGAGCCGTTTGCGGCCGACGCGCCCGACTACCTGGCGCTGGAGGCCTGGCTGGCGATGCGTGCCGCCGGCATGGCGGTCGAGACGCCGGCGCTGCGGCCTTGACGCCGCAGCGCCGGCCGGTGCGTGCGCCTCACCCGATCAGCGCTGCAAACTGCCCTGCCGACTCACAGCAGCTGCCCCACGTTGAACAGCGTCAGCAGGCCCAGCACCGCAAATATCGCCGCTGCCACGCCGTGCACCAGCGTCATCGACAGCTTTTTGGCGATCTGGTCACCCAGCAGCACCGCCGGCACATTGGCCAGCATCATGCCCAGCGTGGTGCCGGCCACCACCGCCAGCAGGTCGGGGTAGCGCGCGGCCAGCGCCACCGTGGCGATCTGGGTCTTGTCGCCCATCTCGGCCAGAAAGAAGGCCAACACGGTGGTGCCGAAGATGCCCAAGCGCTGACCGCCGCCCGGCGCGTCATCCTCGTCCAGCCGGTCGGGCACCATCATCCACACCGCCATCGCCAGGAACGAGCCGCCGATCACCCAGCGCAGCAGCTGCGGCCCCATCAGGCCGGCGATCCAGCCGCCCAGCCAGCCGGCCAGCGCATGGTTGGCCAGCGTGGCCACCAGGATGCCGGCAATGATGGGCAGCGGCTTGCGAAAGCGCGCCGCCAGCAGCAGCGCCAGCAACTGCGTCTTGTCGCCCATTTCACCCAGGGCGACGATGCCGGTCGAGACTAAAAATGCTTCCATGGGCGCCTTGTTGCGGGTTATCCCGCAGCATAGCGGCAGCTGATGACGGCGCCCGCCATGGGCCGGCCGCCCCGGACCGTGCAGGCCCGCCATCTGCGGGAAGCCGCGGTGGCGGCGCGCACGGCTTTGGCCTAGCCTGCCACTTTGCCACGCCAGAAAGCGCCCCGCCATGACCGACCCTGCCGCCCTGCAAGCCCTGCTGGATCCGCTCTTCCCCGGCCTGATCGGGGTGCGCCTGATGGCGCTCGCGCCCGACCGGGTAGTGGCCGAGATGGTGGTGCGGCCCGACTTGTGCACCGCCGGCGGCATCCTGCACGGCGGCGCCTACATGGCGTTTGCCGACACCCTGGGTGCGGTGGGCACGGTCATCAACCTGGGCGTGGGGCAACGCACCACCACCACCACCGACTCCAGCACCAAGTTCATCGCCGGCGCCAAGGTCGGCAGCACGGTGACCGGCGAGAGCCTCGCGCTGCACCGCGGCCGCACCACCCAGGTCTGGCAGACGACGGTTCGCAATACCGAGGGCAAGCTGTGCGCGGTGGTGACCCAGACGCAGCTGGTGCTGGGGGGCGGCGGCGCCTGACGGGCAACCCTGGGCCCGCACGCACCCGTCCGCCGGCCAATCAGCCCATCGGCCGGCCCTTCAGCCCATAGTGGCTGAATTTCTCCACCACCCGGTCTATCTCGTCGGCCGGCAACAGCTTGGGCCCGCCCAGCGCCAGGCACATCACCATCTGCTGCGCCAGGGTCTCAACCTCGCCGGCCAGCCACAGGGCCTTGGCCAAATCGCGCTCGAAGGCCAGCAGGCCGTGGTGCGCCAGCAGGCAGGCTTTGCGGCCGTCCAGCGCCGCCACTGCCGCGCGCGACAGCGCCGCCGAGCCGTAGGTGAAATAGGGCGCGCAGCGGATGGGCGCGCCACCCGCTGCCGCGATCATGTAGTGCAGCGCCGGGATCTCCAGGCCTTGGATCGCCAGCACGGTGGCGTAGGTGGGGTGGCCGTGCACCACGGCGCCGGCCTCGGGCCTGGCCTGGTAGACGGCCTGGTGCATGGCCCACTCGCTGCTGGGGTCCAGCGCATGCTGCCAGCTGGCGGTACCGGGGCCGGTGAACTGGACAGTCACGATGTCCTCGGGCTGCAGTGTGTCGTAGGCGATGCCGCTGGGCGTGATCAGCATGCCGCCGGGATCGTCAGCCGCGCCACCGCCACCGGTACGCACCGACAGGTTGCCCGAAGTGCCGGTGGCCAGGCCCAGCGGCTGCAGGCGCCGCACGGCCTGCACCAGTTGCTCGCGATGGACCTGCTCGGTGGTCAACACGGTGTTCAGCCGCCCAGCACCTTGGCCACCGGCGCGGGCCGCAGCCGGTATGCATCGGGCAGGCCCGAGCCCAGCAGCGGCCGCAGGTACATGCG
>JBBRSZ010000102.1:0-2562 GCA_038244915.1 Burkholderiales bacterium | reverse complement strand
GGGAACCGGACCGCGTAGCCGAACAGGTTCGCCCCGATCGGCTGAGGCCGGTAGTGGCGCAGTTCGGAGAACGTCCCGTAGACCGGCGTGCCGTCGGCTCGCACGATCGCGACGGAAACCGCCGGCGGCCGGCCGTCCGGCGAGAACACCGTGCCGCTGAAGGTCAAGGACCCGTCCATCGCTACCGTGACCGGTTCGCCCTGGTCCGCATCGTTGACGCGCATGGAGCGGATTTCGTACTGCGTCCCGACGACCGGGCCCGCCTTGGCGCTGGGCACCGCCTGGCTCGCGCGCGGCAGCCTTTCCTCGTGCCACGCCAGATATTCGCGCGTCACGTCGGCGGAGTCGCCGTTGCGATGCAGCCGGCCCTCATGGATCCACAGCGCCCGCGGGCAGAGCTTCTGGATGTGGTACATGCTGTGAGAGCACAGCAGCAGCGTGCCGCCGTTGGCCAGGTAGGACTCCATCCAGGCGATGCACTTGCGCTGGAATGACTCGTCGCCGACGGCCAGCACTTCGTCCGTGATCAGGATGTCGGGCACGACAGACGTGGCGACGGCAAATCCCAGCCGCACCACCATTCCGGACGAATAGTGCTTCACGGGCTGGTCGATATGGGCGCCGATATCTGCGAACGTGATGATGTCGCCGGTACGGGCCCTGGTTTCACGCGGCGTGAGCCCGAGCAGCGCGCAGGCCAGGTTGATGTTCTCGCGGCCGGTGTACTCGGGATGGAAGCCGGCACCGAGTTCGAGCAGCGCTCCGACCCGCCCGTTCACTACCAGCGAGCCGGAACTCGGGCGCACGACTCCGGCGATCAATTTGAGCAGGGTCGACTTGCCGGCGCCGTTCACCCCCACCAGGCCGGTCGACTCACCGCGGCGAATGTCGAAGCTGATGTCCTGCAGGGCCTTGAAAGTCGCCGCCGGCGCCTGCGGTCGTCCCCGCAGGATGGAGGCGATCGCGGCCAGCTTGCGGGTGCCGGTCGTCCGCAGGGCGTACTGCTTGCCGACGTCGCGCAACGCGATGAGCGGCTCGTTCATAGCGCCTCTTCGAAACGGGGAGAAGCACGGCGGAACACTGATTGGCCGAGCAGGAAGACCGCGATGGCGAACAGGCCGGCCAGGAGGACGTAGACACTGACGTGGGCGTCGCCGGACAGGAATGCGTTGCGCAGCGCATCGAACACGTGGGCCAGCGGATTGACGCTGATGAACGATCGCAGCCACGCGGGAACCATGGCGCCGCCATAGAGGACGGGCGTCAGGTAGAACAGCAGCGCCATGAAATGGGCCAGCCCCTGCTCGACGTCGCGCACGAACACGTGGACAGCGCTAAGCAGCAGCGCCAGCCCGGTGGCAAGCACGTACAGGATCAACAGCGCAAGAAAGACTGTGGGCAACGCGTTCCAGTGCAGGCTGTCGCCCCTCAGGGCCAACACCGCGAGCACGACCACATAGCCGAACAAGTGGATGGCGAAGCTGGCGCTCACAGCCGAGTAGACCAGCAGCGCGTGGTTGAACGGCACCTTCTTGACCAGGGCAGCGTTGGCGGCGACCGCCGCCGTGCCGCGCAGCACAGCCTCCTGGAAGGCCAGCCAGGGCCACAGGGCGACGGCCACATAAACGAGATAGGAGCTGCCGGCCGCGGCGGGCAAACGGACACTGAAGACGGCGCTGAAGACCAGGCCATAGACCAGCAACAGGGCAAGCGGATGCACGAATGCCCACAGCCCGCCGAGCACCGATCCGGCGAACCGGTTCGACACTTCGCGGGATGTGAATTGAAAGAACAACCACCTCGAGCGGAAAAGCATGACTGCGCGGACCTCGGGTGATGCAGCACCCGCCTTTGGGCCGATTACTTGACGTATTGCCTGGTGAACGCCTCGATCGCCGCCGGATCCGTCTTGAACTGGGCCAGCAGCTTGTTGACCTTCTCGGTCCGGGCATCGCGCTGGGCCCGAAGCCTGGCCTCGCTGCGCAGGGTTTCACGCACCTCGGCATAGGGCAGGATCCCGGCGGGCCGACGGGCCTCGAGCTTGATCAGGTGATAGCCGAAGTCGGTCAGCACCGGACCCGCGACATCGCCTGGATTCTTGATCGCGTCCACCGCGTCCTCGAAAGGCTTGACCATCTTGCCGGCCGGGAAGAAGCCCAGATCGCCCCCACTGGCCGAAGTTTCGATATCGTCGGATTCGGCCCTGGCGATCGCTTCAAAGGACTCGCCAGCCTTGACCCTGGCCAGCAGTGCTTCGGCACGGGCCTTGGCCTGCGGGCCGTCATTGCGGATCAGAATGTGCCGCGCATGGATCTGCGCAGGCTGCTCGAACCGCTTCTGGTCCCCCTTGTACGCGGCCTGGGCATACGCCTCCTGGACCGCATCGCTTGGCGCCGCAGCCGCATCCTGGGCCGCCAGCTGCGCGTCGGACAGGATCCGCTCACGCGACAGCTGGACCAGGGCCGCGACCATGGGGTCCTTGTCCACCCCATTTTTCAGGGCTTCCGCAGCCAACACCCGGCGCAGGTACAAACCCTGCGCCTGCTGCTCGACATTCTCCTT
>JBBRSZ010000101.1:0-2608 GCA_038244915.1 Burkholderiales bacterium | reverse complement strand
GCGATCGGCACCGCGGTGCTGCCCGGCATCGGCACCGCCATCGGCGCGAGCGTCGGCGCGGCCATGGGCAAGCTGTTCGGCGGCAGTGAGGCAAGGAAGCCGGCGCCGCCGCGCTGACCGCGCCCTGACGGAGCCGGGCCCGGCACAATCGGCTCGATGCGTCCACCGTCTGATTCCAGGATTGCCTTTGGCCGCTCGTGACAGGCTGTTGCCCCTGGTCGTGGCCTGCCCGCTGTTCCTGCAGAACATCGACACCTCGGCGATCGCCACCGCGCTGCCGGCCATCGCCCGTTCGCTGCACGTGCAGACGCTGCACCTGAACCTGGCGATCACCTCCTACCTGCTGAGCCTGGCAGTCTTCCTGCCGCTGAGCGGCTGGTGCGCCAGCCGCTACGGCGCCCGCCGCGTGTTCTGCGCCGCCATCGCCTTCTTCTCGCTCGGCTCGGCGCTGTGCGGGCTGGCCACCTCGCTGCCCGGCCTGGTGGCGTTTCGCATGCTGCAGGGCTTCGGCGGCGCGCTGATGGTGCCGGTCGGCCGGCTGATCCTGCTGCGCCGCGTGCAGCCGGCCGCGATGGTGGCGGCCATGGTGTGGTTCACGGTGCCGCCGACCATCGGCCGCATGATCGGCCCGCTGGTGGGCGGCGCCATCGTGACCTGGACCTCGTGGCGCTGGATCTTCCTGCTGAACGTGCCGTTCGGGCTGCTCGGGATCCTGCTGGCCTGGCGCCTGATCGGCAGCGAAGGCGACGAGGCCGTGCCCGAGCCATTCGACGGCGTGGGCTTCGTGCTGCTGGCCCTCGGCCTGACCGGCCTGCTGGGCGCGCTGGAGCTACTGGGCAAGGGGCTGGTGGGCGGATGGGCCATCGCGGCGGCCGCGGCGGTCGGCGCGATGGCGATGCTGGTCTACGTGCGGCGCAGCCGTCGCACGGCGGCGCCGATGGTCAACCTCGGCGTGCTGAAATTCCCGACCTACTTCACGTCCATCGTCGGCGGCACGCCGCTGCGGGTGGCGATCGGCGCCTCGCCATTCCTGCTGCCGCTGATGTTCCAGCTCGGGTTCGGACTGTCGCCGCTGGACTCCGGGTTGCTGACGGTGGCCACCGCGATCGGTGCGCTGGCGACCCGTGGCGTGATGGGCTACGCGATCCGGCGTTTCGGCTTCCGGCCGCCGTTGATCGGGGCGACGGCGATCGCCGGCACGCTCTACATGAGCTATGGCCTGTTCACGCCGGCCACGCCGCACCTGCTGATGTTCGGCGCCATGCTGCTGGGCGGCCTGGTCACCTCGATGGCGATGGTCTCGCTGCAGACCCTGGGCTTCTCGGAGATCCCCAAGCCGCTGATGCACCATGCGACCACCCTGTCGACCATGACGCAGCAGGTCACGCTGACCTTCGGCGTGGTGCTGGGCGCCTCGCTGCTCAGCGCCACCGCCTGGTGGCACGGCGGCGACGCCGCGCACCTCACGGCGCAGGACTTCTCGCCGGCCTTCTTCATCGTCGGCCTCACCACGCTGGTCTCGCTGGTCTTCTTCGCGCAGCTCAAGCCGGAACACGGCTCGGGGATGCGCGGCTAAGGCCTCACGCAGCAGCCGGCGGATACAGGCGGGCCAGCACCTCGAGCGCGATCGCCTCCAGCATGGCGACCAGGGCGGCAGCGGGGTCGAGCGCATCCTGGCGCGCGCGGGCGGCGGCCCATTGCGCCTCGAGGTCGGCGCTGCGCCGCTGCACCGCGGCGACCACCTCGCTGCGCCATTGCGGACGGATCTCGCTGCCGCCGGCGCCACGGCCGAAATGGATGACAGCCAGGTAGCGCAGCAGCCCGGCCTCGGTCATCGCCCGCAGCATGTCATCGCTCAGTTGCACGACCGAGGTGCCGGCCGGCGTGGCCTGGTTCTTCCACACCGCCGCCACCCAGGCCGCACCGCCGCCCACCACCGCGCCCGCCACAGCGGCCAGGCCCAGTGTCAGGCCGGCGGTGAGCAGGTCGAGCGACACGCCCATCGCCGCGCCGGTGGCGGCGCCGGCCATGCCGGCCTGGCTGGCGCTGATGGCCTGCTGGACCACGAATTTTTCTTCCAGCCGGTGGTTCAGCACGCCGGCCGAGGCGGCGTCGATGCCGTGCAGCGCCAGCAGCTTGGCGCTGGCCTGCGCGTCCGAGCGCTGCAGCCTGGCCACCACCGCCGCCATCGCCTCGCGCGTGCGGCGCTCGTGGGCGTCGCGCTCGCCCGGGCTCACCAGGCTGATCAGCGAGCGCGGCGCCTTGCCCACGTCTTCGGTCTGCCGCGCCGCCTCCAGCAGGTGGCGCGCGATCACCGACATCGCGTCGCGCAGGTGCCCCAGGTTGCGCGCCTCCCAGGCCCGGAGCAGGCGCGCGAAGCCGGCCGCCTTGTATTGCGGCAGGCAGCGGCCGACCGCGTCCAGCAGCACCGGCTCCTGCACCCAGCAGCGCGCGAACTGGTCGAACGCCAGCACGGCGGCGACCGCGCCGGCATCCTTCACCAGCGCCCGGCACTCGGCCAGCAACTCCGGCGTGGGCGGCCCCCCCTCGCTGCCGTTGGCCAGCAGCAGCACCGGCTTGTCCAGCCACCGCAGCAAGGCGGCCGCGG
>JBBRSZ010000100.1:0-2727 GCA_038244915.1 Burkholderiales bacterium | reverse complement strand
TATTGGACTAAACCGCTGCGCGGTGGGGAAGAAGCGGCTCACGTAGGCAGTGGCGCCCTGAGTCGAGCGCGATGGGGAGACCCCGGGGCAGCGCCAAGGGGTAAGGCTTCCCCCTATATACTGACGCGTTTCTCGCCCGAATTTACCCCCTCAACATGATCGCTGTGCTGCCTGCGATGGCTCGCGGTGCGCATAAGTGGGACGATCAGCGTTTTCCTGCGTGTCATTTCACTTATCGAAAGGAGCCTTGTATGACGCCGCTCAGGAAGCGCATGATCGAGGAGATGGGGTTGCGGAACTTCGCGCCCAGGACGGTCGACATGTACGTGGACAACGTCGCCAAGTTCGCCAAACACTTCGGCAAGACGCCGGAACTGCTCGGCGAGGAACATGTGCGGCAATACCTGGTCCACCTGGTCGAAGAGCGGAAGTTGGCCTGGGGCACCTACAACCAGGCGCTGGCGGCCCTGCGCTACTTATACCGCTGGGTGCTCAAGCGCGGCGATGTCGTTCGGGACATCCGCGGTCCGCGGCGTGTGCAACACCTGCCGGTGGTCCTCAGCCAGGATGAAGTCCACCGTTTCCTGGCCGCAATCACCTCGTACAAGCACCGGATGATCCTGATGACCGCCTACTCCGCGGGACTGCGGATCTCCGAGGTGGTCAACCTCCAAGTGAAGGACATCGACCCCGAGCGGATGGTGATCCTCGTGCGCCAGGGCAAGCGCAACAAGGACCGCTACACGATGCTCTCACCCGTGCTGTGGGAGATGCTGCGCCATTACTGCTGGGCGGCCCGGCCGGTGAGTTACCTGTTCCCCGGCCGCGCGCTGGACAAGCCGGTGAGCGACAGCCAGATTCAGCGCGTGTGCCGGGAAGCGCAGGCGGCCGCGGGGATCGACAAGGAGGTCACCCCGCACACGTTCCGCCACAGCTTTGCCACGCACCTGTTGGAGGCCGGGACCGATCTGCGCGTGATCCAGGCGCTGCTGGGCCACTCTAATCCGCAAACGACGGCCCTGTATACGCGCGTGTCCACCAGGATGATCGGGAGCACGCGCAGTCCGCTGGACCTGTTGGGCCAGCAGTTCGCAGCCGCAGTGGTGCCAGCGGCGGCGACGTCCGCGCCGGCGGCGAAGGGTCAGGCTCCGGGATGACCGACCGACCTCCACCGGAGGTCGCCGACGTCTTTCGGCAATACGCCGAGCCGTACCTCGCGCGCTGCGGCGCGTCGCCCCAGCAGCGTCGGGTCGTGCGCGACATCCAGGCCTGTCGAACGGCGGCGCTGGGCGGACACGTCGATGCGTGCGACCGGTGCGGCCACGAGGCGATCTCCTACAACTCCTGTCGCAATCGCCACTGTCCCAAGTGCCAGGGCCCGGCCCGCGCCCGCTGGCTGGACGCCCGGGCCGCCGAACTGCTGCCAGTCCCGTACTTCCACGTCGTGTTCACGTTACCGGGCGTCCTCGCTCCGCTGGCCCTGCAGAACCCGGCCGTGGTGTACAACGCGCTCTTCGGGTCGGTTGCGGCGACCCTGTCGGAGGTCGCCGCCAATCCCAGGCGGTTGGGGGCGCGCATCGGTTTCCTGACCGTTCTGCACACCTGGGGGCAGAACCTGATGCATCACCCGCACATTCACTGCGTCGTGCCCGCGGGCGGGCTTTCCCCCGACGGCACGCGCTGGATCCCCGGCCGCGCCGACTTCTTCCTGCCGGTGCGGGTGCTCAGCCGCGTGTTCCGGGGCAAGTTCATCGACCTGCTCAAGGCTGCGCTTCGCCGGGGAGAGTTGCAGTTCCACGGCAATCTCAAGCCGCTGGCCACACCCGCTGCCATGGAGCGGTTGCTGGACGAGTCAGTCAGGAACGAGTGGGTGGTCTATGCCAAACCGCCGTTCGGCGGCCCGGCGCAGGTGCTCAAGTACCTCGCGCGTTACACGCACCGGGTGGCCATCTCCAACGGCCGCCTGCTCGCGCTGACGGACGGCCGAGTCACGTTCCGATGGAAGGACTACGCCAACGGCAACCGCAAGGGCACGATGACCCTGGCTGCCACGGAATTCATTCGCCGGTTCCTGATGCACGTCATGCCCCGGAGTTTCGTCCGTATCCGGTATTACGGCTTCATGGCCAACCGCGGCCGCGCGGAGAACCTGGCGCGCTGCCGGCGGCTGCTCGACGACTCAAATGCCGTGGAAACACAGAACGTCGGGGCACATGACGCGCCGATCATCGCCGCGGAAGGACCGGTCGCCGACGGCGGGCCCGATCGCTGCTGTCCCCTGTGCCGCCAGGGGCGGATGCGAAACATTGGCCTGCTGGAGAGACCCCGCGCACCATACGTTTTCAGGCGGGTACAGGCTCTGGTGGCTTACCGGGATACGTCATGAGCTTCGTCAGCCCAGTGACAACTGCACCGCAGGAAAGTGCGCCGCAGCCCAGCGCCGCGCTGATTTCCTGTAACAAGCCGCTACGTTGGTGGTCAACAGCCGACGACGGCCAGCGCCCGTGTATCGAATCGGCACTTTGCGTCGCCGTCGCGCCCGTCATCTCGTCTTTTCGCTTGTGCGCATGCACCGCTCTGTCCGCCAAGAGGACGACGATTCTATTGAATCCCCATAGTTGACACCCCTCCCCGCGGTTTAGTCCAATCGATTGTATGCGGCGTGCCCTCCACGACCCCGCCAAGTCGAAAATTAGCCGGGGCACGCCGCATACAATCCTATTCATT
>JBBRSZ010000099.1:0-2746 GCA_038244915.1 Burkholderiales bacterium | reverse complement strand
GGCCGTCAGGCCGCCCAGCCAGAGCAGTTGCGCGGTGTTGACCCACAAGATCTGGCCGACCAGCAGGTCCTTCAGGTGCTCGCCGCCATGGGGGTTGCCGGCCAGCACCAGGATGCCGGCGCAGGCGGCCAGGATGAACATCACGCCGATCAGCGCCTCCTGCTCCTTGGGCATGCGGCGTTCCATCCACGTGAGCAGCAGTGCGCCGAGCAGCGCCGCGGTGACGGCGGCCAGCTGCACCTCGAAGCCGCCTTGCGGCAGGCCGAGCGCGTCGGCGCAGATCACGCCCAGTCCGGCGATCTGCGCGATCGCCAGGTCGATGAACACGATGCCGCGCGCCAGCACCTGGCTGCCCAGCGGCACGTGGGTGGCCAGCACCAGCAGGCCGGCGATGAAGGCCGGGCCCAGGATGCCGAGGTCGATCGCGCCCCAGTTCATTTGGCCGCCGCGGCCGCCAGCAGGCGCGCCAGCGTGTCGTCGAACAGGCCGAACAGGTCCTTGGCGCCGTCGCTGCCGCCGACGGTGAAGGGCAGCTTCACCACCGGGATGGAGGCGTTCTTGCTGAGCCACTCCGACGAGCGCGGGTCCTGGTAGGCGGCATGGATCACCATCCGCGCCGGCTGCGCCTTCAGCGTCGCCAGCACGTCCTGCAGGTGCGACACGGTCGGTTCGACACCGGGCTTGGATTCGAGCACGGCCACTTCCTTCAGCCCGAGCCAGTCGTAGAGATAGGCGAAGCCCTTGTGCTGCGAAGCCACCGCCGCGCCCCTGAGCGGCGCGGCCCTGGCGCTCCAGCGGCCCATCGCCTGCTGCCAGCGCTGGTTGAAATCGGCCAGGCGCCTGGCGTACTGCGCGGCGTTGGCCGCATCCAGCTGCTGCAGCCGGGCGCCCAGCGCGTTCGCCACCACGGCGATGTTGCGCGGGTCGGTCTGGATGTGGGGGTTGCCGGCGGCGTGCACGTCGCCTTGCGAGCGGTCGACGGTCCCAGGCACTTCGAGCTTGCGCACCAGGTCGGCGGCGACGAAGTTGCCTGGCTGGCCGGGTTGCACCTTGGCGTTGCCGGACTGCTGCAGCAGCGGCGGCAGCCAGCCGATCTCCAGCTCGGCGCCAGTGCAGACCACCAGGTCGGCGTTGCGCACGCGGGCGATCAGGCTGGGCTTGGCCTGGATCTGGTGCGGGTCCTGCAGGGCCGTGGTCGCCGAGGTGGCGTCGACCAGCGGGCCGCCGAGTTCCTGCGCCAGCGCCGCCCATTCAGGCTCGCAGGCAAACACGCGCAGGGCCGCAGTGGCCGGCAGGGCGAACAGGGCCAGGGGCAGCGCCGCCAGCGCCGCGAGCAATTTGAATTTCGTCATGGGAAGAAGTCCTTGAAAACGGTCAGAAGCCGTGGGCGCCGTGCGCGCCCAGGCTCATCTGGTACTGCAGCAGCAGCTGGTTGTCGGGCCGGCCGAAGCGCGAGCGGTCGCGCGCCAGCTGCAGGCGCACGCGGGAGAATTCGCTCGGGTTGAACTCCAGCATCGCGGTGTCCTTACGCGGCTGGTAGCTCGCTTGGGCCAGCAGGTCGGGATCGAGCACGCTGCCCGAATCGAGGCGCTCGGTGCGCAGGCCGACGCGCCAGCGCGGCATGAACTGGTACAGGCCCTGCAGGTACCAGCCGGACTGGGTCGCGCTGTCGGCGCGGGTGCTGCGCAGGTACTCGCCCTGCAGCTTGAAGTTGGTGCGGGTGGCGTTGCCGCCCGGCGCCCATTTCCACACCGCGTCGGCCACCACGACCCGCGTGCGGCCGCTGAACTCCGTGCTGCCGCTGCCGCCGAGCGCGCCGCTGGTGGTCAACGCCTGGTTCAGTGCCTTGACGTTGAGCATCGACAGCCCGACGCGCCAGCTGTGGCTGTCGCCGACATCGCCGCCGGCATGCACGAACAGCGCGCTGGCGCCGGCGCCGTTGCGGCTGCTGTCGCTGCCGGGGAAGCCGCGGCCGCGGCCGACCTCGGCACCGGCTTCCAGGAACAGGTCGGTCGGCGCCAGCCAGCGCAGCTGCAGGCCGTCGTCGCCGAACTGGGTGCCCAGGAACACCTGGTAGGCCAGCGGGTTGTCGGCGAAGTCCCAGGTGTGGCTGTGCTTCTCGTTGAGGTAGCCGATGCCGGAGAAGAAGCGGCCGGCCTTGAGCGTGAGCCCGTTGCCGAGCGAGGTCGTCTGCACGAACGCTTCTTCCACCGAGGCCGTGTTGTCCGGGTGGAAAGCGATGCTGGCCTGGCCGCGCAGCCAGGGGTCGATGCTGGCGCTCAGGCCCAGTTCGCTTTCCGCCAGGCTGAAGCCGCGGCCGACACCGGGCTCGAAGCCTTGCGGCAACTTGAACCCGGTGACCGCGGCATTGGCGGGGTCGCGGCTGGTGCGGCCGTAGGTGCCGGACAGGATCAGCGACAGCGCCGGGTTGAAGGCGTTGGCGCCGCCGCCGCCCGGCGCCGCGGCCGGTGCGGCGGGCGCGGCGACGCTGGCAGCCGGCGCTTGCGCCTGCGCGGCCCTGAGCCTCTGCTCCAGCGCCTGCAGCCGCTGTTCATAGCCGCTGCGGATGGTCTCGATTTCCTGCCGCAGCGCGTTGATGTCGGCCGCGGTGTCGGCCAGGGTGGCCAGCGGGAACAAGGCGAGCAGCAGGCTCGCCGGGAAAATTTTGGGCATCGATCGCTCCAGACATGCCAATGAAACCGGCATCCACCGCGGGCGGGCGGACGCGACGAGGAGGCTTCAGCAG
>JBBRSZ010000098.1:0-2749 GCA_038244915.1 Burkholderiales bacterium | reverse complement strand
GAGCCGGCCTTCACCCAGTTGTTCCGCTGGCGCAATGCCAAGACGCTCAAGCCGCTGGGCAAGCCGATGTTGTGGAACGCGGCGCTCGGCCTGGGCGCCTGCGGCGACTGGTGCCTGGGCCACCGGTCCGAGGACGCCTTCGTCTCCGGCCTGGAACTGGCGCTGGCCGTCGCCCAGCGCTAGGGCCCGCGTCGGTGGGCTCCATCGGCCGCTTCGCGCCGTCGCCGACCGGGCCGCTCCATAGGGGTTCGCTGGTCGCGGCACTGGCCAGCTGGCTGGATGCGCGGGCCCAGGGTGGCCGCTGGCTGGTGCGCATCGAGGACGTGGACACGCCGCGCTGCGTGGCCGGCGCCGCCGAATTCATCCTGCGGCAGCTGGCCGACCTGGGCCTGGTTGCCGATGAAGCGCCGCTGTGGCAGTCGCAGCGCGGTGGCCTCTACCAGCACGCACTGGACCAGCTGGTCGCGCGAGGCGCGGCCTATCCCTGCGCCTGCTCGCGCAAGGACATCGAAGCGGCGCTGGCCGCGCAAGGGCTGGCGCGCCAGCGCCATGGCGAGCTGGTCTACCCCGGCACCTGCCGCCATGGCCTGGGCGGGCGGGCGGCCCGCGCCTGGCGCTTCCTCACCACGGCGCAGCCAGTGCAGTGGCAGGACCGCCGCCTGGGCCCGCAGCGGCAGGACGTGCAGGCCGAGATCGGCGACTTCGTGCTCCAACGCGCCGACGGCCTGTGGGCCTACCAGCTGGCGGTGGTGGTCGACGACGGCGCGCAGGGGATCACCCACGTCGTGCGCGGCAAGGACCTGGCGGACAACACGGCGCGGCAGATCCTGCTGCAGCGCGCGCTCGAGCTGCCAACGCCGCAGTACCTGCACACGCCGTTGGTGCTGGGTCCGAACGGCGAGAAGCTGTCCAAGCAAAATGGCGCCGCGCCGCTGCCGACCAACGATCCGCTGGCGACGCTCAACCAGGCCGCGCTGGTGCTGGGCCTGGAGCCGCAGCTGGGATCGGCCGGCGACGCCCTGGCCGCGTGGATCGCGCGCTGGCGCGACTCCTACAATCGACCCGGTGACTGAACCCGAATCGACCAGCGACAGCGGCAGCAAGGTGCCGCCCGGCGTCGCCCATCCCCGCGCCATCCGCAGCTTCGTGCGCCGTGCCGGCCGCACGACCACCGGCCAGGCCAGGGCGTTCGAACAGCTCGGCCCGCAATTCGTGCTGCCCTACACGGCGCAGCCGCTCGACTTTCGTGCTGCGTTCGGGCGCGGCGCGCCCACGGTGCTGGAGATCGGCTTCGGCATGGGCGAAGCCACGGCGCACATCGCGGCGCTGATGCCGCAGACCAATTTCCTGTGCTGCGAAGTGCACGAGCCCGGCGTCGGCGCGCTGCTCAAGCGCATCGGCGAGCAGGGGCTGGAGAACATCCGCATCGTGCGGCACGATGCGGTCGAAGTGCTGGCCACCATGATCGCACCGCACAGCCTGGCTGGCGTCCACATCTTCTTTCCGGACCCGTGGCACAAGCTCAAGCACAACAAGCGCCGCCTGATCCAGCCGCCGCTGGTGGCGCAACTCGCGGCAAGGATCGCTCCGGGCGGCTACCTGCACTGCGCGACCGACTGGGAGCCGTACGCGCAACAGATGCTCGACGTGCTGTCAGCCGAGCCGCAGCTGGACAACAGCGCGCCCGGCTTCGCGCCCAAGCCGCATTACCGGCCGCTGACCAAGTTCGAGAACCGCGGTCTCAAGCTTGGCCACGGCGTCTGGGACGTGGTGTTCAGGAGGCGTTAGACCCGCTCGGCCACCCAGGCCTGCACCGATTGCAGCGCGGCGGCCAGCTTGCCCGGGTCGGTCCCGCCGGCCATCGCCAGGTCGGGCTTGCCGCCGCCCTTGCCGCCGACCTGCTGGGCGACGAAGTTGACCAGCTCGCCGGCCTTGACCTTGCCCATGGCATCCTGGGTGACGCCGGCTGCGATCTGGACCTTGTTGCCGTCGACCGCGGCCAGCACGATGGCGGCGGTCTTGAGCTTGTCCTTGAGCTTGTCCATGGTGTCGCGCAGCGTCTTGGCATCGGCGCCTTCCAGCCGCGCCGCCAGCACCTTGATGCCCTTGACGTCGACCGCCTGCGCCATCAGCTCGTCGCCCTGCGACGACGCCAGCTTGCCCTTGAGCTGCGCCACTTCCTTTTCGAGCGTGCGGACCTGCTCCAGCACCTGGCCGATCCGGCCCTGCAGCTCGCCCGAAGGCGTCTTGAGGGTGGCGGCGACGCTCTTCACGGTCGATTCGAGGTCCTGCAGGTAGGCCAGCGCATTGGCGCCGGTGACTGCCTCGATCCGGCGGATGCCGGCGGCCACGCCGCCTTCGCTGGTGACCTTGAACAGGCCGATGTCGCCGGTGCGGCCGACGTGGGTGCCGCCGCACAGCTCGCGGCTGCTGCCGATGTCCAGCACGCGCACTTCCTCGCCGTACTTCTCGCCGAACAGCATCACGGCGCCGGTCTTCTGCGCCGCCTCGATGCCCATCACGCGGGCCTGGGTCGGTGCGTTGGCCAGGATCTCCTCGTTCACGCGCCGTTCGACCTCGTGGATCTCCTCGTCGCTCACCGCCTGGTTGTGGGTGAAGTCGAAGCGGGTCTTGTCGGGATCGACCAGCGAGCCCTTCTGCTGCACGTGCGCGCCCAGCACCTCGCGCAGGGCCTTGTGCATCAGGTGGGTGACGCTGTGGTTGCGCATGGTGGCGTGGCGGCGCTGCG
>JBBRSZ010000097.1:0-2874 GCA_038244915.1 Burkholderiales bacterium | reverse complement strand
GACCTGCTGGTGGCGCACGGAGGCACCGCCATCCTGTCGGAGACGCCGGAGATCTATGGCGCGGAACACCTGCTCACGCGCCGCGCGGCGAACCGCGAAGTCGGCGAGAAGCTGATCGAACGCATCCACTGGTGGGAGCACTACACCAAGGTCAACGAAGGCGAGATGAACAACAACCCGTCGCCCGGCAACAAGGCCGGCGGCCTCACCACCATCCTGGAGAAGTCGCTGGGCGCCGTCGCCAAGGGCGGCACCACCAACCTGCAGGCCGTCTACGAATACGCCGAGCCGGTCAGGGAGCACGGCTTCGTCTACATGGACACGCCGGGCTACGACCCGGTGAGCGCCACCGGCCAGGTGGCGGGTGGCGCCAACATGATCTGCTTCACCACCGGCCGCGGCTCGGCCTACGGCTGCGCGCCCTCGCCTTCTCTCAAGCTGGCGACCAACTCCGCGCTGTGGCAGCGCCAGGAAGAGGACATGGACATCAACTGCGGCGAGATCATCGACGGCAAGGCCACGATCGCCGAGATGGGCCAGCGCATCTTCGACCTGGTGCTGGCCACGGCGTCGGGCGAGGCGTCCAAGAGCGAGAAGCACGGCTACGGCCAGAACGAATTCGTGCCGTGGCAAGTCGGCGCGGTGATGTAATCTTTTTGAAAGTCCCTCCGATGCAGAAGAACCTGATTGCGGCGCAAGCGCTGCGCGAACAATGTGCCGCGGTGCTGGTCGGCGCCGGCAGCACACCGGCGGAAGCGGCGCAGGTCGCCGCCAACCTGGTGCTGGCCAACCTGAGCGGGCACGACTCGCATGGCGTGGGCATGATCCCGCGCTATGTGGATGCAGTGCTGGAAGGCGGCCTCGTGCCAAATTCGAGCGCGAAGGTGCAGCTCGACGCCGGCAGCCTGCTGACGCTGGACGGCCAGCGCGGCTACGGCCAGATCGTCGGTGTGCAGGCGATGGAGATGGCGATCCGCCGCGCCCAGGAGCTGGGCAGCTGCATCATGGCGCTGGGCAATTCGCATCACCTGGGCCGGATCGGCCATTTCGCCGAGATGGCGTTGGCGCAGGGGCTGGTGTCCATCCACTTCGTCAACGTGCTGTCGCGTCCCGTGGTGGCGCCGTGGGGCGGCGGCGACGGCCGCTTCGGCACCAATCCCTGCTGCATCGGCGTGCCGCTGGCCGGACGCGAGCCCTTCGTGCTCGACTTCGCCACCAGCCGGGTGGCGCAGGGCAAGATGCGCGTCGCCCACAACGAGGGCAGGAAGGTGCCCGACGGCTACCTGATCGACCAGCACGGCCGGCCGACCAACGACCCCGGCGTGGTGGTGGTTCCGCAAACCAATGGCGCTGGCGGGGCCGGCCTGTTCGGCGCCCTCATGCCGTTCGGCGAACACAAGGGTTACGGCATGGCCATCGCCTGCGAACTGCTCGGTGGCGCGCTCACCGGCAGCGGCACCTGGCACCGCCCGGCCGACGGCGCCAAGGCCGTGATCAACGGCATGCTGGCGATCCTGATTGATCCCAAGCGATTGGGAACCCAGGCGGCATTCGAGCAGGAAACGCTGGCCTTCATCGACTGGCTGCGTCAGAGCCCGCCGGCGCCCGGCTTCGATGCGGTGCGCATTGCCGGCGAGCCGGAGCGCGAGGCGCGCGTAGCGCGGGAGCGCGACGGCATCGCGGTCGATGGCCACAGCTGGGCGGAGATCGTCGCGGCGGGACACAAGGTGGGCGTGGATCTGTCATCCCAAGCTTGACCGACCGATACCAGACGACCGTCGACTCTCGTCATTCCCGCGCACGCGGGAATCCAGGGCGTCGAGAGGGGAGGCGCGAAAGGTGGCCGTTTTCAGGTCAATCCGCAAGCTCTGGATTCCCGCCTCCGCGGGAATGACATCCAATTTTTCGACGGTCAGTCGTCAGGCCACCGGCAGCGCCGGGATGGCGCGCACGACATTGCCGGCCACCGGAAAGATCCGGTCACCAGCGCGCGGTTCGATCCGGTGCATGCCGGTGAACGCGCCGAACGCCGGCAGCACGCCGACGGCCGATTCCGGGCGCGCGCCGCTGTCGTCGCCGAACCAGAAGCAAGGCAGCCGCAAGCGCTCGAAGGCGCGCCCTTTCACGCTGATGCAGGGATGCCAGTGCCCGGCCAGCACATAGGCGCCAGCCACTGGCTTCGGGTAATGGCATAGCGCGAACGGCCCCAGCGCCAGCGGTTCGTCCACGACTTCGATGTTCAGGCTGGTGGGCGGGTCGCCCGCGCGGTCGTCGTGGTTGCCGCGCACCAGCGTCAGTTCCAGGTCCCGGTGCTGCTCGCGCCAGTTGCCGATCGCCGCGAGCGTGCCGGGGGCGTGCGAGCGGGCCGAATGCAGGAAATCGCCCAGGAACACGATCCGCTGCGCGCCGGTGTCGGCCACCAGGGCGCTGAGCTGGTCCAGGGTTTCAGTGGTGGTGCCGCGAGGCACCGGCACGCCCAGCCGGCGAAAGCTCACCGCCTTGCCGAAATGGGCATCGGCCACCAGCACGGTGCGCTTCTGCGAGGGCAGGGAAACGGCGCCGCTGGCATGCAGGGCGATGTCTTCGCCCGCCAGCCGAATCTCGAACATCGTTCAGAGCATGTGGGCGAGGCTGGCCTCGAGATGCTCCGACGGCATCCGCCGGAAGCCCGAGCGGGCGAACCGCTGCAGCCGCCCGACGGCGAAGCTGGTGAGCATCGAGGCCTTGACCTGGGCGTCGGTGCTCGGCGTCGCCGAGGCGTCCACGTCACTGCCGCCGCCGCTGCGCAGGCTTTGCCTGAGGGTCGCCTCGATCTTGTCGAAGAACTGGTTCATCCGCTGTTGCAGCCGATCGTTCTCGAACACCAGCGCGTCG
>JBBRSZ010000096.1:0-3201 GCA_038244915.1 Burkholderiales bacterium | reverse complement strand
GTGATCCTGACGCTCACCGTCACGCTGTTCGCCTCGTGGGCCTGGGGCTTCACGCTCAACCGCGTGTCGCTGTTCGCGCTGATCTTCTCGATCGGCATCCTGGTCGATGACGCCATCGTCGTGGTCGAGAACATCCACCGGCATCAGGGCCTGTACCCGGGCCGCACGCTGACGCAGATCATCCCCGGCGCGGTCGACGAGGTCGGCGGCCCCACCATCCTGGCGACGCTGACCGTCATCGCGGCCTTGCTGCCGATGGCCTTCGTGACCGGGCTGATGGGCCCGTACATGAGCCCGATCCCGATCAACGCGAGCATGGGCATGCTGCTGTCACTGGCGATCGCCTTCATCGTCACGCCCTGGCTCGCGCGACTGTGGATGAAGGCCACTCCGGCGGCCACGACCGGCGCCGCAGCGCAGGCCGCGGCTCACCGCGGCCTGTCCGCGAAGATCGCGCCCGCGTTCGAGCGGCTCTTTCGCCCCTTACTCGAAGAAAAACGCGGCACGCGCAACCGGCGCTTCCTGGGCTTGGGCATCACCGTGCTGATCGCCATCTCGCTGGCCTTGCCGGCCACGGGTCTGGTGCTGCTGAAGATGCTGCCCTTCGACAACAAGTCGGAGTTCCAGGTGATCGTCGACATGCCCGCCGGCACGCCCGTCGAGCAGACCGCGGCCGTCTTGCACGAACTGGGCAACTACCTCGCCACCGTGCCCGAAGTCACCGACTACCAGGCCTATGCCGGTACCGCCGCGCCCATCAACTTCAACGGGCTCGTACGGCAGTACTACCTGCGCGCAGGCGGCGATGTCGGCGACCTGCAGGTCAACCTCGTCGGCAAGCATGACCGCAAGGCGCAGAGCCATGCCATCGCGACGCGCGTGCGGCCGGCGCTGCAGAAGATCGGCCAGCGCTTCGGCGCCAACATCAAGGTGGTCGAAGTGCCGCCGGGTCCGCCGGTGCTCTCACCCATCGTCGCCGAGATCTACGGGCCCGAAGCCACCGGCCGGCAGCAGGTGGCCAAAGCCGTGCGCGCCGTGTTCGAGAAGACGCCGGGTGTCGTCGACGTGGACGACAGCAGCATCGCAGTCGCGCCGAAGACGATGCTGCTCGTGGACCGCCAGAAGGCTTCGATGCTCGGCGTGCCGCAGCAGGCGATCGTCACCACGCTGCGCGCCGGCCTGGCCGGCGAAGCCACCGCCTACCTGCACGACGAGACGAAGTACCCGGCGGCCGCCGTCATCCAGCTGCCGCCCTCCGCCCAAGGCGACCTGAACGCGCTGCTGCAGCTCGCCGTGCGCAGCGCCGACGGCAAGCTGGTGCCGATCCGCGAACTGGTGACGGTGACCGACACGGTGCGCGAGCAGCCGCAATATCACAAGGACCTGCTGCCGGTGAACTTCGTCGTCGCCGACATGGCCGGTGCGCTCGACAGCCCTCTGTACGGCGTGTTCCGGATGCGCGGCGACATCACGAAGATCGCCACACCCGGCGGCGGCACGCTCCAGGAGTACTTTATCCACCAGCCCGAAGACCCGTACCGCGACTACGCGTTGAAGTGGGACGGCGAATCCCAGATCACCTACGAGACCTTCCGGGACATGGGCCTGGCCTATGGCGTCGGCCTGATTCTGATCTACCTGCTGGTGGTCGCGCAGTTCGGCAGTTACCTGACGCCGCTGATCATCATGGCGCCGATCCCGCTGACCATCATCGGCGTGATGCCGGGCCACGCGCTGCTGGGTGCGCAGTACACCGCGACCAGCATGATCGGGATGATCGCCCTGGCCGGGATCATCGTGCGCAACTCGATTCTGCTGGTGGACTTCATCAACCTTCAGGTGCGCGAGGGCATGGCCTTCAAGGAGGCCATCGTGAGCTCGGCGATCACGCGGGCGCAGCCGATCGTGCTAACCGGCTTGGCGGCGATGTTCGGCGCCTTTTTTATCCTCGACGACCCGATCTTCAACGGCCTGGCGATCTCGCTGATCTTCGGCATCTTCGTCTCGACCGTGCTGACGCTGGTCGTGATTCCGATCCTCTACTACGTGGCCTACCGCCACCGGCTCACGGCCATCACGGGTCCTTTGGACTCCGACGCGGCCGAGGCCACTTCACTCACCCCTTCCACTCAAGGAGCTTGACCATGACTTCCTGGCAAATCGTTCGACTCGTCGCCGGCACCTTCATCCTGTTGTCGCTGGCCCTCGGCATCCCCGGCAGCCCGATCTTCGTCAGTCAATGGTGGCTGGCCTTCACCGCCTTCGTCGGTGCCAACCTGCTTCAGAGCGCGCTGACGAAGTGGTGCCTGATGGAGGCCATCGTCCGCAAGTTGGGCGCGCGTGCCGGGGCCTGATCGTGAATCTGGCCTGCCCAGCCTGCGGCGCGACCAATCGCGTGCCGGACGCGCGACTGAAGGACCAACCGGTGTGCGGCAAGTGCGGCGCCGAGCTAATGGCCATCAAGCCCTTCGCCCTGTCCGACGCAACGTTGTCCGCCTACATCGCCCGCACGGAGCTGCCGGTGCTGGTGGACTTCTGGGCCGACTGGTGCGGCCCCTGCAAGATGATGGCACCGCACTTCGCCAACGCGGCCACGCAACTGCCCCAGGTGCGCTTTGCGAAACTCGACACCGAGTCGAGCCCAAAGGCCAGCGCGACCTACGCCATCCGCAGCATTCCGACGCTGATCCTGTTCCGCGGCGGCAAGGAGATCGCGCGCCAGTCCGGCGCGATGGCGGCAGGCGACCTCGTGCGCTGGGTGCAGGCCCATGTTGCACAGTGACTGCACGCAGGGTCTGAACGCGATGCGCAGCGTCCCGTGGACCCTCTCGCTGGCCCTGGCCCTGGCCTGTCAGGCCGGGACCGCGAGCGCGACCGACCTGATCGATGCCTGGCAGGCTGCGGTGCTGAACGACAAGACCTACGCGGTCGGCCGAGCGGCGCAGGCGACGGCGCAACCCCGTCGCGACCAGGCGGCGGCGCTGTGGAAGCCGAACGTCGGCCTGACCACCTCGTTGGGTGTGGGGACCAATGAGACCGACACCCGCGGCGCGCAGTTCAGCGCACCGGGCTTCGGGCAGTCCAGCGGCGTGGGCTTCAGCACCTCGGTGACCAACGGTACGTCGGGCCGCTGGGCCGTCACCGCGACCCAGCCGCTGTACAACCCGCAGCGTCGGGCCCAGCAGCAGCAGCTGTCCCTGT
>JBBRSZ010000095.1:0-3232 GCA_038244915.1 Burkholderiales bacterium | reverse complement strand
GATCTTCCGCGGCAAGTCCTGGCACTACCTGGGCCTGGAGGCCGAGGTGCCGGACGCCGGCTCGTACAAGACCACCTACATCGGCGACGCCAGCGTGCTGCTGGTGCGGGCCGAGGACGGCTCGCTCAACGCCATGCTGAACCGCTGCGCCCACCGCGGCAACATGGTCATGCGCGAGGCCTTCGGCAAGGCCGCCAAGCTCAACTGCGTCTACCACGCCTGGAACTACAACCTCAAGGGCGACCTGACCTTCGCCGCGTTCCGCAACGGCCTGCGCGGCGAAGGCGGCCTGCCCAACGACTTCAAGCTGGAGGAGCACGGCCTGCAGAAGCTGCGCTGCGAATCCTTCTGCGGGCTGGTGTTCGCAACGTTCAGAGACGAGACGCCGCCGCTGGAAGAATGGCTGGGCGACGTGGCCGCCGGCATCCGCCGCGTGTGTTCACGGCCGCTGAAGGTGCTGGGTTACGACACCCAGCGCATCCACGCCAACTGGAAGGCGTACCACGAGAACCCGCGCGACTCGTACCACGCCAACATCCTGCACACCTTCTACGGCACCTTCGGCCTGTCGCGCCAGTCGCAGGAGTCGGGCATGGTGCTGGACGCCTCGGGACGCCATGTGTACTTCTACACCAAGGCCGGCACCGAGAAGGCCAGCACCGACTACAAGCAGACGGCGTCCGAACTGCGCTCGAACAACGAGGGCCTGAAGCTGGAAGACCCCAGCATCCTGAAGTGGCGCGACGAATTCGGCGACGGCGTCAGCGTGCAGATCCTGAGCACTTATCCGTCGTTCGTGCTGCACCAGATCGCCAACAGCCTGGCCACCCGCCAGCTGCTGCCCAAGGGGCCGGGCCAGGCCGACCTGGTCTGGACCTACTTCGGCTTTGCCGACGACGACCAGGAGACCACCCGGATGCGGCTGGCGCAGGCCAACCTGGCCGGCTCGGCCGGCATGATCTCGGTGGAGGACGCCGCGGTCTGCGAAATGATGCAGCGCGCGATGGGCGACGGCGCCACCGGCGAGTCGTTCATCGAGATGGGCGGCAAGGACCTGGACGGCGGCGGCAACACCAAGCTGTCCGAGCGCGCCATCCGCAATTTCTGGCACGCCTACCGGCAGGACATGGGACTGTGATGATGGCACTGCTGCACGAACAACACTTCCGCGCCGTCGAGAACCTGGTCCACGAGTGGGCCCGGGCCATCGACGAGAACCGGGTCGAGGCGATCTGCGAGCTGCTGGCGCCGCAAGGCCGCTACACCGTCAGGTCGCGCTTCAACGCCGACCGCCAGTTGCCGATCGCGCTGATCGACGCCCATGGCGCAGCGCAGCTGCGCGACCGGATCATGTCGATGCGGATCGCCAACATCTACGAGCCGCACTTTTACCGCCACATCGTCTCGGGCGTGCAGATCGTCGGCGAGCAGGGCGGCGCGCTCGACGTGCGCTCCAGCTTCCTGGTGGTGCGGACCATGGAGCTCGACGGAACCATGAAACTGTTCGCCAGCGGACAATGCCGCGACACCGTGGAAATCCAAGAAGGCCAGCCGCGGTTCCGTTCGCGCGAGTTCGTGCTCGACTCGCGCGCGGTCGAAACCCTGCTGGTCATCCCGCTTTGACATCCGAGGACCTATCTTGACCCGTCCCTTGTTCGCTTCCTGCGCCGCCGCGCTCGCGCTGCTTTACTCCCCGCACGTCGTGCTCGCGCAACCCTATCCCTCGGCGCCGATCAACATCGTGGTTCCCCTGGCGACCGGCGACAGCGGCGACACCACGCTGCGCGCGATGAGCGAGGAACTGTCGCGCCAGCTCAATGCGCCGATCGTGGTGACCAACCGGCCGGGGGCCGGCGGCGCCATCGGCGTGCAGAGCGTGATCGCCGGCAAGAGGGACGGCTACACGCTGCTGTTCACGCAGAACGGCCCGCTGACCATCCGCCGCGTGCTGGAGCCGCAGGCCGCCAGCTACGACCCGCTCAAGGACCTGACGCCGCTGGGCCTGAGCACCCGCACGCCGTCGATCCTGGTGGTGCGCAAGGACTCGCCGCTGCGCAGCTTCCAGGACCTGGTCGCCCAGGCGAAGAAGGCGCCCGGCAGCGTGCGCATCGGCACGCCGGGCGCCGGCTCGGCTGCGGACGTCAGCGTGCAGGTGATCAACTCGGTCGCCGGGGTCGACATCGCGGCCATTCCGTACAAGGGCGCCTCGCCGGCGGTCACCGACGTGCTCGGCGGCCAGGTCGAGGGCGTGATCCTGGCGCTGGGCGCCGTCTCCGCGCATCTCAAGGCCGGCAACCTCCGGGCGCTGGCGATCTCCAGCCCGTTCCCGGAGTTGCCGGACGTGCCGACGCTGTCGAAGCTGGGCTACAAGCAGGAGATCCAGGGCGTCTGGTTCGGCTTCTTCGCCCCGGCCGGCGTGCCACCCGAGGTGGTGCACGCGCTACTGCCGGCGCTGGAACGCACCGTGAAGAACCCCGCCATCGCCGCCCGCCTGCAGCCGCTGGGCATCATCCAGGAGTGGTCGCCGGCGCAAAAGATGACGGCCGAGATCGCCGCCGAATACGAGGCCGTCGGCGAGCTGACGCGCAAGCTGCGCAAGTAACGAGCAGTCGTCCGGGTCACCGCGACGACAGCTTGCAGCGCTTGCCCGGCTGGGTGGATTCGCGCAGCCACGCAATCAGGTCGCTGCGTTCCCCGTCGTCCTTGACGCCGGCATAGCCCATCGCCGTGCCCGGCACCGCCCGCATCGGGTCCTGCAGGAAGTGGTCCAGCGCGCGGGCATCCCAGACGATCCCGGTGTCCCGCAAGGCCTTCGAATACATCATGAAGCCCGGCGCGCTACCGGCCTTGCGGCCGAACAGGCCGCAGTGCTGCGGCCCCGTGCGATTGCCCTCGATCGAGTGGCAGGCGGCGCAGCGGGCATAGACCTGCTCGCCGCGCTGCAGTGCGGCGGCATCGGGCGCGGCGCGCGCCGGCGAGGCCGCCAGCAGCACCAGCCCCACCGCCGCGGCGATGGCGCGCCCGCTCACGCCATGAAGGCGGAGGGCACCGCCGGCGATTCGCCCAGCACCTGGCGCAGCACGGCCCAATGCATGGCTTCGTCGCCCAGGATGCTGGCCGCCACCTGCGACAAGGCTTTGTCGGTGAACAGCGGCACCGCGCCCAGGTAGGCGGAAATCGCGCCCTGCTCCAGGCCGGCGGCGAAGCGCAGCACGTCGTTCTGGGTCTTGAG
>JBBRSZ010000094.1:0-3498 GCA_038244915.1 Burkholderiales bacterium | reverse complement strand
TGGAGGCCGCGCCAGTGGCGACGCAGGGGCCGCTGGTCGAGAACCACGCGCGCTTTGCGCGCCGCGTCAACGCCGGCTTCCTGCAGGTGCTGAGCCGCTCGCAGGTCAGCCTGCGGGTCTGGGAGCGCGGTGCCGGAGAGACCCTGGCTTGCGGCACCGGGGCTTGCGCCGCCGTGGTGGCCGGCATTCGGCTCGGATTGCTGGACCCGCGGGTCGACGTGCAGACCCATGGCGGCGTGCTGTCGATCGAGTGGGCCGGCCGGCAAGGGGCCGGCTGGGCGCCGGTGCTGATGACCGGGCCGGCCGTGACCGTGTACGAAGGCGAGATCAACCTGATGGACGAGAACAACACATGAAACCCAGCGACGCCATGAACCCGATCACCGAAGACGACATCGCCAACTACCTGGCCAACACGCCCGACTTCTTCCTGCGCCATTCCGAGCTGCTGGCGGCGGTGCACCTGACCAGCCCGCACAGCCACCGGGCGGTCAGCCTGCAGGAGCGGCAGGCCGAGATGCTGCGCGAGAAGATCAAGGCGCTGGAGCACCGGCTGATGGACATGGTGCGGCACGGCAACGAGAACGTGATCATTGCCGACCGGCTGCAGCGCTGGGCCCGCAACCTGCTGCAGGTGCGCTCGGGCCGCGCGCTGCCGGCCACCATCGCCACCGAGATCGAGCACCAGTTCATGGTGCCGCAGGTGGCGATCAAGGTCTGGGACGTCGACAGCCGCTACGGCCAGGAAGCGTTTGCCGAGGGCGTGAGCGAGGACGCGAAGAGCTTCGCCTCGTCGCTGACCCAGCCCTATTGCGGCGTCAACTCCGGCTTCGAGGCGGTCAACTGGCTGGCCGACAGCGCCACCGCGTTGTCGATGGCCCTGATCCCCTTGCGTGACGGCGCGATCAACAGCGCGGCGCCGGCCTTCGGCATGCTGGTGCTGGCCTCGCCCGATCCGCAGCGCTTCCAGAGCGGCATGGGGACCGACTTCCTGGAGCGCATCGCCGAACTGGCGAGCGCCGCGCTGTCGCGGCTGCGGCACGAGTGACACGATGAGCGCAGTGGCGGACGGCAATGGCCTGGTCGAGAGATATCTCGAGCACGTCCGGGTCGAGAAGCGGCTGGCGCAGCGCACGGTGGAGCTTTACGCGCTCGACCTGCACAAGCTCTCCGACTTCGCCGCCACCGCCGGCATCGAGCTGCTGCGCGTGCAGAACGCGCACATCCGCCGCTGGGTGGCGCAGATGCACAGCCGCGGCCGCAGCGGCCGTGGCATCGCGCTGATCCTGTCGGGCTGGCGCGGCTTCTACACCTGGCTGGGGCGCGAGGGCAAGGTCCAGAGCAACCCGGTGCAGGACGTCCGCGCGCCCAAGGCGCCCAAGCCGCTGCCCAAGTCGCTGGCGGTGGACGATTCGGTGCAGCTGGCCGAGTGGCACGACGCAGCCGCAGACCCCTGGCTGGAAGCGCGCGACGCCGCGATCGTGGAGCTGCTCTATGGCTGCGGCCTGCGGGTGGGCGAGCTGGTGGGACTGGACGCGGTGGCCAGCGGCAGCGCCCGCGGCTGGATCGACCTGCAGGCCGCCGAGGCCCACGTGCTGGGCAAGGGCAGCAAGCGTCGCAGTGTGCCGGTCGGCAGGAAAGCACTGGAGGCGCTGCAGGCCTGGTTGGCGCTGCGCAATGGCGCCAGCGCCAGGGTGGACCAGCCGGCGCTGTTCACCGGCCGACACGGCACCCGGCTGACGGCGCAGGCGGTCTGGCAACGGCTCAAGCAGCGCAGCCTCAAGGCCGGCCTGCCGACGCCGGTGCATCCGCACATGCTGCGCCATTCCTTCGCCAGCCACCTGCTGCAGTCCAGTGGCGACCTGCGGGCGGTGCAGGAGCTGCTGGGTCACGCCAACATCACCACCACGCAGGTCTACACCCGACTGGACTTCCAGCACCTGGCCAAGGCCTACGACGCTGCCCATCCGCGGGCCCAGCGCAAGGGCGGCGGCGCGCGCTGAACGCAGGCAGGACAATGGCGGCATGAAAACGCTGCGACTGAAAGACGGCAAGGAGCGCTCGCTGCTGCGCCGCCATCCCTGGATCTTCGACTCCGCCATCGCGCGCGGCGGCGCCGATCCCGGCGAAACGGTGCGTGTCGAATCGCAGGCGGGCGAATTCCTGGCCTGGGCGGCGTTCAGCCCGGCCTCGAAGATCCGTGCCAGGGCCTGGAGCTTCGACCAGGCGCAACGGGTCGACGCCGCCTTCCTGGCCGCCAGGTGCGTCGCCGCGATCCGCGCGCGCAAGCGCTTTGACATCCAGAGCAATGCGATGCGGCTGGTCCACGGCGAATCCGACGGCCTGCCCGGCCTGATCTTGGACCGCTACGGCGACACGCTGGCGGCGCAGTTCCTGTCGGCCGGCGCCGAGCGCTGGAAGGCCGTGCTGGCCGATGCGCTGCTGGCCGAAACCGGGCTCACTCGTCTGTACGAACGCTCGGACACCAACTCGCGTTCGCTCGAGGGCCTGGCCGAGGCGAAGGGCTGGCTGCGCGGCGACGGGCCGACCGAGCTCACGATCCAGGAGCATGGCTGGCAGCTCACATTGGACATCGCCACCGGCCACAAGACCGGCTTCTACCTGGACCAGCGCGACAGCCGCCGCAAGTTTGCCGACCATGCGCGCCGGCTCGGCTTCCAGCGCGTGCTCAATTGCTATTGCTACACCGGCGGCTTCACCGTGGCGGCGCTGGCCGGCGGCGCGGCCCACGTGACCTCGATCGATTCCTCGGCGCCGGCGCTGGAGCGCGCGCGGTCCAATGTGGAACTCAACGGCTTCGACGCCGCGCGGGCGGAGTTCCTCGATGCCGACGTCAATGCCTCGCTGCGGCGCTTCATCGAGGAAGGGCGCAGCTTCGACGCCATCGTGCTGGACCCGCCCAAGCTGGCGCCCACAGCGGCCCATGCCGAGCGGGCCGCCCGGGCCTACAAGGACATCAACCGGCTGGCGCTCAAGCTGCTGGAACCGGGCGGGGTGCTGTTCACGTTTTCCTGTTCCGGCGGCATCAGCGCCGACCTGTTCCACAAGATCGTCGCCTCGGCCGGCGCCGATGCCGGCGTCGACGGCTTCATCACCGAGCGCCTGGGCGGCGCCCCCGACCACCCCATGACGCTGGAATTTCCCGAGGGCGAATACCTCAAGGGGCTGGTCGTTATGCGCAAGTAGGGCTGGCTGCGGCCGGTAGCCGTTCTCCCGACATGTCTTGATCCGCCGCTAAACTGCCCCACCTTCGAGTTTTTGGACGCCAACATGAGCCTCATCCCCGCCACCATCCTCACCGGCTTCCTGGGCTCGGGCAAGACCACGCTGCTCAAGCGCATTCTCAGCGAAGCCCACGGCCAGAAGATCGCCGTCATCGAGAACGAATTCGGCGAAGAGAACATCGACAGCGACATCCTGGTCTCCGAGACCAAGGAGCAGATCATCCAGATGAGCAATGGCTGCATCTGCTGCACC
>JBBRSZ010000093.1:0-3501 GCA_038244915.1 Burkholderiales bacterium | reverse complement strand
CGCGAGCTGACCGGCCCCCAGGGCCGCTACGACGCGGTGCTGGTCGATTCACGCACCGGCGTCACCGAGATGGGCGGGGTTTGCGCCTACCAGCTGGCCGACACCGTGGTCATGATGACCGCGGCCAACCACCAGAACCTGCTGGGCACGCAGGACGTGGCGCGCGATTTCCGCTCGGCCCCGGTGATAGCGCTGCGCCATGGCCGGCCCTTGGAACTGCTGGTGGTGCCGGCGCGCATCGAGCAGCGTGACCCCGCGCTGCTGGAAGCCTTTTTCCAGCGCTTCCAAGACACCTTCGAGGGCCAGATGCCGGCAGCGTTGGCCGGCTTGTCGGCGCGCCAGTTGGCCATCCCTTACGAGCCCGAATACGCGTTCGAAGAGGTGGTGGTCACCGATCCGGCCCGGCGCGACCGCCTGGCCGGCCTGGGCGCGGCCTACGAGCGGCTGGCCGACGTGCTGGTGATGCTGGGCGATGGCGCGATGGTCCGGCAGCAGGACGCCGCCCGCGCCGCGCTGTGGCCGGCGACATCGCTGCGCGCGCCGGCCGGCCAGTTGCCGGCACAGGCCACTGCCGCCGCTGCGTCGCCCGAAACCACGTTGAACTACGACCCGACGCAGCGCTTTGCCGGCTACGACGGCTACTTGTCGCGCAGCCGAGAGAACGCGCTGGCCGAGCGCCTGGCCCTGGCGCTGCGCGAGCAGGGCCTGAGCGTGTTTTTCGACAGCGCCACGCTGGCCAGCGGTGACGACTGGCAGGCCGCGGCCAGCCAGGCGCTGCACCACAGCGCCACGCTGCTACTGTGCGTCGGCGCCTCGGGCCTGTCGGCCTTCCAGAAGCGCGAGGTCGAGATGGCCCGCAGTGCGTCGCGCGCGGTACGGGTGCTGCCGGTGCTGCTGGCCGGCGCCGACCCGGAGATCTTTGCGCTGTCGCTCAGCGGCATCGCCGACTTGCAGCCGGTCGATCTGCGCACCTGGCCCGAACGAGAGATCGAGTTCGGCTTGCTGTTGCAGCTGTTGCGTGCGCGGGCCCCCGACCCGGCCAACGCCAACCTGGCCGCCGCGCCCAGCTTCAACCCGTATGCCGGCCTGGCCGCGGGCGACGAGCGCCACGCCGGCCTGCTGGACCTGCCCGGCCCCGCGCTGCAAGCGCTGGTGGACGGCTTGCACACGCACCACGTGGTGCAACTGCTGGGCCCGGCCGGTGCCGGCAAGAGCACGCTGGTGGCGGCCGGCCTGGTGCCGGCGGTGCGCCAGGGCGCATTAGGCCAGCCGGTGCCCGAGCTGCAGCTGATCGATGGCCGTCAGTTCAGCGCCGGCCTGGCGACGCTGGCGCCACCGGACGGTGATGCCAGCGCCGCGTCGCGGCTGTGCATCATCGACCACGTTGACGAACTGATGCCGGCACTGCCCGGCGACGGCACCGGCGCTCAGCTGCTGCAATCGGCCTGGCTGTCGGAGCTGCAGGCGCTGGCGCGCCGCGTCCACCCCGGATGGCGACTGCTGCTGGTGGGCCGCCAGGGCCTGCCGCCGCAGCCCCAGGACGTGGCACTGCGCACTGATGGCCCACAGCCCGAGCGGCCGCGGCTGGACGTGCCGGCGCTGCGCACCGGCATGGCCTTCGAGCCGGGCCTGCTGGAACGGCTGGACGCCGACGTGGCGGCCGGCACCCAGCCGCTGTCGCTGGGCCAGCTGGTGCTGCCCGGACTGTGGGACAGCGCGCGTCGAGGTTTCCTGGGCAACGAGGCCTATGCTGCCACTGGCGGCGTGCTGGCGGTGTTCGAGCGCCATGTCAATGCCAGGTTGGCCCAGGTCCCTGCCGAGTTGGGCGACGCGGTGCACGCCATCCTGCTGTGGCTGCTGCAAGGTGCTGGCGACGGTGGCTGGACATGGCGCGGCGCCACGGCCGCGCAACTGGCGCAGCTGCATGGCCGCAGCGAGCAGACCTGGCCGGCGCTGCGCTGGCTGGTGCGCGAGCGCGTGCTCCACCTCGAAGCGCGGGACGGCGACTGGCCGTTTTGCCTGCTGGCGCCGCTGCCACCGGCCAGCTGCGAGCCGGTGCTGCGGCTGCTGGACGAGCATGGCCCGCGTGTGCGCCAGCGCGGTGCGCTGGCCTTTGCGCTGGACCGCTGGCAACGCGCCCAGCGCGACGCTTCGGCCCTGCTCAGCGGCCAGGCGCTGGCCGATGCCGAAGGCCTGGTGGCCGACTGGAACACCCACCTTAGCGACGACATGCTGGCCTTTGTACAGGCCAGCCGAGTGACGCTGGCCGCGTCGGTGCAGCAGGCGGCCACCGCGGCCGTGGCCACCGTGCGCGAGCGCCGGGTGCAGCGCCGCCTTGCGGTGCTTGCGGTGCTGGCGGTGGTGCTGGTGGCTGCCGCGCTGTACGAATGGCGCTCTGGCCTGCACGCCGAGGCGCTGTCCGACCAGAAGCATCGCACCGACAGCCAGCTGCAAGCCATCGGCGAGACGGCCAACAAGGCCGCCGCCGCGCTGGCCCAGGTCAGCGCCAGCGGTGCCGCCCAGGCCGACACCCGCGCACTGCGCGGCGCTCGTGTCGCCATCCATTACCGCAGCGCCTGCGAGCTGACCGTGGTCAACACCCTGGCCACCGCACTCGGTGCGCTGGGCGCTCAGGTTGATGCCCCGCAACAGGTGGACGCCGAGGTACGCGGCGATCTGCGCTTCTACCGCGAGACCGACCGGGCCACGGCGCAGCATTTGCAGGCGGTGGTGGCCGACCTGCTGGCCACCATGGGTGTGCGCTTCCGACCCGCCTTGAACGCGCAGCCAGACGGCACAAACGGCGTGCGACCCGGCACGCTGGAGCTGTGGCTGCCGGCGCTGAGCCAGCAGCAGGGCGTGGTGGCAGTGGCGCCGCAAACCGACGGCAACGGCATCACCTGGATGCAGGTGCCGGCGTCGTGTGCAGCGCTGGGCTCCAGCCGTGAAGCCCGCGGCCAGCTGATGACCACGCTGGGCCGCAGCTACTTCAGCTTCCTGGACAACGACAAGCCGCCCAGCCAGCGCTGGATCGAGACCTTTTTGATCCAGCGCACCGAGGTCACCAACGCGCAGTTTGCGCGTTACATCGCGCAGGCCTGCATATGGCCCGCGCGATCCGGCGAAGGCGGCACAAGCCCCGGCTGCCCGCCTGCCTGGCGCGCCCGCGGCACCCCGGATGAGCCTGCGCGCTTCTTGGGCTGGGGCGCGGCCCAAGCCTTTTGCAACTGGGTGGGTGGTCGCCTGCCCACTGAAGACGAATGGGAAAAAGCCGCCCGCGGCACCGACGGCCGCATCTGGCCCTGGGGCAACCAGCCCGATGCCACACGCTTCCAGGGCAAGGCGAACAGCGGCCAGCGTCTGGCCGCGGTCGGCCACTTTCCGGCCGGCGACAGCCCCTACGGTGTGGCTGATTTGGCCGGCAACCTGTGGGAACTGACCGCCTCCGACTGGACAGATGGCGGGCATGTGATGAAGGGCGGCTCCTACCTCAACGACCTG
>JBBRSZ010000092.1:0-3884 GCA_038244915.1 Burkholderiales bacterium | reverse complement strand
CTCGGGTCCAACGGCGAGGGCGGCTTTCCGCACCTGGCGATGGAGTTGTTGCAAGAGCGCACCGGGATGAGTTTCATCCACATCCCGTACAAGGGCAACAACCAGGTCATGACCGATGTGATCGGCGGCCAGGTCGACATCTCGATCGGCTCGTTCACCACCTTCTATCCGCATGTCCAGTCGGGCAAGCTGGTCGCCATCGGCATGACCGGCAAGGGCCGCTCCGCGTTCGCGCCGGCGGTGCCCAGCTTCGGCGAGAGCGTGTCCGGCTACGAGGCGCTGGGCTGGTTCGGCTTTTTCGCTCGCAAGGGCGCGCCGCCGGCGACGATCACCGCATTCAACGCAGCAGTGAACGCGGCGCTGGCCCGGCCGGAAATCGCGCAGAAGACGCAGGCGCTCGGACTGGACACGATGGCCGGCACGCCGGCCCAGTTCGGCGCGATCTGGAACCGCGACTACGAGACCTGGGGCCAGCTGCTGCGCACGCTCAAGCTCGACGCCAAATGAATCAAGCCGGACCGACAATGGAGCCCCGGCCGCCCAGTTACGAGCCCTTCGGCTGGCACCACTGGCACGACGACTTCTGGCGCTCCTACCAGTTGCGGCGTGGACTGGGCGAGACCCAGGAAGGCGGAGGCGCGGTCAGCGAGGTGTTCCAGGCCGCCAGCCGGATCCAGCCCAACGACCTGGAGAGCTGGCATCGCGAATGGAGCCGGATCGCCGAGCGCAACGACCGCCGCGGCGACGAGGAAATCGCCCGCCACCATGTCCGCAGCGCCATGAACTGCTGGCTGCGCGCGGCCAACTACTTCCGGGAAGCGGAGTTCTGGCTGGCTCCGGATGACGCTCGCCGGCTGGCCACGTTCGATCGCTGCGAGCAGGCATCGCAGAAATTTCTGGCCCGGCTCACCCCGCGGGCAGAGGTTGTGGAAATTCCCTACGAGCCGGGCAAGCCGCTGCCGGCCTACTTCATCCGTTCGGCCAATGGCGGCGACCGGCAGCCCGTGCTGATCTCGGTCGGCGGGCTCGACTCGTTCAAGGACGAACTCTGGTTCATGACCGGTCGCGGCGCCTTGCAGCGCGGCATGTCGGTGCTGCTGGTCGACGGCCCCGGCCAGGGCGGCGCGCTGCGCCGGCACGGGCTGGTGACGCGGCACGATTACGAGGTGCCGATCGGCAAATGCATCGACTGGCTGGAGCGGCGCGCCGACGTCGACTCGACCCGGATTGCCGTGAGCGGCTCCAGCCTGGGCGGCTACTACGCGGCCCGGGCCGGGGCCATGGAGCCGCGGCTGGCGGCCTGCATCTCGCACGGCGCGATCTGGGACATCCATGAACGCTGGAAGACGCGCGACGAGAACCACGGCCTGGCCGGCCATATCAAATGGGTGTTCGGTGCCAGCACGATGGCCGAGGCGACCGAGATCGCCCGGCCGTTCACGCTGGACGGCGTGCTGGAGAAGATGAAGTGCCCGTATCTCATCATCCACGGCGGCCACGATGTGCTGGGGGTCGAATCGGTACGGCAGGTCCATGACTATGCGCTGCGCCACGGTGTCGATGCCACCCTTCGGCTGACCAGCGAAGAAGAAACCGGGGCCGAGCATTGCCAGCACGACAACCCGACGCTGGGTCAGGAACTGATGCTCGACTGGCTGGCTGACAGGTTCGGCATCGACCAGACCCAGCTCGCTTTCTATCCGGGATGAATCCATGAGTCACTGGTTCGAGTACTTCCCCAGCAACCACATGTGGTCGCAGGGCATGATGTTTGGCATCGAGATGGCGGCGCAGGGCGCCGCTGCGATCGGCGAGATCGATCAGATCGGCCAGCGTCTGCGCGGCCACGAGGGTGACAACGAGCGCTGGTGGGCCGAGTGGACCGCCATGGCGCAGCGGATCGAGGGGTTTGGCGACGCCCAGGAGGCGCTCGGTCACCGTCTGACATCGGGTGCCTACTACCTGCGCGCGGCGATCTACTACTTCTGCGGCGAGCGCTTTGTGCCGCCCTCCGAGCGGAAGTGGGACACCTACCGCAGCTGTCTGCGCTGCTTCCGGCAGGGTATCGAGCGGCGCTATCCGCAGATCGAGCGGGTCGAGGTGCCGTACGAAGGCACCACGCTGCCGGCCTGGCTGCTCAAGGCCGACATCGCGGGTCCGGCGCCGGCGGTGGTGATGTTCGATGGCCTGGACAACGCCAAGGAGATGAGCGTGCTGTTCGGCGGGGTCGAGATTGCCCGGCGCGGCATCCACGTGCTGGCGATCGACGGTCCCGGCCAGGGCGAGGCATTGCGGCTGCAGGGCATCCCCAGCCGCTACGACTACGAGGTGCCGGCGGGCGCCGCCTACGACTGGCTCAGCGCGCGCAGCGAGGTCGATCCGGCGCGGATCGCGGTGATGGGTTTCTCGATGGGCGGCTACTACGCGCCGCGGGCCGCCGCCATGGATCCACGCTTTGCCGCCTGTGTCGCCTGGGGCGGCCACTTCGACTATCACGAGTCCTGGGTCCGGCGGCGCAAGATCATGGAGTCCGGCGGCACCAAGCTGTCGGCGCCCGGATTCCAGCTGCCCTGGGTCCTGGGCATGCCGGACATCGACGCCTGCATGCGCAAGCTGGAAAACTACCGCCTGAGCGGCGTGGCCGAAAAGATGACCTGTCCGTTCTTCTGCCTGCATGGCGAGAACGACACCATCGTGCAGCTTGATTTCGCCCAGCGGCTGTACGAAGCGGTCGGCTCCGCCAACAAGACCCTGCGCGTTCTCACCGCCTTCGAAGGCGGCAGCGAGCATTGCCAGGAAGACAACCGGCAGGTCGGCGCCAACATCATCGCCGACTGGCTCGCCGACAATCTTTGACCTCGTTCACTCATCCGGAATGTCAATCATGAGCCATCCTCTCGGCGGCAGCGTCCGCGCCCGTGCGCCCTACCAATCGATCGTCAATCGGCCCGCGCTGGCCCTGCCCGGTGGCGCCCGGGTGGTGATCTGGAACATCGTCAACGTCGAGGTCTGGGAGCCGACCAGCGCGATGCCGCGCGCGGTGCTGTCGCCGCCGATGGGCAGTCCGCTGCAACCGGATATTCCCAACTGGTCGTGGCACGAATACGGCATGCGGGTCGGCTTCTGGCGCATCCTGGAAGCGCTTAGTGACCGCAAGATGAAGGCGACCTTCGCGTTGAACGGCACGACCTGCCGGATGTACGAGGAGGTCTGCACCGCCGCGCTGCAGGCCGGCTGGGAGTTCATGGGCCACGGCCTGGTGCAGCGGCCGATGCACAAGGTGGAGGACCAGCTCCACGCGATCCGGGAAACGATGGAGGAGATCCGGAAGTTCACCGGCAAGCCGCCGCGGGGTTGGGAAAGTCCGGGCCTGACCGAGACCGACGACACGCTTGACCACCTGGCCGAGTGCGGCATCGACTATGTCGCCGACTGGGTCCTGGACGACCAGCCGGTCAGCCTGAACTCGCCCAAGGGGGCCATCACCTCGATCCCCTACACGGTCGAACTCAATGACGTGGTGATCTCTGCGGTGCAGCAGCACTCGTCCGACGAGATCCTCAAGCGCGGGAAGGCCCAGTTCGATCGCCTGTACCGTGATGGCGCCCGCAGCCCGCGGGTGATGGCCATCACGGTCCATCCTTACCTGAGCGGCGTGCCGCATCGGATCGGCTACCTGGAGCAACTGTACGACTACGTGCTCGATCATGAGGGCGTGCTGGTCTGGACCGGCGAGCAGATCCTGGACTGGTTCCTGGCGCAGCGGGCGGCGGCAGCTTGAACCTGCCGTCAATCCTGGTGGTCTCGCTGGGCGGGACGATCACCATGACCGCCGCCACGGGCGCCGCCGGCGGAATCGTGCCGACGCTGACCGCGGCGGATCT
>JBBRSZ010000091.1:0-3970 GCA_038244915.1 Burkholderiales bacterium | reverse complement strand
GGGCTGGCGCGCTTCAACGGCAATGCCTGCATGGTGCTGGGCCACCAGAAAGGCCGCGACACCAAGGAGCGCGGCCTGCGCAACTTCGGCATGACCCGGCCCGAGGGCTATCGCAAGGCGCTGCGCCTGTTGAAGACGGCCGAGAAGTTCAAGCTGCCGGTGTTCACCTTCGTCGACACGCCGGGCGCCTATCCCGGCATCGACGCCGAGGAACGCGGCCAGTCCGAGGCGATCGGCCGCAACATCTTCGAGATGGCGCAGCTCGAAGTGCCGATCATCACCACGGTGATCGGCGAAGGCGGCTCCGGCGGCGCGCTGGCCATTTCTGTCGCCGACCAGGTGCTGATGTTGCAGTACTCCATCTACTCCGTGATCAGCCCCGAGGGCTGCGCCTCCATCCTGTGGAAGACCTCCGAGAAGGCGCAGGAAGCGGCCGATGCCATGGGCATCACGGCCCACCGGCTGAAGGCGCTGGGCCTGATCGACAAGATCGTCAACGAGCCGGTCGGCGGCGCCCATCGCGATCCCAAGCAGATGGCCGCCTTCCTCAAGCGCGCCTTGAACGACGCCTGGCGCCAGCTGAGCGACCTGAAAGTGCGCGAGCTGCTGGATCGCCGCTACGAGCGCCTGCAAAGCTACGGCCGCTACACCGACACCAAGGCCGACGCCCGCTAGCGTCCCGCCGGTCGGCAGCAATCACCATGGCCAGCTTGTCAGACGCCGAGGCCGAGCAATATCGACAGCACGGCTACGTCGTGCCTTCCTTCCGGCTGGACCCGGCCTGGGTCCGCCGGATGCAGGAGGCGCTCGACGCGCTGATCGCCGCCAATCCGGGCGTGCGTCCGGAAAAGCTGGTCAGCGCGCATATCGAGGGCCGCAACGACGAAGGCGTGAGCGGCAGCCAGGCCTTCCTCGACCTGGCAATGAATCCCGACATCGTCGACCTGGTGGCCCGGGTGATCGGCCCGGACGTGATCCTGTGGGGTTGCCACGTGTTCTGCAAGCCGGCGCAGGAGGGCTATGAAACACCGTGGCACCAGGACGGCCACTACTGGCCCATCCGCCCGCTGGCCAACTGCACCGTGTGGGTCGCGCTGGAGCCGAGCACGCCGGCGAACGGCTGCCTGCGCGTCATCCCCGGCTCGCATGCCGGCAAGCAGCTCCATCCCCACCTGCACGAGGACCGCACCGACCTGACGCTCAACCAGCGGATGGCGGATGGCAGCTTCGACCAGAACGACGCTGTGGACATCGAGCTGGCGCCCGGCCAGATGTCGATGCACGACATCTACATGATCCACGGCGCGCAGGCCAATCGATCGGGCATCCGCCGCACCGGCGTGGCCTTGCGCTACATGCCTGGCAGCTCGCTGTTCGACCGCAGCCTGAAACCGTCCGACGGCCAGACCGGCGTGCCGGTGAGCTTCGCCACCCGGCCGTTGTGGCTGTTGCGCGGCCAGGACCGCACGGGCCGCAACGACTTCGCGGTCGGCCATCGTGGCCGCTAGCGGGCCGGCGCCGGGTCTTCCGGGCGCCATCGCCGCTTTCTCCCCGGGGCTCCCGCTGGCTGTTGCCTTCAGCGGTGGCGCGGATTCCACCGCGCTGCTGGTCGCCTGCGCCCGCAAGTGGCCGGGGCAGGTGAGGGCGGTACATGTCCACCACGGCTTGCAGGCCGCGGCCGATGCATTCGAGCAGCACTGCGTCGCAGCTTGCACGCAACTCGGCGTGCCGCTGATCGTGCGGCGGGTCGATGCCAGGCGTGCATCCGGCCAGAGTCCCGAAGACGCGGCCCGCCGCATGCGCTACGACACGCTGGCTTCGGTTGCGCGACAGGAGTGGGGCGGGGCGGTGAAGGACGTTGCCATCGCCCAGCATGCCGACGACCAGGTGGAAACGGTGTTGCTGGCCTTGTCGCGTGGCGCCGGGCTGCCCGGGTTGGCGGCGATGCCGGCGCGCTGGGAGCGCGATGGCATCACATGGCACCGGCCCTTGCTGGCCGTGGCGGGGCCGGCGATCCGCCACTGGCTGGCGCAGCAGAACCTGCGCTGGATCGAGGACCCGACCAACGCCGACGAGGCCTTCACCCGCAATCGCATCCGGGCGAAGCTGCTGCCGGCGCTGGCCGAGGCATTCCCGCAGTTCCGGGAAACCTTCGCCCGCAGCGCCAGCCACGCCGCCCAGGCCCAGCAGTTGCTGACCGAGGTGGCGCAGCAGGACCTGGCCGTGACGGGCGTTCCGCCCGCAATCGGCCCGCTGCAAAGCCTGTCCCGGGCTCGCCAGGCCAACGCCTTGCGCCTGTGGCTCAAGCGCGACCAAGAGACCAGCGCCAGCGCCGCCCAGCTCGAGGAATTGCTGGACCAGGTGGCAGCCTGCACCACCCGCGGCCATGCCATCGACATCAGGGTCGGCCACGGTTTCGTGCAGCGTGCCGGCGGGCAGTTGGTCTTCAGTCGCTCGGTATAATCCCTAGGTTTTCCGCGCTCTGGCGCGCCCTGCAGGGCCTTGCCGCCCGCTCTTCTTCCCACATCATTCCCGTTCCAATGGCATTGATCGTTCACAAATACGGCGGCACGTCGATGGGCTCGACCGAGCGCATCCGCAACGTGGCCAAACGCGTGGCCAAGTGGGCGCGCGCCGGCCACCAGATGGTGGTGGTGCCCAGCGCGATGAGCGGCGAAACCAACCGCCTGCTGGGCTTGGCCAAGGAACTGGCGCCGCCCAAGGCATCCCAGGCCATGGACCGCGAGCTCGACATGCTGGCATCCACCGGTGAACAGGCCTCTTCGGCGCTGCTCGCCATCGCGTTGCAGGCCGAGGGCCTGGAGTCGGTCAGCTACGCCGGCTGGCAGCTGCCGATCCGCACCAACAGCGCCTATACCAAGGCCCGGATCGAGTCGATCGACGACAAGAAGGTGCGCGCCGACCTGGAGGCCGGCAAGGTGGTGATCGTCACCGGGTTCCAGGGCGTGGACGAAGGCGGCCACATCACAACGCTGGGCCGGGGCGGCAGCGATACCTCCGCGGTCGCGGTGGCCGCGGCGATGAAGGCCGCCGAGTGCCTGATCTACACCGACGTCGACGGCGTCTACACCACCGACCCACGCGTGGTGCCAGAAGCCCGCCGCCTGACCACCGTGAGCTTCGAGGAGATGCTGGAGATGGCGTCGCTGGGCTCCAAGGTGCTGCAGATCCGCTCGGTCGAATTCGCCGGCAAGTACAAGGTGCCGCTGCGCGTGCTGTCGAGCTTCACGCCGTGGGACATCGACCTGGCCGAGGAAGCCAAATCCGGCACGCTGATCACTTTTGAGGAAGACGAACAAATGGAATCCGCCGTCGTTTCCGGCATCGCGTTCAACCGCGACGAGGCCAAGATCTCGATCCTGGGCGTGCCCGACAAGCCCGGCATCGCCTACAACATCCTGGGCGCGGTGGCCGACGCCAACATCGAAGTGGACGTGATCATCCAGAACATCGCCCGCGACGGCAAGACCGACTTCAGCTTCACGGTGCACCGCAACGACTACGCCCGCACCGTGGACCTGCTCAAGGCCAAGGTCATGCCCGAACTCGGCACCGACCGGCTGGAAGGGGACACGCGCATCTGCAAGGTGAGCATCGTCGGTATCGGCATGCGCAGCCACGTCGGCATCGCCGCCAAGATGTTCCGCTCGCTGTCGGAAGAGGGCATCAACATCCAGATGATCTCCACCAGCGAGATCAAGACCTCGGTGGTGATCGACGAGAAATACATGGAGCTGGCGGTGCGGGCGCTGCACCGCGCCTTCGAACTCGACCAGCCGGCGGGCAGCTGACCGTTCGGCCTGAGCCTGTCGAAGGCCCGTCCAGGGATCAAGACGTGAGATAATCGCGCTCGCTGGAAACGTGACCGAGTGGCCGAAGGTGCTCCCCTGCTAAGGGAGTATGGGGTGTAGAGCCCCATCGAGGGTTCGAATCCCTCCGTTTCCGCCAG
>JBBRSZ010000090.1:0-4154 GCA_038244915.1 Burkholderiales bacterium | reverse complement strand
TTCGACGATTTCAGGCGCGAGTACGCGCGCCTGAGAGACAGCTGGGGGGGCGATCCCACGCGCTGGCGCGCTTACGACCGCTGGGTGGCGCAGGCCAATAACGCTTCGTTCGGCGCGCAGGGTGCCTATGACGACCTGGTTCCCGGCTTCGAGGCGCTGTTTCGCAGCGAGGGCGGCGACTGGAACCGGTTTTATGATGCAGTGAAACGGCTGGCCGCCCTGCCGAAAGAACAACGCAACAAACAGCTCAAGGAGATGGCCGGTGCCTGATATCCATATTCAACGCGAACACGGTCTGGGGCTGCCCGAGGCGCGCAAGCTCGCCTTCCGCTGGGCCGAACTGGCCGAGCAGAAGTTCGACATGGCCTGCAGCTACGAGGAGGGCAAGACCTCGGACCTGGTGTCCTTCATCCGCTCGGGCGTCAACGGCGAACTGAAGGTCAGCGGCGACCTGTTCGAACTGGACGCGCGGCTCGGTTTCCTGTTGGGTGTGTTCAAGGACCGGATCGAAGCCGAGATCGCCAAGAACCTCGACGAGCTGCTGGCGCAGGACGAGCCGTTGAAGGCGCTGGACGTCGCGGTGGCGAAGGTCACGGCGAAGTCGGCGGCCAGGAAGGCCGCCCCGAAGAAGAAGGCCTAGCGTGCCGTCCGCGGAGACAACAGGCGCGATTGCAGCGGGAGGTCCCCTGGCGGGCCTGAAGGTGGTCGAACTCGGCCAGCTGATCGCCGGCCCGTTCGCCGCCAAGACGCTTGCCGATTTCGGCGCAGACGTCGTCAAGATCGAGCCGCCCGGCGATGCGCACCGGCCCGGCAGCGGCGGCGACCCGCTGCGCAAATGGCGCCTGCTCAAGGACGGCACCTCGCTGTGGTGGCAGGTGCAGTCGCGCAACAAGCGCTCGGTGGCCCTGGACCTGAAGGATCCGGCGGCGCAGGAGATTGTCCGCAAGCTGGCGACCGACGCCGACATCCTGATCGAGAACTTCCGCCCCGGCGCGATGGAGGGATGGGGACTGGGCCCGGAGACGCTGCTGGCGCTCAACCCCCGCCTGATCGTGCTGCGCATCAGCGGCTACGGCCAGAGCGGCCCCTACCGCGACAAGCCCGGCTTCGGCGTCGTGGCCGAAGCGATGGGCGGGTTGCGGCACCTGACGGCCGAACCCGGGAGGGTGCCGGTGCGCGTCGGCGTGTCGATGGGCGACACGCTCGCGTCGCTGCACGGCGTGATCGGCATCCTGATGGCGCTGCAGCACCGCCATGCCAGCGTGAGCAAGGAAGCGCCCCAGGGTCGCGGCCAGGTGGTCGACGTCGCGCTCTACGAGGCCGTCTTCAACTGCATGGAAAGCCTGCTGCCGGAGTACGACGCCTTCGGCGCCGTGCGAGGCCCGGCGGGAAGCGCGTTGCCGGGCATCGCGCCCACCAACGCCTACCACTGCCGGGACGGCGGTTACGCGCTGATCGCCGGTAACGGCGACAGCATCTACAGGCGGTTGATGGAGGCGATCGGCCGGCCCGAGCTGGGAGCCGATCCGGCGCTGGCGGACAACGCCGGCCGGGTGAAGCGGGTGGACGAAATCGACGCAGCCATCGGCGCGTGGACGGCGCAGCGCAGCGTGGCCGAAGTGCTGGCGGTGCTGGATGCCGCTCATGTCCCGGCTGGCCGGATCTACACCATCGCCGACATTGCCGCCGACCCACATTACCTGGCCCGCGGCATGCTCGCGCGGGTGACCATGGACGACGGCAGCACGCTGGCCGTTCCCGGCATCGTGCCCAAGCTGTCGCTCACGCCCGGCGGACACCGACGCAATGCGCCGGCGCTCGGCCAGGACACTGACGCGGTGCTGCGCGAGATCGGCCTGAGCGCCCAACAGATCAGCGCCCTGAAGGAGCGCGGCATCATCGCCGGCGGGCAGCCGTGAAGCGGATCTGGGCGAAGCCCGCGCTCAGCTGAGCGAGCCGATCAGGTCGACGTACTGCTGCATGGCGTCGTCCTTGCCGGTGCCCTTCAGGCCGTTCCAGGCGTCCCACTTGGCGCGGCCGATCAGGTCGCCGAAGCCGGGTTTCTTCTCGGTGACGTCGCCGGCGGTGGACTGCTTGTACAGCGCGTAGAGCTTGAGCAGCGTCGTGTTGTCGGGGCGCTCGGACAGGCTCTTGGAGCTGGCGACTGCGGATTCGAATGCGGCTTGAAGATCGGCCATGGAAGCTCCGGGAGGTTTCAGGATCGCCCGATCTTAAGGCGTTACTTTTCCTTCATCCGCAGGCTGAGGAACTCGGCCTCGTATTCCTTGGCCAAAGAGGTTTTCTGCGCTTCCGACAGCACCTTGCCGGCCTCCTGGAAGAACTTGTTTTCCTCTTCCTTCAGGTGGTGGTGGATCTTCTCGGACAGCTTGCCCGCCGCAGCCAGCCAGCCGGGGGCGTTGAATTCCTGCTTTTCCAGGTCCTCCACCATCTCGTCCATCTCATGGTGTTCGGAAATGGCGTGGCGCGAGGCGTTCACGGTGGAATCGTGGTCGAACAGGGGCACATAAAAGCAGCGCTCTTCCGCCGTCTCATGCGCTTTCAATTCGCGCTTGAGTTCCAGGAAGATGGTGTGCCGCTCCGGCCCCTGGGGATCGCTGGCAAGCAAACGGGCCGCCAGGGCCCGCTGGGTTTCGTGGCTGACCCGCAGTGCTTCGAAGATGTTCATGGAGGCTGAGTCTGCGGCACGGCTGGGGTTGGGGTTGTAGGCGCGGGCCCCGACCCGATGCCCGCAACGGGCGGAAACCCAGCCGGTCTCAGTCCTCGAGTTCGGCCTTGGCCATCTCCACGTCCAGCCGCTCCTTGGCGTCCATGGGCTTGCTCTTGGCGGCCTGCTCGTACAGCTTGGTAGCTTCCTTCATCTTCTTGTCGCCTTCCAGCATGACCAGGCCGTTGGCGTACTCGATCATCCCGATGGCCGAGCCCGGATGCAGCTTGAGTGCGTCCTGGAACAGCCGCAACCCGGTGTCCTTGTTCGCGCCGTGCGTCATGCCGCCGATCAGGGTTCCGACCTTGTCGATCACTTCCGCATGGAACGCGGCCAGCGCGACGTACGCGTCCGCGTGCTTGGGCTGCAGCTTGATGGTTCGCTCGAGCGATTCCTTGACCTTGCCGCCCAGGCCCTGGGCCAACGCCCGCGCCACGCTGATGCCCTGGCTGTAGCGCCCGAGCGCGTAGGCCTGCCAGTACCATGCGTTCGCGTTCTTGGCGTCGGCGGCAGCCTGCGCCTCGGCCCGTTGCGCGACTTCCAGCAGCAGGTCGAGCTTGGTCTTTTCCTTTTTCTCCAGATAGTTGGCGTAGATGCAGGTGGCCTTGTTAGCCACCGTGATGCCGTCGCCGCCGGCCTGCAGTCCGGCCTCGGCCGCCTGCTGGAACTCGCCGCTGTGGAACAGTGCCCATGCAACCAGCACTGCTTCGTCGCGCGGGAGCGGTTCCGCGTCGCCGGCGTGCAGACGTTCCCAGTCCCTGCGCACCGACGCGGCGTCGAACGGATAGTCGCCCAGGTGGGGAAAGGCGGTCCACTTGGCCATGAAGGGTTCTCCTGGTTTTCTCAGCCGCCGGCGCTGCCGCTGTAGGCCCCCACCAGCCCCAGCAGGTGCCTGCGCTGGCCCTGTTCCAGATAGGGTAGCAGCAGATTGAGGACATGGTGTGCTCCGCGCAGCATGGCCAGCTGCGCGCCCTCCGGTTCCAGCGCCCGCCGGGGATCGCGGACGTATTCGTAACTCAACCAGTACGTGAGCACCACGACCATGCACGTCGCGGTGGTGTCCACTTCGCGCGAGTCGATCGACAGTGCGCCGGCGCGTCCCATCCCGTCGAGCATGGCCTTGACGGCCCGGGTCTTGTTCTTGAGCACTGCCTGGAAGTGCGTTTCGAGCCGCCGGTTCTTCGACAGCAGGTCGTTCAGGTCGCGGTACAGGAAGCGGTACTGCCAGATCAGCTCGAACAACGAATGCATGAAGAACCAGCTGTCTTCGACGTTGGCCACATCGCCCCCGGCGTGCAGCAGGTCATTCAGGCTGGCCTCGTAGCGGTCGAACAGCGAGTTGATCAGTTCGTCCTTGGCCGGGTAGTGGTAGTAGAGGTTGCCGGGGCTGATGTTCAGCTCGGCGGAGATCAGCGTGGTCGAGACGTTG
>JBBRSZ010000089.1:0-4539 GCA_038244915.1 Burkholderiales bacterium | reverse complement strand
GTTGTTCTGCCACGGGTGTGTCGAGCCAGTCGATCTTGTTCATCTTGCGCACCACCACGAACTCGTCGCGGTTGGTGCCGATGGTTCCGTAGTAGTTGAAGCCGTAGCTGAACTGCGCGTAGCCGCCGATCATGTGGGTCGGTTTGAGCACGATCCGCGTCACCGAGTTGTGGATGCCGCCGCGGGCGCCGGTGATCTCCGAACCGGGCGTGTTCACGATCTTCTCCTGCGCGTGGTACATCATCACCATGCCCGGTGGCACCCGCTGGCTCACCACCGCCCGAGCCGCGATCGCGCCGTTGATGTTGAACAGCTCGATCCAGTCGTTGTCGATGATGCCAGCGCGCTTGGCGTCGTCCTCGCTGATCCAGACGCACGGGCCGCCCCGGCTCAGGGTCAACATCATCAGGTTGTCGGTGTAGGTGCTGTGGATGCCCCACTTCTGGTGCGGCGTGATGAAGTTCAGCGCGATCTCGGTGTTGCCGTTGGGCTTGATGCCGTGGATACCGGCCGTGGTCTTGAGGTCCACCGGCGGGCGGTAACTGGAGAAGCCCTCGCCGAACGCGATCATCCAGGGATGGTCCATGTAGAACTGCTGGCGCCCGGTCAGCGTGCGCCATGGAATCATCTCGTGGACGTTGGTGTAGCCGGCGTTGTACGACACCGTCTCGCTCTCGATCCCGCTCCAGGTCGGCGAACTGATGATCTTGCGCGGCTGGGCCTGGATGTCGCGGAAGCGGATCTTCTCGTCCTCGCGGTGGATCGCCAGGTGGGTGTGGTCGCGCCCGGTCTGCTTGCCCAGCGCCTGCCAGGCCTTGACGGCCACATGGCCGTTGGTCTCGGGCGCCAGCTGCAGCACCACCTCGCAGGCGTCGATGTCGGTCTCGATCTTCGGCATGCCCTGGGTCACGCCTTCGGCCGTGACGAAGCCATTGAGCTCGCCGAGCTGCTGCACCTCGGTCTGGGTGTTCCAGGCGATGCCCTTGCCGCCGTTGCCCACCTTGTTCATCAGCGGTCCCAGGGCCGTGAAACGCTTGAACACGTTGGGATAGTCGCGCTCGACGACCTGCATGTTGGGCGCGGTCTTGCCCGGGACCAGTTCGCACTCGCCGCGTTTCCAGTCCTTGACCTCGAACGGCTGCGCCAGCTCGGACGGACTGTCGTGCATCAGCGGTGTCAGCACCAGTTCCTTTTCCACGCCCAGGTGGCCGACGCAGACCTCGCTGAACTTCTGCGCGAAGCCCTTGTAGATGTCCCAGTCGCTGCGCGATTGCCAGGCCGGATCCACCGCGGTGGACAGCGGGTGGATGAAGGGATGCATGTCGCTGGTGTTGAGGTCGTTCTTCTCGTACCAGGTGGCCGTCGGCAGCACGATGTCGGAGTACAGGCAGGTGGTACTCATGCGGAAGTCCAGCGTGACCAGCAGGTCCAGCTTGCCTTCGGGCGCCTTGTCGTGCCACACGACCTCCGTTGGCTTCGCCTCTTCGGCGCCCAGGTCCTTGCCCTGCACGCCGTTGCTCGTTCCCAGCAGGTGCTTGAGGAAGTACTCGTGGCCCTTGCCCGACGAGCCCAGGATGTTGGAGCGCCAGACGAACATGTTGCGCGGCCAGTTGTCCGGATGGTCCGGGTCGGTGCAACTCATCTTGAGCGAGCCGTCCTTGAGCGACTTGACCGCGTAGTCCTTCGGGTCGACGCCGGCGGCGGCCGCATCGCGCACCACCTGCAAGGGATTGGTCTGCAGCTGCGGCGCGCTGGGAAGCCAGCCCATGCGCTCGGCGCGCACGTTGTAGTCGATCATGCTGCCGGCGTACAGCTGCTTGTCGGCCAGCGGCGAGAGAACTTCTTCCATGCCCAGCTTCTCGTAGCGCCACTGGTCGGTGTGGGCGTAGAAGAAGCTGGTGCTGTTCATCTGCCGCGGCGGCCGGATCCAGTCCAGTGCGAACGCGAGCGCGGTCCAGCCGGTCTGCGGCCGCAGCTTCTCCTGGCCCACGTAATGGGCCCAGCCGCCGCCGCTCTTGCCGATGCAGCCGCACAGCATCAGCATGTTGATGACGCCGCGGTAGTTCATGTCGCTGTGGTACCAGTGGTTCATCGCCGCGCCGATGATCACCATCGACTTGCCCTGGGTCTTGTGGGCGTTCTCGGCGAACTGGCGTGCCACCGTGATCAGCTGCGCCCGCGGCGTGCCGGTGATGCGCTCCTGCCAGGCCGGCGTGTACGGAGTGTCGTCGTCGAAGCTCTTCGCCGCGAACTCGCCGGGCAGGCCGCGGGCCACGCCGTAGTTGGCGACCTGGAGGTCGAACACCGTGGCGACCAGGGCCGAGCGCTCCTCGCCGGCCTTGCCCAGCGAGATCCGCTGGACCGGCACCGTGCGCACCAACACGTCGGTCTGCACGTTGTTCGGGAAGTTCTCGCTGACGATACCGCCGAAGTACGGGAAGCCGACGCGGGCGGTTTCGGTCGACGCCTGCTCGCCTTCCAGCACCGAGAGTTTCAGCTTGACGTCGCCGCCATGCCGCGCCTCCTTTGCCTCCAGGTTCCACTGGCCCACGTCGGCGCGGCCGTCCGCGCCCCAGCGGAAGCCGATCGCGCCGTTGGGCAGCACCACCTTGCCGGAAACGTCAAGGGCGACGGTCTTCCACTCCGGATTGTTGGCCTGGCCCAGCTTGCCGTTGAAGTCCGAGGCACGCACGTAGCGGTCCGGTACCGTGATGACCTCACCGCTGGGCAGGGTGTGTTCCTTGAGCATCACCAGCATCGGCATGTCGGTGTAGCGGCGCACGTAGTCGTCGAAATACGCGGACCTGCCAGCCCCCAGGCCGCCTGACGGCGTCCGCCCCCCGAGGGGGTCCGACGAGCTTGGGGCGGCCCGGCGCTCGTCGGGCTCGCCGCTGTCGGGGAAGTAGAACTCCTTGAGGATCACATGGCCCATCGCCATCGCCACGGCGGCGTCGGTGCCCTGCTTGGGGTTCATCCAGATGTCGGCCAGCTTGGCGACCTCTGAATAGTCGGGCGTGATCGCCACCGTCTTGGTGCCCTTGTAGCGGACCTCGGTGAAGAAGTGCGCGTCCGGCGTGCGGGTCTGCGGCACATTGGAGCCCCAGGCGATGATGAAGCTGGAGTTGAACCAGTCGGCCGATTCCGGCACGTCGGTCTGCTCGCCCCAGACCTGCGGGCTGGCTGGCGGCAGGTCGCAGTACCAGTCGTAGAAGCTCATGCAGACGCCGCCGATCAGGCTCAGGTAGCGGCTGCCGGCAGCGTAGCTGACCATCGACATCGCGGGGATCGGCGAGAAGCCGATCACGCGGTCCGGCCCGTGCTTCTTGATCGTGTAGACATTGGCGGCGGCGACGATCTCGTTGACCTCGTCCCAGCCCGAACGCACGAAGCCTCCGAGTCCGCGCACCTGCTGGTAGTCGCGCCGCTTCGCGTCGTCCTGCACGATCGATGCCCATGCCTCGACCGGGCCCATGGTCCGCCGGGCGTCGCGCCAGAGCCGCAGCAGCCGGCCCCGCACCATCGGGTACTTCACCCGGTTGGCGCTGTACAGGTACCAGCTATAGCTGGCGCCGCGGGAGCAGCCGCGCGGCTCGTGGTTGGGCATGTCCCAGCGGGTACGCGGGTAGTCGGTCTGCTGGGTTTCCCAGGTGACGATGCCGCCCTTGACGTAGATCTTCCAGGAGCAGGACCCGGTGCAGTTGACGCCATGGGTGCTGCGCACGATCTTGTCGTGGGCCCAGCGGTTGCGGTACGCGTCCTCCCAGGTGCGGTCTTCGCCGGTGGTGCGGCCATGGCCGTCGGCGGAGGTCTCCCGCGGTTGCGAGAAGTAGGTCAGGCGGTCGAGGAAGTGGCTCATGGCTTTTCTCTTTTCTCTGCTCAGCAGGGCATCGGCGCGTTCTTGCGGGCGTAGTACCACCACGTCACCGCAATGCACACGAGATAGAAGGTGACGAAGACATACAGCGCCGCCTCCGGCCCGCCTGTCAGAGTGATCGAGCTGCCGTAGCTCTTGGGAATGAAGAAGCCGCCGTAGGCCGCCATCGCGGCGGTGAAGCCCAGCGTGGCCGCGCCTTCGGTGTTGCCTTCCTTGGTGGCGCGGGCGACGGCCTGCGGGTCGGCCGGGTCGACGCCCTGCATCGCTTCGGTCAGGAAGATCACCGGGATCATCCGGAAGGTGGAACCGTTGCCGATGCCGGTGGTCAGGAACAGCACCAGGAACATCAGGAAGAAGCCGGTGAAGCTGCCGCCCGACGGGCCCGAGGGCAGGAAGTACAGGACACCGACCACGGCGCCCGCCATCACGATGAAGTTCCAGAACGTCACCTTGGCGCCGCCCACCTTGTCGGCCAGCCAGCCGCCGAAGGGCCGCACCACGGCGCCCACCAGCGGGCCGAGCCAGGCGTAGGCCAGCGGGTTGACGCCGGGAAACTGGCTCTTGATCAGCAGCGGGAAGCCGGCGGCGTAGCCGATGAAGGAGCCGAAGGTTCCGAGATAGAGCAGGCACATCAGCCAGTTGTGCTTGCGCCGGAAGATGGTGGC
>JBBRSZ010000088.1:0-4724 GCA_038244915.1 Burkholderiales bacterium | reverse complement strand
GGGGCACGCTGGAGCAGGCCGAAGCGGCCGCGACGCCCACCGAAGTGATCTGGGAAGACGCACGCAGCGTCATCAGCTCCAACGCGTCGCCGGACATCTACTTCGACCGCTCGATCAACCCGTATCGTGGCTGCGAGCACGGCTGCATCTATTGCTACGCGCGTCCCACCCACAGCTACCTGAACCTGTCGCCGGGGCTGGACTTCGAAACCAAGATCATCGCCAAGCGCAACATCGCCGCGGTGCTGCGCTCCGAGCTGTCCAAGAAAAGCTATGAGCCCAAGGGGCTGGCGCTGGGCACGGCCACCGACTGCTACCAGCCGGTCGAGCGCGAGCTGCGGCTGACCCGGTCCGTGATCGAACTGCTGCAGGAAAGCCGCCACGCGTTCTCGCTGGTGACCAAGTCCAGCGGCATCGAACGCGACCTCGACCTGCTGGCGCCGATGGCGCAGCAAAAGCTGGTGGCGGTGTACGTCACTCTGACGACGCTCGATCCGGAACTGACGCGCAAGCTGGAGCCGCGCGCCGCCGCGCCGCACCGTCGCCTGCGCACCATCCGCACGCTGGCCGAGCACGGCATTCCGGTGGGAGTGAGCCTGGCGCCGCAGATCCCGTTCCTGACCGAGGACATGGAGCAGGTGATGGAGGCCGCGTGGGAGGCCGGCGCGCGCAGCGCCTTCTACCATGTGCTGCGCCTGCCCTGGGAGGTGAGCCCGCTGTTCCGGCAGTGGCTGGAGCTGCATTACCCGCAGCGCTCGGCACGGATCATGGCGCGGGTGCAAGACATGCGCGGCGGCAAGGATTACGACAGCGACTTCGCCACCCGGATGAAGGGTGCGGGCCCCTGGGCCGAGCTGATCGGCCAGCGCTTTCGCAAGACGGCCAACCGGCTGGGATTCAATCGCACCCGGGTCGAGCTCGACCTGCAGGCCTTTCGCCGGCTCGGCGCGGCCGGCCAGGGCAACCTGTTCTGAGGCGACCCGGCTGCAGCGCAGGCACTGGGACGCAGGCCGGCCCGGTCGGCGCCTTCCGGCGCCATCTGTGGGAGCGGTCTGATGTGCCGGAACGGCGCGGCAAGATCACGCGCGGGCGAACAGGAACCAGCCGGCCAGCACCATGGCCAGCAGGCCCAGCGCGAAGCCGGTCATGTTCGCCTGCAGTTGCCGCGGCCCGGGCAGCCGGCGCAGGCGCAATTGCGACAGCCACAGTGCCGGCGCCACGCCAAGCACCACCACCAGCACCGGAAACTGCCAGCGCAGCAGGCTCGGCCAGGTGGGCAGCACCAGCGCGCGCAGGCCCTGATGAAGCAGGCCGGCGTTCAAGGGCAGGGCCTGCACCCAGATGCAGGCTGCGGCCAGCGCGGCTAGCAGCACGAGGATCGCTGCTGCGCGCTTGAGCGTGCGCCGCCATCCGAGCAGGCTCAACACGGCGCCGCAAACGGCAGCGATGAAGGCGCCGGCCAGCAACGAGCGGGTCAGCGCCGGTGCGCCATCCATGCCGCGCAGGTCGCGCCACAGCGCCACGTTGCAGGCGAAGCCGATCCAGAGGCTGACGCCCAGCACCAGCCAGCCGGGATGAGTGGCGACCCGGGTTTCGCCGGGTCCGAGGATGGAGGAGTAGCCTGTTGAACGGAAGAGCTTCAGGGACATTGCCCGGGCATTGTCCCTGCTTACCGCTCCTCGGCCCTCAAGAATTCACCTGACCGCCTGCCTGCGCGTTGTTCAGGCGTTGAAAAACCCGCGCAGCTTGTCGGTCCAGGTGCCTTCGCTAGGCGAGTGTTTGGCGCCGCCCTTCTTGAGCGAATCGGCCAGGTCCTTGAACAGCTTGCGCTGGTGCTCGGTCAGCTTGACCGGCGTTTCCACCGTGACGTGGCAATACAGGTCGCCCGGGTAAGAAGAACGTACGCCTTTGATGCCCTTGCCGCGCAGGCGGAACTGCTTGCCGCTCTGCGTGCCTTCGGGAATGTCGATCGCCGCCTTGCCCGCGAGGGTCGGCACGTCGATCTCGCCGCCCAGGGCCGCCGTCGAAAAGCTGATCGGCACCGCGCAGTGCAGGTCGTCGCCGTCGCGCTCGAAGATGTCGTGCTTCTTGAGCCTGATCTCGATGTACAGGTCGCCCGGCGGGCCGCCGTTGGTGCCCGGTTCGCCGTTGCCGGCGCTGCGGATGCGCATGCCGTCGTCGATGCCGCCGGGGATCTTCACCTCCAGCGTTTTCTGCTTCTTGATCTTGCCCTGGCCGTGGCAGGAGGTGCAGGGCTCGGGAATGATCTTGCCGCTGCCGCGGCAGTGCGGACAGGTCTGCTGCACGCTGAAGAAGCCCTGGCGCATCTGCACCACGCCCTGGCCCTGGCAGGTGGTGCAGGTCTTGGCCTGCGTGCCTGGCTTGGCGCCGGAGCCGTGGCAGGTCTCGCATTCGTCCCAGGACGGGATGCGGATCTGCGCTTCCTTGCCATTGGCCGCTTCTTCCAGCGTGATTTCCATCGCATACGACAGGTCGCCGCCGCGGAACACCTGGCGCCCACGCCCGCCGGCCGCGCCTCCTGCCCTTGCCTGGCCGAAGATGTCGCCGAAGATGTCGCCGAAGGCTTCCGCGAAGCCGCCGAAGCCTTCGGCACCCGGGCCGCCGCGCATGTTCGGGTCGACGCCGGCGTGGCCGTGCTGGTCGTAGGCGGCGCGCTTGTCGGAGTCCGAGAGCATCTCGTACGCTTCCTTGGCCTCCTTGAACTTGGCTTCCGCGCCCTTGTTGTCCGCCTCGCCCTGGTTGCGGTCAGGGTGGTGCTTCATCGCCAGCTTGCGATAGGCCTTCTTGATTTCCTCTTCCGAAGCGTTCTTCGGCACGCCGAGGGTCTCGTAATAGTCTCTTTTGGTGGCCATAGTGTTCAGGTCGTTCTACGCAAAAACGCCGCGCTGACCAGCCCGCGAGGGCCTGCGTCGAACGCGGCGAGCTGACGCGGCGCCAAGCGCGCCCGCGATCAGCCTTTCTTGACTTCCTTCACCTCGGCGTCGACCACGTTGTCGTCGGCGGGCTTGGCGCCACCGGCTTGTGCGTCACCACCACCGGCGCCCGCAGCCTCCGCAGACTGCTTGGCCTGCATGTCGGCGTACATCTTCTCGCCGAGCTTCTGGCTCACCGCCATCAGGGCATTGCTCTTTTCCTCGATCGCGGACTTGTCCTCGCCCTTGAGCGCTTCTTCCACGTCCTTGATCGCGGCTTCGATCTTGTCCTTCTCGCCGGACTCGAGCTTCTCGCCGTATTCGGTCAGGCTCTTGCGCACGCTGTGCACCGTCGCCTCGGCCTGGTTGCGGGCCTGGACGATCTCGAGCTTCTTCTTGTCGTCGGCGGCGTTGAGCTCGGCGTCCTTCACCATCTTCTGGATCTCTTCCTCGGACAGTCCCGAGTTGGCCTTGATGGTGATCTTGTTTTCCTTGCCCGTGCCCTTGTCCTTGGCGCCGACGTGCAGGATGCCGTTGGCGTCGATGTCGAAGCTCACCTCGATCTGCGGCAGGCCGCGCGGAGACGGCGGGATGCCTTCGAGATTGAACTCGCCGAGGCTCTTGTTGCCAGCGGCCATCTCGCGTTCGCCCTGGTAGACCTTGATGGTCACGGCCGGCTGGTTGTCGTCGGCGGTGGAGAAGGTCTGCGCGAACTTGGTCGGGATGGTCGTGTTCTTGGTGATCATCTTGGTCATCACGCCGCCCAGGGTCTCGATGCCCAGCGACAGCGGAGTGACGTCCAGCAGCAGCACGTCCTTGCGGTCGCCGCCCAGCACCTGGCCCTGGATGGCGGCGCCAACTGCGACGGCTTCATCGGGGTTGACGTCCTTGCGTGGCTCCTTGCCGAAGAATTCCTTGACCTTCTCCTGCACCTTGGGCATGCGGGTCATGCCGCCGACCAGGATCACGTCGTGGATGTCATTGACCGACACGCCGGCGTCCTTGATCGCCATGCGGCAGGGCGCCATGGTGCGCTCGATCAGTTCGTCGACCAGGCTTTCCAGCTTGGCGCGCGTCAGCTTGATGCTCAGGTGCTTGGGACCGGAGGCATCGGCCGTCACGTACGGCAGGTTGATGTCGGTCTGGGCGCTGCTGGACAGCTCGATCTTGGCCTTCTCGGCGGCTTCCTTCAGGCGCTGCAGGGCCAGCACGTCCTTGGACAGGTCGACGCCCTGGTCCTTCTTGAACTCGCTGATGATGAAGTCGATGATGCGCTGGTCGAAGTCTTCGCCGCCCAGGAAGGTGTCGCCGTTGGTGGACAGCACCTCGAACTGTTTCTCGCCCTCGACGTCGGCGATCTCGATGATCGAGATGTCGAAGGTGCCGCCGCCCAGGTCATAGACGGCGATCTTGCGGTCGCCCTTTTCCTGCTTGTCCAGTCCGAAGGCCAGGGCCGCCGCGGTCGGCTCGTTGATGATCCGCTTGACATCCAGGCCGGCGATCCGGCCGGCGTCCTTGGTGGCCTGGCGCTGGGCATCGTTGAAGTACGCGGGCACCGTGATCACGGCTTCCGTGACCGGCTCGCCGAGGTAGTCTTCCGCGGTCTTCTTCATCTTGCGCAGGATGTCGGCCGAGACCTGCTGGGCCGAGAGCTTCTTGCCGCGCACTTCGATCCAGGCGTCGCCGTTGTCGGCGGGCACGATCTTGTAGGGCATCAGGTCGATGTCCTTTTGCACTTCCTTCTCGGCGAACTTGCGGCCGATCAGGCGCTTGACCGCGTACAGCGTGTTC
>JBBRSZ010000087.1:0-4951 GCA_038244915.1 Burkholderiales bacterium | reverse complement strand
GTGCCCGGCGGCCCCAGCCTGTTCGGCCTGCCGTTCTTCGGCCTGCTCGGCTTCCTCGGCGCGGTGGCGGGAAGCCTCTGGCTGCTGCTGTCGATCTGGAAAAGCAGCCGCGACGACGGCGACCCGGCCGATTGAGCCGGGCAATGCCCTAGGCAGTCCGGCGCGCCGCCAGCAGGCTCACCAGCTCGGGCACCAGCGCCTGCTCGCCGCCCTCGGCGCTGGCCTGGCCGAAGGTCTGCAGCACGGCATCGGCGATCGCCTGCACCGCGCCGATGTCGTGCGCCATCTCGGCGTAGTAGCCCAGGTCCTTCGTCGCGTTCGACATGGCGAAGCGCAGGCCCGAGGGGTCCTTCGCAAGGAGATAGGGCTTGAGCCGCTCCAGCGCCATGCCGCCACCGCCGCCCTTGGCGAGCACCTCGACGAACACCTCGGGCGCCACGCCCGAGCGCTGCGCGCAGGCCGCGGCCTCGGCCATCAGGGCCACGCAGCCCAGCGACACGTAGTTGTGCAGCAGCTTCATGCCGTGGCCGGCGCCCACCGCGCCGGTGTGGGTGATGTTTTCCGCGAAGCAGGCCAGCAGCGGCCGGCACTCGGCGAACAGCGCGGCGTCGCCGCCCACCAGCAGGTTCAGCCGACCTTCGGCCGCCTCCCTGGGTGTGCGCGTCATCGGCGCGTCGAGAAATCGCCCACCCGCGGCCTGCACCGCGGCGGCGACCTTCAGCGTCGACGACGGGATGGCGGTGGAGCAGTCGATCACGATCGTGCCCGGCTTCATGCCTTCGAGCAGGCCGCCTGGCCCGAGCACCACCGCCTCCACCTGCGGCGAGCCGGTGACGCAGACGATCACCACGTCGCTGTCCGCGGCCAGCTGCGCGGCGCCGCTGCGCGTGGTGGCGCCGGCGGCCTTGAGTTCGTCCAGCGGCTGGTTGCCTGCGTGCTCCAGCACGGCCAGCGGGTAACCGTGCCGGGCGATATTGCGCGCGATGCCGTGGCCCATCAGGCCGATGCCGACCATGCCGATCTTCTGCTTGCTCATTGGGTGTCTCTCCGAGGTTCAGTGGGAAGCCAGGAAGCGATTGTCGATGCTTTCCGGTCCGGCTCGCGACCGGATTCGGCAGCGATAAGCCCTTGGCCTACACCCCCCTCTTCCCTTCGCTGAGGGCAGGCGCTGCGCCCTGCCTTTAGACTCGGCGTCCAACAACAAGCACCCTGGAGTTCAGATGGGTCCGCCCGCATCCTCGCCGGTCAAACGTATCACCCTGTCGCTGCTGCTCGCAGCCACGCTCGGCCTCGGGGCGCTAGAAATCGCCAACTATCTCGACCAGCCGCTGACCGACCAGGACGAAACCATCGGCGCGGCGCCGGCCGAACCGGCACGCACGCCGGCCTCGGCGCCGGCGGCCGCACCGGCGGCTGCCGGCGCCGGCTCGACCACCGTGGCCCGGGCCCCGGACCTCGAGCAGGCGCCCCCGGCCGAGGAAGGCCCGACGCTGCCGTTCCTGGAACGCGAGTCCTTCGGCCACCGCGCCGGCCTGCACAAGGTCAAGGCCGACGTCAACCTGAGCGCCAGCGCCGCGCTGGTGATCGACCAGGAGACCGGCCAGGTGCTGCTGCACAAGAACGGCGAATCGGTGCTGCCGATCGCGTCGCTGACCAAGCTGATGACGGCGCTGGTGATTTCGGAGGCGAAGCTGCCGATGGACCAGGTCCTCACCATCACCGACGACGACGTCGATGAAGAGCGACACAGCCGCTCGCGGCTGCGGGTCGGCACCTCCCTCACCCGCGGCGAGGCGTTGCAGCTGGCGCTGATGTCCAGCGAGAACCGGGCCGCGCACGCCCTGGGCCGGACCTGGCCGGCCGGTCTGCAGGCCTTCGTCCAGGCCATGAACCGCAAGGCCGCGGCGCTGGGCATGAAGAGCACCACCTACGTCGACCCGACCGGGCTGGCCACCCGCAACCAGTCCACCGTCCACGACCTGGCGCTGCTGGCCGCCGAGGCAGCCAAGCACCAGCTGCTGGCCGCCTACAGCACCACGCCGCAGCACTTGCTGGCGATGTCCACGGGCCGCTCGCTGGTCTACAACAACTCCAACCGGCTGGTGAAGAGCCCCAACTGGGAGATCCTGCTGCAAAAGACCGGCTATATCGTCGAGGCTGGCTGGTGCATGTTGCTGGACACCCGCATCGCCGGGCACAAGTTGTTCGTGGTGCTGCTCGATGCTGGCGGCGCCGCCAGCAGGCTGGGCGACGCCGAACGGATCAGGCACTGGGCGGCGGCGCAGCTTGGCGTGCCGGTGCGCGACAGCACGCCGGCGCGGCGCCGGACCAGGAAATAGCGCGCCGCGCGCTGTTGCAGGCGGCGCAGGAACGGGCGCTGCGCATGATCGAAGACGGCAAGCCCTTGCGCGACATCCTCTCGCTGCTGACAGCGACCGGCGAGGTCGTGACGACTCCCAATTTCTTCAGCGACGCGCGTTGGGCCGAACTGCGCCACTGGCCGCTGGTGCTGGGGTTCCTGGGCGCCTGGAGCATGCCCATCAAGTCGGCCGAAGGGCGCGTGCTGGGGACCTTCGGCACTTACTTTCGCGAGCACCGCCTGCCCAGCGACGAGGAGCGCGCCGCGATCGCCTTCCTGGTGGCGATTGCCGTCAGCGCGATTCATCGTGCTGCTATTGCATCAATCCAACCGCCGACAGACATTTCTTCCTGAAGGTGTTAGCGTATCCAATGGCCAATTCAACAAGGCCAGGCCCGACCAAGATCTTTGATCGGGAACGCCTGGCTGCAATCGCCCAGGGCAGCGCCGTCTCCGAACGCGAAGTCCTGGCCGAGTTTCGCCGTGTCAATGCCCAGGACGCCGCCCTGCTGCATCAGGCCGCCCGAGCCGGGGACTTCACGCAGGTCGGCACCCACGCACACCGGATGGAAGGCGCGGGCGCCATGCTCGGCGCCAACCGGCTGGCCGGGGCCTGCTCCTTCGTCGCGATGGCCGCCGGCTCCGGGGACCCTGCAGCGGTTCAAACCGCGCTCGCCCTGTTCGAGCGCCAGATGGTGGTCCTGAACGACCACCTCGACACGCTGGTCGCGGCCGCGCCGGCAGTGGCGCCATCGGACTCCTTGGTGGATGCCGGGGGCGATCGGGCGCTTTGCCGCAACCTCAGCTTCATGGTGGTCGAAGACCATGATTTCCAGCGCGCCCTCATCGTGCGCCTGCTGCACCAGCTCGGCGCGCGCGAGGTCGAGGACTTTGCCGATTGCGCCTCCGTGCTGCGGGCGCTGGGCGACGGCGCGCAATCAGCCGACATCATCGTGCTTGACCTGGCGATGAGCGGAATGAACGGGATGGACCTGATGCAGATGCTCGGCGCAACGCGACACCGGGGTGCCGTGATCCTGAACAGCGCGCTCAATTCACGAGATCTGGCTCCACTGGTGCAAACCGCCAGAGGGTACGGCGTCAATCTGCTCGGCGCGGTCAGCAAGCCATTGATACCAGCCAATCTGGCGCCGCTCATCGCCCTGTACCGGTCCGGCACGCCGGCTGTTCCGGCGACGCCCACCTTCCTTGACACCACATGAAATCAGACAAATCCGCGCCGCCCCAGAGTCCGGCCAACGCGGCGACCGGCACCTCTGGGGCTTGAGACCGCTTACGCGGTGACCAGCTGCGCCGCGCCTGCGGGCGCCTTCAGGCCGATGCGGTCCAGCGCCTGCGCCAGTTGCGCCACCGTGCGGTCCACGTGGTGCCACTTCTCCAGCCCGAACAGGCCGACCCGGAAGGTCATGAAGTCAGCGCCTTCGTCGCATTGCAGCGGCACGCCGGCAGCGGTCTGCAGGCCCTCGGCCAGGAACTTGCGGCTGGACTGGATCTCGGGGTCGGTGGTGTAACTCACCACCACGCCCGGCGCCTTGAAGCCTTCGGCCGCCACGCTGGCCAGGCCGCGCGACTCGAACAGCGCGCGCACCTTGCGGCCCAGGTCTTCCTGTTCGGCCTTGACCTTGGCGAAGCCGTAGGCCTGCGTCTCCTTCATCACCGCCGCCAGCCGCGTGAGCGCATCGGTGGGCAGGGTCGCGTGATAGGCGTGGCCGCCGCCTTCGTAGGTTTCCATGATCTGCAGCCACTTCTTCAGGTCGCAGGCGAAGCTGGAGCTGGTGGTGGCGTCGATGGCCTTGCGGGCGCCTTCGCTCAACATCACCATCGCGCAGCACGGCGAGCTGCTCCAGCCCTTTTGCGGTGCCGAGATCAGCACGTCGACGCCGGTGGCCTTCATGTCGACCCACATCGCGCCGGAGGCGATGCAATCGAGGACGAACATGCCGCCGACTTCATGCACCGCGTCGGCGACAGCCTTCAGGTAGCTGTCCGCAAGAATCATCCCGGAGGCCGTTTCGACGTGGGGCGCGAACACCAGCGCCGGCTTGTGCTCGCGGATGGCGGCCTGGACGTCGGCGATCGGGGCCGGGATCCAGGGCGACTGCGCCCCGGGGCCGGTCTTGCGTGCTTTCAGCACGGTGGACGACTTGGGGATCTGGCCCATGTCGAAGATCTGGGTCCAGCGGTAGCTGAACCAGCCGTTGCGGATCACCAGCACGTCCTTGCCGGCGGCGAACTGGCGCGCCACGGCTTCCATGCCGAAGGTGCCACTGCCCGGAACAAGCGCGACGGAGTGCGCCTTGTAGGCGTCCTTCAGGATCGAGGAGATGTCCTTCATCACGCCCTGGAAGCTGCGCGACATGTGGTTCAGGGCGCGGTCGGTGTAGACCACCGAAAATTCAAGCAGGCCGTCGGGATCGACGTTGGGCAGCAGTCCAGGCATGGTGTCTCGCTCGCTATTCGGGAAAGGGGCAGTCACCTTAGCACGGCTGCCTGACCGCTGCCCGGCGGGGTGGCCGCGCCCCTACCGGCCCCCGGGAAGCCTCATCCGGCGGTACCACGCCGCGGACCGGG
>JBBRSZ010000086.1:0-5239 GCA_038244915.1 Burkholderiales bacterium | reverse complement strand
GGGCGCGCGAAGCTAATGACAGTACGGCGCGGGTCAACGCCATGCGTGCCCGGGCCGGAATGCCTGCGCTCCCTTGAACAAGAATGAACCGGACAACTCCATGCTCCCTCATCGGTATTTGATCAGTGTGTTGGCCCTGGCCGTTGCCCAGGCTGGCGCGCAGACACTCGCGCCCCCGCCGGACGGCCCGGCCGCCAGTCCGTCGCAGCCTGCCGCCGCCCAGGGGGGGCCACGCGTGATCCGCGGCAACGACCAGGTCGTCGCGCCTCAATCGGTGTTCGCCGCGCCCGAGGGGCCGAGCACCAATTTCCGGTTCGAGGACGCGCCAATTCGGGATGTGGCGCAAGCCATCCTGGGCGACCTGCTCAAGCTGGATTACGTGATCCACCCGCCGGTCGATGGCAGGATCACCCTGGTCACCCAGGCCGGGATCACGCCCGACGGTGCAATCTATCTGCTGGAAAGTGCGCTGCAGGCCAGTGGAATCGCGCTGGTCCGGGATGCCCGCGGCACGTACCACCTCGGCAAACCCGACGTGATCAAGGCCATCGTTCCGGCCGCGCGCGTGGCCGGCAACGGGCCGATCGCGCCTGGCCAGGGCGTGGTCATCATTCCACTGCGCTACATCGGGGCAGCGGAAATGGCCGCCATCCTGCGACCGATGGTGTCGCCGGACGCCATCGTCCGGGTGGACACGATCCGCAACCTGCTGGTCATGAACGGGTCCCGCACACAGGCCGAGGGCTGGCTCAGTCTGGTGTCGACCTTCGACGTGGACCTGCTCAAGGGAATGTCGGTCGGCGTCTTTCCACTGAAGTACGCGACGGTGCGTGAGGTCGAGGCGGGACTGGCGCTGCTGACGCCCTCCGCCGCGCGTCCTGCAAGCGGCGGTCCCGGCGCTGCTGGCGCGCCGGGCGCTGCGGCTGCGGCGTTCGCCGAGGGAAATCCACTGGCTGGGGCCTTCCGGGTCCTGCCGATCGAGCGCTTGAACAGCGTCCTGGTGGTGACGCCCCGGGCTGCTTACCTGGAAGAAGCGCGACGCTGGATCGAGCAGCTGGACCGGCCTGGCAACAGCGCGCTGGAGCCGCGGCTGAACGTCTATGCGGTGCGCAACGGGTCTGCTGCGCACCTCGCGGCGGTGCTCAACGGGATTTTCGGGGACGGGAAGGTGCAGCAGGCAGCCGCTGGCGGCGTGGCACCGGGCCTGGCCTCGGTTCAGGGGGCGACCGTGGGCGGCGCCACCGGCGGGGCCGGGGTCGGCGCCGCGGTGACCGCCGGGATGCAGACCGGCGGACGTAGCGCCATCGGCCAGGGCGGGGCGACCGTGAGCCGGGTTGAACTGGGCGGGAACGTGCGGGTGGTGGCGGATGAGTTGAACAATGCCATCCTCGTCTACGGGACGCCCGCCGAGTTCGAGCGGGTCGAATCCGCTTTGCGGCGCCTGGATATTCCGGTAACCCAGGTGCTGATCGAGGCGTCGATCGTGGAAGTGACCTTGACCGACGAAACGAAATACGGCTTGCAGTGGACCTTTTCCGATGCGCTGAGCAACGGGAAGACCGGAACCAGTCTTCTCAATCCGGCGGGCGCTGGCGCGTCGATCACGGGGCCCACCGGAGGATTCTCTTACACGTTGAGCAATGCCGCTGGCGTGCGGGCCGTGCTGACTGCGCTCTCCCAGAAGACATTGGTGAAGGTGATCTCCAGCCCCTCCCTGATGGTGCTGGACAACCACACGGCGTCCATCAGCGTCGGCGACCAGACTCCGATCCAGTCGACCGAGACGATCACCAGCGGCGGCAACGTGTCCACCAGCATCCAGTACAAGGACACCGGCGTCGCCTTGTCGGTTCTGCCCACGGTCAACGCGGGCGACATGGTCACCATGCAGATCAGCCAGGCTGTGACGGACGTGGGTCCGCCGGACACCGGCGTGACCAACCAGCGCAGCTTCCTGCAGCGCCAGATCTCCAGCAAGGTCGCGGTGCGCTCGGGCGAGTCGATCGTGCTGGGCGGGCTGATCCGCGACAACGGCACCAACGGATCGGCCGGCATTCCCGTTCTGCATGAGATCCCGATCTTCGGCGCCCTGTTCGGCCAGAAGTCCAAGACCCAGAACCGAACCGAATTGCTGGTCATCATCACCCCTCGCGTCGTGCGCTCCGACCAGGACGCGCGCGATATCGGCGGCGATCTGCGCCAGCGCATGAAGGGATTCACGCCGATCCTGTCCAACCTTGGAAAGGGCCCGCGGGCAGGCCTTCCCCTGGAGTCGGAGTTTGTCCCGCCGCCCGTGCCGATGGCTCCGGTTCCCACGGAACCCTCAGGCTCCGGCCCCAACACACCTTGAAGAAAGTGCAATGAGCATGAAAGTTGATCTACCTATCGCCTCGAATTGGCGAAAAATGGCTGCTGTTTGTGTCCTCGTGTCCCTGGCCGGGTGCGCCAGCCTGGCGCCGCGGACGCCACAGGAGCAGGTGAAAGCCCGTGCCCAGGAGCGCCGGGCCGCGCTTCTCAAGGGCGATATGGAGCGCGCCTATCAGTACTTCACTCCTGGTTACCGCGGCACGGTCAGCGCGGACAATTACCGCAACTCGATCGGCAACGCCTTGACGACTGTCAATGCGACCGTGGAATCGGTCGAATGCGAGACGTTGGAAAAATGCATCGCCAAGGTGAAGGTAGAGATAAAGCCCCTTGTAGTCCCACGCTTTACCGGTACTATCACATCGTATTCAGACGAGACGTGGCTATTTGAAGCCGGGCAATGGTGGTTCTTCCAGAAGCTTTGAACTGTTGACCCCGGACGGAATGTCACATACGGCGACGCAAGTCGGGAAGCCATGGAGGGATGAGATCGAATGGACTAACACCTGTTGCAAATTCTCAACACCCCGGATGAAACCTTCAACACTCATATAGACAGCGCGGGGCGCTGTGCTAGCATCGAAAAAGCGTGAAACTTTGTCAACGCTAACCTACTTCAACCTGGAGTCTTCCCTCATGAGAAAAAACCTTCTCGCAAAGAGCATCGCCACCATGATCGCCGGTTTCGGCATGGTCGGCGGCGCACAAGCGGTCATCGTGTTCAACCCGTCGGCACCTGCCAACGTCGCAGTCGCTACCACCCTCGAAGTCAACACGGACAACATCGGCCACTCGCTGCTGTACCCGTACTACACGGTCCAGGGCGACAACTACACCCTGTTCAGCGTCGTCAACACCGACGTCCAGAACGGCAAGGCGATCAAGGTCCGCTTCCGCGGCGCCGAGAACTCCGACGACGTGTATGACATCACGGTCCTGCTGTCCCCCGGTGACGTCTGGAACGCCAACATCGCCCGCAACGCTGCCGGCATCGCCCAGTTGAGCACCAGCGACAAGAGCTGCACGCTGCCCAACAACGTGAATTCCGCGTTCGTTACCGCCCGTCTGGCTTCCTACGCAACGGACGCACAGAAGGCCCAGAGCACGACCGAAGGCTACATCGAAGTCTTCAACATGGCCGACATTCCGCCGACCCGCACCGCTCTCGGCGGCGGCGGCGTGAACCCGCTGTTCACCGCCATCAAGCACGTCAACGGCGTGCCCCCGGGCTGCGCCTCGGCTGCAACCAACGCCCTGTTTGCCGACCCGACCGACGCGGCAACGTCTGAGGCCCTGGGCCTGAGCGCTCCGACCACCGGCCTGATGGGCAGCTGGACGATCCTGAACGGCCCGGCTGGCGCCTCCTGGACCGGCCCGGCAACCGGCATCGAGGCCCGTATCGGCGCCAGCGACGTTCCCGGCTTCGGCAACATCGTGTTCTTCCCGCAGAACAACAACGGCGTCCTGCTGGCGACGGTTCGTACGGCAACCGCCGACCCGGTCCTGCGCGGCGGTGTGGCTGACAACTCGGCTGCCATCGGCGCTCCTGGCGCTCCTGCGATCGGCGCCCTGTCGTTCGACTTCCCGGACATGTCCACGCCGTACCTGAACGGCGACGCTGCCGCTGCTGCGTCAGGTGCTGCCGCTCGTCGCCAGGCTTACCGCCTGTCGCGCGCCCTGGCTGTCACCTCGATCAGCAACGAATACGTCACCGGCTCCGGCATCCTGGCAACGACCGACTGGACGCTGTCTTCGCCGACGCGTCGCTACAACGTGGCCCGTAACTACGGCGCCTCCGCTGCGACCGCTGCGAACACGTTCACCAACTACGGCTGGGACGACCTCAACGCCGCAGTGGGCACGGTTCCGGTTCCTCCGGCCGGCTTCCTGGCCACCGTGACGAACTACTACACGCCGACCAACACGGCGGTCAGCACGTCGGCAACCCAGCCCTATGGCGTGATCTGCGTGACGGGTAACACCTTCGCCGCCGGTAACACCACCAACATCGTTGGCAGCCCGGACAACCTGATCTCGGGTCAGACCTCGAACACGGAAGAAGGCTTCGCAGTCGCCAGCAACCAGTTCGTGATCTCTCCGGGCACCCCGACGATCCAGCGCAGCCTGTGCGGCGAAGTCAGCGTGCTGAGCTTCAACGCAGCCGCTCCGGCAACGTCGACGCTGAATGCGCAGCTGACCCGCTTCGACCTGACTTCGGTCTTCGCGGCAGGTTGGGCTCGTATCGCGACGCCTGGTCTGGCTGTCGTGGCACCGCAAGGTCTGGGCGCGAGCACGCGTAACGGCCTGCCGATCATCGGCAGCTCGTTCGTGCAGTTCACGAACAACAATGCGGCAGCTGGCGGCGCCAACGCTCGTACGATCGGTAACTACGATCAGACGATCACGCACCGCGCAACCCGTTATTAAGTTCTGCTAGGTTGAAGGAGAGGCGGGTTTACCCGCCTCTCTTTTTTTGTTGTATTGAAGTTGAAGTTGAAGTCAGGTTAAAGCTATGCAAGTAGCAATTGAATTCCTTAAAAGCCGCCCCGCCGCTTGGATGCGCAGGGCGGTTCTTTCATTTCTGGGGATCGTGACGGCAATCGCCATCACGGGACCCGCGACCGCCCAGGTTGTGCTCGGCTCGAGCGCCGACGCCAGGGTGACCGACGTCGACATGCGCGCTGCCGCTGAGCTGATCCCACTGTCCGCGCGGGCCGGTTTGCTGGCCCGCAAGGAGAATGTCGAGCAGCAGGCGCAGGGTTTGTACCTGCGCCGGGTGTTGGCTGCGGAAGCCCTGAAAAATGGGGTGGACAAGGACCCCATGGTCGCGGCCCTGGTCCAGCTGTCGCGTGAGCGGATCCTGTCCGACGCG
>JBBRSZ010000085.1:0-5816 GCA_038244915.1 Burkholderiales bacterium | reverse complement strand
GCCACCTTGAACAACAGCGGCAGCTTCAGCGCCACGATTTCGCCCAGCAGCATTTGTTCGGAACTGGTCAGGCGCCCCACCACCCGGCGCAGGTCGAACAGGGCCTTCACGTCTTCGTACTTCTCGACCTGCGCGCCAACAACGCCGAACAGGTCGACGAAGTTCTTCAGCGAGGTGTCGCCCGTGACCGCGAAGCGCACGTACTGCGCCGAGCGTTTGATCTTGACGGAGAACGGCATCCTCGCCAGTCTACCGTCCCGCGGCGCCGGACCGCGCGCCGGCGGCATACTCGAAGCCCAAGGAGACCCGCCATGCCCCACACCCTCCAGTCGTTCGCAGCCAGTTGCCACGAGATCCTCGAGTCCGACGACACGCCCGCCGGTCGCAACAAGGTCGCGGCGCAGCTGGCCGAGCTGCTCAAGGACCCGGACTTCGTCAACGCGCAATTCGACGCCACGTCACCCGAGCGCAAGGTGCTCTACGAGGATGCCCAACTGGGCTTTTGCATCCTGGCGCACCACTACAGCGGGCCCAAGGACAGCGGGCCGCACGACCACGGCCCCTCCTGGGCGATCTATGGCCAGGCGCAGGGCGAGACCACGATGAGCGACTACGCGCTGGTGCAGGCGCCCATGGCCGGCCAGAGCGGCAAGGCGCGCAAGACCCGCAGCTACCTGCTCACGCCGGGCGCCGTCCATGTCTACAACGAGGGCGACCTGCACTCGCCCAGCCGCGCCGGCCCCACCCGCCTGATCCGCCTCGAGGGGATCAACATGGAGCGGGTCCAGCGGGCGAAGTTCGAGACTGTCACCGGCTGAAACAACGAGCGCCGGCCGGCGGCGCTACAGCCACCACTCGACATGCACCCGGCGGGCCTTACCACTCGCCGACTTCGCGCACGCGCTGGTCGGGGTCGAGCCGGTCCAGGTCGACGCGTCGGCGTGGGCCTGGCGCGCGGACGCGGATCCTGAGACGGAGAAGGCCCCGGACGAGGGCCTGCAGCACGCGATTGCGCGGCTTGGCCACGCCGATGGCAGTCTTGAAAGTACGCATGGTGCGCCTGCGAGGTTGATGAACATGATTGAAAATTCCACTTCGGCTGTGTCCAGACGCGAGTCGCCGGCCCTGGGGCCCGCGAGGTGCTCTCGCTGCACATGGGGAGCGACCCCGTGCACATCCCGCCATGCCGTTCCCGCGGCTGCGCGCTGGCGGTGGTGCCTGGGCACACCCGAAGTGAAAACAAAAACCAAAAACAAAAAGGCCCGGATCCTTGCGGAATCCGGGCCTCTCGAAAGAGTCGATGGAAGCGCGTTACACGTCTTCCATTCCCGGATCCGCTCGGCCGCTGGAGGCATTCGTCCACAGTTGCGGCCGACCGGCTGCGAGCGCGCAGGCGCCCATCGAGGCGGCATGCGCAAACGCAACCCGGACCACGAAGCGGGTCGAGCTGGTTGTTGCGTTGGGCCGGGTGATCACGATGGGTTCCTTGGGTTGGGTTGAATGGGTTGTGCCTTGTGGGGCAATGGACGAACTGTAAAGAGTCTTTACGGTGGCGTCAACGATCCGCGACAATGATTTCTTTGGCTGTCGCAGTTTTTCCACACGTGCCCAACATCACCATCACCCGGCGGCTCAACACCGTCGCCCTGTACCAGGAGTTCCTGGGCAAGAGCATTGCCGCCGGCGACGCCCCCAAGGGGCTGGACCAGAATTTCGCCGCGCTGCTGGAGATCTCCCCGAGCATGTGGAGCCAGGTCAAGAGCGCGCGGCCGATCGGCGACAAGCTGGCGCGCCAGATCGAGCAGCACGCCGGCAAGGCGCCGGGCTGGCTGGACGAGGAGCACGAGCAACTGCAGGTGGCGGACCCCGCGGAGCAGCGCTTCCTCAAGGCCGCGACCGGTTACTGGCGAGGCGCCAACGCGGTGGAAAAGCGCGCCTTGCTCAAGCTGCTGCGGCGCGCCTGACGGTCAGCTGCTGCCCGGCTCCCCGAGCAGCCGGGCGATCGAGCCGCCCGCGCGCTGCAGGTGCTGGCGCGCCTGGTCGGCGTCGAGCGACAGCCTGGCCATCACGATGGCCGTCTTCACATGGCCGCCGGCGGCGTCCAGCAGCTGGCTCGCCGCCTCGGGCTCCAGGCCGAGCGTGTCCATCAGGATGCGCTCGCCGCGCTCCTGCAGCTTCTGGCAGGTGACGGTCAGGTCCACCATCAGGTTGCCGTAGACCTTGCCGGTCTTGACCATCGCGGCGGTGCTGATGGTGTTGAGCACCAGCTTGGTGGCGGTGCCGGCCTTCATCCGGGTCGAGCCGGTGATGACCTCGGGGCCGACCAGCGGCGCGATCACCACGTCGTGCGCATCCATCAGTTCCTGCGACGGATGCGTGCACAGCAGCAAGCCGGTGCGCGCGCCGCGCTCTCGCGCCCGCCCCAAGGCGCCATGCACGTACGGCGTGGTGCCGGAGCTGGCGATGCCCAGGACGAAATCGTTGCCGCCGATGTTCCTCTCGTCCATCGCCGCCGCCCCATCCTCGGGCCGGTCCTCGGCGCCCTCCTGGGCCCGCAGCAAGGCCTCGTGGCCGCCGGCGATCACGCCCTGCACGGTCTGCGGATCGGTGCCGTAAGTCGGCGGCATCTCGGCGGCATCGAGCACGCCCAGCCGGCCAGAGGTGCCGGCGCCGACGTAGACCAGGCGGCCGCCTTGCTGCAGGCTGTCCACGACGAGTTCGATGGCGCGCGCGATCTGTTCCCGCTGCTCGCCCACGGCCACCGCCACGCCGCGGTCCTCGGCGTTGATCAGGTCGACGATCTCGAGCGCCGACAGCCGGTCGATGTCCATGCTGCGCGGGTTGCGCTGCTCGGTCAGGCGCAGGTCCTGGGCCGTGGCAGGAGGAATCGGTTCGGGCGGGATCATCGGTCGGTTTGGGCGGACAGCAATGCTGCAACTTTAGAGCTTGCGCCATCTTGCGCCAAGCGGCTGCCCGCGCCCGTAGGACCGGCCTGACCGCCGTGTGGTCGCCCTGCCCGCCCCGCGTCCTAACGCAATCCTGACGGCCCGGGTGCTACCCTGCCGCCACCATGAGCAGCCAGGCACGCCCGGACCAAGCGACTCCCAGCAGCCGCGACTGGATCCTGCTCGTCGCCTTGCTGGCCATCGCCAGCATCGCCGGCTTCGTCCTGGACCGCCACGTGTCACTCACCAGCCAGGCCATGCTGTACGTGCTGGCGGTGGTCATCGCGTCCTATCGGCTGCCCTGGCAGGCATCCATCGTGTCGGCCTTCGCCGCCGTCACGGCATTCAATTTCTTCTTCGTGCCGCCGCGCTTCACCTTCGAAGTCGAGAGCCGGGAGCACCTGATTTCGCTGGGCACGATGCTGGTCGTGGCGGTCGTCATCAGTCACCTGGCTGCGGCGCTGCGGCGCGAGAGCGCGACCGCCCGCCTCAACGAGCAGCGTGCCCGCCAGTTGCAGCAGCTGGCCACCGACCTGGTGGCCGCCAGCACGCCAACCGACATCCTGGCCGGCGCGCAGCAGGCGCTGGACGCCGCCTTCCCCGGCCCTTGCGTGGTCGCCGCCGTGAACGAGCAAGGGGAGCTCGCGCTGGACGAGGCCGCCTCGGCGCTGCGCGACGGCATGCTGTGCTGCATGCGCGAGGCGGCCACGCTGGGGCCTGGCACCGGCCGCTGGCCTGGCCTGAATGCCTGGTACCTGCCGCTGGGCGAGAAGGGCGCCAGCAACGGCGTGGTCTGCATCCAGAACGTGCTGGCCGCGGACAACGACGGGCGCGAGCACGCACAGGCCCTGGGCACCGTGATCTCCCAGGCCCTGCTGCGCCTGAAGCTGACGCGGGCCATGCAGACGGCGCGCGAGGAGGCGCAGCGCCAGCACCTGCAAAGCACCTTCCTGGCCGCGATCTCGCACGACCTGCGCACGCCGCTGGCGGCGGTGGTCGGCGCCGCTTCGGCGCTGCAGACCCAGCGCGACAAGCTCGCCGCCCCGGAGCAGGAGCGCCTGCTGGCCAGCATCGTCAACGAGGCGAACTACCTGTCCACCCTGACCGAGAACACACTGCAGCTGGTGCGCCTCGGGAGTTCGGGCGAGCTGCACCGGGACTGGGAATCGATCGAGGAAATCGTCGGCGCCGTGCTGGCCCGGGTGCGCCAGCGCGACCCGGCACGGCGCATCCGCTCCAGCGTGCCGGCCGGGCTGCCCCTGGTCAGGGCCGATCCCGTGCTGCTGGCCCAGCTGCTGGAGAACCTGCTGGACAACGCGCTCAAGTACAGCGACCAGGCGATCGATCTCGCGGTGTCGCAGGCCGGCGGGCAATTGCAGGTCTGCGTGAAGGACCGCGGACCCGGCATCCCCGAGGCGCAGCAGCAGGAGATCTTCGAGCCCTACCGCCGCAACGACCGCTCGGGCCAGCGCGGCGCCGGCCTGGGGCTGGCCCTGTGCCGGGCCATCGCCAGCGCGCACGGCGGCACGCTGACGCTGAAGGGCCGCGCCGGCGGCGGCAGCAGCTTCCGGCTCGCCCTGCCGCTCGAACCGCAGCAGCCGGCGCAGGATGCGCCATGAGCATGCGCGTGCTGGTGGTCGAGGACGACCGGGAGATTCGCTCGCTGATGCAGTCGTCGCTGGCCGTGGAAGGCTTCGAGGTGCGGACGGCAGTCTCGGTGAGCGAGGCGAAGGCACTGCTGCAGCATGCATTGCCCGACGTGGTGGTGCTGGACCTGGGGCTGCCGGACGGCGACGGCATCGAGCTGGTGCGCGAGGTGCGCAAGCGCCATTCGCTGCCGATCCTGGTGGTTTCGGCGCGGCACCAGGAGGCGCAGAAAATCGCGCTGCTGGACGCCGGCGCCGACGACTACCTCACCAAGCCGTTCAGCGTCGGCGAGCTGCTGGCCCGCATCCGCGTCGCGCTGCGGCACCGGGGCACAGCGCTGTCGCCGGCCTCGACCGTGCACGAACTCGGTGAGCTGCGGGTGGACCTGAATCTGCGGCTGGTGCAGCTGCGGGGCGAGCCGGTGCACCTCACGCCCACCGAATACAAGCTGCTGGCGCGCCTGGTGCGCAGCGCCGGCCGGGTCGTGACGCACCGCCAGCTGCTCACCGGCGTCTGGGGGCCGGAGTTCAGCGAGCACACCCACTACCTGCGCCTGTACATGGGCCAGCTGCGCGCCAAGATCGAGGCGGAGCCGGCCGAACCGCGCCACCTGCTGACCGAGGCCGGCGTCGGCTACCGGCTGGCCGCGGACTGAGCGGCCTCCTTATGCTTTCCTGATGGGCCTGCTGGCACAGTGGCGGCATGTCCATCTCCAGCCAAACGCAATGAACGAAGCACCGCAGCGCGAGGGCCGCGCCGCCCTGACCATCGGCGCCCTCGGCGTGGTCTATGGCGACATCGGCACCAGCCCGCTGTACACCATCAAGGAAGTCTTCAACCCCGAGATCGGCATTCCGCTGGACGCGCTCCACCTGATCGGGGCGGTCTCCGTGATCTTCTGGGGCCTGATGCTGGTGGTCTCGCTCAAATACGTGCTGCTGATCCTGCGCGCCGACAACCGCGGCGAGGGCGGCATCATGGCGCTGACGGCGCTGGCATCGAAGGCGGCCGGCAGCACGCCGCGGCGCCGGCTCGTGCTGCTGATGATCGGCGTGTTGGGCGCGGCGCTGTTCTACGGCGACAGCATCATCACGCCGGCGATTTCCGTGCTCAGCGCGGTGGAGGGCCTGGAGCAGGTGACGCCGGCGCTCAAGCCCTACGTGCTGCCGGTCTCGATCGCCATCCTGATCGGCCTGTTCGCGGTGCAGCGCTTCGGCACCGGGT
>JBBRSZ010000084.1:0-6251 GCA_038244915.1 Burkholderiales bacterium | reverse complement strand
TGCTGATGCTGGCGCTGGGCTGGGGCGTGAACTGGAAGCGCGACCCGGTGACGATCTCGGCTGAGGCCGAGCTCTGGTCGGCGTTGCCGCAACAGGCGGCGCCGAAGCTGGTCGAGCCCCCTCCCCCGCCACCGGCGCCGGAGCCGGAGCCGGCTCCGGTCATTGCGCCTCCTGCGGCTGTCGTCGCCCCCCCGCCCAAGCCCGAGCCGGCGCCGCGCGAGGCCGACATCGCGCTGCAGCGCGAGCAGGACAGGCAGAAGGAGCGGGACAAGCAGGCCGAGGCCCGACGCAAGCAGCTGGCGCTGGAGCGCGAACAACAGCGCGAGGCCGACAAGGAGCTGGCGGCGAAGAAGAAGGCCGCCGCCGACAGGAAGCTCGAGGCCCAACGGGAACTCGAGGAGCGCCGCAAGCAGGAGCAGGCAAAAGCCAAGGCCGCCGAAGACCGGCAGCGGCAGGATGCCGCCAGGCGCCAGCAGGCCGACGAGAAGCGGATCGAAGCCCAGCGGCAGGCCAACCTCGACCGCATGAAAGGCCTGGCCGGCGCCACCGGCTCGCCGGGGGCCACCGGAACCGCCCTGCGCTCGTCCGGTCCGTCCGCCAGCTACGCCGGCCGGGTCGCCGCCCGCGTCAAGCCGAACATCGTTTTCAGCGAAGAGATCAGCGGCAACCCCAGGGCCGAGATCGAGGTGCGCACCGCGCCGGACGGCACCATCGTCGGCCAGCGCGTCCTCAAGCCCAGCGGCGTCAAGGCCTGGGACGACGCGGTGCTCAAGGCCGTCATCAAGACCGAGGTGCTGCCGCGCGACACCGACGGCCGCGTGCCCTCCCCGCTGATCATCGACTTCCGGCCCAGGGACTGAATCCCGTGCCGATCTGACTGGCGGCGGTTCGTCGCGAGAACGCTTCGAGCTCCTGGGCCAGGAATTCACCGCCCTCAACGGCGGCCCGCAGTACAGGTTCACCCCGGCCGTCTCGTTCATGATCCGGTGCGAGACCCAGCAGGAAGTGGACGGTTACTGGAACAAGCTGCTGGCAGATGGCGGGCAGACCTCGGCGTGCGGCTGGCTCACCGACAAGTTCGGCGTGTCCTGGCAGGTGACGCCGGTCGGCCTGCAGGAGATGCTGATGGACAAGGACCCGGCGAAGGCCAACCGCGTCATGGAAGCGATGATGAAGATGGTCAAGCTCGACATGGCCGAACTGCAGCGCGCCTAGCACGAGCCGTGACCGGGCGCGCCAGGCCGCTTCAGCGCGGCACAACCGCTGTCAGCAGCGCTTCCAGCCGATCGATGTCGAGCGGCTTGACCATATGCTCGTCGAAGCCGGCGGCCAGCGAATTGCGGCGGTCGCGCTCCTGGCCGTAACCCGTCACCGCGATCAGGGTGGCGGCGGCGGTTTCGCTCTGGCCGCGAAGCTGCCGGGCCAACTCGTTGCCGTCGATCTCCGGCAAGCCGATGTCCAGCAGGCAAACGTCCGGCTGCTCGATGCGCGCCCGCTCCAGCGCGATGCGCGAGCCGTGCTCCACGATGACCCGGTGTCCCAGTTCCTCGAGGAACATCGCCAGCGTGAGCGCCGCGTCAACGTTGTCGTCCACGATCATGACCAGCAGCGGCCTGACCGCCGCCACCGGCTGGCGAACGGCCGGCGCGACATCGGATGGTTCGTCGTCGGCGGCCAGCAGCGGCAGCGAAACGGTAAAGACACTGCCGCGTCCCAGGCCGGCGCTCGCGCAGCAGGCCTTGCCGCCATGCAGTTCCACCAGGCTCCTGACCAGCGCCAGGCCAAGGCCCAACCCGCCCGCGGAGCGGTCGGAGCTGCGCTCCGCCTGGGTGAACAGCTCGAAGACGTGCGGCACGAGGTCGGCCCCCAGGCCGATCCCGTTGTCCTCGACGGTCAGCACGACCTGCTCCTGCTCGACCTGCATCGCCAGCCGGATGTTGCCTCCTTCGGGGGTGTACTTGGCGGCATTGGCCAGCAGGTTGGCAATGACCTGCACCAGGCGCTTGGCGTCGCCCGACACCCGCGCCGCGCCCGGCGCCAGGTCCAGCACCAGGTGGTGTCCCCGTTGCAGGATCAGCGGGTTGACCTGTTCGACAGCGTCGACCACCACGGCGCGCAGTTCAAGGGGGATGCGCTCCAGTTCGACCTGGCCCCGGCTGACGCGCGAAACGTCCAGCAGGTCGTCCACCAGGCTGGTCAGGTGCTGGACCTGGCGGCTGATGATCTCGCTGGCCTGCCGGACCCGCGCCGCGTCGACCTTGCCGATCTTGAGCAGGTGCGCCGCCGCGCTGATGGGCGCCAGCGGGTTGCGCAGCTCGTGGGCCAGCATGGCGAGGAATTCGTCCTTGCGGCGGTCGGAGGCATGCAGACTTTCATGGGCCTGCCGGCGCTCGTCGATGTCGCGGTAGAGAACGGCCAGGCCGCCCTCCAGGGTCGGATGGGCGCGGACCTCGAACCAGGTGTGCGAGTCACTGGAAAACGAATGCCGGTATTCCATGGCGCCTGCGATTCGCGTTTCCATCACCGTGTGATAGAACCGATCGAGGTCGCTGCCCACGGCTTGCGGCCAGACCTCCCAGTGGCTGCGTCCGATCACCTGGTCGCTGGTGCGCTGGCCGAGCCGCAGTCCTTCGGCATTCATTCGCAGCACGATCCAGTTCCGATCCAGGAGGGCCAGGCCCTCGGTCATGCTGTCGAAGACGTGCTGGCTCTGGTCGCGTTCGGCACGCAGGTCGGCCTGCGCCCGGGCAGTTTCGGCCGTGGCCCAGGTCCGTTCGGCGACCTCCGCCGACAACTCGACTTCCTCGGCGGTCCAGTGCCGCGGCTGCGCGTTCTGCAATGACAGGATGGCGATCATCCGGCCTGACTTGACCAGCGGGATGGCCAGGTTGGCCCGCACATCGATCGCCTCGTAGGCGCCGGCAAAAGCCGCGGTTCGCGGATCGAGCGCGATGCTGTCGACCACCATGGCATGGCCGGCCCGCAGCGACGTGATGATCTCCGGCCCGAAGTCATTGAGCTGCCGGGCCTCCCCGGAAATGCTGACCAGGCCGCGGGCGGTCCAATCCCGCCGGATGGTGAAGGTCCCCGCCGCCTCGTCGACCTCGGCGTACATCACCCGGGACACGTCCAGATGGCGACCGAGCAGGGCGCTGGCCAGGTCGATCGCGGCGTCGGGCGCGCTGAGCGTGCGCAGGCCATCGGCCAGGGCCAGCTGGAACGCATGGCGCCGATCCAGCTGCTGGAGCCGCTGCACGTTGCCAACCAATTGCTCGTTCAGCCGGCTCTGTTCCAGCCGCGCTTCGCTTCGTTCCCGTTCCACCCGCACCCGCTGGGTCGTGTCCATCGCAATCACCGTCACTCCGTGGACCGCTCCAGACGCATCCCGGGTCGGGGTGTAGGTGATGGTGAAGAACCTTGACTCCGGCACCCCGGACGGCTCGATCACGTATTCCTGGTCTTCGAAGTGGACCCGCTCGCCACCGTCCTGGACCCGCCGGTAGATCGGCTCGTTGAACGCCCAGACCTCCGGCCAGCACTCGCGCGTCGGTTGCCCCAGCGCACCCGGATGGCGCTCTCCCAGGATCGGTTGATAAGCGTCGTTGTAGACCTGGATCAGCTGCGGCCCCCACAGCACGATCGTCGGCAGCGGCGAATCCAGCACCGAGCCGACGGCGATCCGCAGACTCGCCGGCCACTGCGCGATCGCGCCGAGCGGTGTTTTCGACCAGTCGTTGTCACGCACCCGCGCGGCCATTTCGCCCGGGCCTGGCGGCCATCCCAAGGAGATATCAGTCAGTTGGCTTCCGTTCGATCAGGGCAGGCCGCATGAATGGCCAATCGTAGTTCGAATCCACCACGCGCAGGAACCAGACCACGTCTGTCAGGTTTCGTAGACGACATGGGCCTGGCCCTTGTCGGCCTGCGCCGACCAGCTCGCCAGGGCCGCATCACTGGGGAAGAACTTCGCTTCCTCGCCCAGCTGCACTTCCGCCACCGCGTCGTCCCGCTGCAGCGACAGGCGCACGTTCAGCCCGCGGACCAACTCCCCCTGCTCCGAATACTCGCGCCGCGGCGGGAAGTCCTTGACCAGCCGCTGGATGTCGGGCGCGTGGCCATTGACCTGCACCCGCAGGAACTTGCCGAAGCGGCAGCGCGCCGTCGCCAGGTCCCAGACCTGGTTGATGGTCAGCTGCAGGCCGCCCGAGAAGCGGTCCGGCTGCAGCTTGCCCATCACGATCACCAGCTCGTCTTCCTTGAGCAGGTTGCGGTTGGCGTTGACCAGCGCCTCGTCGGCGCGGGCGTCGATGGTGCCGGACTTGTCGTCCAGCTTGAACAGGGCCAGCTTGCCGCGCTGGCCGTTGATCACCCGGAAATCACTGACGATGCCGGCCAGCAGTTGCGGCTCGCGGCTGTCGATCAGGTCGTCGATCTGGCGGCGGGCGAAGCGCCGCACCTCCAGCGCCACCTCGTCGAACAGATGGCCAGAGAGGTAGAAGCCGACCGCCGTCTTCTCGTAGGTCAGGCGCTCCTTGACGCCCCAGGGGGTGGCGGGCACCAGCTCCGGCTCCTGGGTGCTGGCCGCATGGGACATTTCGCCATCCATGCCCATGTCGAACAACCCGCCCTGGTTCGCATTGGCCTCGGTCGCATTGGCGAAGTCGAATGCGCGGTCGACCGAGGCGACCAGCGAAGCGCGATTGAGCTGCAGCGAATCGAAGGCGCCGGCCTTGATCAGCGCTTCCACCGAGCGCTTGTTGATGCGCGAACGGTCGACCCGGACGCAGAAGTCGTACAGGCTGGTGAACACACCACCTTCTTGCCGCGCTGCGACGATCGCCTCGATCGCCTGCTGACCCGTGCCCTTGACCGCGCCGAGGCCGTAGCGGATCACCTTGTCGGAGATCGGCTCGAACCGGTAGTTCCCACGGTTCACGTCGGGCGGCTCGAACTCCAGGGCGAAGTTCTTCTGCGCGTCCTGGAACAGCACCTTGAGCTTGTCGGTGTCGTCCATTTCCACCGTCATGTTGGCGCAGAAGAACTCCGCCGTGTAATGCACCTTCAGCCAGCCGGTGTGGTACGCCAGCAGCGAGTAGGCGGCGGCGTGCGACTTGTTGAAGCCGTAGCCGGCGAACTTCTCCATCAGGTCGAAGATCTCGTCGGCCTTGACCTCGTTGATGTCGTTCTTCGCCGCGCCGGCGCGGAAGATCTGCCGGTGTTCGGCCATCTCCTCGGCCTTCTTCTTGCCCATCGCCCGGCGCAGCAAATCGGCGCCGCCCAGCGAGTAGCCGCCCAGGATCTGCGCGGTCTGCATCACCTGCTCCTGGTAGACCATGATGCCGTAGGTCTCGCTGAGCATGTCCTTGACCAGCGGATGCGGATACTCCACCTCCTCGCGGCCATGCTTGCGCGCCACGAAGCTGGGGATCAGGTCCATCGGGCCCGGACGGTACAAGGCGTTGAGCGCGATCAGGTCTTCCAGGCGCGTGGGCCGGGCGTCGCGCAGCATGCCCTGCATGCCGCGGCTTTCGAACTGGAACACCGCCTCGGTCTTGCCGTCGGCGAACAGCTTGTAGGTGGCCGCATCGTCGAGCGCGATGTCCTGGAACCGGAACCCTTCCTGGCCCTTGTGGCGGGCGGCGATGAACTCGCGCGCGATCTCCAGGATGGTGAGTGTGGCCAGCCCCAGGAAGTCGAACTTGACCAGGCCCGCCGCCTCCACATCGTCCTTGTCGTACTGGCTCACCGCCGATTCGCTGCCCGGCTGCTGGTACAGCGGCGTGAAGTCGGTCAGCTTGCCCGGCGCGATCAGCACGCCGCCGGCGTGCATGCCGACATTGCGGGTCATGCCCTCGAGCTTCTGCGCCAGCGCCAGCAGCGTCTTGACGTCCTCTTCCTTTTCCAGCCGCTCGGCCAGCACCGGCTCCTGCTTGATGGCGTCGGCGATGGTGATGTGCACGCCCGGCTTGTTCGGGATCAGCTTGCTGATGCCGTCGCAGAAGGTGTAGCTCATGTCGAGCACACGGCCGACGTCGCGGATGGCGGCGCGGGCGGCCATGGTGCCGAAGGTGGCGATCTGGCTGACCGCCTCCTTGCCGTACTTGTCCTTGACGTAGTCGATCACCAGGTTGCGGTTGGTCTGGCAGTAGTCGATGTCGAAGTCGGGCATCGAGACCCGCTCCGTGTTCAGGAAGCGCTCGAACAGCAGGTTGTATTGCAGCGGATCGAGGTCGGTGATCTTGAGCGAATAC
>JBBRSZ010000083.1:0-6831 GCA_038244915.1 Burkholderiales bacterium | reverse complement strand
GTGCTGGTCAGCGTCGACTCGTCGCAAGGGTCGGTGCCGCGCGAGGCCGGCGCCTGGATGGCGGTGTTCGCGCGGGACTTCCTGGGCTCCATCGGCGGCGGCCATCTGGAGCTCAAGGCGATCGAGGAGGCGCGGCGACGCCTGGCCGGCGGCACGGGCGAGGCGCTGCTGCGCTATCGGCTGGGCCCCAGCCTGGGCCAGTGCTGCGGCGGCGTCGTCCATCTGCTGTTCGAGGCGGTCGGCGCCGCCGATGCCCAGGCGCTGGCCGCCCGGCTGGCGCCGCGGCGGATTCCGGTCGCACTGTTCGGCGGCGGCCATGTCGGCCGGGCGCTGGTGGCGGCGCTGGGGCCGCTGCCGTTCGCGCTGCGCTGGGTCGACAGCCGCAACGAGATCTTCCCGGACGCCGTGCCGGCCAACGTGGAGTGCGAGCATTCCGATCCGGTGCAGGCAGCAGTGGCCGATCTCGCGCCGGGCTCGCACGTGCTGGTCATGAGCTTCAGCCACGCCGAGGACCTGGACATCGTCGCCGCCTGCCTGCTGCGCCAGCGCCAGCAGGGCGACCTGCCCTTCATCGGCCTGATCGGCAGCAAGACCAAATGGGCCACCTTCCGCCATCGGCTGGAACAGCGGTCATTCTCGAAGCAGGAACTGGGGCAGGTGACCTGCCCGATCGGCCTGGCCGGCATCAGGGGCAAGCAGCCCGAGGTGATCGCCGTCAGCGTGGCGGCACAGCTCTTGCAGCTGCGGTCCTGGGAAACCCCCGAAAAATAAATACACTCTGCGTCAACCGAAAGACCCATGGAAAGCTACCTCCTGGACTGGGCCAACCTGCTGCTGCGATGGGTCCACGTGATCACCGCCATCGCCTGGGTCGGCTCCTCGTTCTACTTCGTCTTCCTCGATTCCAGCCTGACCCCGCCGGTCGACGAGGACCTGAAGCGCCAGGGCGTCAGCGGCGAGCTGTGGGCCGTGCACGGCGGCGGCTTCTACCACCCGGTGAAGTTCGCGGTGAAGCCGCCGCAGCTGCCGGCGCACCTGCACTGGTTCTACTGGGAAAGCTACTCCACCTGGATGTCGGGCTTCGCGCTGTTCACCGTCACCTACCTCTGGAACGCGAGCAGCTACCTGGTCGACAAGAGCCTGGTGAACTGGTCACCCGGCGCGGCGATCGGCGTGGCGCTGGCGTTCCTGGGTGTGTTCTGGGTTCTCTACGACGCCATCTGCCAGCTGTTCGGGCAGAAGAAGAACGGGGACGCCATCGTCGGCGCGCTGGTGCTGGTGCTGGTCTGCGTCGCCTCCTGGCTGGCCTGCCACTGGTTCGCCGGCCGCGCCGCCTTTTTGCTGGTGGGGGCGATGATCGGCACCGCCATGAGCGCCAACGTGCTGTTCTGGATCATCCCGGGCCAGCGCAAGGTGGTGGCGGCCATCCAGGCCGGCGAGCCGGTCGACCCGGTGCACGGCATGCGCGGCAAGCAGCGCAGCGTCCACAACACCTACTTCACATTGCCGGTGCTGTTCGCGATGCTGTCGAATCATTACAGCTTCACCTACGGCCATCCGCGCAACTGGCTGGTGCTGATCCTGATGATGTTCGCCGGCGCCGCGATCCGCCAGTTCTTCGTCATGCGGCACGGCTGGAAGCTCGGGCGCAACCGGCATCCGCTGCCCTATGCGCTGGTGGGCGTGGCGGTGATCGTCGCCGTGATCGTCTGGCTCAGGCCGGATGCATCGACGGCCGCGCCGGTCGCCCGGGCCGTGGGCTACGCGCAGGTGCGCCAGGTGCTGGAGCAGCGCTGCTACCTGTGCCATGGCGAGCAGGTGCAGATGAAGAATGTGCGGCTCGATTCGCCGGAGGCGCTCAAGCAGCACGCCCAGGCGGTCTACCAGCAGGCGGTGGTGGCCAGGACCATGCCGCTGAACAACGCGACCCACATCACGCAGGCGGAGCGGGAGCTGATCGGCCAGTGGTTCCTGGCCGGAGCGAAGGCGCCCTAGCCGCTTTCAGGACGCCACGATCGCCCAGCGCTCGTGGTCGCGCCAGCGGCCGCCGATCTTGAGGTAGCGCGGCGAATAGCCCTCCAGTGCGAAGCCGCAGCGCCTGACCAGCGCGATCGATGGCGTGTTGCCCGGCTGGATGCTGGCTTCCAGCCGGTGCAACTTGAGCGGGCCGAAGGCGTGCCGCAGCACCGCCTGCAGGCCCTGCGTCATCAGCCCCTGGCGTTCCTGGCCGGCAAAGGCGGAATAGCCCAGGAAGGCGCTACAAAACGGGCCCATCACCATGTTGGTGATGTTGAACACGCCCACCATCTCGCCGCTGTCGCGACGGCAGGCAAGCAACGCGCAGTGGGTCGGCTGGGCCATGCGCTTGCGCCAGGCGCGGAACGCCTCGGGCGTCGTCGGCGCCGTGACCCAGGGCCGGTGCAGGGCCTTGCTGGCCTGCGCCGCGGCGGCGAATTCGCGTGCGTCGGCGGCGGTCGGCTGCCGCAGCACGATCCGTGATGCGGAATTCATGGTGGTCTCCGGGCTGTCGTCATTTTGTTCTGGCGCACAGAGCGTACCGCGATGCGGCGCTCTGAGGAATACACCAATGGCGGCGCGGCCCGGTCTGCCGAGAATGGCCCATCCCAATCAAGGAGACAGCGCATGAAGGTCAACGTCAAGAAGTGGATCGGCATCCTGTGCCTGCTCGCCGCCCCCACGGCCGTGCTCGCCCAGGCCTGCCCCGACAAGAACCTGCAGTACTGGCAGGCCTTTCCGCCGGGCGGCGAGTCCGACGTGTCGGCGCGGCACCAGCAGCTGCTGCTCAAGAAAAAGTGCCCCGCCATCGAGACCATCGTCCAGTACCGGGCCGGCGCCGGCGGCGGGCTGTTGTGGGGGCAGATGAACAGCATGCCGGGCGACGGCCTGAACGTGATGGGCATCAACCTGCCGCACATCGTGTTCCAGCCGCTGGAAGGCGAGGTGCAGTACAAGACCGCCGATGTGACGCCGGTGTTCTGGTTCCACTACACGCCCGACATCCTGGTGGTGCCGGTGTCCAGCCCGATCAAGACCTTTGCCGAGTTCGTCGCCGCCGCCAAGAAGGACCCGGGCAAGATGAACCTGGGCGGCTCCGGGCGAAACTCGGCCAACCATGCCGCGCACGAGCGGCTCGACGCCGCCTTCGGCATCAAGAGCACCTACATCCCGTACAAGGGTACCGGCGACATGGCGCTGGCGGTGATCGGCGCGCAGATCGACGGCGCCGTGACCTATGTTCCGTTCGCGCTCGCCAACAAGACCACGGTGCGGCCGCTGGCGGTGGCGATGGAACGGCGCCATCCCCTGATGCCCGACGTGCCGACCTTCAAGGAGCTGGGCGTGGACTGGGTCGACGGCGCCTACCGCGGCATCGGCGTGCCGAAATCGACGTCGCCGGAAGCGCGCAAGCGGCTGTCGGAGCTGTTCCTGGCACTGAACACCGACCCGGAGATGAAGGAGCTGGCCGCGAAGAACGGCTTCGAGCTGGTCAACGTCGGCCTGCCGGAGATGGATGCCTTCATGAAGGAGCGCACCCGGGTCTACACCGAGGGCGCGAAGATGCTGGGGCTGGGCAAGAAGTAAAATCGCCGCGCCAGCCTGCAAGGGCTGGCAGCGTTCTCAGGGCGGGGTGAAATTCCCCACCGGCGGTATCCGCAGCGATGCGGGAGCCCGCGAGCGCCCCGGCCGAGTGCAAGCGCGGCCGGGGGTCAGCAGACCTGGTGCGATGCCAGGGCCGACGGTCACAGTCCGGATGAAAGAGAAACGCGAACACGCCGTGTCCGTGCGCCTGCGCGCGGGAGTGGCTGCGTTTGCGCACGCGCCCTGATTCTGGCCATTCGTCTACTGGAAAGACACCATGAATCAGACTTCTGCTGCTTCCTTCCCGGCCGGCGCCGCGCACCGCACCCGCGTGGCTGTCATCTGTTCGTCCTGGCACCAGGACATCGTCCACAAGGCACGCGACGCCATGCTGGCCGAGTTCGAGCGCAGCGGCCTGGCGCCGGGCCGGGTCGACCTGTTCGACGTGCCGGGCGCGTTCGAGATTCCCCTGTGCGCGAAGAAGCTGGCCCGCAGCCGGCGCTACGACGCGATCATCGCCTGCGGCCTGGTCGTCAACGGCGGCATCTATCGCCATGAGTTCGTCAGCACGGCGGTGATCGACGCCCTGATGCGGGTGCAGATCGACACCGAAGTGCCGGTGCTGTCGGCGGTGCTGACGCCGCGCGACTTCCACGAGCACGAGGACCACCTGCGCTTTTTCAGCGAGCACTTCGTCAAGAAGGGCACGGAAGTGGCGCGCGCCTGCCTGGAAACGGTGGCGCTGCACCGCGAACTGGACGCGACGGCGCAGGCCTGAGTCGGCCTTGACGGCGCCGGCGCGGGGCACAATGGCCGCTGGAGAACCGCCCATGACAGCGCCCGATCCCTCTCGCCAGCCCCGCCAGTTCCTCGAGCACCTGTACCGCACGGCGGTGCAGCGGGCCCTGCCGCTGCTCAACACCGCCGCCTGGCTGCCGAAACCGCCCAGGGGCCGCACGGTGGTCGTCGGCGCCGGCAAGGCCGGCGGCTCGATGGCGCAGGCGGTGGAGGCGTTATGGCCGGCCGACGCACCGCTGCAGGGGCTGGTGGTCACGCGCTACGGCCACATTCCGCCGCGGCCTGCAGGCCTGGCAAAACGCATCGAACTGGTCGAAGCGTCGCACCCGGTTCCCGACGCCGCGGGGCTGGCGGCGTCGCAGCGCATCCTGCAGATGGTGCACGGGCTCACGGCCGACGACCTGGTGCTGTGCCTGATCTCCGGCGGCGGCTCGGCCCTGCTGACGCTGCCGGCAGAGGGCCTGTCGCTGCAGGACAAGCAAGGCATCAACCGCGCGCTGCTGGAGAGCGGCGCCAACATCTCCGAAATGAATTGCGTGCGCAAGCACCTCTCGCGCATCAAGGGCGGCCGGCTGGCGGCGGCTTGCGCCCCGGCCCAGGTCGTCACGCTGACCATCAGCGACGTGCCGGGCGACGACCCCTCGATCATCGCCAGTGGCCCGACGGTGCCGGACGCAACGAGCTGCGCCGACGCGGTGGCCATCCTGCAGCGTTACGGCATCGAGGTGCCCGGCGCCATCATGAGCCTGCTGGAGCAGGGCGCGCTGGAGACGCCCAAGCCCGGCGACCCGGTGTTCGCCGGCCACCAGGTGCATCTCATCGCCACGCCGCAGCAATCACTGGAAGCCGCTGCCGCCGCGGCCCGGGCGGCCGGACTGGACACGCACATCCTGAGCGACGAGATCGAGGGCGAGTCGCGCGAGGTGGCGAAGGTGCATGCGGCGCTGGCGCGGGCCGTCGCCCGGCGCGGCGAGCCGTTCGCGCGGCCCTGCGTCATCCTGTCGGGCGGCGAGACCACGGTGACGGTGAAGAAGCAGCCCGAAGGCACGCCGCGCGAGCAAGCGGTAAGAGGCGAGGATGCGAAAGGCCCGCGCGGCCGCGGGGGGCGTGCCGGCGAGTTTTGCCTGGGCCTGGCGCAGGCGCTGCAAGGCCAGCCGCAGGTGTGGGCGCTGGCCGCCGACACCGACGGCATCGACGGCGTCGAGGACAACGCCGGCGCCTTCGTCGCACCGGACACGCTGGAGCGTGCCCTGGCGCAAGGGTTGAAGGCTTCGGACTTCCTTGATCGCAACGACTCGTACAGCTATTTCAGCGCGCTCGGCGACCTGGTCGTCACCGGGCCCACCCACACCAACGTCAACGATTTCCGGGCCATGCTGGTCCTGCCGCAACGTCAAGGAGAACACCATGTCGGAGAGCTTTGAGGAATTCGAGACGCGCCTGAAGGCGCAGGGATTCGACGCGGTGCTCAAGCGCGAATGGGCCCCGGGCCAGGTGGTGGCCACGCACACGCATCCCTTCGACGCCAACGCGGTGGTGGTGCAGGGCGAGATGTGGCTGACGGTCGGCGACGCAACGCAGCACGTTCCGGCCGGCGGAACCTTCGAGCTGACCCGCGGCACGCCCCACTCGGAGCGCTATGGCAGCGAGGGCGCGGTCTACTGGGTCGCCCGGCGCGGGGACAATTGATCCAAGACCGGTCAGCGCGGCGTCAGGGCAGGCTCTCCAGGTCGCTGTAGCGGCGACGATGGACGCGTTACAGTGCAAGCTGAACCGCGAGGCACAGAATGGCAAACGAAAAGCAGGCGCCCACCCCGGCCGGGGCCAATGACAAGGCTGCGATCGAATCCGCAATCGAGCAGATCGGCAACCAGATCAAGATGGCGAAGAGCTTCGATGTCTCCGGCGCGCCGGACGGCTGGCACTCGGGCATCGATGGCCTGCAGCGCAAGATCAATTCGACGCTGGGCGACACCTTGGGCCGCGGCACGCCCGAGCACAAGCGCCTGATCGTGTCGGAACAGGATTTCGTGCTGGACACCACCTTTGGCAACCACTACTCGGTGGCCGAGCGCAAGGAGAAGATCCGCGAAGGCATCGTTCATGCCGTGGCCAATCTCGGCGCCGCGCAGCAAGTGCTGGCCGAGCGGCTCGCGGGACTGGGCAAGGGTGCGTTGTCACCAACAACCGCGCCCACTGCCGCTCCAACTGCGGCGCCAAAGGCCGCGCCGACCCCGGCGCCGACCGCTGCTCCCACGCCGGCCCCGACGCCCACCCCCACCCCCACCCCCCCGCCTGCGCCAGCCGCCAAGCAAAGGATGCCCATGCCCCCGTCCGCACCCGTTTCATCTCCGCCGCAGCCCGCCGCGATCAGCGGGCGTGTCGTCGTCCTCGGCATGGGCGGCAATGCCGCCGGCCAGGCGTGCGAATTCG
>JBBRSZ010000082.1:0-6839 GCA_038244915.1 Burkholderiales bacterium | reverse complement strand
GCGGTGTCGGCCAGGGTGGCCAGCGGGAACAAGGCGAGCAGCAGGCTCGCCGGGAAAATTTTGGGCATCGATCGCTCCAGACATGCCAATGAAACCGGCATCCACCGCGGGCGGGCGGACGCGACGAGGAGGCTTCAGCAGGCGGCGGCGGGAGGAGCGCGGATGGCGTAGGGCAGCGGCTGCGGCGCCATGTGCCGTGCCGCGGCTGCGGGCAGCTGCGGTGGCGCTTGCGCCAGATCGGCGAACAGCAGGGGCGCCGTGGGCGGCGCGGCGCCGCCGATGGCGGCGGCGGCGATGCAGGATTCGCAGTGGGCGAGACCGCCGGGATGCTTGCCGGCGGTTTGCGCGGACAGCTCGGCCGGCACATGGCTGTAGGCGTGGCTGATCGCCAGCGTCTGCGCCAGCCCCAGCACCAACGCCAGCCACAAGAGCGCCAGCCGCGCGAAGCGGATGCCGCGCAGCGAGGCGAGATGAGAGGGCCGGGACGCCATGCGCGGATGGTAGCGCACCGGCGGACCCGGCCCCGCGCCCTCGCGCTAGCGGCTCGATCCCTCGATCTGTTTGCGCCGGGCCTCGCCCTGGCGCCCGAACATCCAGCCGGGGTATTCCGCCGGCAGGCGGCTGACCGCATCGATCTGCGTCAGCTCGGAGCCACTGAGCGTCACGCTGGCGGCCGCAATGTTGTCGGCCAGCTGCTCCGGCCGTTTGGCGCCGACGATCACGCTGGTGACCTGCGCCTGGTGCAGCAGCCAGGCCAGCGCGATCTGTGCCACGGACACCCCGTGAGCCTGGGCGATCGGGCGCATCACGTCGATGCAGTCCCAGGCCCGGTCCTTGTTGACCGGCGGGAAATCGAAGGCCATGCGGCGACTGCCGGCCTCGGCCTCCTGCTCGCGGCCGTACTTGCCGCTGAGCAATCCGCCGGCCAGCGGACTCCACACCATCAGGCCCACTCCTTCGCTGCGCAGCATCGGGATCAGCTCGCGCTCGAGGTCGCGGCCGGCCACCGTGTAGTGGGCCTGCAGCGACTCGAAGCGCGCCAGCCCCAGCCGTTCGGAGATGCCCAGCGCCTTGGCGATCTGCCAGGCCGCCCAGTTGGAGACGCCGATGTAGCGCACGTGGCCGTGCCGGACCAGCTGGTCGAGCGCGCGCAGCGTCTCTTCGATCGGCGTGGCCGGATCGAAGCCGTGCACCTGGTACAGGTCGATGTGATCGAGTTGCAGCCGCTGCAGGCTGGCCTTGACGCCGTCCAGGATGTGGCTGCGGGTGAGCCCGCGCGCGTTCGGGCCGGGGCCGGTCTCGCCGAACACCTTGGTCGCGACAACGACGCTGTCGCGCGCGATCTTCAGGTTTTTCAGCGCCTGGCCGGTGATCTGTTCGGAGACGCCGCCGGCGTAGACATCGGCGGTGTCGATGAAGTTGATGCCGGCGTCGACGGCCTGGCCGACCAGCCGCTCGGCGTCGGCCTGTTGCAGTTCGCCGATCTTGGCCCACATGCCTTCGCTGCCGCCGAAGGTCATGGTGCCCAGGCACAGTTCGGAGACGAACAGGCCGGTGCGGCCGAGGGGATGGTGTCGCATGCTGAACTCCAGTCGCAGGGGATCTGGAGCTCAGGATAGCGCGATTACATCAGGCCGGTTTCGCCCTGGGGAATGCGGCCGGCGCGCAGCGCGGCGGCAGCTTCGGCGCGCACGTCGGCGCGCTTGAGGCCGGAACTGGTGACACCGATGACGCCGGTGCTGCCGTTGCTGATGCGCACCGGCATCGCGGCTTCGGTGCGCACGTCGGCGGCGCTGCGGGTGGAGGTGAAAGAGAGCGCGCGGTCCGAGCCGTCGGCCTCGTCGGCGTGGGCGGCGAAGGCGGACAGGGCGGCGAAGGAGCAGATGCCGATCAGGCGGATGGTGGTGGTCATGTCGAATCCTTTGAAGGTTGTTGAAGGCTCATCCTTTACGCGGCGACGCGGCGGCTGGATTCGGAATTGATGAAGCGGCCCTCTCCTACACGCAGGGGAGAGCGGCACCCAGCACACTCGGGCAGGGGCCCAGATCGGGGAGCCAGCCCCGCGCTTACTAGGTGTTCCATGGACTTCAGTTCTTCCGATCAGCAGGCCGGTGCCCCCAGGCGCGACGATGCGCCGGCATCGACCCGCGACGACTCCCAGCTGGACGAACGAAACCGCGCGCTCAAGGTGATGATCCTGGCGGCGGCGGGCGGCGACGTCCATGCCTTCGAAGCCCTCTACGACAGCACCGCCGCCTGGTTGTTGAACCGCGTGCGCCGCATCACCGGCGACGCGCACGCCGAGGACGTGCTGGCCGAGGTCTACCTGCAGGTCTGGCGCAGCCTGGCCGTCTACGACCACAGTCGCGGCCAGCCGCTGGCGTGGCTGGCCACCATCGGGCGCAGCCGCGCGCTGGACAAGCTGCGCACCGAGCGCCGCAGCCACGGCGGCCAGCTGGACGCGCCGGCCCAACGGGACGTCGAGGAAAGCCACGACATGGGTCCGGAGGAACTGCTGGCCATCGCCGAGCGCGACAGCCTGCTCAAGCTGTCGATGGGCGCGCTGTCGCCCAAGGAGCAGCTGGTGCTGGGCATGGCGTATTTTCGCGATTGCAGCCAGAGCGAGATCGCGCTGCTGACCGGCATGCCGCTGGGAACGGTGAAGACCTTGATCACCCGCTCGCAACAAAAGCTGCGGGTGTCGATGGGCGCAGCGGCGCGGCGGGAGCACAATGAGTGTTCCACTGTGACCCTCCGACCATGAAAGCCACATCCGACAACTCGCGCCCGCAATCGCTGACGGCCGACATCCGCCGCTCCCTGGAGCAGGCGCTCGACGGGCAGCGCGCCGGCGACGCCGAGCTGCTGGCCCGGGTGAAGAGCCGCGTGATCGACGCGATCGAGCACAAGTGCGCCCTGCTGCATCGCACGGTGCGCGCCGATGGCGGCGAATGGGAGCCGGTGGGGCCGGGCGTGGAGCGCAAACTGCTGTGGGAAACAGCTGATGCCACCTCCTGCCTGGTGCGGCTGGCGCCGGGCGCCTCGTTCCCGCCCCACGGCCATCCGATCGACGAAGAGAGCGTGATCCTGGAAGGGTCGCTGCGCATCGGCGCCGACCTGCTGCTACGGGTGGGCGACTTCCACGTCGGGCTCAGAGGTGTGGAGCACGAAACCGTCAGCACGGACGAAGGCTGCCTGTGCTTCCTGCGCACCGCCAGGTGTTTTTTCGAGCCGGTGAGCTGAGCGTTTCCCGCCCCATGAAAAAAGCCCGCGATCGTCGCGGGCTTTTTTCATGGGCAACCGAAGCTCAGAGCTTGGCGGCGTCCTTCTTCATCTGGTCGTCGGTCGAGTTCTTCTTCTTGGCCTTCTTGGCGGCCTTCTTCATTTCGGCCTTCGACTGGGCCTTTTCGCTGCCGGCCTTCATGGCTTCAGGCTGCATGGCGGTCTTGTTGCCCATGCTGGTCTTGGCGTCGACCTTGGCCTGGGCAGCTGCCTCGGCCTTGGCGTCGCCGGACTTCATGGCTTCCATCGGCTTGGGATTGGCGGCGCTGGTGGCCGGGGCATTGGTCATCGGGGCGCCGGTGTGGGAGGCGGCGAACGACACGGTGGCGAACAGGCTGGCGAGCAGCAGGGCGAGGAGTTTGTTCATTTGGGTTTCCAGTCTCAGGTTGGGGGAAGTTTTTGCGCAACGCGCGCATGGGGAATACGCCGCAGCAGCCGGACTGGATTCAACTGCTTTCAGAGTCGCACTGATTCGGTCGGCTATGGCGCCCGGGCGCATCCAGCGGGGAGCTTGCGCGCGTATCCCCAATGCGCGATTTCACAACACCACTCAAGGAGAACACCGTGCGCCTCAAACAGATCAGTCTGGCGATCCTCGCCGTTACCGCCGCCTGCACCAGCGGCCTCAGCCTGGCGTCCAGCCACCGCGAAGGTCCCTACATCACCAGCATGCCCAAGGTCGACGGAACCGACCTGTACATGTTCCGCAGCTACGAAGCGGGCCGCCAGGATTTCGTCACCATCCTGGCCAACTACATTCCGTTCCAGGATCCGCAAGGTGGCCCGAACTTCAACATGTTCGACCCCAACGCGCTGTACGAGATCCACATCGACAACAACGGCGACGGCGTGGAGGACATCACCTTCCAGTTCCAGTTCAAGAACACGTCCAAGGCCTCGGCGCTGACGGTGGGCGGCAAGGCCGTGAAGATTCCCCTGATCAACAGCGGCGTGATCGCCGGCGTCAACCCAGCCACCCTGAACGTGCGCGAAACCTACAGCGTGAACGTGGTGCGCGGCACCCGCCGCGGCGGCAGCCGCACACTGGCGACCAACTCCAGCGGCGGTTCCTCCACCTTCGACAAGCCGGTCGACAACATCGGCGACAAGTCGTTCGGCGGCAGCGGCGGCTATTCCACCTATGCCAACCAGCACGTCTACGGCCTGGCCATTCCGGGCTGCGCCACCGCTGGCAAGGTCTTTGTCGGCCAGCGCAAGGAACCCTTCTACATCGCCGTGGGCAAGACCTTCGACCTGATCAACCTCAATCCGCTCGGCCCGGAAGTGGGTGGCAACAACAACGACCTGGAAGGCAAGAACGTCAGCACGCTGGCGCTCGAACTTCCGATCAGCTGCCTGACCACGACCGCCGACCCGGTGATCGGCGCCTTCACCACCGCCAGCGTGCGGCAGGCGCGTGTCGTCAATGGCGCTCCCGCCACCGGCCTGGGCAATGCCAGCCGTGAAGGCGGCGCATGGGCGCAGGTCTCGCGCCTGGGCATGCCTCTGGTCAACGAGGTCGTGATCGGGCTGGAAGACAAGGACAAGTTCAACGCCTCGCGGCCGAAGGACGACGTCAGCAAGTTTGCCGACTACGTGACCAACCCGGTGCTGCCGGCGCTGATCGAGTCGCTGTTCCCGTCCGCCAAGGCGCCGACCAACTTCCCGCGGACCGACCTGCTGACGGTGTTCCTCAAGGGCATCGCGGGCGTGAACCAGCCCAAGAACGTGGTGCCGGCTGAAATGCTGCGACTGAACACGTCGACCCCGGTGACCGCGGCTGCTGCACAGAATCCGCTCGGCGTCGCCGGCGGTGACCTGGCGGGCTTTCCGAACGGCCGCCGTCCGGCCGACGACGTGGTCGACCTGTCGCTGCGGGTTGCCATGGGCGCGCTGTGCGTGCTGACCGGCGCCACCGACACGCTGCAAGTGGGCTGCAAGCCTTCCGACGCACCGGCTGGCGGCCTCGCGCTGACGGACGGCGTGCGCAAGACCGCGGGCAACTACGGCTCCACCTTTCCCTACCTGACGACGCCGTTGCCGGGCAACACAAACGTCGCGCCGGCTGCCGGCACGACCTTCCCCTGATCCCACGAAAGGCACGACATGAAGAAGTTGCATGGAATCGCCCTGATCGGCGCTGCGGCGCTGCTGCTGGCGGCTTGCGGAAGCAGCGACAACGGCCCGGCGACCCCGGCCGCGGCCGCTACCGACATTCCGGCGTCGGCGGCGCAGGACTCGGCAGGCCTGCTGGCCTTCGTCAACGGACAGATCGGAGCGTCCAGTGATACGGGCGAACCGATCGTGATCGGCGACGCGGTGCTGCCGACCGACGAAACGACGGAAACCAGCCTGTGACCCGTCGCCAAGCCAGGTGAGAACCTGCTGGAAGAGAAACGCCGCCCTCGCGCTGGTCGCCTGGGCGGCGTCGTTGTCTGCGCTCGGTCATGAATTCTGGATCGAGACCAGCCCGCCGGCGCCGGTACCAGGCCAGGCGGTGCTGATGACGTTGCGGGTTGGCCAGCAGTACAGCGGGGAACTGGTGGGCATCACGACCGCGCATGCGCTGTCGCTGCACGCCTGGTCGGCGGGCAAGGACGAGGACCTCGGCAGCCGCGTGCCGGGCACGTCGATGCTACCGGCGCTGCGGCTGACGTTCGCGGCTGCGGGCAGCCACGTGCTGGCCTACGAGAGCCTTCCCAGCCAGGTGGTGCTCGACGCCGCCAAATTCCACGACTACCTGCACGACGAAGGGATGGACTGGGTGATCCGCCAGCGCGAGGCCGCGGGCACGGCGGCGACGCCGGGCCGCGAGCGCTTCCGCCGCAGCGCCAAGGCGCTGGTCGAGGTGGGTGGCCAGGCCGATGGCGCCTCGACGCTCGTCACCGGCCAGCGGATGGAGATCACGCCGCTGGAAGATCCGCTGGCGCATGCGGCCGGCGACCGGCTGGACTTCGTGTTGCGCTTCGAGGGCAGGCCACGACCCGGCGTGCTGGTCAAGGCCTGGCACAAGCAGGACGGCACGGTCACGACCCTGCGCGCCACCACGGACGCCGAGGGACGGTTCTCCTTCACCCCGCCGGTGCCCGGCCGCTGGATGCTCAACGCGGTCCACATGGTGCCGGCTACCGATTCGCCCGACGTCGACTGGGACAGCTTCTGGGGCAGCCTGAGCTTCGAGCTGCTGCCGCGCCGCGACTGACGGCGCGGGCCTCAGGCGCCGAGCAGTGCCGAATATTCCGGGTGGCGGGAGATGTAGGTGGCCATGAACTCGCATTGCGGCGTGACTTTCAGGCCGCGCTGGCGCGCATCGTCGAGCGCGAATTTCGCCAGCTTCGAGGCCAGGCCCATGCCTTCGTGCGCCGGCAGCACCTCGGTGTGCGTCAACACGACGACGCCGTCCTTCAGTTCGTAATCGGCGTGGGCGGCAACGGCGGCCCCGCGCTGCACCTCGTAGCGGCGGGCGGCGCTGTTGTTGGAAAAGCTGAGGTCGTCCATGGCGTGGCTGTCGATCCGGGATGAGGTGATGCGGCCATCGTAGCGGAGCGGCGGCCGTG
>JBBRSZ010000081.1:0-7190 GCA_038244915.1 Burkholderiales bacterium | reverse complement strand
GACGTGATCGGCGGCCAGGTCGACATGATGTTCGACGCCGTCACCACCATGGTGGAGCAGATCAAGTCCGGCAAGGTGAAGGCGATCGCCACGACCGGGCGGCAGCGCTCGGACGTATTGCCTGACATTCCCACGTTGAACGAATCAGGCGTTCCGAACTACGAAGCCACCATCTGGCTGGGCCTGATGGCGCCGAAGGGCACGCCCAAGGCCGTCGTCGACCGCCTCAACGAGGCCGTGTCGCGCATTGCGGGGCAGCCGGAAGTCCGGCAGGCCTGGGGCAAGCAGGGCGCGACACCCATGGTGATGAGCCCCGTCGCGTTCGACAAATACCTGCAGGACGACATCGCCAAGTGGGCCAATGTCATCAAGTCAGCGAATATCAAGGCGGAGTGATGAAGGCATTGCATGTGATCAGCGGCGGCGCCGCGCAAGGCCTGGTCGCCCAGCTGAGCGAGCGGTTCACCGCAGCGCAGGGCCTGGTCCCCGAGGGCACATTCGGTGCGGTCGGCATGATGAAGGACAAGCTGCTGAGCGGAGCGCCTTGCGACGTTGTCATCCTCACTGCGGCCCTGATCGCGGACCTGGAGCAGCAGGGCCACGTGCAACCGGGCTCGGCCCGGGCGCTGGGCGTCGTGCGGACCGGCGTCGCCGTCAAAGTGGGTGAGCCCATGCCCGACGTCACCACGCCGGAAGCGCTGGCAACGCTGCTGCGCAGCGCCAAGGGCATCTTTTTCCCCGATCCTGTGAAGGCGACGGCCGGCATCCATTTCATGAAGGTGCTCAAGGCGCTGGGGGTGGACCAGGAACTCGCCGAGCGGTTGCGTCCGTTCCCGAACGGGGCCACTGCAATGCGGGAGCTGGCCGCCGCCACCGGGCCCGGCCTGGTCGGCTGCACCCAGGTCACGGAGATCCTCTACACGCCCGGCGTCCAGCTGGCTGGCGTGCTCCCCCGAGAGTTCGAGCTTGCCACGGTCTATACGGCCGCGGTCTGCAGCCGCGCCGCCCACCCGGCGGCGGCACAGGCGCTGGTCGAACTGCTTTCCGCCGACGCCAGCTCAGGCCAGCGGCTGGCGGGCGGCTTCGAAGAGCGCTAGCAACCCGACAGACGCGTCGAAAACGGTCGGTCCCGAGCGGCCGATTGGGTTGTGACGCCCAAATCCGCCTGAACCTGTATCTCCGGATACACATTTCCTGGTCCATGGGCTAAGCCAGATTCCTGGGAGACCCTGAACTTTCGTGATTTTCGTCACGGTTTCTCCGGTTATTCGCCAAAAATCAAGTTGTTTCCTTCAACTTACATAAGAAACAACTTGAAACAGTACGCACAAGTGGTTACATTCAATCCCATAGACCGAGCCACCCAACCCTCTTTCCACCGAAAGGACCTATCATGAAAAAGCTTCTCCTCATCGCCGTCGCGATGGCCGCGCTGGTCGCTCCCATCCTGTCCCGCGCCGAATCCAACATTACCAGCCCGGCCGCAGTGGGCGCGACTGCCACGGCCCGACTCAACTTCAGCGTCGTCATTCCTTCGGTGCTGTATCTGGCAGTCGGCACCAACACGTCCATGGCCGCCAACGCCACTGTGGACGCCCTGGCCTTTACCGTTCCGGCTGCCAGCATTGGTGCTGGTACGGCATCGGTGGTCGTGACCGGCGGCGACCAAGGCGTCGGCGCAGTCACCGTGCGCGTGTTCAGCAACGTGGGCGGCGCCACAGGCAACGTCTCGCTCAATTCGACGACGACCGGACAATTGAAAAGCGGCACTGATGTCATTCCTTGGACGGACATCGCCGTGGCAAGCGCACCCCTCGCCGCGACGACCACCGGCTACACCAATGCCGGCATCACCCACCCGACCTTCAACAACACCGTCGGCGGCGGCGCCGGTACCCTTGTGACCTTGACCGCGGCCAGCAAGGTGGTTCGCCAGGAAGGCAAATGGACCTTCAGCTACGCCAACACCAACACCTACCCGGCCGGCACCTACGGCGCCGCCGGCGGCAACGGTATCGTGACATACACGGCAACTTCGCTCTGACGTAAACCGGTCAAGCACTGATTCTGTGGAGTCAGTGGGGTTGGGACAACAAGCGCCGCCCGGCGCTTGTTGTCGGTTTCCGAAACCCTCCGCAGCGTGGACAATACGAGCTCACCATGTCTCTTGTGCCGCACCTGCCGTCTCTTCGCCCGGACAGCCGCGTGATCCAGCGCATCGCCTGTCTCGCAGTCGCATCCTTCTTGCTCGCCCCGTCCCCCAGCTACGCTTATCTGGTCGCCATCACCTCGGGCACCAAGTCACTCTTCCTGCAGGTGGGAACCGGAACGATGACCGGTGGAACCTTCCAGAGCGGCGGCACCCCCGGCAACAACGCAACCGTCAACACCGTGTCGGTGACAGTCCCAGCCGCCAGCCTGGGCACGGGCCCGCGGGGCATGACGCCCAATGTGATCGTGGTCAACAGTCCATGGGACAACTTCGCCTTCTGTCCTTACGCGGCGCCGGTCTATGTCGGCGGCTTCTACCGCGCTCCTGGCGGCGGCAGCGCGACGCTGGCCGTCACGTCGCCGGCAAACCTGGTCAGCGGCGCCAACACCTTGTCGTTCAACACCATCTCCTGGGTGTCGGCGGGCGCGAGTGATGCGACACCCACGATTCCCAGCGGCACGTTCGCGGCGGGAACCACGCAGACGCTGCTGACAATTGCCCGGAATTTCTGGTTCGAAAGCTGCCTGACTTTCACCTATGCGAATGCCGCAGTCCTTCCCGCCGGGACTTACACCCAACAAGTCGTGTACTCCCTGACTGCTCCATGATGATCCCGCTTCGACTAGCCCTATCCCCTTGCCGGGCTGTCGTCTGGTCCCTCGCGACGGCCGCCCTGCTGATCGCCGCGCAGCCCGCCGCCCAGGCCGCCAGCACCGTCCGGGTGGACGACTCCGGCACCATCGTTGACCAGCCTGTGGTCGCGATGCGCTGGAGAAAGCCAGTCCCGAGCCGCGCGCAGGACAACAATGTGGATGCCGAGATCCGAGTCGCCCTGCGGCTGAACATGGCTGCGTTCCTCAACCAACCGGTTCGCCTGTTCATGGGCCTGGCGCCCGTCACCGGCGACCCGGTCTCCGCTAGCTGGCGCACCCAGGGTCGACTGCTGCCCGGGACGGTCCGTTCCGGCGGTCGCACCCTCATCTTCAACGGGGTCGCCAGCAGCGCCCGGCTCGAGGAGACGATCGACATGACGCTGACCACCGACGGGCGCAACCTGGCCACGACCCAGACCCTGCAGTTTTATTTCGAAGTTGATTTGCCATGACATCACGGTCCCGTTTACTGGCATTGGCTTTGGCCTTTCCGGCCTTCACCGCCAGCGCAGAATTCGCGGTGGCAATCTCGCCGCCGCGCTTCGAACTCGAAGCCAAGGCCGGCGATGTGCTGCGACAGGCGATGGAAATCACGAACAGCTCCGCGCAGGCCGCCGCGCTTTCGCTCAAGACCGCCGACTGGACCTACGAGCCGGATGGCGGCGTCAACTTCAAGGAAGAACTCGCACCCGGAAGCTGCCGGCCCTGGGTGACCATCGAAAGGCGGGAACTGACCGTGACGGCCGGCAGGCCTTACCGGTTCCGTTTCGAGGTGGCGCCGCCGCCGGGCACGCCTGCGATGGAATGCCGCTTCGCCATCCTGGTGGAAGGCCAGCAGGAGAGCACCAACGCCGGCGGCCTGGTCGTTCCCTTCAATGCCCGCCTGGCAGTGATCGTCTACGTCGGTATCGGCGGCGTCCAACCGGAACTGAGCGTGGTGGGCACCGCAGTGCAAGCCGTCGACGGCCGGCAGACACCGGTGCTGCGCGTGCGCAACACGGGACTGGCCCATGGCCGGCTGGACGGCTTCCTTGCCGGCACGGACGCGAGCAACACGCCCCTGGATTTCGTGGCCCGCGGCTACCCGATCCTGCCGGGCGAAACCCGCGTGATCCCATTGAACGCGACGCGGCAAGGCGACGCCGACTCGCCGGTCACCCTGACCTTCCCCGTCACGGTCAAAGGCAAGCTGGAATGGGGCAAGAAGCAGTCGCAGGATTTTGAGCAGCGCTTCGTCCAGTGAAGCCCGGCCCAGCCATCGCTGAAACAAGTCAACAGGCGCGACGTCGCTCACCAGAATCGCTGCTGGCGCTGGCAGTTGCCTTCGCTGCGCTCACACCACTCCCGGTTTGCAGCCAGACAGCAGGCACGCCCGCAACCGCTTACGTCGATCGCGTGCTGGAAACAGGCCCGCAAGGAGAACAGGCTCCGGATGGCGAGGCGGGGACGGTCAATCCCGAAGGGTGGGCCCGCAGCCTGCGGCTCGATTACTCCCTGTCGTCGCAAAAGGGGCCCTCCTCGTCCCTGTCGCGCTCCATCCAGTTCTCCGGTTATCTGGACACGCCCAATTACGGCGCGTTGTCGGTCGCGGGCAGCCTGAACTCGCAGCGTGTCGACGGCCTGCCGGGTGGTCGCAGCAGTGCGTCCGGCCGCGGCAGCTGGCGAGTCGACCAGCGCGCCATGCCGCTGGACGGTGGCTGGATGGCGGACCATAGCGCCGGCGACCTCAGCACCTCTTCGCCCCCGATGGCGCGCAGCCTCGGACGGATCTTCCTGCCCTTCATCCCGGTCTCCGGCCTTGCCGGCCACTGGTACCTGGGCGATGCCGTCGATTTGAACGCATCCACCGGCAATCCCGGCCTGTTCACCGGGATCGACACCAACGGGTTCAGCCCATCGGCCGGACGGGTGAGCTCGGCCGGCGGCCAGGTGCAGTTGGAGGGACAGCGCAATGGCCTCTCTCGCACCGAGGCCGCGGTCCAGATGGTGGATGCCCGCAACATCGCGGATCCGGGATCGGCGTCCGGATTCAGTGCCCGCTCGCTGTGGACGGCGCTCGCCTGGGAAGGAGTGGCTCCCTGGGCTTCCACTTTCACTCCCGGCCGCACCGATCCGATTGCGCTGCGCAGCGGTGGCCTGCGGATCCAGGGGAACTGGATGGAGAGCAGCAGCAACGCCGGCGACCGGGCTGTCGGCGGCTGGCTGGACGCCGCCTGGCGCACCGACTGGCTGCAGAATTCCGGCGGCATCTATTACCTTGAGCCGAACCTGCGGTGGGGCAGCACCAACGCGGCCAGCGACCTGAAGGGCGGCTACTGGCGGGCTGACACCTCGGCCCGCCGATGGAACCTGGGCTGGACCGTCGAGGCCAGCGACAGCGTGAGCGGCCAGTCCGGCCGCAGCGTCTTCGGCAACATCTACGGCCGCTACAGCCTGGACATGCGCAATACCGTGGGGGCGACGTTGTCGCTGCGCAATGGCAGCGGCTCAGGCCAATCGGTCCAGATGAGCTGGGACCACACGTCCCAATGGGGCCAGACCCAGTGGCGCGGCAATGTGCAGCGCGCTGGCGCGATCCGCACCATGTTTGCCGGCGTCGACCAGGCGTGGGCATTGCCGTTGCCGTTCGCACTTTCCACGTCGCTGGGCGTGGAACAAAGCCGCGGCGCCGGGGTGACCGCCAGCGTCCGGTCCTGGGGCCTGCTTGCCGCATACGCGCCTACCAGCCAGCTCAACGTCGATGCCAGCTTGCGCGGCGCACATGGCGCGAGCAGCGACGCGCTCAATGCGAATATCGGCGTTTCGTGGCGCTACAACCTCAACTGGTCGTTGATCGGCCGTTACACAGAGGCTCGCGGGCAGGATCCCCAATCCGCGCAGATCGTGTCCGCGCTCACGGCCGCGACATTGGAGCCGGTGATTCCGACTCCGGCCAGCCGCAGCCTGCAGCTCATTCTTCGCTATGAAGACCGGGCCGGCACCGTCAGCGCGCCGCTGGGTGGGGCACCGGGAACCGCGGCCGGCGCGCTGCGCGGCACGATCTTTTTCGACGCCGACAACAACGGCCGGCGTGATGCCTCGGAAACCGGGTCACCCAACATCACGGTGGTCCTGGACCGGCGCTTCGTGGCAAAAACGGACGGGCAGGGCCGCTACGAATTTCCGTGGGTAGCCGCGGGCGGCCACGTGCTGCAGATCCAGACCGATAACGTCCCGCTCCCCTGGAGCCCGGTCCAGCGCGACGCCATCCCGGTCTCGGTGGTGGTGCGGAGCACCACGACAACCGACTTCGCGCTGCAACGCGACCGCTGAATTCAGACCAGCAGCGCGTTGACCCGTCGCACGTAGGCGGCCGGGTCCTCGGGCATTCCGCCCTCGGCCAGCAGCGCCTGGTCGAACAGGATCTGCGCCAGATCGTCGAAATGGTCCGAAGTCTCGAGCTTCTTGACCAGCGGATGGTCGGCGTTCACTTCCAGCACCGGCTTGACATCCGGCACCTTCTGCCCCGCCTGTTTGAGCATCCGGGCCAGCTGCATGCTCATGCCCGCGTCCTGCACCACCAGGCAGGCCGGTGAATCGACCAGCCGGGTGGTGATGCGCACGTCTTCGGCCTTGTCCTTGAGCGCGGCCTTCAGGCGTTCGAGCACCGGCTTGAAGCTTTCCGCCGCTTCCTCGGCCGCCTTCTTCTCGGATTCGTCCTGCAGCTTGCCAAGGTCGACCGCCCCCCGGGCCACCGATTGCAGGGGCGTGCCGTCGAAATCCTGCAGGTAGTTCAGCGCCCACTCGTCGACCCGATCGGTCATCAGCAGGACCTCGATGCCCTTCTTGCGGAAGACTTCCAGCTGCGGGCTGTTCTTCGCCGCGGGCAGGCTGTCGGCAGTGATGTAGTAGATCGCCTCCTGGCCTTCCTTCATCCGCGCCTTGTAGTCGGCCAGCGAAACACTGGGCTCATCCGACGTCGTGGAGGCGAAGCGCAGCAGCCTGGCCAGCCGTTCCCGGTTGCCGACGTCCTCGCCCAGGCCCTCCTTGAGGACGGCGCCGAACTCGGAATAGAACTTCGCGTAGCGGCCCTTCTCTTCTTCCGAGGCGGATTCGTCCTTCTCGGACTTGGCCAGGTCCTCCAGCATCGACAGTACCCGCTTGGTCGAGCCTTCGCGGATGGCGCGCACGTCGCGGCTTTCCTGCAGCAACTCGCGGCTGACGTTCAGCGGCAGGTCGGCGGAATCGATCACGCCCTTGACGAACCGCAGATAGGCCGGCAACAGCGCCTCGGCGTCGTCCATGATGAAGACGCGCTTGACGTACAGCTTGACGCCGGCGGCCTT
>JBBRSZ010000080.1:0-7806 GCA_038244915.1 Burkholderiales bacterium | reverse complement strand
TAGCGTTTGGCCGTCGGGCTCGAGCCCAGCGCAGCCAGCTGGGGAAAGACGAACCACATCCAGTGGCTGCGCTTGCGCCCGGCGCGCAGTTCGGCCAGCACGTCGTCCAGCACCGCATCCTGCGCCGCGACAAAACGCTGGCGGTCGAACGGATCTTTCGCCATCGCGCCAATTTAGCAGCGCTGGGCACTACAGTGGGCGCTTCACTTCCCGCCACGCCATGGACACCATCGATCTGCATCAGCTCGCCGTCGAGGCCATGCGCTCGCGCGGCCTGCTGCCCGTCTTCGCCCCGCAGGTGCTGCAAGAGGCACAGGCCGCGCGCCAGGCCGGCCCCGAACGCAACGGCAGCATCCGAGACCTGCGGCAGCTGACCTGGTTTTCGATCGACAACGACGACACGCTGGACCTCGACCAGCTGAGCGTGGCCGAGCCGCTGCCGGCCGGCGTCACGCGCCTGCTGGTGGCGGTGGCCGACGTCGATGCCCTGGTGCACCCCGGCGGCGCCGTGGACGGCCATGCCAGCGTCAACACCACCTCGGTCTATACAGCGGCCGGCGTATTTCCGATGCTGCCCGAGGTGCTTTCCACCGACCTCACCTCGCTGCACGAGGGCCAGGAGCGGCTGGCCGTGGTGGTCGAGATGCTGGTGCAGGCCGATGGCACGGTCTCGGCCTCGCAGGTCTACCGGGCATCGGTCTTCAACTGGGCCAAGCTCACGTACGACGGTGTCTCGGCCTGGCTGGATGGCGCCGCGCCGCCACCGCCGCAGCTCGCCACCGTGCCGGGGCTGGAGCAGCAGCTGCGGTTGCACGACGCCGTGGTCGCCAGGCTGCGGCAATGGCGCAACCAGCGCGGGGCGTTGAACCTGATGACGGTGTCGGCCCGACCGGTGTTCGAGGACGGCCGGCTGGTGGACCTGCGGCCCGACCAGAAAAACCGCGCCAAGGACCTGATCGCCGACCTGATGATCGCGGCCAACGGCGCCACCGCCCGCTTCCTGGCCGACCGGAACTTCCCATCGCTGCGCCGGCTGCTGCAAGCGCCGCGGCGCTGGGATCGCATCGTGGCGCTGGCGGCCGGCCACGGGGTGCAGTTGCCGGCGGCGCCCGACGCGCTGGCGCTCGATCGGTTCCTGTCCGCGCGCCGGGTGGCCGACCCGGCGGGCTTCGCCGACCTGTCGCTGGCGGTGGTGAAGATGCTGGGCTCGGGCGAGTACGCGGCGGCGCCGGCCGGCGCGGCGGGCTTCGGCCATTTCGGGCTGGCGGTCAACGACTATGCGCACTCCACAGCGCCCAACCGGCGCTTTCCCGACCTGGTGACGCAGCGGCTGCTCAAGGCGGCGCTCGCGGGCGAAGCGCCGCCTTATTCGGGCGAGGCGCTGACCACCATCGCGCAGCACTGCACGCTGCAGGAGGACCACGCCAGCAAGGTGGAGCGCCAGGTGCTCAAGGCGGCCGGGGCCTTCCTGCTGCACGATCGCATCGGCGAGAGCTTCGACGCCATCGTCACCGGCGCCGCGCCCAAGGGCACCTTCGTGCGGATCGCCAGCCCGCTGCTGGAAGGCCGGGTGGTGCGCGGCTTCGAGGGGCTGGACGTGGGCGACACGACGCGCGTGCGGCTGGTAGCGGTGGACGCCGCGCAGAGTTTCATCGACTTCGAGCGGGCCTGACGGCGGCACCGGATGTAACGGCCGCCTGAGCCCGGGTCAGTCGACCTTGGCCCCCGAGAACGTGACGATCCTGGCCCACTTCTCGGTCTCCATCCGGTGCAGTGCCCAGAACTGTTCCGGCGTGCCGCCGATCGGGACGCCGCCGAGGTCGGCCAGCTTGGCCTTCATGACCGGGTCGGCCAGCGCCGCATTGATCTCGCGATTGAGCCGCGCGATGGCCGCCGGCGGCGTGCCCTTGGGCGCGGCGGCGCCGAACCAGGCGCTGGCTTCATAACCGGGCACCGTGTCGGCCACCGTGGGCACGTCCGGCAGCGCCGGCGAGCGCTCGGCGCTGGTCACGCCGAGCGCGCGCACCGAACCGCCGCGGATGTGGCCGATGATGGACGGCATGTTGTCGAACAGCACGTCGACCTGCTCGCCCAGCAGGTCGGTGATGGCGGGGCCGGCGCCCTTGTACGGGATGTGCTTCATGTCGACGCCGGTCATGAACTTGAACAGCTCACCCGACAGGTGCACCGAGGTGCCGGCGCCGGACGAGGCCATGTTGATCCGGCCCGGGTTCTTCTTGCCGTACTCGATGAACTCGGCGATGTTCTTCGCCGGGAAGTTCTTGCGCACCGTCATCACGTTGGGCACCCGCACGATGCCGCCGACCGGCGCCAGGTCGTTGAGGAAGTTGAACGGCAGGTTCTTGTACAGCGTGGCATTGATCGCATTGGCCGGATTGACCAGGAAGATGGTGTAGCCGTCGGCCGGCGCGCGGATCGCCATCTCGGTGCCGATGTTGTTGCCGCCGCCGGCGCGATTTTCGATCACCACCTGCTGCCCCAGCTTCTGCGCCAGGTACTGCCCCATCAGGCGCGCCAGCAGGTCGGTGGTGCCGCCGGGCGGGTAGGCCACGATCCAGCGGATCGGCTTGTTGGGGTAGTCGGCCTGCGCCGCCGCGGGGCCGGCGATGACGGCGCAAAGCGCCAGGGCAAGGGCCGGGACGAGTCGTTGCAACAAACGCATGGTGTCTCCTGGGAATGTTCTGGCTGACTGCAGCGGCACAGGCTACAGGCAGGCCCGACCCAGCGTCAATCGGGCATTCCCAGGCGCGGGCAACCGCGTGGCTCAGCCGGCGGTGAGGCCGGCGGACTCGGTCCCCGCGATGCAGATCAGTTCGTCCTCGTCGCCGGTGCCGCCGCTGGCGCCCACCGCGCCCAGCACATTGCCGGCGCCGTCCTTGACCAGCACCGCGCCGGTCTGCGGCAGGAACTTGCCCGTGGCCGTGGCCGCGAGTGCCACAAAGAAGTTGGGGTTGTCCTTGGCGCGCTGCGCCAGCACCCGGCTGGAGGCGCCCATGCCCACTGCGCCCCAGGCCTTGCCCTGCGCCACCTCGAAGCGGAACATGCTGGCCCCGTCCTCGCGCGCGAAGGCCTTGAGATGGCCGGCCTCGTCGAGCACCACGATGCCCATCGGCTTGAAGCCCGACGCCTTCGACTTGGCGAGGGCGCCGGCGATGATCTGGTTGGCCTGGGTCAGGGTGAGCGACGACATGGGTTCGGTCCTTGGAACGGAGGTTTGCACGGGAATCCACCGATCATAGGGAATGCCGCAACACGGCGCGCGCCAGCGCATACAGGCCCCACAGCATGGCGAGCGGCACCACCAGCGTCTGCAGGATGAAGATCACCATCAGCTTGATGACGTGCTGCGTCGCCTGCTCCGCGGCCTGCTTGACCGCCTCGAAGCGCGCCTTCCATGTGTCGGTCTGCGACCCGGCCCAGCCCTTGAGCTGATCGACCAGGCCCTGGTTCTCCGGCGGCGCGGTTGCCACGGCGGTCTTGTCGATCTGGATCGCCGTGTGGTCCAGCACCTGCTGGCTGGACTCGTAATCGCGGGCCAGGAACTGCTGGAACACCAGGTCGCTGCCCAGCGTGGCGACGGGAATGGCGAACCGGACCATCAGCAGCACGACCAGCGCCTGCGCCAGCCATGCCGGTGTCTGCTGCCGCCGCCAGAACAACAGCGCCCACCACGCCGCCACGGCGCTGAGCAGCAGCGAGATCAACCAGTGCGCGCCGACGCTGACCAGCACCTTCTGGATGCCGAAGGCCACACTGGCCGTCAGCATCAGGGTGGAAAACTGCTCGATCACGTCGTTCACCGGGTCCAGCACCTGGCCGACCGTCAGGTTCACGCCGACGCCCAGCGGCTGCAGCGAGATGGCCGTGCCCTGGGCGACCGAGATGATGGCGTTGAGGGTCCTGGCCGCCGCGAAACTGAGCAGCGCGCGCTTCAGGCCGGCATCGATCTGCCGGTTGGCGGCGGCGTCCAGCGGGGCCAGCCAGGCGCACGCCACCATCGCTGCGACCAGCAGGATGGCGAGCAGCCGGCGCGGCGTGATCGGTCGGGGAAAGTTCATCGGGCTCCGGGTGCAAGAATAGGCGGGCCTGCCAGACCGGACCTTACAGGATGACCGCCATGCACCCCCTCAAGCACATCGCCGCCGGCGTCCTGGACGTCGCCTATTTCGAATCCGGCCCGGCCGACGGACCGCCGGTGTTGCTGATGCACGGCTTCCCGTACGACATCCACGCCTACGCGCAAGTGGCGCCGATCCTGGCCGCCGCCGGCTGCCGCGTCATCGTCCCCTGCCTGCGCGGTTACGGGCCGACGCGGTTTCTCAGCGCTGCGACGCCGCGCTCCGGCGAGCAGGCGGCGCTGGGCGCCGACCTGCTGGCGCTGTTGGACGCGCTGAACATTCCGCGGGCCGTGCTGGCCGGCTACGACTGGGGTGGCCGCGCCGCCTGCGTGGTGGCGGCGTTGTGGCCGCAGCGCTGCGCGGGCCTGGTGTCCTTCAACAGCTACAACATCCAGAACATCGCGCGCGCCATGGAGCCCGACACGCCGGACAACGAGCACCGGCTCTGGTACCAGTACTACTTCCACAGCGAGCGCGGCCGGGCCGGACTGGAGCAGGACCGGCGTGGCGTCACCAGACTGCTGTGGAAGCTCTGGTCGCCGACCTGGTCCTTCGACGACGCGACCTTCGAGCGCAGCGCGGCCGCCTTCGACAACCCGGATTTCGTCGCCGTGGTGATCCAGTCCTATCGCCATCGCTTCGGCCTCGTCGAGGGCGACCCGGCTTATGCCGACATCGAGCGCCGGCTGGCAGCGCAGCCGGCGATCAGCGTGCCGGCCATCACCTTCGACGGCGCCGACGACGGCGTGCGGCCGCCGGCCCCCGCTGCGGCGCACGCCAGACGCTTCACCGGCCCCCGCTCGCACCGCCTGGTGCCGGGCGTCGGCCACAACATGCCGCAGGAAGTGCCGCAGGTGTTCGCCGCCGCGGTGCTGGAACTCATCGGCGGGCAGGGGTGAAAATACGCCCATGAAGAATCCCGCCCCGAACACGCCCGTCGCCGCCAATCCCCTGCTGCAGGACTGGACCGGCCCCTACGGCCTGCCGCCGTTCAAGCAGGTGCTGCCCGAACATTTCGAGCCGGCCTTCGACACCGCGATGAAGGCGCACCTGGCCGAGATCGACGCCATCGCCAGCAACCCGGCGCCGGCGGACTTCGAGAACACCGTCGCCGCGCTGGACCGCTCGGGGCGCCTGTTCACCCGCATCGCCTTGCTGTTCGACAACCTGACGGTGAGCGAAACCAACCCGACGCTGCAGGCCGTGCAGCGCGACATGGCGCCACGCCTGGCGGCCCACGAGAACGCGGTCCATCTGCACCAGGGCCTGTTCGCGCGCATCGACCAGTTGCATGCGCGCCGCGACACGCTCGGCCTGGACGAGGAAAGCCTGCGGCTGCTGGAACGCATCCACCTGGACTTCGTGCTGGCCGGCGCCAAGCTGCCGCAAGCCGGCCGGGCCCGCTATTCGGAAATCACAGAGGAGCTGGCCGACCTCTCGACCCGCTTCTCGCAGAACCTGCTGGCCGACGAAGCGGGCTGGCTGCTCCAGCTCGAAGCCGAGGCCGACCTGGCCGGCCTGCCGGAGTCGGTGCGGTCCGCGGCCCGGGGCGCGGCGCAGCAACGCGGGCTGGCGGCCGGTGCCTGCGCCATCACCCTGTCGCCTTCGCTGGCCGAGCCGTTCCTGACCTTCTCGGCCCGGCGCGACCTGCGCGAGAAAGTCTGGCGGGCGCGCGTGCAGCGCGGCGCCAACGAAGGCAAGAACGACAACCGCGCGATCGGCGCCCGCATCATCGCGTTGCGCCAGGAGCAGGCCGACCTGCACGGCCACGCCAGCTACGCCGACTACGCGCTGGCCGACCGGATGGCAAGCGACACCGCGGCGGTGCAGGAGCTGCTGCGCAAGGCCTGGGAGCCAGCCAAGCAAAAGGCCGGCGAAGACCGCGTGCTGCTGACCCGGATGGCGCAGCAACTGGGCGAGCCGGCGCCGATCGCGGCCTGGGACTGGCGCTACCTGGCGGAGAAGGTGCGCCAGCAGCAGTTCGACCTCGACGACGCCGAGCTCAAGCCCTACTTCGCCCTGGACAACATGATCGCGGCGATGTTCGATTGCGCGGGCCGCCTGTTCGGACTGCAGTTCGTCGAGCAGCACGGCATCCCGCTGTACCACCCCGACGTGCGGCTGTGGGAGGTGCGCGACCGCGCCGACCAGCTGGTCGGCATCTTCATGGGCGACAACTTCGCCCGCCCCGCCAAGCGCAGCGGCGCCTGGATGAGCATCTTCCGCAGCCAGTCGGGGTTCGACGGCGGCACGCTGCCGATCGTGATCAATAACAACAACTTCGCCAAGGCCAGCCCCACGCTGCTGAGTTTCGACGACGTCCGCACGCTGTTCCACGAATTCGGCCACGGCCTGCACGGCCTGCTGTCGCAGGTGCGTTACGAGCGGCTGGCCGGCACCCGCGTGTTGCGCGACTTCGTCGAGCTGCCGTCGCAGCTGTTCGAGAACTGGGCGCTGGAGCCGCAGATCCTGGCGCGCCATGCGCGCCACGTGGAAACCGGCGCGGCGATGCCGCAAGCCCTGCTGGACAAGCTGGCGGCGGCGCGCCAGTTCAATCAGGCCTGGGCCACCATCCAGTACACCGGACCGGCACTGATCGACATGGCGCTGCACAGCCTGCCGCGCGGCACGCCGGTGGACATCGCGCAGTTCGAGGCGCAGCAGATCGCCGCCCTGGGCATTCCCGAGGACATCGGCCAGCGCCACCACCTGCCGCACTTCCAGCACGTGTTCGCCGGCTCGAGCTATGCGGCCGGCTACTACGTCTACATGTGGGCCGAGGTGCTGGAGGCGGACGCGTTCAACGCCTTCACGGAGGCGGGCGACCCGTTCCACGCCGAGACGGCGCAGCGCTTGCTGAGCCATGTCTACAGCGCCGGCAGCCGAAGTGAACCGGCCCAGGCCTTCCGCGCGTTCCGCGGCCGCGATCCGGTAGTGGAGCCGATGCTGGTCAAGCGCGGACTGGTCGCGCCGCCGGCCGGCACGCGCTAGCGCGACTTCTTCCTTCGTTCGCCACCCGGGTGCGGGGTCGATTGCGCTTGCGCCTGCTGTTGCTGCGGGCCGTGCGCCAGCTCGCGGATGGCCTGGTCGAGCAGGTCCTTGCGTTTCTGGTACGGGAGCGACTTGTCCAGCCAGGCCGGCGGGTCGTCATGGCGGCGCGACCCGCCCCGGTCCGTCGGAGTCACTCGTTTGTCTGTCATGTGGAGGATTTCACGCCCGAAACCGGCCCTCATCCGTGGGACGGCGCGGCCGGTGCTTGTCGGCAAGGGCTGACTGGACACCACTCCAAAGCGCCCGGGCGGCCCTGGGCAAGTTCTCGCTTTACCGTCGCTTCCCCCCCGACACGCTGCTGACACGCGGCTGGACGACGATGCGGGCTCACTTCACTGCCGTCATCCGGCAGCGGCCCCCACATGAATCTGGAGTTGCTTCGCGCCGACCGGACCGAACCGGTCGACACCGCCGCCCGGCTGGCGGCCGGATACGTGCAGCTGACGCAGGTCGACGAAGCGATTCGCGCCGCCCAGCGTAAGCGTCCGGCCATCCCCTTCTTGAATCCGATCGGCTAAGCGACAACGATGGTGTCCACCAAGGAATTTAGGTGGACACCATGAAAGACTCCAGGAAGACCGTGCGGCGGCGTCACAGCGGCGAACTCAAGGCGCAG
>JBBRSZ010000079.1:0-7870 GCA_038244915.1 Burkholderiales bacterium | reverse complement strand
GTTTCGATCAGCCTGCCGGCCATCGTCACGGCCGACCTGCGGCTGAACGAGCCGCGCTACGTGACGCTGCCCAACATCATGAAGGCCAAGAAAAAGCAGATGGACCTCATGAAGCCCGCTGACCTGGGAGTCGACGTGAAGGCCCATCTGAAAACGCTCAAGGTCGTCGAGCCGCCCAAGCGCAGCGCCGGCATCAAGGTGCCCGACGTCGCCACCCTGGTGGCCAAGCTCAAGAACGAAGCCAAGGTGATTTGACAAACACCGTCATCCCCGCGCAGGCGGGGATCCAGGGCGCCCTGGATTCCCGCCCCCCGCCTACGCGGGGGCAGGCTTCGCGGGAACGACGAAACCAGACAGGAATCGACATGACCTCATTGGTAATCGCAGAACACGACAACGCGTCCATCCGCGGCGCGACCTTCAACACGGTGACGGCGGCAGTGCAGTGCGGCGGCGACGTGCACGTGCTGATCGCCGGCCACAACGCCGGCGAAGCGGCCAAGGCCGCCGCGCAGATCGCCGGCGTCGCCAAGGTGATCCACGCCGACGCGGCTTACTTCGAACACGGCCTGGCCGAGAACGTCGCGGCGCAGGTGCTGGCGATCGCGGGCAGCTACAGCCACATCCTGTTCCCGGCCACCGCGTCGGGCAAGAACATCGCGCCGCGGGTTGCCGCCAAGCTGGACGTCGGCCAGGTCAGCGACATCACCAAGGTCGACAGCCCAGACACCTTCGAGCGCCCGATCTACGCCGGCGCCGCGATCGCCACGGTGCAGAGCCTGGACGAGAAGAAGGTCATCACCGTGCGCACCACCGGGTTCGACCCGGCGGCCGCAACGGGCGGTTCGGGCACGGTCGAAACCGTGACCGCCGTGGCCGACAGCGGCAAGACCAGCTTCCAGGGCAGCGAGATCGCCAAGAACGACCGGCCCGAACTGACGGCGGCCAAGATCATCGTTTCCGGCGGGCGCGCGCTGGGCTCGGCCGAGAAGTTCAACGAGGTGATGACGCCGCTGGCCGACAAGCTGGGCGCCGCCATCGGCGCCAGCCGCGCCGCGGTGGACGCGGGCTACGCGGCCAACGACCTGCAGGTCGGCCAGACCGGCAAGATCGTCGCGCCGCAGCTGTACATCGCCGCCGGCATTTCCGGCGCGATCCAGCACCTGGCCGGCATGAAGGACTCCAAGGTGATCGTGGCGATCAACAAGGACCCCGAAGCGCCGATCTTCTCGGTCGCCGACTACGGCCTGGAAGCCGACCTGTTCACGGCGATTCCGGAGCTGGTCAAGGCGTTGTAACCGCTTCGCTCCAGAGGAAAACAAGGCATCGCGAGCGATGCCTTGAAATTGTGATTGTTGGAGACATCATGAGCTACAAGGCCCCCCTGAACGACATGCTGTTCGACATCCGGCACCTCGCCGGCATCGACGAGATCGCCAAGCTGCCCGGCTTCGAGGAAGCGGGCTTCGACACCGCGCAGGCCGTGCTCGAGGAATGCGCGAAGTTCAACGAGGGCGTGATCGCGCCGCTGAACGTCGTGGGCGACCGCAATCCGTCCAGCTGGAAGGACGGCAAGGTCACCACCACGCCCGGCTTCAAGGAGGCTTACCGCCAGTACGCCGAAGGCGGCTGGCAGGGGCTGCAGCATCCGGTGGAGGTCGGCGGCCAGGGCCTGCCCAAGACCATCGGCGCCGCCTGCGGCGAGATGCTCAATGCCGCCAACCTGAGCTTCGCGCTGTGCCCGCTGCTGACCGATGGCGCGATCGAGGCGCTGCTGACGGCCGGCTCCGACGAGCTCAAGGCCACCTACCTGGAGAAGATGGTCAGCGGCCAGTGGACCGGCACCATGAACCTGACCGAGCCGCAGGCCGGCTCCGACCTGGGGCTGGTGCGCACCCGCGCCGAGCCGCAGCCCGATGGCAGCTACCGGGTGTTCGGCACCAAGATCTACATCACCTACGGCGATCACGACATGGCGCAGAACATCGTGCACCTGACGCTGGCGCGGGTGACCGGCGCGCCCGAAGGCGTCAAGGGCATCAGCCTGTTCGTGGTGCCGAAGTTCATGGTCGGCAAGGACGGCGCGATCGGCGAGCGCAACGACGTGCAATGCGTGAGCATCGAGCACAAGCTGGGCATCAAGGCCTCGCCGACCGCAGTGCTGCAGTTCGGCGACCAGGGTGGCGCCGTGGGCTACCTGGTCGGCCAGGAGAACCGCGGCCTGGAGTACATGTTCATCATGATGAACGCGGCTCGCTACGCCGTCGGCGTGCAGGGCATCGCGGTGGCCGACCGCGCCTACCAGAAGGCCGTCGCGTACGCCCGTGACCGCGTGCAATCGCGGCCGGTCGACGGCTCGATGAACGCCAGCGCGCCCATCATCCATCACCCCGACGTTAAGCGGATGCTGATGACGATGCGGGCGCTGACCGAAGGTTGCCGCGCAATGGCCACCGTGGCGGCGGCGGCTTATGACGCCTCGCACCACCATCCGGATGCCGAGACCCGCAAGCAGAACCAGGCCTTCTACGAATTCATGGTGCCGCTGGTCAAGGGCTACAGCACCGAGATGAGCCTGGAGGTGACGTCGCTGGGCGTGCAGGTGCACGGCGGCATGGGGTTCATCGAGGAGACCGGCGCGGCGCAGTATTACCGCGACGCCCGCATCCTGACGATCTACGAAGGCACGACAGCGATCCAGGCCAACGACCTGGTCGGGCGCAAGACCGCGCGCGATGGCGGCCGCACGGCGATGGCCATCGCCGGCCAGATCGAGCAGACCGAAGCCGCCCTGGCGCGGCGGGGCAGCGTGCCCGCGCGCGCCGTGCTCAAGCGCCTGTCGGCGGCGCGCAAGGCGTTCCTGGAGGTGGTGGAGTTCATCGCCAGCAACAGCAAAACCTCGCCCAACGCCGCCTTTTCCGGCTCGGTGCCTTACCTGATGCTGGCCGGCAACCTGGTCGCCGGCTGGCAGCTGGCGCGCTCGCTGCTGGTGGCCGAAGACCTGTCCGGGAAAGCACGCGGCGCCGCGAGCGGCGCGGGCGAGGACCTGGCCTTCATGCAGGCCAAGATCGCCACGGCGCAGTTCTATGCCGAACACATCCTGGCCCGCGCCTCCGGCCTGCGCGACAGCATCGTCGAAGGCGCGGACAGCGTCACGGCGCTGGCGGTCGACGCGTTCTGATCCCCGTTGCACCACCGGAAGGTCCCATGTCCAGACTCCCCAAGGCCCTGCAGAACCTGTCGCTGCCGGTGATCGGCGCGCCGCTGTTCATCATCAGCAATCCCAAGCTCGTGATCGAGCAGTGCAAGGCGGGAGTGATCGGCGCCATGCCGGCCCTCAACGCGCGGCCGGCGGCGCAGCTCGATGAGTGGCTGCACGAGATCACCGAGACGCTGGCGGCCTGGAACCGGGACCACCCGGAGCAGCCGGCCGCGCCGTTCGCCATCAACCAGATCGTGCACAAGAGCAACGACCGGCTCGCGCACGACATGGGAGTGGTGGTCAAGTACAAGGTGCCGGTGGTCATCACCTCGCTGGGCGCGCGCACCGACGTCAACGAGGCGATCCACAGCTACGGCGGCGTGGTGCTGCACGACATCATCAACAACGCATTCGCCCACAAGGCGATCGAGAAGGGCGCCGACGGCCTGATCGCGGTGGCCGCGGGCGCCGGCGGCCATGCGGGGGTGAAGAGTCCCTTCGCCCTGGTGCAGGAAATCCGCCAGTGGTTCGACGGCCCGGTCGCGCTGTCCGGCGCGATCGCCACCGGCGGCGCCGTGCTGGCGGCGCAGGCGATGGGAGCGGACTTCGCGTACATCGGCTCGGCCTTCATCGCGACCCACGAGGCGCGGGCCAGCGAGGCCTACAAGCAGGCCATCGTCGACGGCGACTCCGACCAGATCGTCTACTCGAACCTGTTCACCGGCGTGCACGGCAACTACCTGAAGGCATCGATCCGCGCGGCCGGCCTGGATCCGGACGACTTGCCAGAAAGCGACCCGACCAAGATGAGTTTCGGCGGCGATGCCGCCAAGGCCTGGAAGGACATCTGGGGCTGCGGCCAGGGCATCGGCGCCATCACCGAAGTCACCAGCACCGCGGACCTGGTGGCGCGGCTCAGGCGCGAATACAAGGATGCGCAGCAGCGCCTGGTGCCGGAAGCGGCCTGAAGCCGGGACGTCCGCGCGGCGCGGCAGGCGGTGCCCGACGCGTGACGCGACCGGCCGTCGTCCCCGCGAAGGCGGGGACCCAGGGCATTGCGCGCGGCGTGGCAGGCGGTGCCCGACGCGTGACGCGACCGGCCGTCGTCCCCGCGAAGGCGGGGACCCAGGGCATTGCGCGCGGCGCGGCAGGCGGCGCCCGACGCGGGCTCACACTGCGGCGGTCGGCGCGGCGCGCCGACTCCGCAGCCGCCGCAGAGATCGCCCACACCGGGCACCGCCTGCCGCGCAGAAGGTCGGAGGACGCGCCCTGCCCGGCCTCGCCGTCCGCGCGCAGTTCGATTGACGCAGGGCCGTCACGCCTCGTCAGCGAGGCTGTACGAAAGCGTGCTGGCCCGTCCCCAGAACACGCGGTACATGAACACCGTGTAGATGATGATGGCCGGCAGCGTGATCGCCACGCCGACGAAGATGAAGACCAGCGATTCGTGCGCCGCCGCCGCCTGCCAGACGGTGAGCCGGTCGATCACGATGTACGGATAGATGCTGTAGGCCAGCCCCAGGAACGCCAGCACGAAGATCAGCACCGTGCTGGCGAACACGATCCAGCCGTAACCGGCAGCCACCACCTTCGGCCTGCTGACCACGTGGAAGGCGGCGAAGAAGGCGGCGGCGCAGGCCACCGGGATCGGCAGCAGCCCGATCAGCTGCGGCATGGCGAACCACTTGTCGAACACGTCCTGGTTGATCATCGGGGTGGCCAGCGAGATGCCCACCAGCGCCACGCCCATCGGCCACAGGGCAGTGCGGGCCCAGCCCACTGCCTTCAACTGCAGCTCGCCCCAGGTCTTCATGATCAGCCAGCCGGCGCCCAGCATGCAGTAGGCCGTCGGCAGCGTCAGCGCGATGCCCAGCGAAAACAGCAGCGACCACCCACCATAATCGAAGCCGGTCAGGTAGCTGCCCAGCATCCAGCCCTGCGCCATCGCCGCCATCAGCGAACCGAGCGAGAACAGGCGATTCCACAACTGCTTGCGGACGGCCCGGGCCTTGACCCGGAAGTCGAACGACACGCCGCGCAGGATCAGGCCGATCAGCATGATCGCCACCGGCAGGTACAGCGCCGACAGCACGATGCCGTGCGCCAGCGGAAAGGCGATCAGCAGCACGCCGATGCCCAGCACCAGCCAGGTTTCGTTGGCGTCCCAGAACGGGCCGATGCTGGAGACCATCACGTCCTTCTCGTCGTCGTCGGCGAACGGCAGCAGGATGCCGACGCCCAGGTCGTAGCCGTCCAGCACCACATAGGCCAGCAGCGCCAGGCCCATCACGCCCATGAAGATCAGGGGCAGGAATTCGTTCCAGGTCATGTTCATTGCCGTTCTCCGTGGATGGCGTTCAGGCCGGGCCGCCGATGGGCATGGCCGCCTTGGGGCTGAAGGGCGCGTCGGGCGTCGGCTTGGCGGGGTGCTGCGCCATGTACATCAGCACGCCGACGTAGGCGAGCAGCAATCCGGCATAGACCACGAGATAGGCGATCAGCGTGGCCAGCACCATCTCGGGCGGATGCACGGCCACCAGGTCGGCGGTGCGCAGCACGCCGTACACCAGGAAGGGCTGGCGGCCGATCTCGGTGACCCACCAGCCGGCCAGCGTCGCCACCCAGCCGGAGAAGGTCATCGCCGTCAGCAGCCGCAATTGCCAGCGGGAAAAGGGCAAGGCGACCGTGCCGGCCTTCGCTCGCAGCCGCCGGCCGCGCCAGAGCGTCCAGGCGCTGGACCACGCCACCGCCAGCATCAGCACGCCCATGCCCACCATCACCCGGAAACTCCAGAACACCGGCGCCACCGGTGGGTGCGCGTTCGGGAAAGCGTCCAGGCCCTTGAGCTCGGCGTCCATGTCGTGGGCCAGGATCAGGCTGGCCAGCTTGGGCACCTGGATCGCATAGTCGGTGCGGCCTTCCTTTTCGTTGGGCCAGCCGAACAGGGTGAGCGGCGCGCCTTTTTCGGTGTGCCAGATGCCTTCGATGGCGGCGATCTTGGCGGGCTGGTGCTCCAGCGTGTTCAGGCCGTGCTGGTCGCCGGCCAGGATCTGCAGCGGGATGGCGATTGCCGCCGCCACCACTGCGGCGGTGAGCGCGCGCCGGGTGCCGCGGTTGGCGGTGCCCCGCAGCAACTGCCATGCCGACAGGCCGGCGATCAGGAACGCTGCCGTCAGCGTCGAGGCCAGCAACTTGTGCACCAGGCGGTAGGGGAACGAGGGATTGAAGATCACCTCCAGCCAGCTGGTGGCGTGGAAGCGCCCGTCGATGATGGTGTAGCCGGTCGGCGTCTGCATCCACGAGTTCAGGCTCAGGATCCAGAACGCCGACAGCGTGGTGCCGGCGGCCACCATCAGGGTGGCGAACAGGTGGACCCGGTCCGAGACCCGGCCGCGGCCGAACAGCATGATGCCCAGGAAGGTGGCCTCGAGGAAGAACGCTGTCAGCACCTCGTAGCCCAGCAGCGGCCCGGCGATGTTGCCGGCCTTTTCCATGAAGCCGGGCCAGTTGGTGCCGAACTGGAAGCTCATGGTGATGCCGGTCACCACGCCGATGGCGAAGGTGAGCGCGAACACCTTGGTCCAGAGGAAATAGGCCTCTTCCCATTCCTGCGCCTGGGGCGTTCCCTTGGCGGCACTGTGGCGCACGCGGAAGTACACCAGGAACCAGCACAACGCGATGTTGATGGTCGGGAACAGGATGTGGAAGCTGATGTTGGCTGCGAACTGCAGGCGCGACAGGATGAGGGCGTCCATCTATTGGTCCTTTGGCTTGGCGGGCGTGCGGCCGGTGACCCGGTCCTTGAATTCAAGCACCTTGGTCACCGTCGCGCCCATTCCCATGAGCTGCATCGCAGTCTCGGGGGCGAGCTTCTGGACGTCGTCGAACCAGGTCATCAGGCGGTCGATCAGTCCGTGCATCTGGCGCATGCGATCCTGCGCGTGCCGTTCGGCCGCGCTGGTCGGCGCCTCCAGCAGCGCCATCCGCAGCATCGACAGGGTGGGCTCGATTTCGCGCCGGCGCCGCTCCTCGGCCAGCACGCGGAAGATCTCCCAGACGTCGGCCGGGGCGTCGAAGTATTCGCGCCGGTCGCCCGGCAGGTGCTTCAGGCGCACCAGTCGCCACGACTGCAGTTCCTTCAGGCCCATGCTGACGTTGGAGCGCGAGAACTCCAGTGTCTCGGCGATCTCGTCGGCGTTCAGCGCCCGTTGTGCGATGAAGATCAGCGCGTAGATCTGGCCCACCGTGCGGTTGATGCCCCAGCGGCTGCCCATCTCGCCAAAGTGCGAAACGAACTGTCGGCTCAGTGGCGGCAAGTGGTTTTCCATTGGCATGGGCGGATTCTAGCGAGCTACTGAATTTCCTGTAATAACTGAAAATTCAGAAGGATACTGGATGGATGAACAGCTATGATGCGACCCATGCCTGATGTCCGCATCCCCGTCGAAGCGATCAAGGGCCGGGGCGCGGCGACCCGGCTGGCGCACCGTTTCGTGAAGGACGAGCGCCTGGACTACGACGATGGCTGGGGCACGCTGGAGCAGGCCGAAGCGGCCGCGACGCCCACCGAAGTGATCTGGGAAGACGCACGCAGCGTCATCAGCTCCAACGCGTCGCCGGACATCTACTTCGACCGCTCGATCAACCCGTATCGTGGCTGCGAGCACG
>JBBRSZ010000078.1:0-7953 GCA_038244915.1 Burkholderiales bacterium | reverse complement strand
TCCAGGTCGTCCAGCCGGCTTCTGAGCCTTTTGGCGCTTTCGGGGCCGTACGCTTTGGTGACTTGCTTCGAGTTCTCAAGAAACTCTTTGTCCTTGGCGGTGAGAAAGTCAACTTTCAATTCTTATCCACCCTTGGGATGGATGATTGTAGTTGAGTTGTCAGGTGGACGCAATGGGCGCCTTCCTCTGCCTGAGAGGCTTTGGAAAGGCTACAGCACGACCTTGACCATCGGATGGGTCGACAGCGTGCGATACAGCTCGTCGAGTTGCTCGCGGCTGGTGGCCGTCACGGTGATGGTGACGCCCAGGTACTTGCCGGCCTTGCTGTCGCGCAGTTCGACGGTGGCGGCATCGAAGCCGGGATCGAACTGCACGGCGATGGCGGTGATGGCGCGGACGAAGCCGTCGACGTTGTCGCCCATCACCTTGATCGGGAATTGCGACGGATACACGATCAACGACTCGCTGCTCGGGGCGGCCGCCAGGACTGGCGGCAGGGTGGGGCTGGGAGTGGGACTGTTCATGGTTGGTTCAGGCTCTTTTGGCACGCTGGTAGCCGGCGTACAGAGCGTGGTAGATGGGGCCGGGACGGCCGGTTCCAATAGGCTGGCCGTCCAGCAGGGTCACCGGCAGCACTTCCTTGGTGGCCGAGGACACCAGCAGTTCGTCGGCCGCGAACACTTCCGCGCGCGAGATCCGCCGCAGTTCGAACGGGATCCCGGCTTCGCGGCACAGCGTCTCGAACAGGCCGTAGCGGATGCCCTCCAGCACCAGGTTGTCCTTGGGGGTGCCCATCAGCTTGCCGTCCTTGACCACCCACATGTTGGAGGCCGCCGCTTCGCTGAGGAAGCCGTCGCGGAACATCACGGTCTCGGTGGCGCCGACGTCGGCGCTGAGCTGGCGCGCCAGCACCGCGCCGGCCAGGCTGGTGCTTTTGACGTGCGCCTTCTTCCAGCGGAAATCGTCGGCCGTGACGCAGGCGACGCCCTCGATCCGGTCCTTCTCCGGATAGATATACATGCGGTTGCTCGTGATGAACACCGTCGGCGTGAGGCCCGGCGGCATGATGTGGTCCCGCATCGCGACGCCACGTGTGATCTGGATGTAGACCATCTGGTCGGTCTGTTCCACCGGCTTGTCCACTGCCCGGGCATAGGCCGCGATCAGTTGCGCCACCAGGTCGCGCCACCGCGCATGGCTCATCGGGTTGGCGATGCGCATCTGCGCGAGGCTGCGATCCAGGCGGGCCATGTGTTCGTCGAACCGGAACGGCCGGCCGGCATACGCGGGGACCACTTCGTAAACGCCGTCGCCGAAGATGAAGCCGCGGTCGAGCACGCTGACCTTGGCGTCGCGCAGGGTGGAAAATTCACCGTTCAGGTAGCAGGGTAGCAGGGGCAGGGTCGAGTCTGTCATTGCGAAAAAATAAGAGTTGTCAGCGCCAGAGCAGGACAGCGGCAATCGCCAGCCAGCCCAGGCCGAGGTTGATCTTGACCAGCAGCGCGATCTGGCCGGCGTAGCGTCCTGCCAGCGGCCAGTCGGCGCCGGCCACGGCGAGCTTGAGCTTGCGGTAAGGGGACAAGTAGATGTGGCCGAACACCAGCATCATCGCCAGGCCCAGTCCGAGCATCGCGTGCCAGCCCGGCGGGGCCTTGGCCATGCCGCTTCGCAGCAGCATCGGCATGCCGGTCGCCAGCAGCACGACGATGCTCGCCGCGACCACCGCGAAGAAGCGCTTGAGCACGGCGGCCAGCAGCGGCAGGCGCTGCGGCGGCGCCAGCTGTTGCGCGATCACCGGCCGCAGTGCCAGCACCATGAAGGCCATGCCGCCGATCCAGAAGATGGCGGCGGCGAGGTGGAAGAACAGGATCAGTTGGTACATGGAACTCCGTCGGGATGCGACCTGCGCATTGTGCGTTGCGCGCAAAACACTTGTGACGTGCAACTTGGCTGACCAGGATGCTCAGGTCGCGCGAGCGACCCGGGGTTTTTACTTATAATCAGTGGCTTTGTGTAAATTCAGGCCGGTCAAACGGGGCGACAGAACATGAAAACAACCGCCCGGCTGCCTGAGACGCAGGATGAGCTTCCCTTCAAGACGCTGAGCGCCGATGAGGCGCGGCAGCTGCGAGAACAAAACCCGCCGGTGTCCCCCTGGTGGGTGGTTGCGGTGCAGGTGGTGGTGGGGCTGGTTGTGGCCCTGGCCGCCTGGGCCCTGACCGGGAAACAGAGCGTCGGATGGTCCGCCGGATATGGCGCATTAGCCGTGGTGATCCCCGCGGCCGTTTTTGCGCGCGGACTGATGGGACGGATGTCTTCCCTGAATGCCGGCACTGCCGCATTCGGTTTCATGCTGTGGGAGATGGTCAAGATCGCCTTGACGGTGGCCATGCTGGTGGCCGCGCCGAGGCTGGTGTCGGGACTGAGCTGGCCGGCGCTGCTGGTGGGGCTGGTGCTGACGATGAAGGTTTACTGGATCGCATTGGCCTACAAGCCGAAACGCAAACTGAAGAACTGAAGAAAAATGGCTGCTGAAAACGGACCCACCTCTGGTGAATACATCATTCACCACCTGACGCACCTGCAGAACCACAAGGCGAGCAACGTCGTCGACTTCTCGGTTTTCAACTACGACTCCATGTTCTTCTCGATCGCCATGGGCGTGCTGGGATGCTGGCTGTTGTGGCTGGGCGCCCGCAAGGCGACCTCGGGCGTGCCCGGCCGGTTCCAGGCCGCGGTGGAGTTCCTGGTGGAATACGTGGACTCGCAGGCCAAGGGCATTGTGCACAACGCCAAGAGCCGCAAGCTGATCGCCCCGCTGGCGCTGACGGTGTTCGTCTGGATCTTCCTGATGAATGCGATGGACCTGCTGCCGGTGGACCTGCTGCCCGCCATCTGGCACTGGATCTACGGCGCCGCCGGCCACGATCCCGAGCACGCCTACCTGCGCGTCGTGCCAACGGCCGACCTGTCGATGACCATGGGCCTGTCGGTTGGCGTGCTGCTGACCTGCCTGATCTACAACATCAAGATCAAGGGCATGGGCGGCTGGGCGCATGAGTTGGTGACGGCGCCGTTTGGCACCAGCAAGAACCCGGTGTTTGCGCTTCTGCTGGGCATCGTCAACCTCGGCATGCAGCTGATCGAGTTCGTCGCCAAAACCGTCTCGCACGGCATGCGACTGTTCGGCAACATGTATGCCGGCGAGCTGATCTTCCTGCTGATCGCCATGATGGGCGGCGCCTGGACGCTGTCGGCCACCGGCATCGGGCTGGCGATCGGCCACATCATCGCCGGCACCGTCTGGGCGCTGTTCCACCTGATCATCATCACGCTGCAAGCCTTCGTGTTCATGATGCTGGCGCTGGTGTACCTGGGCCAGGCCCACGATTCCCACTGACCCGTTTTCGTTTTCCCCTGCCTTTTTCTTTTTCTCGTTAACCAAAGTCCCTTAGGAGCAATCATGGAAGTTATCAGTTTCACCGCACTGGCCGCCGGCCTGATCATCGGTCTCGGCGCCATCGGCGCCTGTATCGGTATCGGCATCATGGGCAGCAAGTACCTCGAATCGGCTGCCCGTCAGCCCGAGCTGATGAACGAGCTGCAGACCAAGATGTTCCTGCTGGCCGGCCTGATCGACGCGGCTTTCATTATCGGCACCGGTATCGCGCTGTGGTTCGCCACCGCCAACCCGTTCCTGGCCCAGATCGCCAACCTGCCGAAGTAAGCATCCGTCGGTCAATGTCATGCCCCGTGGGCGCCCAGGCGCGGCGGGGCGAAGGATGAAAAAGTGAGCATCACCGGTACCCTGATCATTCAGATGATCGTGTTCCTGATCCTGGTCGGGTTCACGATGAAGTTCGTGTGGCCGCCGATCGCCGCCGCGCTCGACGAGCGCGCCAGCAAGATCGCCGAAGGCCTGGCTGCCGCCGACAAGGCCAAGTCCGAGCTGTCCGCCGCCAACCAGCGCGTGGAAGCGGAGCTGTCCAAGTCGCGCAACGAGACCGCCGCGCTGCTGGCCGACGCCGAACGCCGGGGCCAGCAGATCGTGGAAGAGGCCAAGGCCCGCGCCACCGAAGAGGGCAACAAGGTCCTGGCCGCTGCCCGTGTCGAAGCCGAGCAGGCGACCGTCAAGGCCCGCGAGGCCCTGCGCGAGCAGGTGGCTGCGCTGGCCGTGCGCGGCGCCGAGCAGATCCTGCGCAAGGAGATCAATCCCGGCGTCCACGCCGAGCTGCTCAACCGCCTGAAGACCGAGCTGTAAGGACGTCCAATGGCTGAACTCGCCACCATCGCAAGACCTTATGCCGAGGCGCTGTTCAAGGCGTCGCAGGCCGACCTCGAGGGCGCAGCCGGCTGGCTGGAGCCGCTCGCGGCAGTCGCCGCCGACCCGCAGCTGCTGCAGCTGGCGGGCAACCCCAACGTGCGGGCACAGCAGCTGATCGACGTCATCACCGGCGTGGTCAAGCAGCCGCTGCCGGCGCCGGGGATGAACTTCCTGCGCACGGTGGTGGAGAACGACCGCCTCGCCGCGCTGCCCGAGATCGCCACCCAGTTCCGCCTGCTGAAGAACGCCCGCAAGGGCTCGTCGGATGCAGTCGTCTACAGCGCCTTCCCGATGGATGCCGGCGCGCTGGGCGCGGTGGCGCCGGCGCTGGAAAAGCGGTTCGGCCGCAAGCTGAACCTGACGGTGCGGGAAGACCCCTCGCTGCTGGGCGGCATCCGCGTGGTCGTCGGAGACGAGGTGCTGGACACCTCGGTCAAGGCTCGTCTCGAACAAATGAAAGTCGCGCTGACTGCCTGAGGCAGGCACCGCTAACCCCAAGGAAAGGAAAGAGTCATGCAACTCAATCCCGCAGAGATTTCTGAACTGATCAAGAGCCGTATCGAAGGCCTCGCCGCCAGCGCCGATATCCGCAACCAGGGCACCGTGGTGTCGGTTGCCGACGGCATCGTGCGCATCCACGGCCTGTCCGACGCGATGCAGGGCGAAATGCTGGAATTTCCGCCCACGGCGGACGGCACGCCCACCTACGGCCTGGCCCTGAATCTGGAGCGCGACTCGGTCGGCTCGGTGATTCTGGGCGAGTACGAGCACATCTCGGAAGGCGACATCGTCAAGTGCACGGGCCGCATTCTCGAAGTCCCGGTCGGCCCCGAGCTGATCGGCCGTGTGGTCAACGCGCTCGGCGCGCCGATCGACGGCAAGGGCCCGATCAACGCCAAGATGACCGACGTGATCGAGAAGGTCGCCCCGGGCGTGATCGCCCGCCAGTCGGTCAGCCAGCCGATGCAGACCGGCCTGAAGTCGATCGACTCCATGGTGCCGATCGGCCGCGGCCAGCGCGAGCTGATCATCGGCGACCGCCAGACCGGTAAATCGGCGGTGGCGGTCGACGCGATCATCAACCAGAAGGGTCAGAACATGACCTGCGTGTACGTCGCCATCGGCCAGAAGGCGTCCACGATCAAGAACATCGTGCGTTCGCTGGAGCAGGCCGGCGCGATGGACTACACCATCGTGGTCGCCGCCTCGGCTTCCGAGTCGGCCGCCATGCAGTACGTCTCTGCGTACTCCGGCTGCACGATGGGCGAGTACTTCCGTGACCGCGGCCAGGACGCGCTGATCGTCTATGACGACTTGTCCAAGCAGGCTGTCGCCTACCGCCAGGTCTCGCTGCTGCTGCGCCGCCCGCCGGGCCGCGAAGCCTATCCCGGCGACGTGTTCTATCTCCACTCCCGCCTGCTCGAACGCGCCGCCCGCGTGAACGAAAAGTACGTCGAGGACTTCACCAAGGGTGCAGTCAAGGGCAAGACCGGCTCCCTGACCGCGCTGCCGATCATCGAGACCCAGGCCGGCGACGTGTCCGCCTTCGTGCCGACCAACGTGATCTCGATCACCGACGGCCAGATCTTCCTGGAAACCAGCCTGTTCAACGCCGGTGTCCGCCCCGCCATCAACGCCGGCATCTCGGTGTCGCGGGTCGGCGGCGCCGCCCAGACCAAGCTGATCAAGAACCTGTCCGGCGGCATCCGGACCGACCTGGCCCAGTACCGCGAGCTGGCTGCGTTCGCGCAGTTCGCTTCCGACCTGGACGAGGCCACCCGCAAGCAGTTGGACCGCGGCGCCCGCGTGACCGAACTGCTCAAGCAGGCCCAGTACAGCCCGCAGCCGATCAGCCTGATGGCTGCCACGCTATATGCCGTCAACAAGGGCTTCCTGGACGACATCGAGGTCAAGAAGGTCCTGCCGTTCGAGCACGGCCTGCACGCCTGGCTCAAGGACAAACACGCTGCGCTGCTGGCCAAGCTGGAAGCCGACAAGGCCATGGACAAGACGGCGGAAGCGGAACTCGGCGAAGCCATCGAGAAGTTCAAGAAGTCGTTCGCTTAAACAGGAGCCAACGTGGCTGCAGGTAAAGAGATTCGGGGCAAGATCAAATCGGTGGAGAACACCAAGAAGATCACCAAGGCCATGGAAATGGTGGCCGCCTCCAAGATGCGCAAGGCGCAGGAGCGGATGCGCCAGGCCCGGCCTTACAGCGACAAGGTGCGCAACATCGCGGCCAACCTCGGCAAGGCCAACCCGGAATACACGCACGCGTTCATGAAGATCAACGAGGCCAAGGCCGTCGGCTTCATCGTCGTGACGACCGACAAGGGCCTGTGCGGCGGCATGAACACCAACGTGTTGCGCCTGGTGACCACCAAGCTGCGCGAGCTGCAGGCCGCCGGCGTGAATTCGCAGGCGGTGGCCATCGGCAACAAGGGCCTGGGCTTCCTGAACCGCGTCGGCGCGCAGGTGGTCTCGCATGTCACCCAGCTAGGCGACACGCCGCACCTGGACAAGCTGATCGGGCCGGTCAAGGTGCTGCTGGACGCGTATGCGCAAGGCAAGATCAGCGCCGTCTACCTCGGCTACACCCGCTTCATCAACACGATGAAGCAGGAGCCGGTGGTGGAGCAGTTGCTGCCGCTGACGGCTGAATCGCTGAAGGCGGACGAAGGCCATCCGGGCTGGGACTACATCTACGAGCCGGACGCGCAGTCGGTGATCGACGAGCTGCTCACGCGTTACGTCGAGGCGCTGGTCTACCAGGCGGTGGCGGAGAACATGGCGTCCGAGCAGTCCGCGCGGATGGTGGCCATGAAGGCCGCCACCGACAACGCCGGCAGCGTGATCGGCGAGCTCAAGCTCGTCTACAACAAGACGCGCCAGGCAGCGATCACGAAAGAGCTTTCGGAGATCGTGGCCGGGGCCGCGGCAGTTTAATTATTATTGGAGCGAGATAAATGGCTCAAGCACAAGCTACCCAAGGCAAGATCGTTCAATGTATCGGCGCCGTCGTGGACGTCGAGTTCCCGCGTGACAAGATGCCGCGCGTGTACGACGCGCTGAAGATGGAGGGCACGGCCCTGACGCTGGAAGTGCAGCAGCAGCTGGGCGACGGCATCGTGCGCACCATCGCGCTGGGTTCGTCCGACGGCCTGCGCCGCGGCAACATGGTCTACAACACCGACCAGCCGATCACGGTGCCCGTGGGCAAGGCCACGCTGGGCCGGATCATGGACGTGCTGGGCAACCCGATCGACGAACGTGGTCCCGTGGGCTCGGAGCTGATGGCGTCGATCCACCGCAAGGCTCCGGCGTACGACGAACTGTCGCCCTCGCAGGAATTGCTGGAAACCGGCATCAAGGTGATCGACCTGATCTGCCCGTTCGCCAAGGGCGGCAAGGTCGGCCTGTTCGGCGGCGCCGGTGTCGGCAAGACCGTGAACATGATGGAGTTGATCAACAACATCGCCAAGGCCCACTCCGGCCTGTCGGTGTTTGCCGGCGTCGGTGAGCGCACCCGCGAAGGCACCGACTTCTATCACGAGATGGCCGAATCCAAGGTGGAGGAACTGGACAACCAGCCCAACTCGAAAGTGGCCATGGTCTACCGCCAGATGAAC
>JBBRSZ010000077.1:0-8168 GCA_038244915.1 Burkholderiales bacterium | reverse complement strand
GCGCAAGCCCATGGCGAGGCGCTCACGCAGCTCATGACCGCATGGGAGCAGCGCTCCGGCGACCAGTTGCCCAGCTTGCAGGAGCTGGGCAAGGCCGTGGCGGCGCCGGTGCGCACGAGCTGGGTCCAGGCCGTGAGCGCGGCACCTGCGGGCGACGCTCCGGAGGCCCTGCTGCGACTGGAAATCGCTTCGGAGTCGCCGACGCCGGCCGAGCACATCAGCGCCCGCCGCCTGCTGCAACTGCAATTGCTGACCCGCCGCAACGACCCGTCGCCGGCCCAGACCTGGGGCAGGGACACGGCCAAGGTGCTGGCCAGCGCCTACGACGCCACGGTGGCGCGCCGCTTGCAGAACGTGCTCAAGGCGCTGTTGCGCGGCTAGCCCGAGTGCTCAGGGTTCGGTCCGGAAGAACGGGTCGAACAGTGCCACCAGCGCGGGAAACTCCTGCGTGAAGCGCGCGCGATTGACGAAATAGGCTTCGCAGGCGACGGCGAAGAACTCGTCGATCGCCGTCGCGCCATAGCTGTCGAGCCACTGCGGCTCGCCGCCAAAGCGCTCCGCCACGATCACCTTCTCCCGGAAGCCCTGGAACTGCGCTTCCATGGTGGCCAGCCAGGCCCGGCGCGCGGCCCGCGAGGGCAGGGGCGGGCAGCCATCGGCCTGGCCGTCGCGCAGGTCGATCTTGTGCGCGAACTCGTGGATCACCAGGTTGTAGCCCTGCTGCGCCGTGGCGCCGGCATCCTGCACGTCGCGCCAGTTGAGCATCACCGGGCCGCGGTCCATCGCCTCGCCGGCCAGCACGTCGTCCCAGTGGTGGACCACGCCGGCTGCGTCGGTGGCGGTGCGGGGCGCGACCACCTGGCCGTGATGCACGACGATCCCGACGAAATCGTCGTACCACGGCAAGCCCAGATGCATGACCGGCAGCACCGCCTGCGCGGCGATCGACAGCGCGACGTCGTCGGTGATGACGAAGCCCTGGGCGCCGTGGAATTCCTTGCCTGCCAGGAACTGCGCGGCCAGTCCCCGCAGCTTGTCGCGCTGGGCTGGCGGTAGGTCCGACAGGAACGGATAGCGCGCGAGCACACCTTCCCACAGCGCATCGGGGATGGGGGGCGCCGAACCGCGCCGGCGCAGCCAGCGGAACATCAGGGCGCGATACGCTGCGTGCCAGCGTCGCTCACGCGCAGCACCTGCAGCCGCGGCGGCGCCGCGCTGGCGTCCCAGTCGCTCAGAACGATGCGGCGCCGGCCGGCCGCGAGTTCGTGGTCGCCGGGCCGGTGCGTGTGGCCGTGGATCATCATTCGCGCATCGGCCGCCTGCAGCCAGCGCAAGGTCTCGGCGCCATCGACGTCGGCATATGGCACTCCCGTCTGCTTGCGGGCATCGCTTTGCTCGCGCAGTCCGCGGGCGATGGCTTTGCGTTCGGCCAGCGGCCGGGCCAGGAAATCGCGCTGCCAAGCCGGCGAGCGCACTTGCGCGCGAAACACCAGGTAGGCGCTGTCGTCCAGGCACAGCGCGTCGCCGTGCGTGAGAAGCAGCCGCTGCCCGAGGAAAGTGAGGATGGTGGGGTCATCGAGCAAGGTGGCGTGGATGGCCTGCAGCAAGCCCTGGCCCACGAGGAAGTCGCGGTTGCCGGGCATGAAGAACACCGGCAGCCGGACGGCGGTGGCCCGCAGCACGGCGGCGCAGTCGGCCTCGAAGCCGGGCTCGTCGGCAGCGTCGTCGCCGACCCACACCTCGAACAGGTCACCCAGGATGAAGACCGCATCGGCCGCGGTGGTGCGCATGTAGCCGCGCCACGCATCGAAGGTGGCTGGCTCCGACGCCTGCAAATGCAGGTCGGAAATGAAATCGGCCGTGCGCCATTGCGGCGGAGCCTGCAGCTCCTGGAACGGCGGCCCGGCCGATGTGCTCACGCTCAGCGCACCGTCAGGCGACGACGGCCTTCTCGATGATCACGTCGTCGTTCGGCACGTCGTCATGGAAGCCCTTGCGGCCGGTCTTCACCGCCTTGACCCGGTCGACCACGTCCTTGCCCGCGACAACCTTGCCGAACACGGCGTAGCCCCAACCCTGCGCGCTCGGCGCCGTGTGGTTCAGGAAGGCGTTGTCGGCCACGTTGATGAAGAACTGCGCCGTCGCCGAGTGCGGGTCGTTGGTCCGTGCCATCGCCACGGTGTAGTTGTCGTTCTTCAGTCCGTTGCTGGCTTCGTTGGCGATCGCCGTGTCCGACGCCTTCTGTTTCATGCCCGGCTCGAAGCCGCCGCCTTGAACCATGAAGCCGGGAATGACGCGGTGGAACACCGTGTTGTCGTAATGACCCTTCTTCACATAGGCCAGGAAGTTCTCGACCGACTTGGGTGCCTTGGGCTGGTCCAGTTCGAGGGTGATGACGCCGTAGCCCTTGATATGCAGGTCGACTTTGGGATTGCTCATGAAATGCTCCTGATGTGTCGGGGACAGAGCGCAAGGTCTGTCCCTGATGGACTGATATGTCGGGGACAGAGCTGAAGGTCTGCCCCCGATGAAATTACTTAAGGACGGTGGCCGAGTTGATGACGATCGGCGTCAGCGGCACGTTCTGGTACGGGGGCTTGGAACCGGTCGGTGCGGCCTTGAGCTTGCTGACGACATCCATGCCCGAGACGACCTTGCCGAACACGGTATAGCCGTGGCCGTCGGGATTGGGCGCGTCCAGGGACACGTTGTCCCGCACGTTGATGAAGAACTGCGAGGTTGCCGAGTTCGGGTCGGCCGTGCGCGCCATGGCGATCGTTCCCACCACGTTCTTCAGGCCGTTGCCGGCTTCCAGCGGCACCGGCGGGCGGGTCGGCTTTTGCTGCATATCGGCCGTGAAGCCGCCGCCCTGCACCATGAAGTTGTCGATCACGCGGTGGAACACGGTGCCGTCGTAGTGCTTGTCGTTGACGTACTGCAGGAAGTTTTCCACCGTCCTGGGGGCCTTCTCCGGCGCCAGTTCGACCACGAAATCGCCCAGTGTGGTGGCGAACTTGACGCGCGGTGCGTCCGCGGCCCACGCGCCGCCGGCCAGCACGCCGGCCACGAGAGCGCAGGCGGTACGGCGCGACACAGCCAACAAAAATCTGTTCATCCGATCACTCCTTCAAAAAAGATCTTCCACAGGACGCCCTGGCGCATCCAGTACTGGCGCTTCACGGCGCCGGTGCGCGAGCCGGACACGACTTCGTCGAACGTGACGATCATGGTGTCGGCGTTGTCGGTCCAGCGCAGGTACGACAGTTCCTTGAGGGCGACGTCGCGGCCCCGGGCCTTGTCGACCTCCAGCCGCAGGGCCGGGATCCAGTCGGTCAGCGTCTTGCCGCCGCCCGAGAAGTCCGGCGAATAGAACGACAGCACCCGTGCGAGGTCGCCGCTGGACTTGGCGCTGCGCCAGGCCTGCAGCGTGTCGGCGAAGCGCCTGCTGTCCGGCTGGACGCTCTGCGGCGTCACCCAGTGCAGGGTTTGCGCGATCACCACCGGGGTGGTGCGGATCTCCACGGTACTGATGATGCGCTGCAGGTCCGGGTTCGCCAGCACCACGCAGCCGTCGGTGGCCTTGGGCGCGCGCGAGAACTGCGCAGGAGGCGTGCCGTGCAGCCAGATGCCGCTGCCGGTTTTGCCGCGGCGCAGGTCGTACGGGTTGGGGTAGTTGATCGGCAACGCGCCGGCGCCGTAGAAATCCTTCAGCGACCTCGGGTCCAGGTTGCTGGTGACGAAGTACACGCCCAGCGGCGTGCGCAGGTCGCCTTCGGTCGATTTCTCGATGCCGGACTTGCCCACGGAGATGTAATAGTCGCTGAGCAGCTTGAGCCCGCTCGGCGTGTTCTCGAACAGGTACAGGCGGGCGCGGGAGGTGTCGATCGCGATCGCGTGCTTGTTGCGCGGCGACAGCTGCAGGAACTGCGCCGGGATGGCGCCGGCCGGCGGCTTCTCGCGCAGCGCCCGGATGCGCAGTTGCGACTCCTCGCGCAACTCCGCCAGCATCTGGGCGCCGCTGCGGGCCGCCGCGTCCGGAACATCGCCCACCCCGCGCAGCGGGCGGGCTTGCGAAGCCAGCAGGTCCCCGTACACCAATTGCGCCAGCTGGAAATTCGGGTGGTCCCCGACCAGCGACTCGGCCCGCTCCATTGCTTCGCGGCCCTTGGCCTGGCCGATCAGCTTGTAGACCTCGATCAAGCGGGCTTCGGTCTCGCCATCGCGCACCAGCGGCCGCGCCGGCGCGCGCTGCAAGGAGACGCGGTGGATCTTGGGCTGCTGGCGGACGTTGCGGTTGTTCTGGGATGCGGCCGCGGTGCCTGTTGTCGACAGGCACGCGCAAGAAAGACACCAAAGCACGAGCGAGGCTCGTTTCATGCGGACAACCCGGCAGAAAAATTCAGACTGCACAAACCAGACCCGGTCGCCGCGGTTGCAGTCGATACCGCATTCATCAGCCGCCGGTCGATTCCCTGACGATCAGCCAGCGATCGCCCGACTTGACCAGTTCGAGCGTCTTGCGGCTGGAAACGTTCAATGCATCGGCGCTGTAGGCCTGCTTGAACTTTGCCACCGCCTTGTTGCCGTTGACACTGACGGCGACGTCGCTGAGCTTCACGCTGATGCGGTTCTTGCCCACGATGCGGGCGCGTCGCTCGCTTTCCCACGCCGCGCGCGACATCTTGCCCGGAGGATCGAACTCCCTGCCGTAGGCGCCCAGGTAGCCGCCCATGTCCTTGGTGGCCCAGGCCGTGGCCCAGGCGTGCACGGCCGCTTCCACGTCCTTGGAGCCCGCGGCGCTGGCGGGGGCCGTGACGCTCAGCGGCGCCGGCGCCGGGCTGGGCGCGGCGACCACCGCGGGTGCAGGAGCCGGCGTGGGCGCGGCGGCTTGCGCCACCACGCCACTGGACATCTGCGGGGTCGGTGCCTTGGCGACGGCGACAGGAGCTGGCGCCGGTGCAAGGGGGCGGGCCTGAGCCTGCACCGTCTTGCCGCTCGGGGCGAACAGCTCGCGGATCAGCGCCAGCTTGGGTTGCACGCCGGTGTTGCCGGCATCGAGTTGCAGTGCCTTGCTGTAAGCCTGGCTGGCCAGCTTGGCATAGACATCGCCCAGGTTCTCATGGGCTGTCGCATAGCTGGGGTTGGTGCGGATCGCCATCTCGAGCGCCGCGCGCGCCTTGTCGAACTGGCTCTGGCCGGCGTAAAGCACGGCCAGGTTGTTGTACGGCTCCGGTAGTTCCGGATAGTCCTCGGTCAGCTTGTTGAAGGTGCTGATCGCATCGGCGGGCTTGCCAGCTTCGGTCTGGATCACGCCCTTGAGGAAGCGCATCTGCGGGTCGCGCGGCTTGGCCGCGAGGTACTGGTCCGCCTTGGCCAGCGCTTCCGAATGCTTGCCCGCGCGCAGCAGCTGGTTCACGTCGCCATAGTCGTCGGCCCAGGCCGCCGAGGCCATGAGCGCGGCGGCGAGCGCCAGCAGGCGGAGTGTTTTCGGGAGCGCATGGGAAGCGTGCGTCATTAAGGCCTCTTGTGGATCGTACGCGTGGAATCGAGCCCCGATCGGGGGGCTATATACTGCGCTGGATTGTAGCTGAGGGGTGCCACGCGAGTACCCCCGCAATCCCCCAACAAGAGCAAAATCTGAACCCCCGTGCGCCGCTGCAACATCGCCGCGACGCCCCGGCAAACCACCCATGACTCTGCGCATCTACAACACGCTCTCGCGTGCCCTGGAGGATTTTTCCCCGCTGGAGGCGGGGCATGTGCGCATGTACGTCTGCGGCATGACGGTCTATGACCTGTGCCATGTTGGCCATGCGCGATCGATGCTGGCCTTCGACATCGTCCAGCGCTGGCTAAGGCATTCGGGTTACCGCGTGACATATGTCCGCAACATCACCGACATCGACGACAAGATCATCCGGCGCGCCGTCGAGAACGGCGAGACCATCCGCGCGCTGACCACCCGCATGATCGGCGAGATGTACCGCGACGCCGACGCGCTCGGCATCCAGCGTCCCGACCACGATCCGCGCGCCACCGACTACGTACCGCAGATGCTCGACATCGTCGGCAAGCTGGAACGCAACGGCCTGGCCTATCGATCCGATAGTGGCGACGTCAACTACTCGGTGCGCAAGTTCGCCGGCTACGGCAAGCTCTCGGGCAAGTCGATCGACGAATTGCACGCGGGCGAACGGGTGGCGGTGCTGGACAGCAAGCACGATCCGCTGGACTTCGTGCTGTGGAAGGCGGCCAAGCCGGACGAGCCCGAAGGCGCGCGCTGGGCCAGCCCCTTTGGGCAAGGCCGCCCGGGCTGGGCCATCGAATGCTCCGCCATGTCCTGCGCCTTGCTGGGAGACACGTTCGACATCCATGGTGGCGGCGCCGATTTGCAGTTCCCGCACCACGAGAACGAGATCGCCCAGAGCGAAGGCGCCACCGGCAAGCCGCTGGCCCGCTTCTGGATGCACAACGGCTTCGTCAACATCGACAACGAGAAGATGTCCAAGTCGCTGGGCAACTTCTTCACCATCCGCGACGTGCTGCGCAAGTTCGACGCCGAGACGCTGCGCTTTTTCGTGGTCCGCGCCCATTACCGCAGCGCCCTCAATTACAGCGACGTGCACCTGGACGACGCCCGCAATGCGCTCAAGCGCCTGTACACCGCGCTGCAGCTGGTGCCGGCCGCGCCGGTGGCTGTCGACTGGTCACAGCCGGCCGCCGCCCGCTTCAAGGCGGCGATGGACAACGACTTCGCCACGCCGGAAGCGGTGGCCGTGCTGTTCGAGCTGGCGGCGGAAGTCAATCGCGCCCGCTCGCCCGAAGCCGCCGCCTTGCTCAAGGGGCTGGGCGCATGCCTGGGCCTGCTGCAGGGTGATCCGCAGGCTTTCCTGCAGGCCGGTGCCACGGCACTCGATGCAGCCGCGATCCAGCAACGGATCGAGCAGCGCGCGGCCGCCAAGCAGGCGAAGAACTTCGCCGAGGCGGACCGCATCCGGCAGGAGCTGCTGGCCCAGGGCGTGGTGCTCAAGGATTCGCCGACCGGCACGACCTGGGAGGCCGCACAGTGAGTCCGGCGCCCGAGATCGTCCTGTCGCCGCCGGATTACTGGGAAGAAGCCTGCCGCCACCTGGCCAGGAAGGACCGGGTGATGAAGCGCCTCATCCCCCAGTTCGGCGACGCCTGCCTGCAGTCGCGTGGCGACGCCTTCACCACGCTGGCGCGCAGCATTGTCGGCCAGCAGATCTCGGTGAAGGCGGCACAGACGGTCTGGGACCGCTTCGCCAGGTTGCCGCGCCGCATGACGGCCGGCAACGTGCTCAAGCTGAAGGTGGACGACATGCGGGCGGCCGGGCTGTCAGCGCGCAAGATCGAATACCTGGTGGACCTGGCGCTGCACTTCGACTCGGGCGCCGTGCATGCGGATGCCTGGCCGGCGATGAGCGACGACGAGATCATCACCGAGCTGGTGGGCATCCGCGGCATCGGCCGCTGGACCGCCGAGATGTTCCTGATCTTCCACCTGATGCGGCCCAACATCCTGCCGATGGACGATGTCGGCCTCATCAACGGCATCAGCCGCAACTACTTTTCCGGGGAGGCGGTCAGCCGCAGCGACGCCCGCGAAGTGGCCGCCGCCTGGGCCCCGTATTGCAGCGTTGCGACTTGGTATATTTGGCGCTCGTTGGACCCGTTGCCGGTCGGATATTGAGCTCCTCGCTCCCAGAACAATCAAGGAGACACGCCTTGGCCAAGAAGACCTTTCTCGACTTCGAGCAACCGATTGCCGAACTCGAGGGCAAGATCGAAGAACTACGCTATGTCCAGACCGAATCGGCGGTGGACATTTCTGAAGAGATCGACCAGCTGAGCAAGAAAAGCCAGCAGCTCACCAAGGACATCTACAGCGACCTGACGCCGTGGCAGATCACCAAGATCGCCCGCCATCCGGAGCGGCCTTACACCCTGGATTACGTCAACGAGATCTTCACCGATTTCATCGAACTGCACGGCGACCGCCATTTCGCCGACGACCTGTCCATCATCGGTGGGCTGGCGCGCTTCAACGGCAATGCCTGCATGGTGCTGGGCCACCAGAAAGGCCGCGACACCAAGGAGCGCGGCCTGCGCAACTTCGGCATGACCCGGCCCGAGGGCTATCGCAAGGC
>JBBRSZ010000076.1:0-8186 GCA_038244915.1 Burkholderiales bacterium | reverse complement strand
CCATGTTGACCAGTGCTGCCACCGCCGAGAATTTTGCCGTCGACGAGTCGGAACTGGCGATCGGCAACCTGCTTGTCGAGACCGGGAAACTCAGTTCCAGAGACCTCGATCGCGCAATTGCCGCCGGCCATGAGCTCAGGGGGCGCCTGCATGAAGTCGTGGTCCAGCTCGGACTGGTTTCTGAAGTCGATGTCGCGCAGGCACGCTCCAGCCTGCTGGGGCTGACTTTCGTCGGTGCCGACAGCTTTCCCGAGACCTATCCCGAAGTGCAGGGCCTGCAACCGGCGTTCCTGCGTTCGCATCGCGTGCTGCCGGTCGCGCTGGAGGCGGACCGGCTGGATGTGGCGATGGCGGATCCGCAGGACCGCTTTGTCCTCAAGGCGCTGCACCTGGCGACCGGGCTTGCGATCCGGCCTTTCCTCGCCATGGCCAGCGACATCGACAAGGCCCTGGCCCAGCGCGATGTCGAAGGCGATGTCGAGGACGGCGGGCTCGCCGACGATGTCGATTCCGGCGACTTCGTCGAACACCTCAAGGATCTGGCCAGCGAAGCGCCAGTGATCCGCCTGGTCAACACCATCGTCGGGCGCGTGATCGAGTTGCGGGCGTCGGACATCCACCTGGAGCCGTTCGAGGACGGCCTGCACGTGCGTTACCGTGTGGATGGCGTCCTGCAGGCGGCCGACCTGCTGCCGGCGAAACAGGGCGCGGCCGTCGTTTCGCGCATCAAGTTGCTCGCGCACATCGACATCGCCGAACGCCGGTTGCCGCAAGACGGACGGATTCGCACCCGCGTCAAGGGGCGCGAGCTGGACCTGCGGATCTCCACCGTCCCCACGGTGCACGGCGAGAGCGTCGTCATGCGGGTCCTTGACCGCGCCAGCGTGCGCCTGAGCCTGGAAGAAATGGCGATGGACGAAGCCACGCTGCGGTCCTTCCGCGCGCTGCTGGCGCGACCCCACGGCATCTTCCTGGTCACGGGGCCGACCGGCGCGGGCAAGACCACGACGCTGTATGCCGGGCTGGCCGAGCTGGACTCCGCAGCGCAGAAGATCATTACCGTCGAAGACCCGGTCGAATACCAGTTCGACGGCATCGCGCAGATGCAGGTCCACTCGCAGATCGGCCTGACCTTTGCATCGGCATTGCGTTCCATTCTCCGGCAGGACCCCGACATCATCATGATCGGCGAAATGCGGGACGGCGAGACGGCGCAGATCGCGGTCCAGGCGGCGCTGACCGGGCACCTGGTGCTGTCGACCTTGCACACCAATACCGCCGCCAGTGCGGTGGTCCGCATGCGGGACATGGGGGTGGAGCGCTACCTCATCACGTCGACCGTGATCGGCGTGGTGGCCCAGCGGCTGGTCCGCACCTTGTGCGGCGAATGCAAGGAGCCCTACAACCCCGAGCCTGCGATGCTGCGCTCCACCGGGCTCGATCGGTTCGTCCCGCCGGGGACGCCCTTGTACCGGGCGCGCGGCTGCGCCAACTGCCGCAACACCGGCTACAGGGGTCGGGCCGGTTTGTTCGAGTTGCTGCTGGTCGACGACGCCGTCCGCAAGGGCATCCAGGAAGGCCTCGATGGATCGCAACTGCAGGACCTGGCGGTCGCCGCCGGCATGGTGACCCTGTACGAAGACGGTTTGCGCAAGGTCGGCAAGGGCCTGACCACCTATGAAGAGGTCCTGCGCGCGACCGCGAGCGAGGACAATGGCTGAATTCATCTGGCGCGCGACCGAGCGCTCCGGGCGCAGCCAGCAAGGCCGGATCGACGCCGCCAACGCTGCTCAGGCTGCAATCCAGTTGCGCGCGCGCGGCCTCGTCCCCTTGTCGATTGAGCCGGCCGCCGGCGTGGCGCCGGCGGCCGGCGAAACCCGGCCCCTGCCGCGCCGATGGTCGCTGTCCCTGCGTCGGGATGCGTCGATCACAGGCAAGGACATCCTGAGCATCACCACCGAGCTGAGCATCATGCTGCGGGCCGGCTTGCCGCTGGCATACGCCCTGCGCCTGTTGCTGGAGATGGGACACAAGCCGGCGTTGCGCGCGCTGCTGCAGGAAGTGCTCGATGACGTCAAGGGCGGCGCTCCCCTGAGCCGTGCGCTGGCACGGCACGGCGACCAGTTCAGCGAGTTCTACGTCAGCATGGTTCGCGCCGGCGAGGCCGGCGGCCAGCTGGCGGTGGTCCTGGAGCGGCTGGTCGGGCACATGGAGCGGATCGCGGCCATGCGCGAGAACGTGGTGTCCGCGGCAACCTACCCGGCCATCCTGCTGGGCGTGTCGGTCCTGTCCGTGATCGGGATGATCGGTTTCGTCGTCCCGCAGTTCGAGAAGCTGTTTGCCGACCTGGGGGACGCGATTCCGTTCGCGACCCGGATCGTGCTCATGCTCAGTCACGTGTTCCGGCAATGGGGATTGGCGATCGGGATCGTGGTCGTGCTGGCCGTCTGGGCGGGAAGGCGCTGGGCCCATACTCCGGCCGGGCATTCCTGGCTGCAGTCGCTGCTGTTGCGGCTCCCTTTGGTGGGCCACCTGCTCAAGGATTTTCAGCTGACCGTGTTTGCCCGGACCATGGGCACTCTGGTGGGCGGCGGCGTTTCGTTGCTGGCAGCCATCGAGATCGCGATCTCCACCGTGACCAGCCCGCCGGTGCGGCAGGCCATGGCTGGCATGGCGTCGTCGATCAAGGGGGGCGGCCGGCTGGCCCAGACCCTCGCCGAGACCCGCCAGTTCGAACCGCTCGCCGTCAACCTGGTGCGCGTTGGCGAGGAAACCGGACGGCTGGGACCGATGCTGCTGGAAGTCGCCCAGCTGCTCGATCGCAGGGTGGAAACCGGGGTGCGGCGGCTGCTGACGCTGCTCGAGCCGGCGCTCATCCTGCTGCTGGGGGGACTGATTGCCACCATCATCGTTTCGATCCTGCTGGGCATCCTGGCCATCAATGATCTCGCGGTATGATTTTGCGATGATCAACGCTTCCTGTTCTGGCATGCGGCGCGCATTGCGCATCGCCCATCGCAACCTGGGCTTCACGCTGGTGGAGTTGCTGGTGGTGCTCGCAATCCTGGCCCTGCTGGCGGGCATCGTCGGCCCGAAAGTGCTGGGGCAACTTGGCGGCGCCAAGGCAAAGACGGCGGCGGTCCAGATCTCCGACCTGGAAAAGACGCTCGAACTGTTCAAGCTCGATGTTGGCCGATATCCGACGGCGGAGGAGGGCCTTGAGGCACTGGTCAAGAAACCTGCCAACGCCACCGCCTGGTCGGGCCCCTACCTCAAGGGCGGCGTGCCGCTGGACCCGTGGGCCCACCCTTATGCGTACAAGCCCGGTGCCGGCGGCACGATCGAAATCCTGTCTCTCGGGGCGGATGGAACGCCAGGCGGTGAGGGTGAAAACAGCGACATCCGCAACAAGCAATAGGCCGGGCGGGAACATCCGCACAAGACTCCGGCGCGGCTTCACGCTGATCGAACTGCTGGTCGTGCTGGCGCTGCTGGCGCTGGTTGTTGCCCTGGTTCCTCCCTCGTTCGAGCGGCTGCGCGAGTCCATGCAATACCGCGACACGCTGCGCCGGGTGCTGGGCGACCTGCGCACCGCCCGCCAGCAGGCCCTGGCCGAAGGCAGGGACGTGCGATTTTCGATCGATGTGCCGGCCCGCAACTTCGGCGTCGAAGGCCGGACACCCAGTTCGCTGCCCGAGTCCCTGCAGATCCGTTTCACCGCGGCGCGGATCGAGTTGACATCGCAGCAGCAGGTTTCGATCCGGTTTCACCCGCACGGAGGCGCCACCGGAGGCAGCGTCGATCTGGTTCGAGCCAGCGGAGCCGGGACCCGCATCACGGTCGATTGGCTGTCCGGCGCGGTCTCGCAAGCGGCGCTTGGTCCATGAGGCCGTCGCGCGGATTCTCCCTGCTGGAACTGCTGGTCGCCCTGTCAATCATGGGCATGGCCCTGGGTCTGTTGTACCAGGCCAGCACCGGCGCGCTGCGCGGCGTCGGGGACCTCGACCTGGACCAGCGCGCGAACGTGCTTGCGCAATCGATCCTGGAATCGAGGGACGCGGTGCCCGCAGCCGGGTGGAACGAGAGTGGCCGCGCGGCGGAGATCAACTGGCAGGTCAGCACAGGCCCCTATGAAACCGCTGTTGGCCGTGAAAAACCAGGCGTTCCGCGGCTGCACCAGGTTCGGGTGGTGGTGGAGTGGGACAGCTGGCGCGGGCCGCATCGGCTCGAACTGCACACACTGTTGCCGCAGCAGCGGCCGTTGCCTGGGGAGCGACAATGAGCCTGGCGCCCCTGCGCCGAAGTCGACGCGACAACAGCGGCTTCACGCTGGTCGAAGTGATCGTGGCGATGACATTGCTGTCGCTGGTCATGCTGGTGCTGGGATCGGCGATCCGCAGCATGGGAGCATCCGCGGAACGCATCGACACCCGGACCGCGCGCATCGACGAAATGCGTGTGGCCACGACCTTCCTGTGCGAAATCTTCGGGCGGGTCTCGGCGCAGCGGGTCGAGGCGCCGGCCACCGGCCTGCTGTTCTCGGGGGCTGCGGACAGTGTGAGCTGGATCGGCATCATGCCGGCCCGATTCGGTCCGGCCGGCCGGCATTTCTTCCGGCTCGGCGCCGAGCGGCTCGGCGACGGCAGCACCGGCCTGGTCCTGAGGTTCATTGCGTGGCGCTGGGAGCAAAAGACCCTGCCCGACTGGGCGCAGGCCGAGTCCCGGGTGCTGGTGCGGGACGTCGGCGCGGCGGCACTGTCCTACGGTGGCCGCGGGATGGGGGAAGACTGGCTGGCGGCTTGGCCTGCGCAAGACAAGAACCTGCCTCCCCGGGTGCGGTTGCTGCTGTCCGCGTCAGGCTCCGAGTGGCCGCCTGTCGTCCTCGCCATGCATCCGCTGCCTGCCAACGAGGGCGGTGGCGGCGGCTTCGTCCACGGCCCCGAATGATGGCTGGCAGACGATCCCCCGGTCAAGTCGGCAGCCAGCGAGGCGTTGCGCTGGTTGCAGTCCTGTGGGTGGTCGCCGCGCTGAGCATCCTGGTGACCGGACTGGTCCAGACCCAGCGCGAGGAGATCCGCACCGCCGCGTCGTCGCGACTGCGCCTGCAGGCCGACGCGGTGGGGCAGGGGGCGATCGTTCTTGCCGTGCAGGCGCTGGTCGCGAGCGGCCATGCGCAGGAACGGCTGGCGCGGCTCAGGATGCCATTCGACGGGCGCGAGGTGCAGGTTGAAATCCAGCCGCTATCCGGACTGATCGACGTCAACCTGGCGCCGGCACCGTTGCTGGCGGCACTGTTTGCCGTGAATGGCGGCGTCGCGCCCCCTGCCGCGGCCCGTCTGGCGGCAGCGGTCGTGGCGATGCGGGAGGCCCGCCCGTCCGAGCCGCCGCCACGTTTCAAGGCACCCGAGGAACTGCTGAACGTCGAGGGGGTCGACTATGATCTGTATGCTAGACTCGCGCACCTCGTGACGACCGATTCAAGGGGCAGCGGGCGAATCAATCCGCTTGCTGCGTCGCCAGAGGTGCTTCTTCTTCTTGCTGGCGGCGACCAGAACCTGGCCAGCCGGGTTGCTTCGGATCGCGACGCGGATGTCCCAGGCATGGATACCACGAGACTGCAGGCTGCTTTCACCGACAAGTCGGTTTCGGGCCGTTTGAGGTTTCGGGCCTTTGTGCCGTTCCCGGATGGCTCCCAGGTGATCGTCGTCCGCGACATGGATATTACGGCTGCCACTGAGGGCGCAGCACCCTGGCGCACGATGCGTACGCACGCGCCGGTGATGAGCCTGAAGTAGAGGCCGACCTTCATGAACAACGCAACCTCACCTGCCATCCAACAACCCGCCGATTTCCAGCTGAGCGAAGTGATCGCGATGATCGGCGCGTCATTGCGGAACTTGCACAGGCACCCGGTATTGGCGTGGCTCACTCCAGAGCTGCCCGTCAGGCTGGTCGCCGCGGATCGGAGCGAGTCCTTGTGGGTGGGTGAGCGCAGGCTCGAGGCTTCTGCCGTCGCCCTGCGATCTGCCCGGTTCACCGCGGTCGAAGTGCCAGCCGACCTCGCCCTGGCCCGCGACCTGGTGCTGCCTCCCATGTCGGATGCGGACCTGCGCGACGCAGTGGCGCTGGATGTGCGGGATTCGAATCCTTTCGATGCGTCGGACCTGGTGTGGGGCTACCGCAGCAAGCCGGGAGAGCCGGGCCTGGTGAACGTCAAGATGGTGCTTGCGTCGCGTACCCAAGTCACTCGGCACCTGCAGGCGGCGATGCCCGAAATGTCGCCGTCGCTCGAAGTCTGGGTGATGGCAGACGATGGCGCCCCGGTCGTGCTCAGGGGTTTCGGCGAAGCGGCCCGGGCCCGACGCGCCGCGCGCGGGCGCCTGCTGGCCTATGCCCTGATGCTCGGCTGCGTGCTGCTCGCGACCGCCATCGCCGTCACGCCAACGGTGCAACTCCACATCCGCGCGACGCAGGCGGCCGCTTCCTACCAGGCCTTGCAGAAACGCGCCGGACCGGCGATGGCCCAGCGCGAGGCCCTGGTGCGTGGCCGGGAGGACCTGGCCAACCTGCAGGAAGTCATGGCCGATCACGTCGAGCCGCTGGTTGCCATCGAGATGCTGACCCGGCTCATTCCCGATGACACGTGGCTGCGGCGCGTGCAGGCCCAGGGAGCGCGCTTCACCTTGAGCGGCGAGACCCCGAATGCCGCTGCATTGATGAACACCCTGAGCAGCAATCCTGGCCTGCGGGATGTGCGGGCGCCTTCGCCAGCGACGCGATCCGCCGGCAGCACTCGCGAGAGCTTCGTGGTGGAGTTCACGGTTGAGCCCGAACTGCTGCGACGGCCCGCGGTGGCCGCGAGCCCGCAGCCGGCGATCACCGCCCCGCTTCCGGCGGCACCTGCATCCGGGGCGGCGTTGCTGCCGGCCTCTGCGCCAGCGGGGGCCAGGCCATGAATCCGCGCAAGATGGACACTGCTGTCCTGTTGGCGCTGCTGTTGCTGGTGGCCGCTGCGACGGGCCTGTTCGCCTTCTACGTGCTGGGAATCCAGCGTGCGGACGAGGAGCAACTGGCGACGATCGAGCCGCGCTTTGCCCGGCTCTCCGGCCTGGCCATGGACAAGGGCCAGCTGGCGGCGGCTCTTGATGCAACCAAGGCCGCGGTGGCGCGCCATCTGTATCCTGCCAGCCGCGAGATCAGCCAGGCCGGCAACGACGCCCAGCAGAGGGCTCGCGACGTGTTCTCCAAGGCAGGCCTGGAAGTGCTGAGCAGCCAGGTGCTGCCAGCCAAGACCAGCAAGCAGTTCGACCGCATTCCGATCACGCTGCGGGTGGAAGGTGAATACCTGGTCTTCCAGACGGCGCTCGCCGCCATGCCCAGCCTCACGCCCACCCTGTTCGTCGAGGGCTTCAATATCCAGGGCATCCCCGCTGCCAAGCAGGATGCGCCGCCGCGGCTGGTGATTCAACTCGAACTGTTCGTGTTGCGGGCGCGGTCATGAGGCGGTACCTGGTCCCATTGCTGATTGCGATGAATCTTGCCCTGGCTGCATTCCTGGCCTGGCAATGGTTGACTCCGCAAGGCGAACTGCGCGGGGTCCGCTGGGTTCCTCCGGCGCCAATCAAGCCGGTCCTGACCGATTCCGTTCTCCCATCGTGGAGCGCCGACCTGGGAAGCTTCATGGCTTCCCTGGATCGACCCTTATTTTCCGTAACGCGCAAGCCCCCAGTCAAGCCCGAGGAGGCCGCGGCTGTCGTCGCCGACACCCTGGGGGATGTCAGGGTGCTGGGCCTGTACTCGTCGGGCGGAAACTCGGGCGGCGCGATCGTGCGGGCCGAAGGCAAGGTCAGGCGCCTGCGGCAGGGCGACAGCCTGGGGGGCTGGACCATCAAGGAAGTGCGGCCGCTGGAACTCGTGCTGGCGCGCGGCGACGAATTGCGAACGCTCGATGTCAAGCGTGGCCCGGACCTGGGCGCGGATGTGCCCGGTGGCCCCGGCGCGGGTTCCGGCTCGCCTGCTGCGGGTTCCTCCGGTGGCGACCTGACAGAACGGCGGGCGCGCGAAGCGAATGACAGTACGGCGCGGGTCAACGCCATGCGTGCCCGGGCCGGAATGCCTGCGCTCCCTTGAACAAGAATGAACCGGACAACTCCATGCTCCCTCATCGGTATTTGATCAGTGTGTTG
>JBBRSZ010000075.1:0-8237 GCA_038244915.1 Burkholderiales bacterium | reverse complement strand
GCACGGCGGCGCGCGCAGCCATGGTGCCGAAGGTCACAATCTGGCTGACGGCGTCCTTGCCGTATTTGTCCTTGACGTAGTCGATCACCAGGTTGCGGTTGGTCTGGCAGAAGTCGATGTCGAAGTCGGGCATCGAGACCCGCTCCGGGTTCAGGAAGCGCTCGAACAGCAGGTTGTATTGCAGCGGATCGAGGTCGGTGATCTTGAGCGAATACGCCACCAGCGACCCCGCCCCCGAACCCCGGCCCGGCCCCACCGGACAGCCGTTGTTCTTGGCCCAGTTGATGAAGTCGCCCACGATCAGGAAGTAGCCAGGAAAGCCCATCTTCAGGATCGTGTTGATCTCGAACTCCAGCCGGTCGACGTAGCGCGGCAGCTCCTGCTCGCGCCTGGCCGCGTCGGGGTAGAGGTGCAACATGCGGTCTTTCAAGCCCTCGTGCGAGGCCAGCCGGAAGTACTCCTCGATCGGCATTGCGTCGGGGGTCGGGAACGCGGGCAGGCGCGGCTTGCCCAGCTCCAGCACCAGGTTGCAGCGGCGCGCGATCTCCGCCGTGTTGGCGATGGCGCTCGGCACATCGGCGAACAGCTGCTCCATCTGCGCCGCCGACTTGAAGTATTGCTCGCGGGTGAAGCGCCGCACCCGGCGCTGGTTGCCAAGGATCTCGCCCTCGGCGATGCACACGCGCGCTTCATGCGCTTCGTAGTCGTCTGGCTTGGTGAACTGCACCGGGTGGGTGGCGACCACCGGCAGGTGCATCCGCGCGGCCAGTTGCACCGCGGCAGCCACCTGCGACTCGTCGTCGGGGCGGCCGGCCCGCTGCAGTTCGAGGTAGAAGCGGTGCGGGAAGATCGAGGCGAGTTCGAGCGCGACGTCGCCTGCGCGCTGCTCGTCGCCCTGCACCAGCGCCTGGCCCACGGGGCCGGCCTGGGCGCCGGACAGGGCGATCAGCCCTTCCCCGAGTTCGCGCAGCCACTCTGGCTTGCAGACTGCCTGGTTCTTGACCGCATTGCGGGTCCAGGCCCGCGACAGCAGCTCGCACAGGTTCAGGTAGCCCTGGCGGTTCTGCACCAGCAGCACCATGCGGGAGATCTGTGTGCCGTCTTTGCCCAGCCCCTGCACCATCACTTCGGCGCCGACCAGCGGCTTGACGCCCGCCGAGCGCGCTTCCTTGTAGAACTTGATGCCGCCGAACAGGTTGTTCAGGTCGGTGATCGCCAATGCCGGCTGGCCGTCGGCCGCCGCGGCCTTGACGATCTCGTCGATTCGGTTGGTGCCATCGACGACGGAGAATTCGGTGTGCAGGCGCAGATGGACAAACATGGCGCCATTGTAGGAAACCGGTGCCGCTTGACAGCCGCCGGCTTGCCGCCCCCGCAAGCGCAGTGTGTAATGCCGCACCGGCAGCCTGCCTGCCAACCGAACCGGAGTCCTTGATGAAAGCAGCGGTCCTGAACCAGTTTGCGGCGCCCCTGGACATCGAGCAGGTCCCGCGCCCCGTGCCGGCCGACGACGAGGTGCTGATCCAGCTGGAAGCCTGCGGCGTCTGCCACTCCGACCTGAGCATCATCGACGGCGAGCTGCCGGCGTTTCGCGCGGCCGCCAAGCCGCGGGTCATCCCCGGCCATGAAGCCGTCGGCCGCATCGTCGAACGCGGCAAGGACGTCACCGGGCTCGCGCTGGGCCAGCGGGTCGGCGTGGCATGGCTGTACCACAGCTGCGGAGTGTGCGAACCCTGCCGCGAGGGCAACGAGAACCTGTGCCGCCGCGGCGTCGTCACCGGCCTGATGGTCGACGGCGGCTACGCCGAGCTCATGAAGGCCAAGGCCAGCCACGCGATCCCGGTGCCCGATGCGCTCGGCGCCGAGGAAGCCGCGCCGCTGTTTTGCGCTGGCGTCACGGTCTACCGGGCGCTGCGCAACGCGGGAGTGGCGCCGGGCCAGCGGGTGGCGGTGTTCGGCGTCGGCGGCCTCGGCCACCTGGCGGTGCAGATCGCAAAGGCGATGGGGGCCGAAGTGATCGGCGCCGACGTTTCGAGCGACAAGCTGGCGCTGGCAACGGAGTTGGGCGCGTCCAGTGTGCTGCTGGCCACCGACGCCGACGCCCTGAAAGCGCTCGCCAAGGCCGGCGGCGTCCATGTGGCGATCGTCACCTCCTCGGTCAACGCCGCTTTCGACGCGGCGATGACGGTCTTGCGCCCCACCGGCACGCTGGCGGTGGTCGGCCTGCCGGCCAAGCCCCTGAGTTTTGCCGCGCTGGCGCTGGTCGGCCGGGAGATCCGCGTGATCGGCAGCGCCGTCGGCACGCGCGATGACCTGCGCGCCGTGCTCGCGATGGCAGCCGCCGGCCAGCTCAAGTGCCGCACGGAGTCGCAGCCGCTGGAACAGATCAACCAGGTGCTGGACCGCATGCGCGCCGGGGGCATCTATGGCCGGGTGGTGCTGCGCTACGGTTCCTGAGATCGAACCAGCCCTTGATGGACATTCCCTCCCTCACCCAGGCGCTGGCGCGGGACGGAGCCTGGGTCGTGCTCCTGAACGTGCTGTTGCAGCAAGTCGGCCTGCCGATCCCGGCAGTGCCCACCCTCATGGTGGCGGGCAGCCTGGCTGGCTGGTCGCCGCAGGCCGGGCTGTTGCTGGCGGCGGCCGTGCTGGCTTCGGTGGTGGCGGACGGCCTCTGGTACCTGGCCGGGCGCGCCTTCGGCTACCGCGTGCTGTCGGTGCTTTGCCGGCTGTCCATCAACCCCGGATCCTGCGTCACGCAGACCGAGGAGCGCTTCCTGCGTTGGGGCGTGTGGTCGCTGGTCATCGCCAAGTTCGTGCCAGGCTTTTCCACCGTCGCTCCGCCGATCGCGGGCGCGCTGCGCATGCCGCTGCCCAGCTTCCTCGCGGCAGCGGCGGTCGGCGCCGCGCTCTGGGCCGGCGCCGCCCTGCTGGCCGGCTGGCTGCTGCGGGACCAGCTGCAAGCCACCCTGGCGTTGATGGACGGCCACGAAGCGCTCGTCCTCGCCCTGCTCGCGCTGGCGCTGGGCCTGTGGATCGCCGCCAGGCTGTGGCAGAAACGGCGCTTCGAACGCGCCGCGGCCATCCCCCACATCGGGCCGGCCGAACTGATGCAGGCAATGCGTTCGGCCAGGCCGCCGTTGCTGCTCGATCTTCGCGGCGCCTCCATGCTGGCGGCGACCGGCCCGGTGGCGGGCGCGTCACCGGCCGCGCTGGATCGCCTGAACGAGGTCGTCGGGCAATGGCCCAAGGACCATCCGATCGTGACCTTCTGCGCTTGCCCGCAGGATGCGACGGCCGTGCGCGCGGCAGGCGAGTTGGTTCGCGCCGGCTACACCGCCGTGCGGCCGCTGGCCGGCGGCTACGACGCGTGGATGCGGCAGCTGGCGTCGGATTCCCTCAAGACAGCGGCTCCGCCGGCGTGAAGCGGCTGGCCGGCAGCGGGATCCGTTCGCTGTCCCCGGGCACGCTGCCCATGCGCTGGGCCTCCCAGTCCTGCGACGCCCGGACGATCCGCTGCTGGCTGCTGGAGACGAAGTTCCACCACATGTGGCGGGGGCCGTCGAGCGGATCGCCGCCGATGACGGCGAAGCGGCAGGCATCCTGCGCAGCCAGCGTCACCGACATGCCCGGGGACAGGACGGCCATCGATCCCGCGGTGATGGCGCGGCCATCGGCGCTCAGCTCGCCCAGCACGGCGTAGACCGCCGTCTGGGCCGCCAGCGCGGGCAACTCCAGCGTTCCGCCGGCCGGCAGCATGACGTCGAGGTACAGCGTGGGCGACAGCGTCGCCACCGGCGAGGTCTCGCCGAAGGCCTGTCCGACCAGCACCCGGATCTCGGCGTCGCCCAGGCTGATCTCGGGAATCACCTGGGCCGGCGTATGGCTGAATGACGGCTCGTCGTCCTCATGCTCGCGCGGCAGCGCCACCCACAGCTGCAGGCCGTGGTTGACGTAGTGCTTGCCCCGCAGGTCGGCGGGGCGCCGCTCCGAGTGGACGATGCCGCGGCCGGCGCTCATCCAGTTGATGGCGCCCGGTTCGATCCGCTGCTCGGTGCCCAGGCTGTCGCGGTGCATCATGGCGCCGTCGTACAGGTAGGTGACGGTCGCCAGGCCGATGTGCGGATGCGGCCGGACGTCATGGTTGACACCGGGCACTTCCGACACCGGGCCGAAGTGATCGAAGAACACGAACGGTCCGACGCTGCGCTGGCGTGCTGCCGGCAACAGCCGTCGCACGGTGAAGCCACCGCCCAGGTCCTTGGCGTGGCCGGCCAGTTCCGTCGCGATCCCCATCGGTGCCTCCTCGTGAGAGGCCAGACTAGCAGGGCCGCAGCCGGCTCGCAACTTCGGCCACGCGGCGGCCGAACCCCTTGGCGGTGTCGAGGTCGCCAGGCAGCATGTCGGCCACCGAGCCGTCGGAGGGCGACTGGGCGATGGCTCCGCTGTATGACCCCAGGAAGTTCGGGTCGTTGCGGGTGGCGGCCTTGCTGTTGCTTGGCAACACGCCCAGGCCGACCCAGAGGCCGCCGTGCTGCATCGCCAGCGTCATCATGTAGCTCAGGCTGGAGAACTTGTCGCCGTTCATCGAGGCGCTGTTGGTGAAGCCGGCGAACAGCTTGTCCTTCCAGGCCTGCTTGAACCACGGCCGCGACGAGGCGTCGGCGAATTTCTTGAACTGCCAGCTGACGCTGCCCATGTAGGTGGGCGCGCCGAAGATGATCGCGTCGGCGGCATCGAGTCGCTCCCAGGCGCCGGTCGGCAGGTTGCCGTCGGCGTCGATGGCGATCAGCTGGCCGCCCGAGCCCTCGGCCACCGCCTGCGCCATGCGCTGCGTGTGGCCGTAGCCCGAGTGGTAGACGATGGCGATGGTCATCATCGATCGTTTCGTGTCGCTCTCGCGCGCCGCTCAGGTGCGGCGGCGACCGTCCAGGCTCCAGCCGCCGGCGCCGAAGGCAGCGAATGCGAGCAGGCCGCCGGAGATCGCCATGTTCTTGAAGAACTGCCCCCTCTGCATCGCCAGCTGGTCGGCTGCCACGGCCCAGAAGTTGTGGAAGATGAAGCTGATCACGAAGGTGAACACGGCCAGGCCCAGGGCGGCCCAGCGTGCCTGCCAGCCCACCAGCAGCAGCAGGCCCAGGCCCAGTTCGGCGGCGATGGCGATCGCGGCGCAGACCTCGGGCAGCGGCACGCCTTTGGAGGCGATGTAGCCGACGGTGCCGGCGAAGCCGGCGATCTTGCCCCAGCCGGCGGGCACGAACAGCAGGGCGATCAGGACGCGGCCGATCAGCGTCATCGCGTCCTGGGCGGGGGTGGTGGGCAGGTTGTTGTTCATCGTGACTCCAGGTCGTGGTTGGGAAAAAAAAACTACTTTGGGGACAGACCTTCAGCTCTGCCCCCAACTGACTGAGGTTCAGGGCGCCAGGTCGAACACCAGCACTTCGGCATTCTTGCCGTTGGCCAGCGTCAACGCGGCTTCGTCTTCGAGCTTGGCCGCGTCGCCGGCGGCGAGCTTGCTGCCGTTGACGTCGAGTTCGCCGCGCACCAGGTGCACATAGGTCTTGCGGCCGGCGGGCAGCGGCAACGACGCCGCTTCGGCGCCGTCGAACAGGCCGGCGTACAGCCGCGCGTCCGCGTGGATGGTGACCGCGCCCTGCGCGCCATCGGGCGCGGCAACCAGCCGCAGCTTGCCGCGCTTGTCGGATTCGGCGAAGGTCTTCTGCTCGTAGCTGGCCGGGATGCCGGTCACGTTGGGCTCGATCCAGATCTGCAGGAAATGCGTGGCCTGGGCGTCCGCATGGTTGAACTCGCTGTGCTGCACGCCCTTGCCGGCGCTCATGCGCTGCACGTCGCCCGGCGGGATGCCCTTGACGTTGCCCAGCGTGTCCTTGTGGGCCAGGTTGCCCTCCATCACGTAGCTGATGATTTCCATGTCGCGGTGGCCATGGGTGCCGAAGCCGGTGCCCGGGGCGATCCGGTCTTCGTTGATCACGCGCAGGTTGCCGAACCCCATGTGCTGGGGATCGTGGTATCCGGCGAAGGAAAAGCTGTGGAACGACTTGAGCCAGCCATGGTCGGCGTAGCCGCGTTCGGTCGATTTGCGCAAGTTCAGCATGGGGTCCTCACAAGTGCTGCAAGCTGCAGCGATGGAGTGAATGTAGGTGCCACCGGCCGTTTTGCAGCGTTTCCAGTTTGATGGCACCATTCGAATTCATTGAATGATCATGGCATAACCGTGCAAACCCCTAGAGACGTCCTCACCCCCAATTCGTTCTCGCTGCTGCAGTCCGTGGCCGAGGCCGGCAGCTTCGCCGCCGCCGCGCGGCAACTGGGCCTGGTGCCGAGCGCCGTGACCTACCGGGTCCGCCAGATCGAAGACGCGCTCGACGTGCTGCTGTTCGACCGGGCATCGCGCCAGGCCGTGCTCACCGAAGCGGGCGCCGAATTGCTGCGCGAGGGCGCCCGGCTGCTGGAGGAAATCGACGCCGTCTCCAATCGGGTGCGGCGGGTCGCCACCGGCTGGGAGCCACAGTTCACCATCGCCGTGGACAGCGTGGTGTCGCTGACCACCATGATGGACCTGGTGCAGGCGTTCTACGAGCTCGAGCCCCCCACGCGCCTGCGGTTGCGCAACGAGACGCTGTCCGGCACGCTGGAGGCGCTCACCTCCGGCCAGGCCGACCTGGCGCTCGGCATCCCGATCGAACCGGGCACGGCGGCGGGGCTGCAGTCCCGGATGATGGGCGAACTGGCCTTCGTCTACGCCGTGGCGCCGCACCATCCGCTGGCCAGCGCGGCCGAACCGCTGACCGACGACATGCTGAACCAGCACCGGGCCGTGGCGGCGGCCGACTCGGTTCAGCGTGGCAGCGGCCTGACCATCGGCCTGCTGGCCGGCCAGGACGTGTTGACCGTGCCGACCATGCACGCCAAGGTGGAAGCGCAACTGCGGGGCCTGGGTGGCGGCTTCGTGCCCGAGCCGATGGCCCGGCCCCACGTCAAGAGCGGCCGGCTGGTGCTCAAGCAGGTGGCGCGTTCGGCCCGCACGGCACGCATGCATTACGCCTGGCGCAGCCCCCGGCTCGGGCCCGGCCGGGCGCTGCAATGGTGGCTGGGCCAGCTGGAAAGCCGCACCACCCGCGACGCCCTGCTGACCGGTCATGACGCGGCGTGGTGAGCGTGCGGTAGAGTCGTCACAAACCCCTGGAACATCCATGCCCCCACGCTCGCCCGCCAACGTTCCCAACAACATCGCCGTCATCGGCGCCGGACTCGCCGGACTCGCCTGCGCGCGCACTCTGGCCAAGGCGGGCCACAAGGTGACGGTGTTCGAGCAAGCCGACCACGTCGGCGGCCGCATGGCCAGCTGCAAGACGCCGTTCGGGACCTTCGATCACGGCGCGCAGTACTTCACCGTGCGTGATCCGCGCTTCGCGCAGGCGCTCGCCACGGCGCCCGGCACGTACAAGCCCTGGAGCGCCAACGCGGTCCGGGTGCTGGACCCGCATGGCCGGGTCGCCGAAGCGGCGCTGCCCTCGCGCGAATCGCATTTCGTCGGCACGCCTTCGATGGACGCGGTGCCGCGCCAGTGGGCGCGCCCCCTGCTCGACGCCGGCGCGATCGAACTGGACACGCGGGTCACGCGGATCGAGCGCGACACGCTCGATGCGAAGCGCTGGCAACTGCAGACCAGCGGCCCCGACGACTCGGCCCATGTGTATTCCGGCTTCGACGCCGTGCTGCTGGCCCTGCCCTGCGCTTCGGCCCGCGCGTTGCTGCTGGCGTCGTCGCAATCGGCGCTGAGCCGGGCGATGGACGATGTCGAGGTCGCGCCGTGCTGGAGCCTGATGCTGGCGTTCCCGAACGCGGTGCAGCCCACGCTGGTCACGCTGGGCCCGCAATGGAACGCCGCCCTGTCCACCCATCACCGCATCGCGTGGCTCGCGCGCGAGTCGTCCAAGCCAGGCCGCAGCACGGTGGAGCGCTGGACGGTGCAGGCCAGCCCGGCCTGGTCGCAGGAGCACCTGGACGACGACGAGATGACGGTGCTGGCCAAGCTGCACAAGGCCTTCGCCGAGGTAACGGGGATCCGCGCCGAGCCGGCCTTCACCCAGTTGTTCCGCTGGCGCAATGCCAAGACGCTCAAGCCGCTGGGCAAGCCGATGTTGTGGAACGCGGCGCTCGGCCTGGGCGCCTGCGGCGACTGGTGCCTGGGCCACCGGTCCGAGGACGCCTTC
>JBBRSZ010000074.1:0-8904 GCA_038244915.1 Burkholderiales bacterium | reverse complement strand
CATGGCGAAATCGACATCGCGCGCGGTGTCGGCGATCGAAGCCAGGTGCACGGCGGCGTAGTGGAAGCTGTTGCGCAGGATCGCCCACAGGAACTGGCCCTGCGCCCCTTCGGAATTGCGCAGCAGCTTCAGCCGCTCGGCTGCCGGCTTCCTGAGCATGCGGGCATAGACTTCATCGCCCTTCTGGCCGCCGGGAACGTACTCGCCGCTCTCCAGTTCATAGCGCAGGACATCTCTGCCGACCTTCTTGTAGAAACCGGCCCTGGTCTTCTGGCCGAGGTTTCCCTTGTCCAGCAATTCCTTGAGCACTGCGGGCGTGCCAAAGCTGGAATAGAACGGGTCGCTCTTCTCGTCCAGCGTGTCCTGCAAGGTCCTGACCACGTGGGCCAGCGTGTCCAGGCCGACCACGTCGGCGGTGCGGAAAGTGCCGGAACTGGCACGGCCCATCTTCTTGCCGGTGAGGTCGTCGACCACGTCGTAGGTCAGGCCGAACTTCTCCACTTCCTTCATCGTCGCCAGCATGCCGGCGATGCCGATCCGGTTGGCGATGAAGTTGGGCGTGTCCTTGGCTCGCACAACTCCCTTGCCCAGGCCGCTGGTGACGAAGGTTTCCAGGTCGTCCAGGATCTGCGGCTGCGTGCCGGGCGTGGCGATCAGTTCGACCAGCGACATGTAGCGCGGCGGATTGAAGAAGTGGATGCCGCAGAAACGGTGCTTCATTTCTTCCGGCAGCGCCTCGCTCAGTTTTGTGATCGACAGGCCCGAGGTGTTGGACGCGAGGATGGCGTGCGGCGCGACGAAGGGCGCGATTTTGCGGTACAGGTCGAGCTTCCAGTCCATGCGCTCGGCGATCGCCTCGATGATCAGGTCGCAATCGCGCAACTGCTCGAGATGCTCCTCGTAATTGGCCTGGCCGATCAGCACGGCGTCCTCGGCCACGCCCAGCGGCGAGGGCTTGAGCTTCCTGAGGCCGTCGATCGCCTTCATGACGATGCCGTTCTTGGGCCCTTCCTTCGCGGCCAGGTCGAACAGCACGACCTGCACCCTGACATTGACCAGATGCGCGGCGATCTGCGCGCCCATCACGCCGGCGCCGAGCACGGCGACCTTCTTGACTTGAAAACGGGACATGTTTGTTCTTCCTGATAGCTTTACTGCACGCGCAGCCAGGTCTGGGTGCGGCCGAAGGGACCGAACGAGCCGCGAACCTCGAGCTTGCTGCCGCCTTCGACCGGCGTCAGGCGCAAGCGGTACTCGCGGCCGTTCTCGGGGTCGAGGATGCGGCCGTCTTCCCAGACGTCCTTGCCCTCGGCCTTCCTTGCGCCGCGGATGATCTCCAGGCCCACCATCGGCTGGTCCTTGCGCTCGTCGCGGCATTCGACGCATTTTTCGTCGGGCTTGGCGTTCTTGCGCAGCAACTTGTCGATGCGTCCATACATGGCGCCGCCGGTCTCGACGAGGCGGATCTCGGCCTTGGCCTCGCCGGTCTTGTCGTCGACGTTGCGCCACAGGCCGACCGGGGTCATCTGCGCGAAGGCTGCCGTGCCGACCAGCAGCAGCAGCGCGATCGCGACCCTCTTCACGCCAGCGCCTCTTGCGTGTCCATCAGCACCTTGGCGCCGCCGCGGGCGGTGCGCATCAGCATCGCGGTTTCCGGGAACAGCTTGGCGAAGTAGAAGCGCGCGGTCTGCAGCTTGGCCTTGTAGAACGGGTCTGTATTGCCGGCGGCGATCTCGCGCAGCGCGACTTGCGCCATGCGCGCCCAGAAATAGCCGAAGACCAGGTGGCCTGCGACGCGCAGGTAGTCCACCGCCGCGGCACCCACTTCGTCCGGGTCCTGGAATCCCTTGAAGCCCAGCTCGGTGGTGAACTTGGTCATCTGCTCGCCGAGGTACGCCACCGGGTTGATGAACTCGGCCATCTTCTCGTTGACACCCTCTTCTTCGACCAGTTGCGCCACCAGCTTGCCGAACTTCCTGAGCGTCGCGCCGTTGTTGCCCAGCACCTTGCGTCCCAGCAGGTCGAGCGACTGGATGGTGTTGGTGCCCTCGTAGATCATGTTGATGCGGTTGTCGCGCACGAACTGCTCCATGCCCCACTCCGTGATGTAGCCGTGGCCGCCGAACACCTGCATGCAGGCGTTGGTGGCGATGTGGCCGTTGTCGGTGATGAAGGCCTTCACGATCGGCGTCAACAGCGCGACCAGTTCAGCCGCGTCGTCGCGGACCTTCTTGTCAGGGTGCTGCAGCTCGCGGTCGATCAGCAGCGCGCAGTACAGGCTGAGCGCCCGGCCGCCCTCGGCGTAGGCCTTGGCGGTGAGCAGCATCTTGCGCACGTCCGGGTGGACGATGATCGGGTCGGCCGGCTTGTCCTTGGCCTTGACGCCGGAGAGCGACCGCATCTGGATCCGGTCCTTGGCGTAAGCCAGCGCGTTCTGGTACGCGACCTCGGTCAGGCCCAGCGACTGCATACCGACGCCGACACGGGCGGCGTTCATCATCACGAACATCGCCTGCAGGCCCTTGTTCGGTTCACCGACCATGGTGCCGACCGCGCCGTCCAGGACGATCTGGGCGGTGGCGTTGCCGTGGATGCCCATCTTGTGCTCGAGGCCACCACAGTAGATGGTGTTGCGCGTGCCCAGCGAGCCGTCCTTGTTGACGTTGTACTTGGGCACGATGAACAGGCTGATGCCCTTGCTGCCCTGCGGCGCGTCCGGCAGCCGGGCCAGCACCAGGTGGACGATGTTGGACGTCATGTCGTGCTCGCCGGCGCTGATGAAGATCTTGTTGCCGGTCAGCTTGTAGCTGCCGTCGGCCTGCGGTTCGGCCTTGGTGCGCAGCAGCCCGAGGTCGGTGCCGCAGTGCGCCTCGGTCAGGCACATGGTGCCGGTCCACTCGCCGCTGGTCATCTTGGGCAGGTAGGTCTTCTTCTGTTCTTCAGTGCCATGGGCGTGCAGCGCCTCATACGCGCCGTGGGTCAGGCCCGGGTACATGGTCCAGGCCTGGTTGGCCGAGTTCAGCATTTCGTAGAAGCACTGGTTGACCACGATCGGCAGGCCCTGGCCGCCGAAAGCGGGGTCGGCCGACAGCGCCGGCCAGCCCCCCTCGACGTACTTGGCGTACGCCTCCTTGAAGCCCTTGGGCGTGGTCACCTCGTGGGTCTCGCGGTTGAGCGTGCAGCCTTCCTGGTCGCCGCTGATGTTCAGCGGAAACGTCACCTCGGTGGCGAACTTGCCGCCTTCCTCGAGGATCGCGTTGATGGTGTCGACGTCGACGTCGGCATGCCGCGGCATGGCCTTGTATTCATCGGCGACCTTGAACACTTCGTGCATGACGAACTGCATGTCGCGCAGGGGCGGGGTGTAGATAGGCATGGGTCACTCCTTGAGGGAAGATGAAGGCTTGGTGGATCGGGCGGCCTTGGGCCGTTCGGCCGGTTCGGTGCCGTACTGCGCGAGGATCCGGTCGAAACCCGCATTGGCGCGGGCGATGGAACCGGGGTGCTTGAGGAACCTGGCTTCGTAATGCAGGGCGAGGATCAGGCCGTGGATTTCGAACAACATCTGGTCGTCGTTGACGTCAGCGCGCAGGTGGCCGAGTTCGCGGGCCGCCTGGATCGCGCGCCGCAGCGCCGCATGCCAGGTCATGACCGAACTCACCAGCGCGTCGCGCACCGGTCCCTCGCGGTCGTCGAATTCGACGGCGCCGCTGATGTACAGGCAGCCCGAGTCGATCTCGACCGAGGTGCGCTGCATCCAGTTGGCGAACATCGCGCGCAGCCGCGGCAGCCCCCGCGGCTCGTTCAGGGCCGGCACGAACACCTCGTGCTCGAACCGGTTGTGGTACTCGCGGATGACGGAAATCTGAAGTTCCTCGCGCGAGCCGAAGTGGGCGAACACGCCGGACTTGCTCATCTGGGTGGCTTCGGCCAGGGCGCCGATGGACAGGCCCTCAAGCCCGAGTTGCGTGGCCAGGCTCAGGGCCGTGTCGATGATCGCCGCCTTGGTCTGCTGGCCTTTTTGCAAGGCACGCCCTTCGCGGTCGCTGCCGCGCGCGGACTTCGAGGGCAATTCGGTGACAGACATGGTTTCCGGAAAAAAGAACGATCGTTCTATTTTGCACGAAATCGTGGCCTTGGCCGCGCTGCGTCCGGTTATTTGTTGGAGCCCCTCGAGCAAAAGAACCCCCAAGGGACTGACCTTGGGGGGCGAGGGGCCGAGGAACCTGGAGTCTTAAACCACCCCGGCCGAGGAGAACCGTTCAACACTGGAAGCAGCGCCACCTGGGCGCTCGAACATGCGCGACCTGGGGACACTGACGTCGCAGAAGACGCCTGCCTGCCTGCCTGCCTGATCCCGTGCCTGCGGAGCTTGGGCGGGACCGCGGCGGCGGCACGCTAGCGCCTGGGGTCTCTGCGTCAGGCCTTGAAACCGACCACTTGCTGGCGCTGCTGGCCAAGGCCCTCGATGCCAAGCGCCATCACGTCGCCTTTCTTCAGGTACAGCGGCGGCTTCATGCCCAGGCCGACGCCGGGCGGCGTGCCGGTGGTGATGACGTCACCGGGCATCAGGGTCATGAACTGGCTGACGTAGCTCACCAGCTTGGCGCAGTCGAAGATCATGGTGCGGGTGTTACCGGTCTGCATGCGCTTGTCGTTCAGGTCCAGCCACATGCCCAGGCGCTGCACGTTCTCGATCTCGTCGGGCGTGACCAGCCAGGGGCCGATCGGGCCGAACGTGTCGCAACCCTTGCCCTTGTCCCACTGGGTGCCGCGCTCGAGCTGGTATTCGCGTTCGCTGACGTCGTTGACGACGCAGTAGCCCGCCACGTAGTTCGGCGCATCCTTCTTCGAGACATAGCGCGCGCGGGTGCCGATCACGATCCCCAGTTCCACTTCCCAGTCGGTCTTGGTCGAGCCCTTGGGTAGCATCACCGCGTCGTCGGGCCCCTGGATGCAGCTCGTGGCCTTCATGAAGACGATCGGCTCGGCGGGGATCGGCGCGCCGGCCTCCGCCGCGTGGTCGGCGAAGTTCAGGCCGATGGCGATGAACTTGCCGACGCCGGCCACCGGACAGCCGAAGCGCGGCTTGCCCCGCACCAGCGGCAGCTTGGCCGGGTTGTGCTTGCGCAGCTTGTTCATGACGGCGCTGCCCAGTTGCGCCGGGCCCAGGTCCGGCACCAGCGCGCTCAGGTCGCGCAGCTTGCCCTCGGCGTCGATCAGGCCCGGCTTTTCCCTGCCGGGGTTGCCATAGCGGACGAGTTTCATGACTTCTCCTTCTTCTTTAGATGCTGGATTATCGCGAGAGCTAATAGGTGGAGCGGCCACCGGACAGGTCGAACACGGCGCCGGTGGAAAACGAGCAGTCCTCGGTGCACAGCCAGGCCACCATGGCCGCCACTTCCTGCGGCGTGCCGAAGCGGCCCATCGGGATCTTGGACAACATGAACGCGATGTGCTCGGCACTCATCTGGTCGAAGATCGCCGTCTTCACGGCCGCCGGCGTCACGCAGTTCACCCGCACGCCGGTGTCGGCCAGTTCCTTGCCGAGCGACTTGGTCAGGGCGATCACGGCCGCCTTGCTGGCGCTGTAGGCGCTGGCGTTGGGATTGCCGTCCTTGCCCGCCACCGACGCGATGTTGACGATGCGGCCCCAGCCTTGCGTGCGCATCAGCGGCGCCACCTCGCGGCAGCAGTGGAACAGGCCATTGACGTTGACGTCCATCACGTCGCGCCAGGCCTGCACGGGATACTCCCAGACCTTGGTGTTGGGGCCGGTGATGCCGGCGCTGTTGACGAGGGCATCGATACGAGGCGAATGCTTCAGCGTTGCCTGCACCGCGGCCTGCACGGACGCATGCTGCGCCACATCGACGGCGACTGCGTGAGTCTGCGCGCCCAGCGCTTGCGCGGCCCGCTGCCCCGCGGCATCGTCCCGGTCCCACAGCGTGACGGTGCCGCCCGATGCGATCAAGCGCTCGGCGATGGCATAGCCCAGGCCGGTGGCGCCGCCGGTGACCACCGCGTGGCGGCCCTTGAAATCGAGCTGGTTCATATCGTCATCCCGCCATCATTGGCATAGACCTGGCCGGTGACGAACGCCGATTCGTCGCTGGCCAGGAACACCACCAGCGGCGCCATCTCATGGGCCTGCGCGAGCCGGCCCATCGGCTGGCGCGCGATGAAGTTCTGGCGCGCCTGCACCGGGTCCTCGTAGGCGTTGATGCGGTCTTGCAGCGAAGGCGTGTCGACGGTGCCGGGCGCGATCGCGTTGCATCGGATGCCCCGCCCGACGAAATCGGCGGCGACGCTCTTGGTCAGGCCGACGACGGCGGCTTTCGAGCTGCCGTAGATGAAGCGGTTCGGCAGGCCCTTGAGGCTGCCGCAGACGCTGGCCATGTTGATGATGCTGCCGCCGCCCTTGGCCAGCATCGCCGGCAGCACGGCCCGGATCATCCAGAACTGCGAGCGCACGTTGAGGTTGAATGCGAACTCCCAGTCCGCGTCCGTCGCCTCCAGGATCGAGCCGTTGTGCACGAAACCGGCGCAGTTGAACAGCACGTCGAGCGGCGGCAGCCCGGCGACCAACTTCTCGATCGCCGCCTTGTCCAGCACGTCCAGCGCGCTGGTCCTGATCCGCTCCACACCCCGGAAGGTTTCGAGCAAGTTCGGGTAGAGGTCGGTGGCCCAGACCTGGGCGCCCTCGGCGGCCAGCGCCAGCGCGCTGGCCCGGCCGATGCCCTGGCCGGCCGCTGTGACCAGTGCGCATTTTCCTTCGAGTCTCATCGCTTCTCCAGTGTGGGCGGTCCCCGCGCGCGGGTTGGCCCCATTCGTCGGACCGGGGCTGCGCCGATATTAATATAATTGGTCAGGCCACTTGGCCAATTTCTCGCCACCCATCCAGCACCTGATCGTCCCGTGCCGCTGCAATCCATCGAACCGCAACGCCTGTACCGGCAGATCGCGGAACAGCTGCGCGCGCTGATCGCCAACGGCGAATTCAAGCCCGGCAGCCGGCTGCCGGCGGAGCGCGACCTGGCCAGACAGCTGGGCGTCAGCCGCCCCACCGTGCGGGAAGCGCTGATCGCACTGGAAGTCGAGGATGCGGTCGACGTGCGCACCGGCTCCGGCATTTATGTAGTCCAGCCCGGTTCGCGCCAGGCCGCAGCCGCGCCCGGCTACGACCCGGCCGAATGGGGCCCGCTCGAATTGATGCAGGCCCGTGAACTGGTGGAAGGCGAAGTGGCCGCACTGGCCGCCCGCAACGCGAAGAAGGCCCAGGTTGCGGCAATCGCCGCAGCGCTGGCCCAGATGCAGGACCAGGCCGGCGCCGGCATCGCGCCACGCGCCGGCGACCAGGCCTTTCACGCGGCGGTGGCGCAGGCCTGCGGCAACGAGGTGCTGCGCGACACCGTGCACGGTTACTGGCAGGCGCGCAGCGGCCCCCTGTTCGAGCGGCTGGGCGACCATTTCGAAAACCCCGCCTCCTGGAACCGGGCGCTGGGCGAGCACACCGCGGTGCTGGAAGCGATCCGCGCCCACGATCCCGTCGCGGCGCGCTGCGCGATGCAGTCCCACCTGAAAAAAGCCTACGGCCGCTACAACGCCAGCTGGCGGCGTGCCAACAGTTCCTGAAAGCACACACATGACGCCCTTCATCCGACTCCACCCTGCCGACGATGTCCTGATCGCCCGCGCCCAGCTGGTCGGCGGCTCGGTCGCCGAGAACGTCACCATCAGGGGCCTGATCCCGGCGGGCCACAAGGTCGCGACGCGCGCCATCGCGCAGGGCGAGGCGGTGCGCCGCTACAACCAGATCATTGGGTTTGCAAGCAAACCCATAACAGCCGGCGAACACGTCCACACGCACAACCTCGACATGGGCGCGAACAAGGGCGACTTCGTGCGCGACTACGCGTTCGGCGCCGACGTGAAGGCCCAGCCGCCACGGCGCGAAGCCAGCTTCATGGGCATCCAGCGCGGCGACGGCCGGGTGGCGACGCGCAACTACATCGGCATCCTGTCCAGCGTGAACTGCTCGGCGACCGCCGCGCGCGCGATCGCCGACCACTTCTCGCGCCAGACCAACCCGGCGGCGCTGGCCGACTTTCCCATGGTCGACGGCGTGGTGGCGCTCACCCACGGGACCGGCTGCGGCATGGACACCGAAGGCATGGGCATGCAGATCCTGGAGCGGACACTGGCCGGCTACGCCACCCATGCCAACTTCTGGGGCGTGCTGGTCGTCGGCCTGGGATGCGAAGCCAACCAGATCAACGCCTGGCTCGCCCACAGCAGCCTGCGTGAGGGCGACACGCTCAAGGTGTTCAATATCCAGGACACCGGCGGCACCCGCAAGACGGTGGAAAAGGGAATCGCGCTGGTCAGGGAGATGCTGCCCAAGGCCAACGACGTCAAGCGCGAGCCCTGCTCCGCCGCCCACATCACCATCGGCCTGCAATGCGGCGGCTCGGACGGCTACTCGGGCATCAGCGCCAATCCGGCGCTCGGCGCTGCCGTGGACCTGCTGGTGGCGCACGGAGGCACCGCCATCCTGTCGGAGACGCCGGAGATCTATGGCGCGGAACACCTGCTCACGCGCCGCGCGGCGAACCGCGAAGTCGGCGAGAAGCTGATCGAGCGCATCCACTGGTGGGAGAACTACACCAGGGTCAACGAAGGCGAGATGAACAACAACCCGTCGCCCGGCAACAAGGCCGGCGGCCTCACCACCATCCTGGAGAAGTCGCTCGGCGCCGTGGCCAAGGGCGGCACCACCAACCTGCAGGCCGTCTACGAATACGCCGAGCCGGTCCGGGAGCACGGCTTCGTCTACATGGACACGCCGGGCTACGACCCGGTGAGCGCCACCGGCCAGGTGGCGGGTGGCGCCAACATGATCTG
>JBBRSZ010000073.1:0-8935 GCA_038244915.1 Burkholderiales bacterium | reverse complement strand
TGCGCACGATCAGCTTCATGTAGGCCTCGGTCTTGTCGCTGGCGCGCAGGTTGGCCGGCCGGGGGTCGTACAGGCGGGCGGCCCGGCCGTTGCCGTCGGCGTTGGGCCCATGGCAGGTGACGCAGTAGTTGAAGAACACCAGGCTGCCGCGGAACGCGGTGGCGTCGGCGCCGTCACGCGCCATCAGCGGTCTCGCGGTGGCCGTCACGACCTGCGCGTAGGCGTTGCTTAACTGGGCGTTGGCCTGCAGCCCCAGGGCCAGCAGGCCGGCCAGCAGCGCGAGTCGTTTCACTTCTTGACTTCGATCGTCAGCTTCATGTCGGGGTGCACGGCGCACTCGACATCCACCGTGCCGGCCTTGTCCATCAGCACGCTCTTGGAGGTGCCCTGGCCGTGCGACCCGAGGTCGAAGCTCTTGCTGTCGGACAGCGAGAACACGTTGTGCGCGAACGGGTCCTCGTTGACGAACCTGACGCTGTCGCCTTGCTGCACCACCAGCTTCTTCATGGAGAAGGCCTTGCCTTTCTGGATGACGACGTGCTCGGCGGCCTGCGCCTGGCCGGCGAGCGCGAACGCGATCAGAGCCGCGACGAGATGGATGGGGATGGGCATGGAAAGTCTCCGGTGAAGCAGGCGCTCAGGCCTGGAGGTTGGACAGGCGCTGCAGCAGCGCGGACGATGTGTGGGTGAGCGAGGCCGAGGTCTGGTCCAGCAGGCGCACGTGCCGGTCGCCGTGCTCCAGCGCCTGCGCCAGTGCCTGCGACTCGTTGTCCATCGACTGCACGCGGTCCACCTGGCGCTGGAACGAGTCGCTGAAGCCCCGGACCTCGTCGTGCATGCCGTCGGCCAGCGCCTGGTTGGAGCGCGCCGAGCTGTCGAGCGCGGCGATGCGGCCGGCGCCTTCGTCCATCACGGCGCTGGTGTCCTGCACCGCGCTGGTGGTGGCGCCGAGCTGGCGCGTGATGTCTTCGCTGGCCCGGCGGATCTGCAGCGCCGCTTCCTGGGTGTCCTCGGACAGTTGCCGCACCGAGTTGGCGATCACCGAGAAGCCGCGACCGGCGGCGCCCGCGCGGGCCGCTTCCACCGCCGCATTGAGCGACAGCAGCCGGGTGGTCGACGAGATGGTCTGGATCTGGTCGGCGAAGCGCGCGATCTCGCTGCGGCTGTGGCTGAGCGACCGCGTCGTCTCCAGCAGCTTGTGCAGGCGCCCGGTGGTGGCGTGGATCTGGGAGGCCACCCCGGCCGCTTCCTCGGCGTGCTGGCGCGACATGCCGGCGGAGGCCTGGCAGGTGCGCCCCAGCTGCTCGATGTCCTTCACGCAGTTCTCGGCTTCCTGCGTCATCGCCTGCGAGGTGCCCTGGAAGCGCTCCAGCAGGTGGCGCAGGCGCTGGTTCGATTGCTGCACTTCGCGGTTCAGGCCATCGAGCTGGCGCCCGCCGGCTTCCAGCTGCTGCGCGCTGTGGGCCACTTCTTCCAGCAGCTGTTCCACCGGGGCGAAGCGCCGCATCAGCCGACGGTAGAACAGCAAGCCGGCGGCGGTGCTCAGCAAGCCGGCCAGCAGCAGCGCGTAGAGCATCCGCTTGAACAGTTCGGTGCGTTCGAGCCCGGCCCGCTCGCGGTTGCCGGCCTGGTCTTCGAGGATGGTGGCGGAGACGGCGTCGATGCGCTTGAGCGGGCCGGCGATCGCCTCGCGCGCGGCCGAGGCCTGGGCCCGCTCGCCGCTGCGGGCCAGCACGATCACTTTCACCCGCGGCGCCTTCACGTTGTCCACCAGCTGGCTCATTTCGGCCACGTTGGCATTGCCCGGCAGGGCGGAGCGCAGCGCCGTCACCGCGTCCTCCAGCCGCGAGGCGGCGGCGATCGAAGCGACGGCGGCGGCGCGCACCCGGGCCGGATCCTCCTCGGCGATGGTCTGGACCAACAGGCGTTCGACCTCCACCACGGCGATCCGGGCGTCGACGGCGGCGCGTGAGCGCGGTTCGTCCTGCGCCTGTGCCCGCGCCACCTCGCTGATCACCTGCCACATGGCGGCGGCCGAGGCCGCAGCCACCACCACCACCAGGCCGGTGACGACAGCGGCGAACCAGGTGAGCTGCCGCTTCCAGCGGGCCACCGCGCTGCGTGGCTTGACCGGGCGGCGGGGCTCCTGGCCGGGTGACCGGTCGGGTGTCACTGCGGCAGCACGGGCCGGACCACGGCCGTCTGCTTGCCGGTGAGCGCGCGCAGGAAGGCGACCAGGTCGTCCTTTTCCTGCTCGGACAGGCTCAGCGGCTTGACGTTGGCCGAGACGTTGGAGTGGTCGTCGCCGCCGCGGGCGTAGTAGTCCACCACTTCACGCAGCGTCGTCGCCGCGCCGTTGTGGAAGTACGGCGCGGTCATTTCGATCTCGCGCAGGGTCGGGGTCTTGAACGCGCCCTTCATGGCGGCGACCGGGCGGATGCCGAAGCGGCCGGCGTCGGCGGTCTTGATGCCGACGTTGTGGAAACCGTTGTCGGTGAAGTTCGGGCCGTTGTGGCAGGCGGCGCAGTTGCCCTTGGCCGGGTCGGTGAAGACCTTGAAGCCGCGGTATTGCGGCGGCGTCAGCGCCGTGCTGTCACCCGCCAGCCAGCGGTCGAACGGCGAGTCGTTGGAGATCACCGTGCGCTGGAAGGCGGCGAGCGCCCGGGCGACGGTCTCCACCACGATCGGCTCGCCCGGATAGGCGCTGGCGAACATGGTCTGGTAGCCGGGGATGGCGGCCAGCCGGGCGACCGACGACTTGTAGTCGGCGGCGTTGAGGTGGCGGTGCGGGCCGATGGCCTGGTCTTCCAGGTCCTTCTTGCGGCCGTCCCACATGAACTGCGTGTTGTAGGCCAGGTTCACGATGGTGGGGGAGGCGCGTCCCAGCACCTCGCCGCCGACCACGGCCGTCTTGCGGCCGTCGGCCCAGCCGAGCGACGGCTCGTGGCAGGAGCCGCAGGACATGGCGCCGGCGCCGGACAGGCGCGGGTCAAAGAACAGGGTCTTGCCCAGTTCCACCCGGGCCGGCGTGCCGACGTTGTCCTTGGGCATCGGCGGCTCCGGCAACCGCCACTGCAGGTCGGCCGTGGTGGCCGCCGGGACCCGGTCGGCGGCGCCGGCATTCGTGCCCGCCGCAAGCAGCATCAATGCCGCGAAACCGGCCAGAACTGGGGTGATCTTCGACATGGCAACTCCTCGTTGACGGGGAAGGGCGGCAGCCGGATGGCCACCGTGTCGAAGTTACTTTATGCGACATATAAAACATATAGCAACATCTAAACGGAGGATTCAGGCCGTCTCCACCGCTGATTTCGGCAACAACCGAGCAATCCGTCACGGCCCGTCACGGCCCGGCGCGACGCGTCAGCGCGGCAGAGCGGTGTTGCCCTCGCGCCGGTTCGCGATTGCCTGAACCACATCGCCATCGGCCCGATCACCGACGGCGCGGGCAGCCCGGAGCAGATGGGCGCATTCCTGCAGGCGGAGCACACCCGCTGGGCGGCGCTGACACGCGAGATCGGCATCCTGCCGGCGTGACGGCGGCCGGCGGAAGCCCGGGGCTGTACTACCATCGGCCTTCCGGGGGCCAGCCGCCGCTCCCGCCAGCGCAGGAGCACCCCCATGAGAGACAACCGCCTTCGCCACATCTGGAAGTCGGGCGGCACGGCCGTCAACGGCTGGCTCGCCATCCCCAACGGCTTCTCGGCCGAGACCATGGCCCACCAGGGCTGGGACTCGCTGACCATCGACATGCAGCACGGCGTGATCGACTACCAGGCCATGGTCGGCATGCTGCAGGCCATCTCCACCACCGACACCGTGCCGATCGTGCGGGTGCCGTGGCTGGAGCCCGGCGCGCTGATGAAGGCGCTGGACGCCGGCGCCTACGGCGTGATCTGCCCGATGATCAACACCCGCGAGGATGCGCAGAAGCTGGTGGCCTGGACCCACTACGCGCCGCGTGGCGCGCGCAGCTTCGGCCCGGTGCGGGCGCTGCTGTACGGCGGCGCCGACTACCCGGCCAAGGCCAACGACACCATCGTCACCTTCGCCATGATCGAAACCGCGCAGGCGCTGGACAACCTGGACGACATTCTTTCGGTCGAGGGACTGGACGCGATCTACATCGGCCCGTCCGACCTGTCGCTGTCGCTGGGCTGCACGCCGACGCTGGACGACGTCGACCCCAAGGCGGCCCAGGCCATCGACCACATCATCGAGCGCGCCAGGGCCCACGGGGTGGTGGCCGGCATCCACAACGCCGGCACCGACTCGGCCCTCAGGCGCCAGGCCAAGGGCTACCAGTTCGTCACGGTCAGTTCGGATGCGCGGCTGATCGCGGCGGGCGCGCAGCAGGTGATGGCGAAGATGCGATCGGGGGTTGCGCCCAAGGCCGGCGGCAGCTACTGAATTGCGCCGGCTACAGCGCCGCGTCGACCACCAGCGCGGCGTCCACCGGCCGGATCCGCTCCTCCACGTAGTAGCCGCCGTATTCGGTGTAACGCAGGAACGGTCGGTGGCAGTTCACGCATTCCCAGACGTCGCAGCGGTTGTACGGAAAGAAGGCCGGCGCAATTGGCGCGTCGGGCGACCAGGCGTTGGTGCCGCAGGGATGGTGCTCCTGCAGCGTCGGCTCGTCGTCGCCGGGCGCGCGCAAGCTGCCCACCGGGCGCAGCGCGGTTCGGTCGAAGCCGCCGGGCACGGATTCCCAGCCCCGGGCCGCGATCGCCGCGCAGCGTGGGCAGGGCGACGGCGCGATGGCGGCATTCGCGAGCCGGACCAGTTCGGCGGCGTCCAGCAGGGGAAGGGGGGCTTCGCTCATGCCACCATTGTCGGCGACCGTCGCCGTCGATAATCCTTAGACACCCCTGAATCCACCGCCCCGCCTGCAAACGTATTGAAGACAGCGCGCACCGCGACTCCGAGCCGGGATCGGGCTGTAGGCAACGGCTCCGACCGACCCATGACCCCAACAAATCATTCCATTGCCATTGCAGTAGCCGCCGCCTTGTCTGCTCCCGCGGCGTTCGCCCAGGCGCAAACCGACAACGCGCTGGCGCCGGTGCTGGTCCAGGGATCCCGCAGCAGCCTGCTGGAAAGCGCCGAGACCGCCAACACCGGTGTGGTCACACGCAAGCAGCTGGAGGCACGCACCGTCTACAGCCCCGGAGAAGTGCTCGAAGCGACGCCCGGCCTGGTGGTCAGCCAGCACAGCGGCGAAGGCAAGGCCAACCAGTTCTACCTGCGCGGCTTCAACCTGGATCACGGCACCGACCTGCGCACCACCATCGACGGCATGGTGATCAACCAGCGCAGCCACGCCCACGGCCAGGGCTGGACCGACCTCAACTTCATGCTCCCCGAGCTGGTCGACCTGCTGGAATACCGCAAGGGTCCGTTCTATTCGGCCGAGGGCGACTTCGCGGCGGCTGGCGCCGTCCACGTGTCCTACGTCGACCGGCTGGACCAGGGCATCGCCAGCCTCGGCCTGGGCAGCAACGGCTTCCGGCGCAGCTTCGTAGCCGACTCGCCGCGGGTGGGCAGTGGCAACTTGCTGTACGCGCTGGAGTTCTTCCACAACGACGGGCCGTTCGTCGTCGGCGACAACTACCGCAAGCTCAATGGCGTGCTGCGTTTCAGCGAAGGGACCCGCGGCAACGGCTTCAACGCGACCGCGATGGCCTATCGCGCCAAGTGGCACGCCACCGACCAGATTCCGCAGCGGGCGCTGGCCGACGGCACGCTCAGCAGCCGGTTCGACGCGATCGACCAGACCGACGGCGGCGAGGCGCAGCGCTACAGCCTGTCCGGCGCGTGGGCTCGCACGCAGGGCACGAGTTCCACCAGGGTCAGCGCCTACGTGGTGCGCAACAAGCTGCAGCTGTTTTCCAACTTCACCTATTTCATGGACGACCCGGTTCGCGGCGACCAATTCGCCCAGCCCGATGCGCGGGTCACCACCGGCCTCGATGCCAGCCAGACCTGGGACACGCCCTGGCTCGGCAAGGAGTCGGAAAGCACGGTCGGCCTGCAGGTCCAGCACGACAACATCTTCAACGCGCTGCAGCGCACGGCGGCGCGGCAGCTGTTGTCGACCACGCGCCAGGACCACATCTTGGAAAGCAGTGTCGGCGTCTACCTGCAGAACACCACCCGCTGGATGCCGAGGTTCCGCACGGTTGCCGGCGTGCGCGCCGACGCCATGCGCTTCGACGTGCGCAGTGACCTGGCGGCCAACTCGGGCCGCAACAGCGGCAGCCGGGTCAGCCCCAAGCTCAACCTGATCTTCGGGCCGTGGAACAAGACCGAGTTCTACGCCAGCGCCGGCTCGGGCTTTCACAGCAACGACGCGCGCGGCACCACCATCAGCGTCGAGCCCGGCACCGGCGCGCCGGTCGACAAGGTCACGCCGCTGGTGGGCTCCAGGGGCGTCGAGCTGGGCGTGCGCAGCGAATTCGTTGCCGGCCTGCAATCGACGCTGTCGGTCTACCGGCTCGACGTCGGCTCGGAGCTGGTGTTCGTCGGCGACGCCGGCACCACCGAAGCCGGCCGCGCCAGCCGGCGCGTCGGCTTCGAGTTCTCCAACTATTACCGCGCCAGCAAGTGGCTGACCATCGACGCCGACGTCGCGTTCGCCAGGGCGCGCTTCCGGGGCGCCGATCCGGCCGGCGACCGGATCCCGGGCGCGGTCGAGGGGGTGGCCTCGGTGGCGTTCGCGGTCGACAACCTGGGGCCGTATTTCGGCGCACTGCAGTTGCGCTACTTCGGGCCGCGGCCGCTGATCGAGGACAACAGCGTGCGCTCCAGCAGTACGGCGACGCTGAACGGCCGCATCGGCTACAAGGTCAGCGCCAACACGAAGATCGAGCTGGAGGGCTACAACCTCACCAACCGCAAGACCTCGGCGATCGACTACTACTACCCGTCACAGTTGCGCGGCGAGCCGGCCCCGGTCGCCGACATCCATTTCCATCCGACCGAGTCGCGCTCATTCCGGCTCGGCCTGACGCACCGGTTCTAGATCTGGACCCTGGTCCCCAGCTCGATCACGCAGTTGTTGGGCAGGCGCAGGAAGCCGGCGATGCTGCCGGCGTTGCGTGACATGAAGGCGAACAGGCCTTCGCGCCAGTTGGCCATGCCCGCGCCCCGGGTCGGGACGATGGTTTCGCGGCTGAGGAAATACGAGGTCTCGAACAGGTTGATCGGCAGTTCCGGCGACTTGCACTGCGCCAGCGCCTGGGGAATGTCGGGCGTGTTCATGAAACCGTAGTTGACCTGCACCTTCCAGAAACCGGGCGCGAGCGGTTCCACCTTCACCCGCTCCTGCGCCGAGACCCACGGCACGTCGTGGAACACCACCGTGAGGATCAGGTTGCGCTCATGCAGCACCTGGTTGTGCTTGAGGTTGTGCATCAGCGCCTGCGGCACGGTGCCGGGGTTGGCAACCGCGTACACGGCCGTGCGGCTCACGCGGTGGACGTTGTCGGCGGCGATCGCCTGGATGAACGGCAGCAGCTCGGGATCGGCCAGGCTGATGCTATCGAGCAGCAGCTCGCGCCCGCGCCGCCAGGTCGCCATGATCACGTAGATTGCCGCGCCCAGCAGCAGCGGGAACCAGCCGCCCTGCATGAACTTGAGCGAGCAGGCGACCACCAGCAGCAGGTCGAGCGCCAGGAAGAAGCCGGTCGCGGCGGCGGCCACCGGCAGCGGGTACCTCCAGGCGTGCCGGATCACGAAGAAGGTGAGCAGCGTGGTGGTGAACATGGTGACCGTGACGGCGATGCCGTAGGCCGACGCCAGCGCGGTGGAACTGCCGAAGCCGAGCACCGCCAGCAGCACCGCCGCCAGCAGCAGCCAGTTCACCACCGGCACGTAGATCTGGCCGACCTCCTTGGCCGAGGTATAGAGCACCGCCATCCGCGGCAGCAGGCCCAGCTGCACCGCCTGCTTGGTCATCGAATAGGCGCCGGTGATCACGGCCTGCGAGGCGATCACGGTGGCGACCGTGGCCAGCACCACCGCCGGGATCAGCCAGGCCGACGGGAACATGCGGAAGAACGGATTGGCCAGCGCCGCCGGGTCGCGCATCAGCAGCGCGCCCTGGCCCATGTAATTGAGCGCCAGGCAGGGCAGCACCATGGCGCCCCAGGCCCACTGGATCGGCCGCTTGCCGAAGTGGCCCAGGTCCGCGTACAGGGCCTCGGCGCCGGTGAACGCCAGCACGATGGCGCCCAGCACCACGAACATGTGCCAGCCCTGCGCCCGCATGAAGGCCACGGCCGCCAGCGGGTTGAGCGCCGCCAGGATGGCCGGCTGCTGCGCGATCTCGACAATTCCGGTGCCCCCCAGCACCAGGAACCAGATGGCGATGACCGGGCCGAACAGCTTGCCGACCAACCCGGTGCCGAAGCGCTGCACCGCGAACAGGCCGATCAGGATGGCGATCGAGACCGGCAGCACGTAGGGCTTGAGCGCCGGCGTCACCTGCTCCAGGCCCTCCACCGCGCTGAGCACCGAAATCGCCGGCGTGATGATGCTGTCGCCGTAGAAGAGGGCTGCGCCGAGCACGCCGATCATCAGCAGGGCGAGGCGGCGCCGCGGCGTGCTGCCGGCCGCCTTCGACGCCAGCGCCGTCAGCGCCATGATGCCGCCCTCGCCGCGGTTGTCGGCGCGCAGGATCAGCAGCACGTACTTGAGCGTGACCACCAGCATCAGGCCCCAGAAGATCACCGACACCGCGCCCACCAGGTGCCTCGCGTCCAGCGGAATGCCGATCTCGGGATTGAACACTTCCTTGATGGTGTACAGCGGGCTGTTGCCGATGTCGCCATAGACCACGCCGAGGGCGCCGATGGTCAGGGCGGCGCGGCCCTCGCGCTGCGGTGCTTCGTTCATTGCGTTTGGCTGGAGATGGACATGCCGCCACTGTGCCAGC
>JBBRSZ010000072.1:0-9917 GCA_038244915.1 Burkholderiales bacterium | reverse complement strand
CGGGCGAAGGCCGGGACCACCTGGCTGATGATGCCGAACGCCGGCAAGATCATGATGTAGACCTCGGGGTGGCCGAAGAACCAGAAGATGTGCTGGTACATCACCGGGTCGCCGCCGCCTGCGGGGTTGAAGAAGGTGGTGCCGAAATGGCGGTCCGTCAGCGTCATGGTGATCGCGCCGGCCAGCACCGGCATCACGGCGATCAGCAGGTAGGCGGTGATCAGCCAGGTCCAGCAGAACATCGGCATCTTCATCAGCGTCATGCCAGGAGCGCGCATGTTCAGGATGGTGACGATGATGTTGATCGAGCCCATGATCGACGACGCGCCCATGATGTGCATCGCGAAGATGCCGGCGTCCATCGACGGACCCATCTGCAGCGTCAGCGGCGCGTACAGCGTCCAGCCGGCGGCGGGGGCGCCGCCCGGCATGAAGAAGGAACCGACCAGCATCAGCGCCGCCGGGATCAGCAGCCAGAAGCTGAAGTTGTTCATCCGCGCGAAGGCCATGTCAGCCGCGCCGATCTGCATCGGGATCATCCAGTTCGCGAAGCCGACGAAGGCCGGCATGATCGCGCCGAACACCATGATCAGGCCGTGCATCGTGGTGAGCTGGTTGAACAGCTCGGGATTGACGAACTGCAGGCCGGGCTGGAACAGCTCGGCGCGGATCAGCATGGCCAGCAGCCCGCCGACCATCAGCATGGTGAACGAGAACAGCAGGTACAGCGTGCCGATGTCCTTGTGGTTGGTGGCGAACACCCAGCGGCGCCAGCCCGTCGGGGCGTGGTCGTGGTGGTCGTCGTGATCGCCGTGACCGGCGTGGCCGTGGGGGTCGAGGACTGCACTCATCGGGATTTCCTTGTCAATTCTTCGAGCAACGCTTACTTGCCACGCTGGGCCAGGACTTCAGCCGGCTGCACCAGCTGGCCGGTCTTGTTGGACCAGTTGTTCTTGGTGTAGCTGATCACGGCGGCGATGTCGGTGTCCGACAGCTGCTTCCAGGAGGGCATGGCGTTGCGGCCGTTCAGGAGCACGTGGATCTGCTTGGTCTTGTCGGCGTCCTGCACGATGGCCGAGCCGTCCAGCGGCAGGATCGGGCCGGCGCCCTTGCCGTTGGGCTGGTGGCAGGCGGCGCAGTTGGCGGCATAGACCTTCTCGCCGCGCTTGGTGATGTCGTCCAGCGCCCAGACCTTGGCCGGGTCATCGAGCTTGGCCGCCATCTTCTTCATTTCGCCGGCGGTCCAGGCGGTGTAGTCCTGCGCGGACAGCACCTTCACGTGGATCGGCATGTAGGCGTGCTCCTTGCCGCACAGCTCGTAGCACTGGCCGTAGAAGTCGCCGGTCTTCTCGCTGCGGAACCAGGTGTCGCGCACGAAGCCGGGGATCGCGTCCTGCTTGACGCCAAAGGCCGGCACGCCCCAGGCGTGAATCACGTCGTTGGCGGTGGTGATGATGCGGATCTTCTTGTTGACCGGCACCACCAGCGGGTTGTCGACCTTGAGCAAATAGTTGTCCGGCATGTCGCCCTTGGCGCCGTCGTTGGACATCTCGCGGTGGGTCGAGTCCAGGGTGGACAGGAAGGACACGCCCTGGCCTTCGCCGCTGAGATAGTCGTAGCCCCACTTCCACTGGTAGCCGGTGGCCTTGATGGTCAGGTCGGCGTTGCTGGTGTCCTTGGAGGCCACCAGCACCTTGGTGGCGGGCAGCGCCATCAGGATCACGATGATGAAGGGGATGATGGTCCAGATCACTTCGACCGTGACCGACTCGTGGAAGTTGGCCGGCTTGTGGCCCTTCGACTTGCGGTGCTTCCAGATCGAATAGAACATCACGCTGAACACCGCCAGAAAGATCACCAGGCAGGCGATCATCATGAACCAGTGCAGCCAGGCCTGCTCCGAAGCGATCCGCGTCACCGCCGGATGCAGGTTGAGCTGGCGCACAGCCGGGCCGCCCGGCAGGTCACCGACCGCCCAGGCGGCGCCATTGAACGCGCCCGTCAGGAGCAGCAGCGAAGCCAGCTTGTTGGAAATGCTCTTCATAGTCTTGACTGTGCCTTAAGCCTCAAATAAACCAATCCCGGCCGTCCTCGCGGCCCGCAGTGCGCCCTCACGCGCCATCGCGCAGGGCCCTTCGAATCTCCTGTGCCAGCGCCGGCCGCAGCTCGGGCCGCAGATAACGCCCAACGTTGACCGAACGGCCCCGGCCCGACACCTCGATCAGCGACCGGTCGGCCGCGCTGGGCTCCACGCGGACCCATTCGCGGTCGAACTCGGCGCGCTCCAGCCGGCCCGCGCTTTCCAGCTCCACCACCAGCTGGCGGCCCTGCAGCGAAATCCGCTCGCCGTCGGCCGCGTGGCGCGCATACACCACGAACGCCGCACCGACCGCGACCAGCTCGATCCAGGCGAAGGGAAGCACCAGCGTCGCCCCATGCCACCAGAACACCGTCCCGATTCCGAGCGACACCACGCACAGCGACACGTACAGCCAGGCCAGTTGGGCCGGCGTGACCGAGCAGTTGCGCTGCAAAAACCAGTGGATGTTCTGGCCCTGGACAGTGGCGAAGCGAAAAACCGGATTCGACACAGATGAATGCTCACAAAATCAACCGCGCATTGTAGCGCGGGTTATCCCGGCATCCGGCGCGAACGCGGCCTTAACCACGCGGCCCTTTCTCCGCCTGCAGCAGTGCGCGCATGTCGGCCAGCGAGACGGCGCTCTCTGCGCTCATCCTGACCCGCGGCGCCGGCTTGAGCGCATGGCCGTAGATGATTTCGAAGGTCAGCGCGAGCCGGCCGTCGACGCCGCCCAACTGCGACACCAGCGCCGCCTCGAGCTCCTTGCGCCAGCGGCGCCCGCGCAACGCGGTAAATCGCCGTGGATGGAGGTTGCTGCCCAGCTGCGCCAGTTCGGCCAGCAGCTTGAGCGGCGAGTCCCAGGTCAGGGTGATGCGTTCCATGTCCATCACCGGCTCGGCGAAGCCCGCCGCCACCAGCATGTCGCCCCAGTCGTGCATGTCGGTGAACTCGTGCGCCGGCGGCGGCCAGCCCATCGCCACGTACAGCTGGCGCAGCTCGCGCAGGCTGTCGGGCCCGAGGCAGGAAAACATCAGGAAGCCGTCAACCGCGAGCGCCCGCTGCCAGTGCGCGATCAGCGCCTGCGGATCGGGCGACAGGTGCAGCGCCATGTTGGCCCAGAGCATCTGCGCCTTCCCGTCGGGCAATGCGCCGATCTGCGGCGCCGGTGCGCCGATGCGCCGCCACCAGGGGCGGGCAATCGCCTTCAGCGCCTTGCGGGTGACGGCCGGCCGCGCGCTGGCGACCAGGATTGGCGAGTCGCGGTAGCGAGCCTCGACCAGCGCATGCGCCTGCAGGCCGCCGCGCACCGGCTCCCAGTCGGCCCACGCCGCCGGCTTGAGCTTGATCCACTGCAGCCGGTCTTCCATCCGGCGCCCGACTTCCTCGTGCAGCCAGGGCGAACGCGCAGGCGCCACCTGCTCCCAATGGGCGGCGGCGACGGGGTCGATGGTCGGGGGACGTTCGGTGGCCATGCGGCGAAACTTCTGGCCGTGGCCGGGGAAGTCCGACGAGTATATTGAGCCGATGCTGCGCGACTGGATCGAAGGGTTGAAGGCGGCCATCCCGGGCCAGTGCGCCGTGTGCCACGGCTGGCCGGCGCAGCCGGTCTGCGAAGCCTGCGTCGTGCGCTTCGCCCAGCCGAAACCGCGCTGCGCCACCTGCGCCCTGCCGGTTTCCGCGGGTGTCGATCGCTGCGGCCGCTGCCTGCTCGAGCCGCCGCCCCTGGACCGCTGCCTGGCGGCCGTCAGTTACAGCTACCCCTGGTCCCGGCTGGTGACGCAATTCAAGTTCCAGAGCCAGCCGGGCTGGGCTGGACCCCTGGCCGCGCTGATGCGCAGCGTGCCCTGGGTCGAACCCGCGCTGGAGGAAGCGCAGCACGTGCTGCCGATGCCTCTATCGCGCGAGCGGCTGGCCGAGCGCGGCTTCAACCAAGCGCTCGAGCTGGCGCGCGCGCTGGCTCCGGCCAAGCTGCGCCCCGACCTGTTGCTACGGGTCCGGAACACGCCGGCGCAGGCGGAACTTGGCCTGGCGGCTCGGCTGCGCAACGTGAGGGGCGCGTTTGCGGTGGACCCGTTGCGGGCAGCGGAGATCCAGGACCGGCGCATCGTGCTGGTGGACGACGTCATGACCAGCGGCGCCTCGCTGTTCGGCGCAGCCGAGGCCTTGCGCCAGGCGGGCGCGGCGCACATCACCGCCATCGTGCTGGCACGCACCGACGAGCCCGAGGCGGCGGCGCCACAATAGCCGCCCATGTTCAACATCGTCCTGGTCGAGCCCGAAATTCCCCCCAACACCGGCAACGTGATCCGGCTGGCGGCCAATACCGGCTGCCGCCTGCACCTGATCGAGCCGTTGGGCTTTTCGATGGACGACAAGCACATGCGGCGCGCCGGGCTGGACTATCACGAGTACGCCGACGTGCTGCGCCATGCGAGCTGGGATGGCTTCGTTGCGTCCGAACAGCCAGCGCGCGAGCGCATGTTCGCCCTCACCACCCACGGCACTCGCGCCGTGCATGACGTCGCCTTCGCGCCGGGCGACTGGCTGGTGTTCGGCTCGGAGACGCGAGGCCTGGCGCCGCAGCTGCGCGAGTCGTTCGCGCCGGCGCAGCGGCTGCGGCTGCCGATGCGGGCCGGTCAGCGCAGCCTGAACCTTTCCAACGCCGTCGCCGTCACGGTGTTCGAGGCCTGGCGGCAGAACGGCTTCGCGCCGCCGCCGACCTGACTGCGGGCAGGCTCACTTTCCCTCGGCCGCCGGCGGCGCGTCGGGGCCCAGGCTGGCGACGGTGCGCCGGGTCTGCTCCACCAGGTAGTCGAGGAAGGCACGGGTGCGCAGCGGCATGAACTTGCGGCTGGGCACCGCGGCCACCATGCTCAAGCGGTTGGTGATCCAGGGCGCGAGCACCCGGCGCAGCTGGCCGGTCTTGAGCAACGGGGCCAGCAGGTCCACCGGCTGGCTGCTGATGCCGGCGCCCTCGAGCGCGGCCCGCAGCAGGGTATCGGTGTGATTGGCGATCAGCACCGCAGGCAGGTCGAGTTCCATGGTTCGGTCGCCATGATCCGGGTCGATCAGCGTCAGCGGCCGCAGCCGCATGCCCCGCATCCGCAGCCGCAGGCATTGGTGCCGCAGCAGATCCTGCGGCTGTTGCGGCGTGCCGTTGCGGCGCAGGTAATCGGGCGAGGCGCAGAACACCGCCTGGCTCAGAATGATGGTGCGCGAGATGACGTCGGCGTCCAGTTGCACGGCGCCGTTGAGAACCGCGAGGTCGTAGTCATGCACCGCCGGGTCGGGACTGTCGTCGACATCGATCTCGATCAGCACGCCCGGATGCAGGCGACGAAAGCCCGCAACCAGCGGCGCGATCATGTGGGTCGCCGCCACCGGCGGCGCGAGCAGGCGCAGCGTTCCGGCCATCTCCTGGGTGTGGGACTGGGCGACGCCCTGGGCCTCGTCGATGTCGCTCAGGATCAGGCGCAGGCGCTCCAGGTAGGCCTTGCCGGCATCGGTCAGCGACAACCGGCGCGTCGTGCGCTGCAGCAACCGGACACCCAGATGCTGCTCGAGGTCGGTCACCAGCCGCGTCACCACGGCCGGCGCCAGGTCCAGCTTGCGGGCCGCCGCCGCGAACCCGCCCTCATCCACCACCTGTTGAAACACGCGCATCGACTGCAGCCGGTCCATGGAACCCTCCTGGACCAATTATTGCCGATTTATCAATAGTCAATTGTTTTAAACGGTATTTTTTGATTGAAGTGATACGAATACAGTCACTGCATCGATGAGCCGATGTCAAGCCAAGACGACTCACCGAGCTGGACAGAGGGACCCAAACGAGCCCCCCATGCCCGGAACTGTCATCCAACTTCTTTTCTAGGAAAACATCATGAACGCAGCCCGTTTCTTCGCCGTCGCCACCCTGGCCGCCCTGTCCGCCGTTGCTTCCGTCGCCGTCCACGCCGACGAAGCCGATGCTTCGCAATACGCAGTCCAGTTCAACGGCACCCGCACTCGCGCCGAAGTCAAGGCCGAGGCCGTCATCGTCGCCCGTACCCACAGCCAGGAACCGGCCGGCTCCCGTGTCATGGCCGTCACCTCCCAGGCTGTGCGCGCCGACGTGCGTGCGCAAGCCACGCAAGCCCTGCGCCTGGGCCAGATCCCGGCCGGCGAAACCAGCAGCATGTAAAGCCAGCAGGCCCCGCGAAGGGCCGCAAAAAAAACCCGCCTGGAGTGATCCCGGCGGGTTTTTTCTTTGGCGAGGCGCTACGGATAGCGGCGGGTCAGCGATTCGGCGACGCAAGCCGGCTTGTCCGAGCCCTCGCGTTCCACCGTGACCAGCCACGTCATCTGCACTCCGGCGTTGTCGATCGGATCGCAGGCCAGCAGCTTCATCCGGCCGCGCAGGCGACTGCCGACCGGCACCGGAGACGTGAACCGCACCTTGTTCAGGCCGTAGTTGACGCCCATCCCGGTGTTGCGGATCTCCATCGCGGTCTGGAAGAAGGTCGGCAGCAAGGACAGCGTGAGAAAGCCGTGGGCGATCGGCGCGCCGAAGGGCCCGGCCTTCGCCCGCTCCACGTCCACGTGGATCCACTGGTGGTCGCCGGTCGCCTGGGCAAACAGGTTCACCTGCTCCTGGGTGACGGTGTGCCAGTCGCTGACCGCGACGTCCTGCCCGACCAAGGCGGTGAGGTCGGCGAGATTCTCGAAGGTTTTCATTCCTTCAATGTAGCCGCGCGCCCTGGGCTTACCTGTCGAGCCAGCGACAAATGCCCTGCCACTGCTGCAGGTCGCGCTCCACCCGGCCAGGCGCCACGTCGAACAGGGTCAGTCCGCGCGCGGCCAGCTGGATGTAGTTCTGGGTCTGGCGCAGGTAGCCCAGCACCGGCAGGCCCAGGCTGTCGACGAAGTCGTGCAGCTTGTCGGCGGCAATGGTACGCTCGTCGACCCGCATGCCGACGATGCCCACGTGCATGCGCGCGGCCCGGGTGTGCTCGGCCAGCTCGTCGAGGAAGCTGCGGGTGGCGAAGATGTCGAACACGCTGGGCTGCAGCGGCACCACCACCTTGTCGGCCAGCGCCAGCACTTCCTTGAAGATGCGGCCGTGCATGCCGGCCGGCGTGTCCAGCACCACATGCGTGGTGCCCTTGGGCGGCTTGGCGATGTGTTCGTGCCCCAGCTCCCAGGTGGAGATCGGCCGCGCGCCCGGGGGACGCAAGCCCAGCCAGAGCCGCGACGACTGCTGCCGGTCGGCGTCGCCGAGCATGACGGCATGGCCGCGGCTGGCAAAATACCCGGCGATGTTGGTCGCCATGGTGGACTTTCCGACACCGCCTTTTGGATTGGCTACAACCACGACCGGCATGAGCAACTCCTGGTTTTTGGGACGGGCTGCGGGAACTGGCGCAGTTGCGCTATGTTACCGACATGGATGAGCCGTCCCCTCCCGCGTCGCCCAGCCCGGTTTACGTGCTGGCGGCGCATCCCAATCTGCGCGAATCGCGCGTCACCCGCCAACTGCTGGACGCCGCCAGCGGCCTTGTTGGTGTGGACGTCAACGACCTCTTCACCAGCAGCCCCGATTACGACATCGACGTGCCGGCCGAACAGGCGCGCGCGCAGGCGGCGCAGCTGATCGTGCTGCTGCACCCGATGCAGTGGTATTCGATGCCAGCGCTGATGAAGCTGTGGCTGGACGAGGTGCTGGCGCGCGGCTGGGCCTACGGCGGCGGCGCGGCCCTGCAGGGCAAGGACCTGTGGCTGGTCGCCAGCACCGGCAGCGCCGAAGCCTCTTACCATCCGCAGGGCTACAACCGCTACTTTTTCGACGCCTTCCTGCCGCCCTACGAGCAGACCGCCGCGCTGTGCGGTCTGCGCTTCCTGCCGCCGATGGTGCTGTACGGGTCCCACCAGGCCAGCGACGAGGAGATCGCTGCGCACGCCGCCGTGTTCCGCGACAAGCTCCTGAATTATCCCGACTGGCCCGAGATGGACGACGTGCTGGATTGCCCGGCCTGCGTCGTGCCGGCCACCGACCTGCCGCAAGGAAGCGCCTGATGGAGCACGCCCCGGCCTGGCTCACCAACAGCCTGATCTATCTGGGCGCCGCCGTGTTGGTGGTGCCGCTGGCGCGGGCCCTGGGCCTGGGTTCCATCATCGGCTACCTGGCCGCCGGCATCGCGATCGGCCCCTGGGGCCTGGGGCTGGTGACCAACGTCGAGGACATCCTGCATTTCGCCGAATTCGGCGTGGTCCTGATGCTGTTCCTGGTCGGCCTGGAGCTCGAACCGAAGCGGCTGTGGAGCCTGCGCCGACCGATCTTCGGCTGGGGTTCGGCGCAGGTGCTGGGCTGCGCCGCCGTGTTGCTGGTCGCGGCCATGCTGGCCGGCGCGACGTGGCGGGTCAGCCTGGTGGCCGCGCTCGGGCTGGCGCTGTCCTCCACCGCGATCGCGCTGCAGGTGATGGGCGAGCGCAACCTGCTGCGCACGTCGGCGGGCCAGGCCGGGTTCTCGATCCTGCTGTTCCAGGACGTCGCCGCCATCCCGGTGCTGGCCTTGCTGCCGTTGCTAGCCTCCTCCTCCGAAGCCGGTCAAGTGGCGGGCGATGGCTGGATCTGGGACGCGCTCAAGATCGTCGGCGTGGTGGCCGGCATCATCCTGGGTGGCCGGCTGGTGATCCGGCCGCTGCTGCGCTGGATCGCCAAGAGCAACACGCCCGAGATCTTCACCGCCGCCTCGCTGCTGCTGGTGGTGGCGATCGCGGCGTTGATGCAGCTGGTCGGCCTGTCGATGGCGCTGGGCGCCTTCCTGGCCGGCGTGCTGCTGGCCGAGAGCGAATACCGGCGCGAGCTGGAAACCGACATCGAGCCGTTCAAGGGCCTGCTGCTCGGCCTGTTCTTCATCGCGGTGGGCATGAGCATCGACTTCGGCGTGATCGCGCGCTCGCCGGGCCTGATGGCCGCCATCGTGGTCGGCCTGCTGCTGCTCAAGGCCATCGTGATCTATGCCGTGGCACGGTTGATGGGCCTGCCGGTGCAGGACCGGCCGGTGTTCACGCTGCTGCTGGCGCAAGGCGGGGAGTTCGCCTTCGTCGTGTTCCAGGCCGCCGCCGGCTCGCGGGTGCTGACTCCGGAGATGGCATCGCTGTTGATCGGCGCCGTCGCCATCTCGATGCTGATCAGCCCACTGCTGCTGGTGGCGATCGACCGCCTGCTCATGCCCCGCTTCATGGCCGGCCATACCCGCCAGCTGGAGGAGATTTCCGAGCCGCAGAATGCGCCGGTCATCATCGCCGGCTTCGGTCGCTACGGCCAGATCGTCGGCCGCCTGCTCAACGCGCAGGGCCTGGCCGCCACGGTGCTGGACCACGACGCCGACATGATCGAGGCGGCGCGCTCGTTCGGCTACAAGGTGTTCTACGGCGATGCGACCCGCCTCGACCTGCTGCGCACCGCCGGCGCCGCGCAAGCCAAGGTGTTGGTGATCGCCGTGGACGACACCGAACAGTCGCTGGCGATCGTGCGGCTGGCCAGCGAACACTTCCCGCAGCTCGAAATCGTGGCGCGGGCTCGTGACGTCACGCACTGGAACGAATTGCGCGACCTGGGCGTGACGCGGGTGGAACGCGAGGTTTTCGAATCGAGCCTGCGCAGTGGCCGCACCGTGCTGGAGGTGCTGGGTTACCCCGCGGGAGAGGCGCGGCGGCAGGCGATGCGCTTTCGCCGTCACAACCTGGCCCTGTTCGAGAAGATGTACCCGCACCACAAGGACCGGGCCAAGGTGATCGCCGTGATCAAGCAGGGCCGCGCGCAACTGGAAGAGCAGATGGCGCGCGAGCG
>JBBRSZ010000071.1:0-10218 GCA_038244915.1 Burkholderiales bacterium | reverse complement strand
CCGCCGCCACCGCGCCGGCGTCGGCCACATCCAGCACCTCAACCTCGGCGCGGCCACCGGCGGCGCGGATTTTGTCGGCCTCGGCCGCCAGCACCGCTTCGCGCCGGCCCGACATCACCACCACCGCGCCGGCCTGCGCCAGTGCGACTGCGCCGGCCAGCCCGATGCCGGTGCCCGCGCCGGTGATCCAGGCGATCTTGTGGTTGAGTTTGCTCATGCTTGGGTCTCCATTGAATGGCTTGTGGTCGAAGGAAAATGGGGCGGCTTACTCGAAGCCCACCACTGCATGCGGCAGGTAGGGTGCTTCCAACGCAGCGGCTTCGGTATCACTCAGCGTGAGCGTCAGCGCTGCTACCGCGTCGTCAAAATGCCCGGGCTTGGACGCGCCGATGATCGGTGCTGTCAGCCCCGGCTGGCGCAGCAGCCAGGCCAGCGCCAGTTGCGCACGGGGCAGGCCGCGCTGTGCCGACAGCACCGCCAGCGCGTCCGCCACGCCGCGGTCGGCCGACTCGGTGTGGGCGAACAAGCCCGTGCCGAACACGTCGCTGGCGATGCGCGGCGTGTGCTCGCCCCAGGGCCGGGCCAGCCGGCCCCGCGCCAGCGGGCTCCAGGGGATCACGCCCACCCCCTGGTCGCGGCACAGCGGCAGCATCTCGCGTTCTTCTTCGCGGTAGAGCAGGCTCCATTCGGGCTGCATGCTGACGAACGGCGTCCAGCCGTGTTGCCGCGCCACTTGTTGGGCCTTGGCAAACTGCCAGGCGTGCATCGACGACGCGCCGATGTAGCGCGCCTTGCCGGCCTTGACGACATCATGCAGCGCCTCCATCGTCTCCTCGATAGGCGTGTGCGGGTCAGCGCGGTGGATCTGGTACAGGTCAACGTAGTCCATACCCAGGCGCTGCAGGCTGGCGTCGATCTCGAAGAAGATCGCCTTGCGCGACAGCCCGCCGACGTTGGGCGCCTTGCGGTTGGCATAGCGCACCTTGGTGGCGACCACGATCTCGTCGCGTCGCGCAAAGTCGCGCAGCGCCCGGCCGACGATCTCCTCGGAGGTGCCGTCCGAATAAGCGTTGGCGGTGTCGAAGAAGTTGATGCCCAACTCCACCGCCTGCCGGATCAGCGGCCGGCTGGTGGCCTCGTCCAACGTCCAGGGATGGGCGCCGCGCTCGGGCACACCGTAGGTCATGCAGCCCAGGCACAGGCGTGAAACGCTCAGACCGCTGCGGCCGAGTCGGGTGTACTTCATCGCGGGGCTCCTGGGCGGATTGGGCCGGCCAGCGTAGCAGCCGGCAAGGTGGCCCGGTAGCGCGGTGGTGACACCGGGGTGCCGGGCGCCGCTGCGGCTGCGGGTCGGGCAGGGTAGGGTAGGGACGGGCCGGGCACGCCGACGACCATCAGCCGCAGCGTTGTCGTGCCATCGTCGTTTTTAGAGATGCCGCAACACAGCAGCGCAGGCCATCATGCCCGTGGCCGGTGCAAGGGCGCAGTCGGGACAGCAACATGAGCCAAACTGCCAACAGCCCGGCTGACGGCCCGGCCGCAGCCTTGCCCAGCGACGAGACGTCGGCGGCCGGCGCCGAACGGGTTGATCCGGCGCAGCCGCAGCGCCCGCCGAGGCCACTTCCTTCAGCGCTTCGACTGCTGCTGCCACCGGCAACCGCAACGGCAGCAGCGCGGCGCTGCGCTGGCTCGCGGTCCGCCGATCGGCATCAGCCAGCCAGCGCCTCGACAAGCCCTGTCACCTGCCAGCCAGCGTCTTCCAGCGCAGATCGCAGCCGCATCGCATTGGCCACCGCACCCGGCGTGTCGCCGTGTACACAGATGCTGTGCATCGTGGTCGGCAGCACTTTGCCGCTTTCCGCGACGATGCCCCCGGCGTCGAGCATGCGCATGACATGCGCGACCACGGCGGCGTCGTCGTGCAGCACGGCGTTGGGCTGGTTGCGTGGCGCCAGCGTGGCGGCATCGGTATACAAGCGGTCAGCAAAAACCTCGTTGGCCACACGCAGGCCGGCGCGCTGGCCGGCCGTCGACAGGTGCGACAGCGCCGGTGCCAACAAAATCAGTTCGCGATCGACGGCGCGCACCGCGCGCGCGACGCAGTCAGCCAGGGCCGGGTCTTCACAGGCCTGGTTGTTCAGGGCGCCGTGCGGTTTGACGTGCGTCAGCCGTCCGCCCTCGGCCGCCGCCATACCGGCCAGCGCCCCGACTTGGTAGATCACCGCCGCCTCGAGCTCGGCCGGCGCCATCTGCATCGGCCGTCGGCCGAAGCCCTGCAGGTCGGGATAAGCGGGATGGGCGCCGAGTTCGACGCCCGCAGCCAGCGCCGTGCGAACGGTGTTGCGCATCACCAGCGGATCACCCGCATGGAAGCCGCAGGCGATATTGGCGGCGCGGACGACGCCCAGGAGCGCCGCATCGTCGCCCATCCGCCAGGCACCGTAGGCTTCGCCGAGGTCAGCGTTGAGGTTGATTTTCATGGTGCGGTCCAAAGAGTGTGGGCGAAGGCGGCGTGGCGACGGCAGTGGTGTCGTGAGCGTATTCCGGCGCCATCGCGTGGATGAACCCGGTCACCAGGTTGCCCACGTAAAGCGCAGATTCATCGATGCCTGCGGATAGCAGCGGCCGCAGCGATGCCAACAGAGTGCGGGTGTGGGCCTCGGCGGCGCGGGCCAGGGCTTCGCCCACTGCAGCGTCTACCCAGGCGAAGCGCAGACTATCTCCGGGCCGCGCCGCAGCCAGGCGTGGCAGGTCGGCGCTGACGATGGTGCCGATCTTGGGGTAGCCGCCGGCGGTCTGCGCGTCGGCCAGCAGCACGATCGGCTGGCCGCTGCCCGGCACCTGGATCGAGCCCGGCACCGTCGCGTCGGAGACGATCTCAGGGGCACCGACATGCGCCAGCGCGGCGCCTTGCAGTCGAATACCCATGCGGTCGGCGTCTGTACTGACCAGGTAGTCGGCATCGACGAAGGCGGCAAGAGCGGCCTCGGTGAAGTGGTCGGCCTGCGGCCCGGCGATGACGCGTACCCGGTCGCCCGTGGGTTTTGGTGGCTCGGCCAGCATCAGCTCGCTGCGCACGCTGGCCGGCAGCACCGGCAGTTGCTGCCCAGCACGCAACGGGCGACCGTCCAGGCCGCCGAGTGCAGCGCGCGCGTAGGTCGATGCACTGCCCAGCACCAGCGGAAGCGCCAGACCCTCGACGGCAACGACGGCGATGCGACTATTTGTGATGCGGCGGATGCGCAGCGTGTCGCCATCGGCCAGGCACACGGATCGCCAGCTGGCCAACACGCGGCGCTCGCCGGCACTCTCGTGCTCGATCACCGCGTCGCCAGCCACCGCGATGCGCACGGCCGCGCCGCGCGCGGCCAGCTGCAGTCCACCGTCGAAGCATTCGATCACCGGGGTACCTTCGGCATTGCCAGCCAGGGCGTTGGCGATGCGCATCAACCGCGGGTCGAGCACGCCGGACCACGGCACGCCGATGCGGCGAAAGCCGCGCCGCCCGCAGTCCTGTACCGACGCGAAGGCACCGACCGCGATGACCTCGATCAAGCTGCCCGTCATGCGGCGTCCGCTGCGGTCGGTAGTTCGAAAAGGTAATGCGCTGGATCGATTTCGCCGGCGCGCAGCCCCTGCTCAAGCCGGCAGTATTCGACCATGCCCACCGGCGCGAAGCGCACCCGGTCACCGACGCCCAGCAGCGCTGGCGAATCTCGCCTGGCGTCGAACAGCGGCACCGGACAACGGCCCAACAGGTGCCAGCCACCCGGGCTTTCCCAAGGGTAGATGGCAGCCAGACCGCCAGCCACCGCCACGCTGCCAGCCGGCACCCGCACGCGGGGCTGGCTGCGGCGCGGCAGGTGCAGCCGCGCCGGAACGCCGCCCATGAACGGGAAGCCGGGCAGAAATCCGAGCATCTGGACGCGGTACTCGGCCCCGCTGTGCAGCGCCACCAGTTCGTCCACCGAGGCGTCGATCATCCGCGCGGTGTCCGCCAAGTCGGGGCCGGCGTCGCCCTCGTAGCAGACCGGCAGGCGCCAGCCCCGGCCCGTCATCGGCGGCGCATCGCCGGCGCTGTCGATCAGTGGCCGAAGCGCCTGGATCAGCGCCGCGCGGTTGGTCACAAGCGGCTCGAAAAACACCGTCAACGAACGGAAGGTGGGCATGGTCTCGATCAGCCCGGGCAGACGTCCGGCAGCCTGCTCTCGGGCGATGCTGTGGTCCAGCGCGGTCACCGCTGCCAGCAGTGTCGGGTCGATCTGATCGCCGAACTCGACGGTGAAGGCCGCGTCACCTGCATCGAGCACTCGCACGTCCAGCGCGGGTCGATCCATGGGCTCACATCCGGTTGGGCAGCCACAGGATCAGCGACTGCCCGAAGTACGACAACACAGCGGCCAGCAGCATGATCACGAACATCGGCATTGCGGTGCGCGCCACGTAGGTCAGGTCGTGCTTGGTGAGGCTTTGCAGCACAAACAAGTTCAGGCCGACCGGAGGCGTGATCTGCGCCAGTTCCACCAGCAGCACCGTAAAGATGCCGAACCAGATCAAATCGAAGCCCGCGGCTTGCACCGTGGGCAGCAACACGCCGATCGTCAGCACCACCATCGAGATACCGTCCAAAAAGCAGCCCAGCACGAGGTAGAAGACGGTCAACGCCAGCACCAACCCGAACGGCGACAGGTGCTGCGCCGTGATGAACTCAGCCAAGTGGCGCGGCAAGCCGACAAAGCCCATCGCCAACGTCAGGAAGGCCGCACCCGCCAGGATCAGGCCGATCATGCAGTAGACGCGGCAGGCCGCGCCCACGCCTTCGACAAAGTGCTTCCAGCTAAGGCTGCCTTCCACCGCGGCGACCACCAGCGAGCCGAGCACGCCGATCGCCGCAGCCTCGGTGGCGGTGGCCACGCCGGAGTAGATCGACCCCAGCACGGCGCCGATCAGCAGCACGACCGGGATCAAGTGGCGCGAGGCGTACAGCTTGGTCGCCAGGCTCGACGGCGGATCGGCCGCCGGGATCTGGTCCGGATGCAGCAGCGACCAGACGGCGATGTAGCCCATGAACAAAGTGGCCAGCACCAGGCCTGGCAAGACGCCAGCGATGAACAGCTTGGCGATCGACACGTCGGCCGCCACGCCGTAGACGATCATGATGATCGACGGCGGGATCAGCAGGCCCAGCGTGGCGGCACCGGCCAGCGACCCCACCGCCAGTGACTCGGGGTAGCCACGCTGGCGCAACTCGGGCAGCGAGATGCGGCCGATGGTGGCGCAGGTGGCCGCTGACGAGCCCGACACCGCGGCGAAGATCGTGCTGCCGATCACGTTGACATGCAGCAGCCGACCCGGAAGACGGTTCAGCCAGGGTGCCAGGCCCTTGAACATGTCCTCGCTGAGTTTGGTGCGAAACAGGATCTCGCCCATCCACAGGAACAGCGGCAGCGCCGTCAGCGTCCAACTCGAGGTTGATCCCCAGATCGTCAGCACCATGCTGTCGCCGACCGGGCGGCTGGTGGCCAGCTCCATCGCGACCAGGCCGACGGCGATCAGCGCCATGCCGATCCACAAGCCCGAGGCCAGGGCGATGAAGAGCAGCACGATCAGGCCGGTAGCGACAAGGACGTCCATGGGGGGTTCTCGTTGTTCGAGTGTGGGGAGGGCTGATCAGTCGGCGTGCAGCGCTTCGCCCGACACTTCGGCAAAGAACGTGTCGCCCGACCAGCGCGACCACAGCGCCTGCATGAACGCCAGCGCAAAGCCGACGCAGCCCAGCGCCATGCTCAGCTGCGGGATCCACAGCGGTGTGGCGTCCCCCGTGGGTGCCACGTCGTGCAGCGTGTACGACACCCAAACCAGGCGCACCGAGAACCACGCCAGGTAGGCCGAGATGCCGACGCCCATCAACAGCGCCACCAGCTCCAGCGCGCCGCGGATGCCCGGCCGCACGTGGTCGAGCAGCAGCGTGGCGCGGATGTGCTCGTTGTTCTGCAGCGTGGCGGGCAGCGCCAGGAACAGCGCGGCCGCAATCGCATAGCCGGCGTATCCGTCCAGCCCCGGCAGCACCCAGCCGAAGGTGCGCGCCAGGATGTTGAGCATGATCGACACGAAGGCGCCGACCATCGCCAGCCCGGACAGCACGAGCAAGACCTTGTAGAAGCCAAAGGCGAGCCGGTTCAGCATCGTGCAATCCTGTCAAGGTCTGGGCCGCGCCGACGGCGTCGGGTGCCTTTACGGGCTGTCCCGGCGACTGCTTTTACGGCTCGCTTCATGGCGCGCCTTACTTCTTGCGGTAGGCGTCGATGATGGTCTTGCCGTCGGCCCCGGCCGAGGCCAGCCAGTCGGCCGTCATCTGCTCGCCGATTTTTTCCAGTGCGGCCAGCACGCTGGCAGACGGCGGCGCCACTTTCACGCCGTTGTCGACCAGGATCTTGATGGAGTCGGTGTCGACCTGCTCGCTGGCCTTCCAGCCCCGCACCTCGGCGTCGGCCGCAGCCTTGAGCACGGCGTCCTGAGTCGTTTTATCCAGCCCGTCGAAGGCCTTTTGGCTCACCGCCGTCACATTGCGCGGCAGCCAGGCGTTGACCGGGTAGAAGAACTTCACCTGTTCGTACAGCTTGCCGTCGGCACCACTGGCGCTGGAGGTCAGGAAGTTGTTGGTCGCGCCGGTGGCCAGGGCCTGACCCAGCTCGGGCAGCTGGATCGTTACCGGCGATGCCCCCAACATCTGCGCGATCTTGGTTGTGGCCGGGTTGTAGGCACGCATCTTCGTGCCTTTGAAATCGTCGGCCGTGTTGATCGGCTTGACCGAGTACAGCGACTGGCCCGGCCACGCCACCGAAAACAGCACCTTGATGCCCTGGCCGGCCAGCACCTTGGCCTGCACCGGCTTGGCCGCGTCGTACAGACGCTTGGCATCGGCATAGCTGGTGGCGAGGACCGGGATCGAGTCGGCGCCGAAGAGTGGGTTCTCGTTGGCCAGCCCGGAGATGATGAACTCACCCGCCGGCGCCAGGCCGGTCTGGATCGCGCGCTTGATCTCTGGCTGCTTGAACAGCGAGCCGCCCGGGTGCACGGTGATCAGCAGCTTGCCAGCGGTGGCGGCCTTCACGTCGCCGGCAAACTGCTCCAGGTTCTTCGTCTGGAAGGTGTTGGACGGGTAACCGCTGGGCAGGTCCCACTTGGTCTGCGCGCAGACAGCGGAGGCACAGGCGATGGTGCTCAGGCCAAGCATGAAGGATTTCATCGGGACGTCCTCTTTGGTGGTGGATCAGCTGCTCGCCAGCTGGTGGTTGAGAAGATCGGTGATCAGCATCGCGCCTGGCGCGTGCGTGATGCAAAACGCCGGGCGCGCCTGTCGCAGCGCCGCCTGCGGCGTGACACCACAGGCCCAGAAAACCGGGATTTCGCCGGGTGCCACGCGCACCGGGTCGCCGTAGTCGGGCCGCCCGAGGTCGGCAATACCGATCTGCGAGGGGTCGCCCAGGTGCACCGGCGCGCCGTGCACGGCAGGAAACCGGGACGTGATCTGCACCGCCCGGATCGCATCGGCGGCGGCCAGTGGCCGCATCGACACCACCATCGGGCCGCTGAACCTGCCGGCGGCCTGGGTGGGCAGGTTGGTGCGGTACATCGGCACGTTGCAGCCCTGCTCGATGTGGCGAATGGGGATGCCTTCGGACTGCATCGCCCATTCGAACGAGAACGAGCAGCCGATGGCGAAGGCGACGAGGTCGTCGCGCCACAGCCCGCTGACGTCGCTGGGTTCGTCCACCAGTTCGCCATCGCGCCAGACGCGGTAGCGCGGCAGGTCGGTGCGCAGATCGAGGTCGGCGGCCAGCGACGGCAGCGCCGGGCTGCCCGCGTCGCCCACCGCAAGCAACGGGCATGGGCGCGGATTGCGCTGGCAGTACAGAAGAAAATCGTGCGCCGAGTCGCTGGGCAGGATCACCAGGTTGGCCTGCACCAGGTCGTCGGCCAGGCCACTGGTGTGCGCCGCCAGGCCGCCGCGACGGAAGCGGTGGCGGGCTTCAGCACCGCGTGCGGCGGCGCCGGCGTCGAAGTCACGAGACGAGAGCGAATTTATCATGGCGGAATCGTGCAACTTGCGGCGCAATCCGACAAACGAAAACTTTCTCTCTCAGGTCATCGATTTTTTCGATGCCCTGGGTTCACCCCGAGGTGGGCGAGCAGGCTGTCGATCACCGGCTGCTGCGCTGCCGAACTGGGGTCGATGCGCCAGCTCAGGTGCACCGGCAGCGGCGGCAAGGTGGCGTCGCAGGCCAGTGCGCGTAGCGGCATGCGCTGGCTCAAGCGCTGCACGACGGCCGCAGGCAGCGTCGCGATGCCCAGGCCGTCTTCCACCAACTGCGCCAGCGCGCTGATCGACGACACCGTGTGGATGCGTGGCGGCTCCAGGCGTGCCCGGCTCAGCAGGTCCAGCAACGCCACGTGCGGCTGTGAGCCCCGCTGGAAAGTCAGCAGATCTTGCCCGACGATGTCGGCCAGCTGCCATTGGCTCCGCCGGTGGCGCTGGGCATGGCCGGCGAACACCATCGGCATCGACGGGAGCGCCATCGCGCGCACGCCGCTGCCGTCGGCCGGCAGCGCTGCAATCGTCAGGTCCACCGTGCCGCGCGCGAGCTGGTCGATGAGTACCGGCGAGGTTTCGACCGTCAGCTCCAGCGCCATGCCGGGCTGTGCCTCGTGCAGCTTGCGCACCCAGTCCATCAGCCATGAATGCAGCGCCGACTCGAAGGCGCCCAGGCGCAGCAGCACCGGCTGCGCGACGGACGCACCCAACTCGGCCCGGATCTCGCGCTGTAGCGCGAGCAGGCGCTCGGCATGACCGAAAAAGCGCTGGCCGGCCAGCGTGACCCGAAACTGGCGGTCGCGCCGGTCCAGCAGCAGCGTGCCGAGTTCCTGCTCGAGCGCCGCGATGCGGCTGGACATGGCACTTTGCGTCAAGTGCAGCTTCTCGGCAGCGCGCGTCACGCTGCGCAGTGTGACAACCCAGTAGAAGGCTTCGACGAAGCGCAGGTTCATCGATGTCCGACCGGGTATTGGGTCAAGGGCCGCATGACCGAAGTATCGGAGACGACGGGTCAGACAGGGTGCCAGCGGCAGGCGAACAGGCTGCAAAGTTGGTCCTGTCGCAATTGCGCGATGGGGCCAAGCATTGCCGTGAGGCCGATACCGGTCAGAAAGCCAGGGAGTAGAACCGGTTCGCTGCAGACGAAGATTGGTCTTTGATGTCGCCGAGTTGGCCTTTGCGGATCATGTGCATGACCTCGATGCCGGCGATCAAAATTCGAGCGCAACGAAAGGTCTTGAAGCCGAGCATCGGCCGGGTGATGCGTTTGACGGCGCGGTGGTGCTGCTCGATGAGGTTGTTCAGGTATTTCGACTGGCGCATCTCGATGGGCAGGCCGCAATCGGCCTGAATGCTCAAGGTGGCGGCCGTGTTTGCACCACTCTTGTCTATCGTGATCTTCTCAGGCACGCCGTGCAGATCCAAGGCTCACTCGAAGAATTCCCGGGCCGCGGCATGGTCTCGCTTGGCACGCAGCAAGAAGCAGGCGGTGTCGCCATCACGGTCGACCGCTCGGTACAGGTAGTTCCACTGGCCGCTGATCTTCACGCAGGTCTCGTCCATTCGCCAGCTTCGGCCGACCGGCGGGCGCTTGCGCCGACGAAACATCGCCGCCATCACCGGCAGCATCTTGCTCGACCAGCGATGCAGCGTGGAGTGATCGACGAAGACACCGCGTTTGGCCATCATCTCCTCGATGTCTCGAAAGCTCAGCGGGTAGGCCGCGTACCAGCGCACGCACCCCAACATCACTTCCAGCGGGCAATGCATCCGCTGAACCCCTAGGCGGAGCGCTTCAATCATCTTCATACGATCAAACTTCATCAGCTGACCTTACCAACTCGGGCTTATCGCGACAGAACCCGGTTAAGCCCGACAGCCTGCTGGTACGGCGCCGGTTCGTGCCAGCCAGATTTCAGGTCGGGTCGGTCACGCCCATGCCGATCATGCGCAGCGCCGTCATGCTGGGGGCGAAGAAGTAGTCGCCGCCGCGGGTCGAGACAAATTGCGGCAAGGCCTGGGCGATGAACGGCGCCCGGCCACTGGCGGGGTCGGCGGCGATGACAAAACGTGCGCCGTCCGGGTGGTTGCCCACCAACGGGCAGCTGTCGTTGCCGGCGTTG
>JBBRSZ010000070.1:0-10279 GCA_038244915.1 Burkholderiales bacterium | reverse complement strand
CCCTGAAATGCAAAAAGCCCGCCGAAGCGGGCTTTTGGATCAGTCGCGAAGAATTACTTCTTGGCGGCTTCCTTCTTTGCGTCAGCCTTGACTTCGGCCTTGGTTTCGTTGGCGTTGGCCTTGGCAACAGCCTTGTCCTTAGTGGCTTCGGCATTGGCCTTGGTCGCGGTGGCAGCAGCCTTGGCGTCGGCCTTGGCCTTCTTCTTTTCTACGTCGGCTGCCTTCTTGGCGGCCTTGGCTTCAGCCCTTGCCTTCTTCTTGTCGGCGGAGGCTTGGGCCTTGGCGGCCTTTTCTTCGGCCTTGGCGTCGGCCTTCATTTCGGTCTTGGCAGCGGCGGTGGCAGCCGGTGCGGTGGCAGCCGGCTTGGCAGCCGAGGCGCCAGCCATCGGGGCGCCGACGTGGGACGCGGCGAAGGACGAAGCGGCGAAGAAGGTGGCGGCCAGGATGGCGAGGAGCTTGTTCATGTGGGTTTTCCCGAAGTAAGGAGTCGCTGGAAATGCGGCCCGGACGGGCCTGCCCACTTACAACGCGGCAGGCGCCTCAGCCGTTGACGAGCTTGATCTTGCCGTCCTGCAGATAGCGCTCGTACTCGTCGCGCGGGATGGCGGCCGATTCGTGGGTGCCGTCGGACTCGATCCAGCTGAGCGTCGCGCTGTCGTCGGCCAGTTCCATCTCGACTGCCCCGTCCGGGATCGGGATCATGGGGCCGTCACCGGCCCGGAAGCTGACTTCACCGCGAATGATGGCGTGCTGGGACATGGCGTGCTCCTGCTGGGTTAGAGCCTCCATTGGATCGTGTAGTGCACGTTCTGTCTGTCAGCCAACACCCTATCGCGGGGCCGATGCTAAAGTGCCCCGGACCTCCAAACCCCCAGGCTCCACGCATGACCGTATCAGCAAGATCACTGGCCGCCCGGCTCCGCGAGCCCGGGCTGGTCGTGGCCCCCGGCGTTTTCGACATGGTGTCGCTGCGGCTGGCCGACAGCTTCGGCTTCGACGCCCTGTACATGACCGGCTACGGCACGGTGGCCTCCCACATGGGGCTGCCGGATGCCGGCCTGGCCACCTACAGCGACATGGTGGGACGGGTGACCGCCATGGCCGGAATGGCCCGCACGCCGCTGATCGCCGACGCCGACACCGGCTACGGCGGCCTGCTCAACATGCGGCACACCATGCGCGGCTACGAGGCGGCCGGGGCGGCGGCGATCCAGCTGGAAGACCAGGAATTTCCCAAGAAGTGCGGCCACACGCCCGGCCGGCGGGTGATCCCGATGGAAGACATGGTGCGCAAGATCCAGGTGGCCGTGGATACGCGCAGGTCGCCCGACTTCCTGATCATCGCCCGCACCGACGCCCGCACCAGCCTGGGCCTGGACGAGGCGCTGCGCCGGGCCGAGGCCTACGCCCGGGCCGGCGCCGACATCCTGTTCGTCGAATCGCCGGAATCCGAGCAGGAGATGCGCCGGATCGGCAGCGCCTTCGACGTGCCGCTGGTGGCCAACATGGTGGAACGCGGCCGCACCCCGGTGCTGAGCCGGCCCGAGCTGGAGGCGCTAGGCTACAAGATCGCCATCTTTCCCGTCACGGCGCTGCTGGCGGCCGTCAAGGCGATGGCCGACGTCTACCAGGGCTTCCAGCAGCACGGCTCGTCGGCCGGCACCAGCGTGCCGCTCTACGACTTTGCCGACCTCACCCGGCTGATGGGCTTCGAGGACGTCTGGGCCTTCGAGCAGCGCTACGCCCAAACCGATCCACCAACCAAGAAAACGCCATGAGACAAACCCGCACCTTCCCCTCCCGCCGCCAGCTGCTGGCCGCCCTGTTGTTCACGCCGGCGCTCGCGCTGGCGCAAGCCGCTTACCCGAGCAAGCCGATCCGGCTGGTGGTGCCGTTCACGCCCGGCGGCGTCACCGACACCAGTGGACGACTGGTCGCCGAGCAGCTGTCGAAGCGCCTGGGCCAGCAGGTGATCGTCGACAACAGGCCCGGCGCCTCGGGCAACATCGGCACCCAGCAGGTGGCGCTGGCGGAGCCGGACGGCTACACGCTGCTGCTCGGGTTCGACGGCACGATGGTGATCAACCCGCACGTGTTCGAGAAGGTGCCGTTCAACACGGTGCGCGACTTCGCGCCGGTCGGCAAGATCGGCGACGCCATCCTGATCCTGGTGGCCAACCCGGCCTTTCCCGCCAAGAACATCAAGGACATGATCGCGCTGTCCAAGACCCAGGCCGGCGGCCTGTCGTATGGCACGTCGGGCACCGGCGGCACGCCGCACATCGCCGGCGAACTGCTCAAGATGCGCACCGGCGCCAACCTGGTCCACGTCCCGTACAAGGGCGGCGGGCAGGCCATCACCGACGTGCTGGGCAACAACATCCCGCTGGTCTACACGGCGATTGCCGGCGCCAACCAGCATGTGCGGTCGGGCAAGCTGGTCGGCCTGGGCGTGTCGAGCGCGCAGCGGTCCACGTCGCTGCCGGACGTGCCGACCTTCATCGAGGCCGGCGTGCCCGATTTCGTGATCAATTCGTGGGTCGGCATCCTGGCGCCGGCGAAGACGCCGCGCGCCATCGTCACGCGCCTGAACACCGAGCTGAACGCAGTGCTGGCCGACCCCGAGGTGCGCCAGCGGCTGGAGGCGCTGGGGATCGGCGCCACGCCGGAGACGCCGGAAAAGTTCGGCGACGAGATCAGGCGCGACCTGGCCCGCTACGGCCAGGTGGTGAAGGCCGCCGGCATCAAGGCCGAATAGCTCCCGCTCCTGCTCGGGCAACTGCACCACGACGGCGTTGTAGCCGCGGTCGCGGCAGGCCTGCTGCAGCGCCTCCAACGCGCGGCGCATGTCGAGCCTTTGACCAGGATCAAGCGGCTGAGCCAGCGCCGCTGAAAGAATCTCCGTGTCGGCACGGTTCGACATGGGGAGCAGCAAATGGGGGAATGCGCCGCGCCGATGCCTGCGTGTGAGGACGAGCGGCTGCTCACGGCGGTGTTCGACATCCTCCCGGTCGGGGTCTGGATCGCCGACGCGACCGGCCGCATTGTCACCAACAACCCGGCCGGGGAGCGCATCTGGGCCGGCGCCCGCCATGTGCCGATCGCCCAATTCGGGGAGTACCGGGGCTGGTGGGTCGACAGCGGCAAGCTCATCGCTCCGGAAGACTGGGCGATGGCCCGGGCGATCCGGCAGGGCCAGACGTCGACGGGCGAACTGGTGCGCATCCAGTGCTTCGACGGGTCGTTCAAGACCATCATCAATTCGGCCGCGCCCCTGCGCGACGAGGCGGGGAACATCGCCGGCGCGATCGTGGTCAACGAGGACATCACGGCCCTGCACGAGGCGCAGGAGAAGCAGCGGGCGAGCGAGCAGTTGTTCCGCACCGTGTTCGAGCTGCTGCCGGTGGGGCTGTGGATCGCGGACAGCGCCGGCCGCATCACGCTGGGCAACCCGGCGGGAGACCGCATCTGGCAGGGCATCCGCCACGTCGGCCCCGAGCAGTATGGCCACTACAAGGCCTGGTGGGTGGACACCGGCGAACCGATCGTGCCGGAAGACTGGGGCATTGCGCGCGCCATTCGGCGTGGCCAGACCTCGCGCAGCGAACTGATGCGCATCGCATGCTTTGACGGCTCGTACAAGACCGTCATCAACTGGGCTGCGCCGATCCGGTCGGATGCGGGCGAGATCACCGGCGCCGTCGCGGTCAACGAGGACATCACCGCGCTGCACCAGGCGCAGGAGCAGCTGCGCGCGGCCGTGCGCGACCGCGAGGACATCCTCGCCGTGGTGGCGCATGACCTGCGCAACCCTCTGACCGCCCTCACGCTCCTGGCCGAGACGGCCCGGGTGAAGGCCGCCAGGCTGCCCGGCGGGGAAGAGCTGCAGGCCGCCGCCAGTGAAATTGCCGTGATCACGCGGCAGATGTCGGGCCTGGTGAACGACCTGCTCGCGATCGCGGTCGAGGGACCGGGACGTTCCATGTTGAAGACCGTGCCGGTCAAGGCCGCCTCGTTGCTGGTCACAGCGGCGGCCGCGGCCCAGCCGTTGTTCGCCCGCGCCGGCATCCAGCTCGTGGTGGAGCCGGGCGGCGAACTGCCCGACGTCCATGTGGACCGGCCCCGGATCCTGCGCGTGTTCGCCAACCTGTTGGATAACGCGCTCAAGTTCACGCAGGCGCCAGGCCGGACGGTGGTTCGGGCGCAAGCGCTGTCCGGCTCGGTGCGTTTCAGCGTCGCCAACAGCGGCCCGCCCCTGCGCCAGGAGCGGGACCGCATGCTGCAGCCGTTCTGGCAGGCCGACCGTGACGACGCCCGGGGTGCGGGCCTGGGGCTGTCGATCTGCCGCTCGATCGTCGAGGCCCATGGCGGCAGCATCTGGGCCGAGCCGGCCGAGGGCATGCAGGTGCAGATCTCTTTCATGTTGCCGTGTGTCAACCCCGCCGCGGCCGGAGCGCCGTAACCATGCAATCCCCCGCCACCCTCGATGCGCACGGCGTCGACGCCGTGACCCACCACCGCCCGTATGAAGACGTGCAGGCGATGGTCACAGGCACGCTGTTCGTGGCGCTGGGCATCGTCATGTTCAACCAGGCCGGGCTGCTGACCGGCGGCACGGCGGGGCTGGCGCTGCTGCTGCATTACGCCACCGGGCTGCCGTTCGCGCCGCTGTTCTTCCTGATCAACTTGCCGTTCTACGTGTTCGCCTGGCTGCGCATGGGGGCGGCCTTCACGCGCAAGACCTTCGCGGCCGTGGCGCTGCTGTCGCTGTTTGCCTGGCTGCTGCCGCTGGGCCTGGCTTTCAGCCACCTGTCGGCGCCGCTGGCGGCGGTGCTGGGCGGGCTGCTGTGCGGCGCTGGAATGCTGATGCTGTTCCGGCACAACGCCAGCCTCGGCGGCCTGAATGTGGTCGTGCTGTTCCTGCAGGACCGCTTCGGCTGGCGGGCCGGCAAGGTGCAGATGCTGCTGGACAGCCTGATCGTGCTGGGCGGGCTGGTGGTCGCCGATCCGCAGCGGGTGGCCTTGTCGGTGCTGGGGGCGGTGGTGCTCAATTTCGCACTGGCCATCAACCACCGGCCCGGTCGTTACATGGCGGTGTAAGGCGCGCAGTTCAGGCGCCCACGCGCGGACGGCGTGCCGTCCGACAATCCGGGCCGTTCCCCGCGGCGTACTGAAGGAAGGCAATCGTTCTTTGCCAGTCCACGACCGCCGGATTTCAAGGCGGCATTCAGGGAAACCTTCCAATGTTCAAGCTCATCACCGCCGCGGCCCTCGTCGCGCTTCTGTCCGCCTGTTCCAGCATGTCCGGCGGGTACACGACCAGCTCCAACGGCATGTCGAACCGCGCCACCATGGGCGCACCTGGCTCGGGCATGGGCAACGGCGGCTATAACTCCTACGGCAGCGGCGGCGCCGGCGGCCCGAACTGAGGCGCACGCCTTTTCGGCCCGCTGGAGCCGGACCCGCGGCGTTAGCGCCCCGTCTCCTTCAGGTAAGCCGCCCGGGCGGCGAAGGCGGTGTTGGCGAAGTCCGAGAACACGCCGTCGATGCCGGCCCGGAAGAAGTCCAGGTATTCCGGCACCGGGTCGCCGTTGTACTTTCCAGCCAGATACTTCTTCTCGCTGCGGAAGGTGTACGTGTGGACGAACAGGCCGGCCTTGTGCGCATCCGCGATCAGGCTGGTCGGCTCGACCGAGTTCACGTCGCCCTGGGACGCGCCATCCTTGAATGGCACCACCTTCCAGGCCATCACCTGCGGCTTCCACGGCCCGATGCCGTCGGCATAAGTCTTGATCTCGGCCAGGCCAGCCTGGGTCAGCATGGCGTCGAAGAAGCGGCCGTCGCCCGCCAGCGTCCACGAGTAAGGCCGGCCGTCGACGAAGTTGTAGACGTCGTCGGTCTTGTAGATCATCGCGCCGCTGCGCAAGTCGACGTCGTTGCCGTCGATCAGTTGCACCATGCGCGTGTTGACGCCGACCGAACGCAGGTACTTCAGGCTGTCCGGGTCGAAGCTCTGGATGAAGATCGGTGCGCTCTTGCTGTTGAAGTTGTTGTCCTTCACCAGCTTTGCGACGGCGTCCTCGAACGGGTGCTTGCCGCTGCCGCAGCCGTTGGCGATGGCCTGCTGGTTGTTCCAGTAAGGGTTCTTGGTTTCCGGGTAGACGCTGATGGCGCGTCCGGTGGCCTTGCTCTTCGCGGCGGCGATGTCGATGATTTCCTGCATCGTCAGGATCGGCAGCTTGCCGTTGAGCGCGGTCGGCCGCTCGGTGCGGGCGTCGTAGGTGGTGCCGCCGATCCACTGCTTGAGCTCGGCCACGGTGAAGTCGGTGATCGACCAGTCGCCGGTGTGATCCTCGCCGTCCACCACCAGCGACTTGAGCACCGACTTCGGGTCGGCCGGGTTGGTGAGGTCGCTCAAGTACTGGGCCGGGCCGCCGTACGTGGCCAGCGAGTACTTCACGTTGACCAGCACGCCCGGTACCGTGCGCTTGCGGGCAGCCACGGCGGCATTGGTCTGCGCCACGGCCGTGATGTTGGTGTTGTCGCTCAGCCAGGGGTTGTGCCGTGCCACCAGCACGCAGTCCTTGCTCAGGTGCAGGTCCATCTCCAGCGAATCGGCGCCGGCGTCGGCCGCGCCCTCGTAGGAGGCCTGCGTCTCCTCCGGGTACAGGCCGGGCAGGCCGCGGTGGCCGATCACCAGCGGCGGATTGCCGTCCAGCGTCGGTAGCACGTCGGGGCCGTTGCCGCCGCAGGCGGCCAGGGCCAGGGTGACAGCGAACAGGGGGAGGGCCAGGGGGCGGATCGGACGGTTCATGGTCTTGCCTTTCTTCTGACTTATGGGTTGTCGTGTGGCGCAATCGTGACGGTCCTTGATGACAGGCCCGTGAATCTGACAATCTAGTCCTGCGCCGGAGCGCAAGCAAGGGTGGCCCACGCCCAAGGGCGAATTCGGGTATCGTCGCGCCCACATGTCCGACGCCATCCTCTCCATCGCCGGCCTGTCCAAGACCTACGCCTCAGGCTTCCAGGCGCTGAAAAACGTCGACCTGCAAATCCGCCGCGGCGAGATCTTTGCGCTGCTGGGCCCCAACGGCGCCGGCAAGACCACGCTCATCAGCATCGTCTGCGGCATCGTCAACGCCAGCAGCGGCCGGGTGACGGTGGACGGCCACGACATCGGGGCCGGCTACCGCGCCGCGCGCTCGCTGATCGGCCTGGTGCCGCAGGAGCTGACCACCGAGGCGTTCGAAACCGTCTGGAACACCGTGTCGTTCAGCCGCGGCCTGTTCGGCAAGCCGGCCGATCCGGCCCACATCGAGAAGGTGCTGCGGGAGCTCTCGCTGTGGGACAAGAAGGGCAGCGCCATCCGCACCCTGTCGGGCGGTATGAAGCGGCGGCTGCTGATCGCCAAGGCGCTGGCGCACGAACCGAAGCTGCTGTTCCTGGACGAACCGACGGCCGGGGTCGACGTGAGACTGCGCAAGGAGATGTGGGCGCTGGTGCGCTCGCTGCGCGAGACCGGCGTCACCATCATCCTCACCACCCACTACATCGACGAAGCCGAGGAGATGGCCGACCGGGTCGGCGTGATCAGCAAGGGGGAGATCATTCTGGTGGAAGACAAGGCGGAGCTGATGCGCAAGCTGGGCAAGAAGCAACTCACGCTGCAGCTGGCGCAGCCGCTGCAAGGCATTCCGGCCGTGCTGTCGGCCCACCCGCTGGCGCTGGCCGCCGGCGGCAGCGAGCTGACCTACACCTACGACGCGCACAGCGAGCATTCGGGCATCGCCGCGTTGCTGGACGACCTCGACAAGGCGGGCATCGCCTTCAAGGACCTGCAGACCAGCCAGAGTTCGCTGGAAGACATCTTCGTCAGCCTGGTGCGGGAAAAGGAAGCATGAACATCCACGCCATCCGCGCGATCTACCGGTTCGAGATGGCGCGCACCCGCCGGACGCTGTTCCAGAGCGTGGTCTCGCCGGTGGTCTCCACCGCGCTGTACTTCGTGGTGTTCGGCTCGGCCATCGGCTCGCGCATCCCCGAGGTCGGCGGCGTCAGCTACGGCGCCTTCATCGTGCCGGGGCTGGTGATGCTGTCGCTGCTGACCCAGAGCCTGAGCAATGCGTCGCTGGCGATCTACTTTCCCAAGTTCAGCGGCACCATCTACGAACTGCTGTCGGCCCCCATCTCGCCGCTGGAGATCATCATCAGCTACGTGGGCGCCGCGGCCACCAAGTCGATCATCGTCGGGACCATCATCCTGGGCACCGCGGCCCTGTTCGTGCCGATGAAGATCATGCACCCGGGCTTCATGCTGCTGTTCCTGCTGCTGACCGCGGTGACGTTCAGCCTGCTGGGATTCATCATCGGCATCTGGGCCGACGGCTTCGAGAAGCTGGGCTTCATCCCGGCGCTGATCGTCACCCCGCTCACTTTCCTGGGCGGCACCTTCTACTCGATCGAGATGCTGCCCGCCTTCTGGCAGAAGGTCAGCCTGTTCAACCCGGTGGTGTACCTGATCAGCGGCTTCCGCTGGAGCTTCTACGGCCTGTCGGATGTCGGCGTCGGCATCAGCCTGGCGATGACGCTGCTGTTCCTGGCCATCGGACTGGGCGTGGTGGCCTGGATCTTCAAGACCGGCTACCGCCTGAAAAGCTGAGCCGCTGGCCGAAGCGCGGCGGTCGTGGCGGCTGCGCCGGCACTATTCGCGCAGGGTCGCCTGCACAGTCTTTCCGTTCGTCATCAGCACGCAGGCGCCAGCCGGCAGCGCCGTGACGCGTTTCACTTCCGCCGTCAAGGCAACCGGTGCGGCCTGGTCTTTCCATCGGCCGGCGCCGTCCAGCCGCAGCACGCGCAGGGTGCGCAGGCTGCCGCCAGGGACGATCACGGCCGGGCGCTGGGCGTGTGTCCCCGCGACGGCGGACAACTGCTGTTCGGCCGTGCCGAAGCGATGATTGGAGAACGCGGGCAGCTGCGCCAGCGGCTCCAGCGCCGGCGGCTGGTAGCGATACAGCGTCAGCACGCCGCCGATGTGGGGCGTCGTCACGGCGGCGATGTCCAGGCGGCCGTCGCCGTCGAAGTCCGCGACCCCGACCGGGTTGAGCCAGCGCTGCGCGGCGCCGAGGAAGGGGCTACGCGCCAGGACGGCCAGCACCGGCTGGCGCGCCCCGGCGCCCAGGCGCAGGCCGTACACCACCAGCGAGGCGCCGAGCTTCGCGTCGGACTCCACCAGGATGATTTCATCGCGGCCGTCGCCGTCGAGGTCGGCCAGCCGCGGCGCCCGGTCCTCGAACACCCGGTCCGCGGGCAGCTCCAGCGACAGCGCGCGTTGCGAGCCATCCGGCTGCACCACCAGTACATGGAGGCTGCCGCCGTGCACGGTTGACCCGAGCGCAGCGTGCGAATAGCGGCTGGTTGGCGAGCCCAGCCAGGCCCACGCGATGTTGCGGCTGCCGCGGACGGCCTGGCTGTCGGGAATTCGGGTCGCCGCCGCGGCCGGAGCATTGGCTGTCGCCGCTGCCACCGCGCCGCACCGCTCCGGTGCCGGCCGCACCTCCAGCGTCGCGCCCGAGGCAGCGCTGGCGGCACAGGCAATCAAGGGCAACAGGGCACGGCGGAGTCGAAGCAGCTTGTGGGTCATGCTGGCGATTATCCCGGCGGCCCGGGGCACTCAGCCGCTGGCCAGCGGCTTGAGGCTTTGCAGGTACAGGTGCAGGGCCCTGACGTCGGTCTCGCTCATTTCGCGCAGGGAGCCGAACGGCATCGCCTGGACGGCGGTGCCGTCGGCGCGCTTGCCGGTCTTGAACAGTGTCTGCAGCGCCTTCGGATCGGCGTAGGCAGCCATGACGCTGCCTTCGCCCTGCCGCAGGTTGGCGGCCGCCGGCCAGTCGGGTGGGCCACCGGGAATGCGGCCGCCCACCAGCTGCGGGCCATGGCAACCCAGGCACATGTTGGCGACGTAAGCGCCGTGCTGCAGGGACACCGCCTCGGGCACGGGCTGCGGCGTTGGCTTGCTGTGGTCGATCCTGGCGGCGGCGTCCTCGATGGCGCCGAAGCCGTACAGAACCCGGGCCGGTAACGGCAGGCTGACTTCAGCCGGTCCGCCGGGCGCCGGCGGCAGGGCACGGACGTACGCCACCAGCGAGGCGAGATCCTCGTCGGTGAAGCCATTGTAGTCCTCGCTGGGCATGACCATCAGCGGCCGGCCCCCGGGGCCGACGCCATGGCGGATGGAGCGCACCCAATCCTGCGGCTGGTACTGCGCCACCACGCTGCCGGG
>JBBRSZ010000069.1:0-10514 GCA_038244915.1 Burkholderiales bacterium | reverse complement strand
GACAGAGCTGAAGATCTGTCCCGCGAGTTAACACTCTTCGCTCCAGCAATAACCGTCGCGGGCGATCATGGCGCTCGACGCGCTCGGTCCCCAGGTGCCGGCGGCATACGGGCGCGGACCGTCGGTGTCGGCGGCCCAGTGCTCGAGGATCGGCTCGACCCAGCGCCAGGCCTCTTCCTGCTCGTCGCTGCGAACGAACAGGTTCAGCCGGCCGTGAATCACGTCCAGCAGCAGCCGCTCGTAGGCGCCGACCCGCTCGGAGCCGAAGCGCTTGTCGAAGTCCAGGTCCAGCTGCACCGGGCTGAGCGCCGCCTGCTGGCGCCGGTTGTCGGCGCCCTGCGCCAGCAGGTGCAGTTCCAGGCCGTCGCGCGGCTGCAGGTTGATCACCAGGCTGTTGGCGGCGCCCAGCGGCGACTTGAAGATCGCGTGCGGCGCCGGCCGGAAGTTGATGACGATGTGGGCGTCGCGCGCCGCCAGCCGCTTGCCGGTGCGCAGGTAGAACGGCACGCCGGCCCAGCGCCAGTTGGCGATCTCGGTGCGCAGCGCCACGAAAGTCTCGGTGTTGCTGTCGGGTTTCACGCCCGCCTCCTGCCGGTAGCCAGGCACCGGCTCGCCGCCCGCCGTGCCTTCGGCGTACTGGCCGCGCACCACGTGCTGCGACAGGGTCTGCGCGGTCCAGGGCTTGAGCGAGCGCAGCACCTTGAGTTTCTCGTCGCGGATCGCATCGGCGTGGGCGTTAATCGGCGGCTCCATCGCCACGGCGCACAGCAGCTGCAGCGCGTGGTTCTGCACCATGTCGCGCAGCGCGCCGGTGCTGTCGTAGAACGTGCCGCGCTTTTCCACGCCCAGGTCTTCGGCGATGGTGATCTGGATGTTGGCGATGGTCTCGCGCCGCCACAGCGGTTCGAACAGCGAATTGCCGAAGCGCAGCGCGAACAGGTTCTGCACCGAGGGCTTGCCGAGGTAATGGTCGATGCGGAAGATCTGGCGCTCGCTGAAGGCGCTGCGCACCGTTTCGTTGATCGCGCGGTTGGAGGCCAGGTCGTGCCCCAGCGGCTTTTCCAGCACGATGCGGGTCGCCGGCGTGTTGAGTCCCGCCGCCGCCAGTTGCTCGCAGGCCACCGTGAACAGCGAGGGCGCGGTCGCCAGGTACATCACCACGGTGTCGGCATTGCGCTCGCGCAGGGCGGCGGCCAGCCGGGCGTAATCGGCCGGCTGCGACAGGTCCATGCGGATGAAATGCAGCAAGGCGGCGAAGCGGTCGAACTCCTGCGCCGTCGGCCGCTTGGCCAGTTCCACTTCGTCGAAGCGGGAGCGGATCAGGTCGCGGTATTGCGCGTCGGTCAGCGCATCGCGGGCGACGCCGATGATGCGGCCGCCTTCGGGAAGCGTGCCGTGGCGGAAGGCCTGGAACAGTGCCGGCATCAGCTTGCGCCATGCCAGGTCACCGGTGCCGCCGAAAAGAACCAGGTCGAAACTCATGCTGGGGCTTGGACAATTCGAAGCGATCCACTGTAACTTGGTTTCATGAGCTCGGCTGTTCCGGCCACCGTCACGGGTGCGACGCGACTGGTGTTTTCCCCGTGCGTTGGCGTCGGCACCGGCCGCTATGCTCAGCAAGTAATCAAATTACCGAGAGACAAGCAATGAAGAACATCCTCGCGACGGCCTTGCTGTCGGGCGCCGCGCTGGCGGCGTCGGCGCAAGGGCAGGTCAACGTGATCTGCTCGGTGCAGGCGGACTGGTGCAACAACATCGCGACCATCTATTCGCGCACCACCGGCACCCGCATCAACGTGGCGCTCAAGGGCTCGGGCGAAGCGCTGGCGCAACTGATCGCGGAAAAGGACAACCCCAAGACCGACGTCTGGTTCGGCGGCACCGGCGACCCGCATCTGCAGGCCGCCGAGCAGGGCCTCACGCTCGAATACAAGTCGCCGACCCTGCCGCAGCTGCATCCCTGGGCCCAGCAGCAGGCGCAGCAGTCGAAGTACCGCACCGTCGGCATCTATTCGGGCCCGCTGGGCTTCGGCTACAACCCCGAGCTGCTGGCCAAGAAGAAGTTGCCGGTTCCGAAAACCTGGGCCGACCTGACCAAGCCGATCTACAAGGGCGAAGTGCAGGTGGCGAACCCGGCTTCCAGCGGCACGGCTTACACCATGATCGCGACGCTGGTCCAGCTGATGGGCGAAGAGAAGGCGTTCGACTACCTCAAGGCGCTGCACAAGAACGTCAGCACCTACACCCGCTCGGGCACGGCGCCGATCAAGGCGGTGGCGCGCGGCGAGACCGCCGTCTCGATCAGCTTCGTGCACGATGGCCCGGGCGAGAAGATGCAGGGTTTCCCGGTGGAGACCATCACGCCCACGGATGGCACTGGCGCCGAGATCGGCTCGATGAGCATCGTCAAGGGTGCGCGCAACCTGGAGGCGGCGAAGAAGTTCTACGAGTGGGCATTGACGCCGAGCGCGCAGGAGATCGCGTTCGCTGCCAAGTCGTTCCAGGTGCCGTCGAACAAGGCCGCCAAGATCGACCCCAATGTGCCTGACTTCCGCAAGATCAAGTTCATCGACTACGACTACGCCAAGTACGGCGCCAGCGCCGAGCGCCGGCGCCTGATCTCGCGCTGGGAAAAGGAAGTCAACTCGCTGCCGCGTTAAGCGGTAGCCGGGGCCTGCCTTGCAGCGACGCTCTCCCAATACGGCGCTGCTGGCGTGGACCGCGCTGGGCGCTCTCGCTTACCTGTTGCTGCCCTGGTATGCGCTGCAGGACGGCAACGGCCTGACGGCGATGGGCCAGGTGTTCGCGGGCGAGGACACCGGCAACGGCTTGCTGCAAGCCGCCACCTATGGCCGGCCCTGGCTCTGGCTGGGACTGCTGGGCCTGGTCGTCACGCTGGCCGCCGCGCTGCTGCAACCGGGGCGCGCGCAGGGCCGGCTGCTGGTGTTTGGCGGGTTGGTCGGTGCGGTAGGCCTGGCCGCCAGCGGCTTCCTGATCGGCGCCAAGGGCTGGAGCTTCGAGTGGCTGAACAACGCCTTCGGTGAGCTGGGGCGCAACCAGTTCGGTGTCGGCTGGGGCGGCTTCGTCGCGCTCAGCGCGTTGGTGGTGCTGACGGCGTTCGGCCTGGCGCGCTGTGGCCGCTTCAAGGGCGACCTGTTCATCGCCGCGGCGGTGGTCGGCTGCGGCACCCTGATGGCGGTGTTCATCCTGTTTCCGGTACTCAAGGCGCTGAGCAGCGCCTTCCTGGCCGAAGAGGGCGGCTTCTCGCTGGCCGCGATGTGGGAGCGGGTGGCGAGCGAGCGCAACTTCGGACTGCAGTGCGTGGCCGGCGGCGTGCGCTGCGGCGTCGCCTGGAACACCTTGTTCCTCGGCTTGCTCACGGCCGTCAGCACCACGGTGCTCGGCACCATGATGGCGCTGATGGCAGAGCGCACCGGCAAGCGCTTCGGCCGGGCGCTGAACGTGCTGGCGATGCTGCCGATCATCACGCCGCCGTTCGTGGTCGGCCTCGGGCTGATCCTGCTGTTCGGCCGCGCCGGCATCTTCAACCAGCTGCTGGAACAGGCGTTCGGCTTGACGCCTTCGCGCTGGTTCTACGGCTGGTTCGGTGTCTGGATCGCGCAGACCTTCGCGTTCACGCCGATCGCCTTCATGATCATGCGCGGCGTGGTGCAGGCCGTGGCGCCCAGCCTGGAGGAAGCGTCGCAGACCTTGCGAGCCAACCCGCGCCAGACCTTCATGACCATCACGCTGCCGCTGTTGAAACCCGGCCTGGCCAATGCCTTCCTGGTCGGTTTCATCGAGAGCATGGCCGATTTCGGCAACCCGATCGTGGTCGGCGGCCAGTTCTCGGTGCTGTCGACCGAGATCTTCTTCGCCATCGTCGGCGCGCAATTCGACCAGGGCCGCGCCGCCTCGCTGGCCTGGATCCTCACCTTGTTCGCGCTGGCGGTGTTCGCGGCGCAACGGGCGCTGCTCGGGCGCCAGAACTTCACCACCGTCAGCGGCAAGGGCGACGGCGGCATCCCGATGGCGCTGCCGCCGGGCGTCCGCCGGCTGGCTTACGGGGTGGCGCTGCCCTGGATCGCGTTCACGCTGGTGGTGTACCTGTTCGCATTTGCCGGCGGCTTCGTCCAGACCTGGGGCCGCGACTACACGCCCACGCTCAATCACTTCCGCACGGCCTTCTCGCTCGAATGGGGCCAGTTCGGCATGGTCTGGTCCGGCACCGCCTGGAATTCCTTCTTCACCACCATCAAACTGGCGGCCATCTCGGCGCCGATGACGGCGGCGGTCGGCCTGATGATCGCGTACCTGCTGGCCCGCACCGAGTTCAAGGGCCAGGGCCTGTTCGAGTTCTCCGCCCTGCTGGCCTTCGCCATCCCGGGCACGGTGCTGGGCGTGAGTTACATCCTGGCCTTCAACGTGCCGCCGTTCGAGCTCACCGGCACCGGCCTGATCATCGTGCTGTGCTTCATGTTCAGGAACCTGCCGGTCGGCGTGCGCGCCGGCACCGCGGCCTTCAGGCAGCTCGATCGCTCGCTGGACGAGGCCTCGATGATGCTGCGCGCTTCCAGCCTGCAGACCCTGCGCTACGTGGTGCTGCCGCTGCTCAAGCCGGCGCTGGTGGCGGCGCTGGTCTACAGCTTCGTCCGGGCCATCACCACCGTGTCCGCGGTGATCTTCCTGGTCACCGCGGAAAACGAACTGGCCACCACCTACATCATCGGCCGGGTCGGCAACGGCGACTACGGGGTCGCGCTCGCGTACTGCACGGTCCTGATTCTCCTGATGAGCGTGGTCACGGCCATGATCCAGTTCTTCGTTGGCGAACGCCGGCTCGGTCGCCGAAAAGCCGCGGTCCAACCTGCTTTCACCGCAACCCCGGGCATCCCATGAGCAACTCCGACGCCGGCATCGAATTTCGCAAGGTCAGCAAGCGCTATGGGCAAGACCCGTCGGCGCCGCTGGCGGTGCGCGAGATCAGCTTTGAAGTGCGCAGCGGCACCCTGACCACCATCCTCGGGCCCTCCGGCTGCGGCAAGACCACCACCTTGCGCATGATCGCCGGGCTGGAGGCGCCCACCGCCGGCCAGATCCTGATCGCGGGCAAGGACGTGACGACGCTGGGGCCGGCCGACCGCAACGTCAGCATGATGTTCCAGAGCTATGCGCTGTTCCCTCACATGAACGTGCTGGAGAACGTCGGCTATGGCTTGAAGATGTCGGGCGTGCCGAAGGAGTCGACCCGGCAACGGGCGCAGGATGCGCTGCGCAATGTCGGGCTGGTCGGCTTCGACCAGCGCCAGCCGGGCGAGTTGTCGGGCGGCCAGCAGCAGCGGGTGGCGCTGGCCCGCGCGCTGGTGCTGGAGCCGGCGGTGCTGCTGTTCGACGAACCGCTGTCGAACCTGGACGCCCGCCTGCGGCGGGAGATGCGCGAGGAGATCCGTTCGCTGCAACAGCGGCTGCGGCTCACGGTGGCGTACGTCACCCACGACCAGAGCGAAGCGCTGGCGGTGAGCGACCAGATCATCGTGATGGACCACGGCGTGATCGCGCAGCACGGCACGCCGCAGGAGCTGTACGAGTACCCCAGGAGCGAGTTCGTCGCCGGCTTCATGGGCGAGGCGATGCTGTTCCCGGCCCGGGCCGATGCCGGCGGCACCGTCAGCCTGGGGCCGCTGCGGATCGCGCCCCGCCAGGGCGTCACGCAAGGCGCAGTGAAGGTTGCCGTCCGCCCCGAGGCCTGGCACATCGGCCCCCCAGGCGCCGGCCTGGCAGCGCGCCTGGCCAAGGCGGCCTACCTCGGAAGCAATTACGAATACAGCTTCGAGACCGAGCTCGGCCCGATCTTCGTGGTTTCGCCCGACCTCGGCAATGTGCTGGACGTGGGCGCCGACGTCGGCCTGCGGCTGGCGGACCACGGCGTGTCGGTGGTGCAGGTGTCCTAGCGCGTCGCTGCCTCGTCTTACGGCAACGCGCGGGATAATGGGGCAATGAACCAACTCGACGCGCTCAAGCAGTTCACCACTGTCGTCGCCGACACCGGCGACTTCCGGCAGCTGGCCCAGTTCAGGCCGCAGGATGCCACCACCAATCCCTCGCTGATCCTCAAGGCCGTACAAAAGCCGGACTACGCTCCGCTGCTGAAGGAGACGATGGCCCGCTTCGGCAACCGGCCGATCGACGAGACCATGGACCGGCTGCTGGTGCGCTTTGGACGCGAGATCCTGTCGATCATTCCGGGCCGCGTGTCGACCGAGGTCGACGCCCGCCTGAGCTTCGACGCCGACGCCAGCTACAGCCGCGCGGAACGGATCATCGAGCTGTACCAGGCCGAGGGCATTGCCATCGATCGCGTGCTGATCAAGGTTGCCGCGACCTGGGAGGGCATCCAGGCGGCGGCGCGGCTGGAGCGGCGCGGCATCCACACCAACCTCACATTGCTGTTCTCGTTCTGCCAGGCGGTGGCTTGCGGCCAGGCCAGGGTGCAGCTGATCTCGCCCTTCGTCGGCCGCATCTACGACTGGTACAAGAAGAGCGCCGGCAGCGGCTGGGACGAGGCCGCGCAGGCCGGCGGCAACGATCCCGGCGTGCGCTCGGTGCGGCAGATCTACAACCACTACAAGCACTTCGGCATCGCCACCGAAGTGATGGGCGCGAGCTTTCGCAACGTCGGCCAGGTGCTGGCGCTGGCCGGCTGCGATCTGCTGACCATCAGTCCGGAACTGCTGGCCCAGCTCGCGGCCTCCGAGGCGCCGGTGACGCGCGCGCTCGACGCCACGCAGGCCAAGGACCTGACGCTGGAGCCGGTCAACTACGACGAGGCATCCTTCCGCTACGCGCTGAACGAGGACGCCATGGCCACCGAGAAACTCGCCGAAGGCATTCGCGCCTTCGCCGCCGATGCGGTGAAGCTCGAACAGCTGATGAAGGCCGCCTGAGGATGCAGGCGCGGCTTCGATGTGACCAGGCGCCGGTGTGGCCGGCGCTGCGGCGGCAGGCGGGCGCGAGCCTCGACCTCAAAGCGGCGTTCGCGGCGGACGCCAACCGCTTCGGGACGTTCAGCCAGCAGGCGCCGCACGTCTTTGCCGACCTGTCGAAGAACCGGATCGACGCCGCAGGGCAAGCGCTGCTGTTCCAGCTTGCGCGAGAATGCGGCGTCGAGCGGCATCGCGATGCGATGTTCGCCGGCGAGGCGGTCAACAGCACCGAGCACCGCGCGGTGAAGCACTGGCTGTTACGCAGCCCGCGTGGCGCGTCGACCGATCCGGATGCACGGCTGGTGCATGCCACGCTGGATTCGATGCTCGCTTTCGCCGAGCGCGTCCGCTCGGACAGCGCGATCACCGACGTGGTGAACATCGGCATCGGCGGCTCCGACCTCGGGCCGCAGATGGCCGTGACGGCGTTGCAGGACTTCGTGTCGCCGGCCAAGCGATTTCACTTCGTTTCGAATGTCGACGGCCACGAGCTGGCGGCAGTGCTGCGGCAGGTTTGGCCCGAAAGCACCCTGTTCCTGGTCGCTTCCAAGACCTTCACCACGGTGGAGACGATGACCAACGCGCGTTCGGCGCGCGCGTGGTTCCAGGCGCAAGGCGGCAAGGACGTCGCCCGGCATTTCGCAGCCCTGACCACCAATGTCGCCGAAGCGAAGAAGTTCGGCATCGAGACCAGCTTCGGCTTCTGGGACTGGGTGGGCGGCCGCTACTCGATGTGGTCGGCGATCGGCCTGCCGATCGCGATCGCGATCGGAGCCACCGGGTTCCGGCAACTGCTGGCGGGTGCGCATGCGATGGACACGCACTTCACCGCCGCGCCGCTGGAGCGGAACCTGCCGGTGCGACTGGGGCTGCTGGATGTCTGGAACCGCAACCTCCTGGGCTTCACCAGCCGCAGCATCGCGCCTTACCACAGCGCCTTGCGGCGGTTGCCGGCCTACCTGCAGCAGCTCGAAATGGAAAGCAACGGCAAGCGCGTTGACCTGCGTGGCCAGCCACTCGCGGTTGCCAGTTCGCCCGTGCTGTGGGGCGAGCCAGGCACCAACGGCCAGCACGCGTATTTCCAGATGCTGCACCAGGGCACGGACGTGGTGCCGGTGGAGTTCATCGCCGTCAAGCGCGCTGCCCACAAGCTCGCAATGCATCAAGAACTGCTGCTGGCGAACGCGCTGGCCCAGGCGCAGGCGCTGATGCAGGGCCGAGCCGATGCCGGCGGCCATCGCGACTTTCCGGGCAACCGGCCCAGCAACTTCCTGCTGCTGGACGAATTGACGCCGACCAGCCTGGGCGCCCTGGTGGCCCTGCACGAGCACCGGGTGTTCGTCAGCGGGTCGCTGTGGGGCATCAACAGCTTCGACCAGTGGGGCGTGGAACTCGGCAAGGTGCTGGCGACCGACATTGCAGCCAGGCTGGCCAGCGGCGATGTCGCGGGCCTCGATGGATCGACCGCCGGCCTGTTGCAGCGGCTGAAACGCCCGGATTGAAGGGGTCGCGGGTACGGCACCCCTATCGCCCTGCTGAGCTTCTGAATATCATGACGACGGGCAACCCGCCCGACATGAGGAGTCAGAAGAATGGAAGAAATTCAAACATCCGTCAGGGCCTGCCTGACCAAGTACGCGGACTTCAATGGTCGGGCCGCGCGCCCGGAGTTCTGGTGGTTCATGCTCGCGCAATTCGTCGTGGGGCTGATCCTCAACCTGGTGTCGCCCATGCTCGGTGGGCTCTTCTCGCTGGCGATGCTGGTGCCGTCGCTGGCCGCCGGCTCGCGCCGGTTGCATGACATCGGCAAGACCGGCTGGCTGCAATTGCTGGCGCTGATCCCGCTGGTCGGCTGGGTGATCCTGATCTACTGGGCGGCCCAGCCCGGCGACCCCGCTGCCAACCAATACGGTCCGCCTCCGCAGGCCGCCCCGATCGAGCCAGCCGTGGCGCCCGGACAGCAATAACAAGTCGCGCGAACGACAAAAAGGCCGCTCGAAAGCGGCCTTTTTCTTGGCTGACCCACTGCACTCGCGTGCAGCGAATCGGGCTTACATGTCCATGCCGCCCATGCCGCCCATGCCACCCATGCCGCCGCCCATGCCGCCGGCGCCGGATTCTTCCTTCGGCGCTTCGGCGACCATGGCTTCGGTCGTCAGCATCAGCGAAGCGACCGAAGCGGCGTTCTGCAGTGCGGTGCGCGTCACCTTGGTCGGGTCCAGGATGCCCATTTCGATCATGTCGCCATAGGTGTCGTTGGCGGCGTTGAAGCCGTAGTTGCCCTTGCCGGCCAGCACGGCGTTCACGACGACGGAGGCTTCGCCGCCGGCGTTGTAAACGATCTCGCGCAGGGGCGATTCGATGGCCTTGAGCACCAGCTTGATGCCGGCGTCCTGGTCGGCGTTGTCGCCCTTGATGACGCCAGCGGATTGCTTGGCGCGCAGCAGCGCCACGCCGCCGCCGGCCACGATGCCTTCTTCCACTGCAGCGCGGGTGGCGTGAAGGGCGTCTTCGACGCGGGCCTTCTTTTCCTTCATCTCGACTTCGGTGGCAGCGCCGACCTTGATCAGTGCAACACCGCCGGCCAGCTTGGCCACGCGCTCTTGCAGCTTTTCACGGTCGTAGTCGCTGGTGGCTTCCTCGATCTGGATGCGGATCTGCTTGACGCGCGCTTCGATGTCGCCGGCAGCGCCGCCGCCGTCGATGATGGTGGTGTTTTCCTTGCCCACTTCAATGCGCTTGGCCTGGCCCAGGTCGGCCAGCGTGACCTTCTCGAGCGTCAGGCCGACTTCTTCAGCGATGACCTTGCCGCCGGTCAGGATGGCGATGTCTTCCAGCATGGCCTTGCGGCGGTCGCCGAAGCCCGGTGCCTTGACGGCCACAACCTTCAGGATGCCGCGGATCGTGTTGACGACCAGGGTCGCCAGCGCTTCGCCTTCGACGTCTTCCGAGATGATCAGCAGCGGACGGCCGCTCTTGATCGTCGCGGAAGACATCGACGGCGAGGCGTTGGCAACGCTGGTGGTCAACAATATCCGCGGCATCTTGAAGACCTGCGGCGTCAAGGCCCCGGGCTTCGGCGACCGCCGCAAGGCCATCATGGGCGATCTCGCTGTCGTCACCGGCGCTGAGTTCATCAGCGAAGACCTCGGCCTGAAGCTCGAGAACATCGAGATCGAACAGCTTGGCACCGCCAAGCGCATCGTCATCGACAAGGACAACACGCTGATCGTCGAAGGCGCCGGCACGAAGAAGCAAATCGCCGCCCGCGCGGATCAGATCCGGCTCCAGGTCGAGAAGACCACCAGCGACTACGACCGTGAGAAGCTCCAGGAGCGCCTCGCCAAGCTCACCGGCGGCGTCGCGGTCGTCCGCGCCGGCGCCAACACCGAAGTCGAGATGAAGGAACGCAAAGACCTCATCGACGACGCCCTGCACGCGGTCAAGGCGGCGGCGGCCGAAGGCATCGTGCCCGGCGGCGGCGTGTCGTTCCTGCGTGCGATCGAAGCGGTCGAAGCCGCCCGGTCCAAG
>JBBRSZ010000068.1:0-11826 GCA_038244915.1 Burkholderiales bacterium | reverse complement strand
GTCCTTGGCCAGTTCGTTGAGCACGTTCTTCAGCCGTTCCTCGAACTCGCCGCGGTACTTGGCGCCGGCCAGCAGGCTGGCCATGTCGAGCGACAGCACGCGCTTGTTCTTCAGCGACTCCGGCACTTCGCCGGCGATGATGCGCTGGGCCAGGCCTTCGACGATGGCGGTCTTGCCGACGCCGGGCTCGCCGATCAGCACCGGGTTGTTCTTGGTGCGGCGCTGCAGCACCTGGATCGCGCGGCGGATTTCCTCGTCACGGCCGATCACCGGGTCGAGCTTGCCGCTGCGGGCGCGCTCGGTCAGGTCCATGCAGTATTTCTTGAGCGATTCGCGCTGGCCTTCGGACTCGGCGCTGTCCACATTCTGGCCGCCGCGCACGGCTTCGATCGCGCTTTCCAGGCTCTTGCGCGACAGGCCGTTGGCGCGCGCCACGGTGCCGATGTCCTGCTTGGTGTCCGCCACCGCCAGCAGGAACAGCTCGCTGGCGACGAACTGGTCGCCCCGCTTGATCGCTTCCTTCTCGGCGGCCTGCAGCAGCGACACCAGGTCGCGCCCGACCTGGACCTGCTCCTGGCCTTGCACGGTGGGCAGCTTGTGCACGGCGGCCTCGCTGCCGGCCAGCAGGCCCTGGACGTTGACGCCGGCGCGCTGCAGCAGGGCCCGCGGGCCGTCTTCCTGGCGCAGCATGGCCACCAGCAGGTGGGACGGCTCGATGTAGCCGTGGTCGTTGCCCAGCGCCAGCGTCTGGGCCTCGCCCAGGGCTTCCTGGAATTTGGTTGTCAGTTTGTCTAAACGCATGTTGAGTGCTCCAATTGCTGTCAAGCTGGCGTCTCGGCCCCGCTTTTTCAAGGCTTACTCTACGCCGCGGGCCCGCGCCGAGGCTGACTAGAATCAAACCTGATGAACATTCACCAGCTGTCCGTCACCTACCTGCCCGAGGCGGACCGCATCCTGGCCCGCATCAACACAACGGCGGGCGAGGAGATGCGCCTGTGGTTGACGCGCCGGTTGATGGTCGAGCTCTGGCCGCTGTTGAGCAAGGTGATGACCGGGCACTTGCTGCGGCTGGAGGCCGCGGGCACCTCGCTGGAGAGCGCCAGCGACGAACTCAGGACCATGCTGGCCGACTTCCGCAAGCAGGAGTTCCTGCAGAACGCCGACTTCGAAACGCCGTACAAGGAAGACGAGGCCAAGCTGCCGTTAGGCGCCGAGCCGCTGCTGGTGACCGACGTCGATGCCGCGCCGCTGCCCAACGGCCGGCTGCGCCTGAGTTTCAACGAGACCCTGACAGGCAAGGCGGCGACCGCGGAGCCCCGGCGCTTCCAGATGGAGATGGAGCCGCGGCTGATGCAGGGCCTGCTGCACCTGCTGGAGCAGGCGCTGGTGCAATCGAAGTGGCGCGAGCCGTTCGAGCCGGTCGCCACCGCCGATGACCCGACCCATCCCGACGGCGCGCCGCGTCCGCCCCGGCCGCGTTACCTCAACTGAGTTTCTTCAACGCATCCAGCGAGAAGCCGGCGATGGTCTTGTACTGGTCGGAGATGGCCCGCAGTTGGTCCTGGCTGATCAGGTCGTCGATGCTGCCGGCGATGGGCTGGCCGCCGCTGAGCGCATCGGCCTTCATGATGATGAAGTCCGGCGGCACCGTGCGGTTGGTCTCCACAACCCTTGCCGTCGGCCCCAGCCGCAACGCTTCGTAGCGCGTCAGCGCCGCCAGCGGATCGCCGCCCTGGGCCAGCTGGTCGGCCAGCGTCCGGGCGTCGATCAGGGCCTGCGCCGAGCCGTTGGAGCCGCGCGGATACATCGGGTGGGCAGCGTCGCCCAGCAGGGTCAGGCGGCCGAAGGTCCAGCGCGGCACCGGGTCCTTGTCCACCATCGGGTACTCGAAGGCCTGCGAGGCGCCGCGGATCAGCGCCGGCACGTCCAGCCAGTCGAAGCGCCAGTCCTTGACGACGTCGATGAAGTCGGCGGCGTCGCCGGCGCGGTTCCAGTCGTTCATGGGCGCGCCTTCGCGCTGGATCTCCGCCACCCAGTTGACCAGCTGGTTGCCCTGGCCGTCGACGTTGTCCGCGATCGGGTAGATCACCATCTTGCCGGTCTCGATCGAGCCGATCCGCAGGTAGCTCTTGCCCGTCAGGATCGGCTTGTGGACGGTGACGCCGCGCCAGGTGTTGATGCCGGCGAACGCCACCTTCTCGTGCGGATAGAACTGCCGGCGCAGCGCCGAGTTGACGCCATCGCAGGCCACCACCACATCCGCCCGCACCGAAGGCAGCGCCTCGCCGGTGCCGGCCTGGAAGGCGATGCTCGCGCCCTGCGCGTCCTGCTCGATGCCGACCGCGCGGTGGTTCAGATGCACATGGTCGAAGCCCAGCCGCTGGCGCGCGGCGGCCAGCAGCGCGCGGTGCAGCTTGCCGCGGTGGATGCCGATCTCCGGCACGTCATAGCCGGCGTGGCGGCCCCGCGGCTCGCGGTAGATGAACTGGCCGTAGCGGTTGAAGAACACGCTCTCCAGGTTCTCGATGCCTTCGGCTTCCAGTTCGGCCTGCAGGCCGAGCGCCGCCAGCTCGGTCATGGCGTGCGGCAGCAGCGTGATGCCGACGCCGATCTCCCGGATCTCGGGCACTGCTTCGTAGACGTCGCAAGCAAGACCGCGCTGGTGCAGGCCCAGCGCCAGGGCCAGGCCACCGATGCCGCCGCCGACGATTGCGATGGTCATGGTGCGTCAGGCCTGCGACGGGCCGCCCCAAGGACGGCCCGCGCCCCCTCGGGGGGCAGCGAAATACACGAAGTGATGAGCGTGGGGGTCATCTTCAATCGGCCGTGATGTGCTGGGACTTGATCAGCGCCGCCCAGCGGACCGCGTCCTGCGCCACCAGCTTGTGGAATTCCTCGGGCGTGCTGCCGGCCGGGTCCATGCCCTGGGTCTGGAACGCGGTGCGGATCTCCGGCAGCGCCAGGATGTCCCTGAGCTCTCGGTTCAGCCGCGCGACCAGTTCCGGCGCCGTGCCGGGCGGCGCGAAGACGCCGTACCACATGGCGACGTTGACCTTGCCGGCATGCGCCTCGGCCAGCGTCGGCACGTCGGGCAACAGCGGATGGCGCTGGTCGCTGCCGACGCCCAGCGCGATCAGCCGGCCGGCCTTCACGTACGGCAACGCGACGTGGATCGGCAGGAACATGGTGTCGACCTGGCCACCGAGCAGGTCGGTGACGGCGCCGGCCGTGCCGCGGTAGGGAATGTGGGTGAGGAACACGCCGTTGGTGGCCTTGAACAGCTCCATCGACAGGTGGTGCGGCGTGCCGACGCCGGGCGAGGCGTAGTTGATGCGGCCGGGATTGGCCTTCGCCGCCTTGACCAGGTCTGCCGCGGTTCGCAGGCCCGCCTTCGGGTTGGCCACCAGCAGCAACTGGCCCCAGCTGGTCAGCGAGACCGGCACCAGGTCCTTGACCGGGTCGAACGGCAGCTTGGGATAGAGGCTGGCGTTCATCACCAGCGTGTTGACGCTCACCATCAGGGTCAGGCCGTCCGGCCTGGAGCGCACCACCGCTTCGGTGCCGATGTTGCCGGAGGCGCCGGCGCGGTTTTCAACCACGACGGGGCGGCCGAGCCGCTCGCTGAGGCGGGGGCCGATCGTGCGGGCGATCAGGTCGATGCCGGTGCCCGGCGTGAACGGGACGATCAGGCGCAAGGGGACTTGGGCCGGGGCCGGCGCGGGCTGCGCCACGGCGCCGAAAACCGTCAAGGCGCACGCGGCCAGAACAGTCATCCCTCGGATCAGTTGAAGCATGAAAAAGCACCTCAATGTTGGCGTGCTAACCATTATCGCCAACACGCGGCAGGGCACAATCCATGGTTTCCCTCAACGCGGCGACCAGCGATCTTGCCTCCTTCCTCGACCCTGTCGAGCCTGTCCCGGCTCTACGCCCGGCCCGGCTTCCTGCTGCGGCGGGCCCACCAGATTTCCGCCGCCGTGTTCGAGGACGAATGCCGCGCGGTGGGGCTGACGCCGGCCCAGTTCGGCGTGCTCACGGTGCTGAGCGCGCAACCGGGGCTGGGCCAGTCCAGCCTGGCCCGTGCACTCGGGTTCGACAAGGTGACGGTGCTGCGGGTGCTGCGCGGACTCGAAACTCGCGGCCTGGTGGCGCGCGGCCCGGCGCCGGACAACAAGCGCAACGTCTGCGCCCGCCTGACCGCCGCCGGCGACGTCTTGCTGGCGCAGGCCCAAAAGCCGGCCGAGGCCGCCTACAAGCGGCTGCTGGCGCCGCTGGATGCGCAGCAGCAAGGCCAGTTGCTGCAGTTGCTGCAGCTGCTGACCGGCGAGCTGGAAGGCGACGCCCGGGCCGCCTTCGTCCCGCCGGCCCCGCCGCTGGTGCCCTAACGGGCGGTGAGCTGGCGTTTTTTCATCTGCCAGAGCAGGAAGCTGAAGGTGTCGGCGCCGACCGCGCGGCTCTGGGCCGGCGTGCTGCCCACGCCGTGACCGGCCTGCGCGTCGAGCCGCAACAGCACCGGCTTGCCGCTGGTGCTGGCCGCCTGCAAGCGGGCCGCCGCCTTGGCGCTGTTCCAGGCGTCCACCCGCGGGTCGTTCAGGCCGTGGACGAACATCACCGCCGGATAAGCGACGCCATCCTTGATCTGGTGATAGGTGCTCATCTCCAACAGCCCCTTGAAGCCCGCGGGATCCTTCACCGTGCCGAACTCGGAAATGTTGGTGACGCCGTTGGCCGTCTCCTCGGCCCGGATCGCGTCCAGCATACCGACGTGGATGACGGCGGCGGTGAACAGCTGCGGCGCCTCGGTGATGGCGCGCCCGGCGAACACGCCGCCGGCGCTGCCGCTCATGATGGCCAGCGTGGCCGGTGACGCGTAGCCCTGCTCCACCAGGTATTGGCCGCAGGCGATCGCGTCCTTCCAGGTGTTGGGCTTGTCCAGCTTGGTGCCGGCCATGCGCCACGCATCGCCGTAGACGCCGCTGCCGCGCACGTTGGCCACCGCCACCACGCCGCCCTGTTCCAGCCACGCGATGTTGCCGGTGCGAAAGCCCGCCGTCTCGCTGGTGCCGTAGGAGCCGTAGCCAAGCAGCAGCGTCGGATTGCCGCCGTCCCGCTTGATGCCCCTGCGGTGCAGGATGGTCATCGGCACCATCACGCCGTCGTGGCTGCGCACCATCACGTCCTGCACCACCACCTCGGGCAGACCGGCCGGCGCCGCCGTCTCGAACTGGGACAGCGCCGTCGCCCGGTCGCCCTGCAGCAGGTAGCTACGGCCCGGCTGGGTCCAGCCCGCCAGCGAAACGATGAAGTCGGCGTGCGCGTGGGCCGGGTCGTCGGCCACCCCGGCGGCGCCGGGGAACGGCAAGCGCACCGCCTTGCCCGCGGGATCTCCCGGCGCGTAGCTGCGCAGCCCGATGGCGGCGCCACGGCGCACCTGCGCCAGCAGCCGGCCCTGCCCCAGCACGAATCCTTCGAACATGCCGTCGGCCGGCGGCAGGGCCGCCACGCGGGCGCCGCCGATGTCCGGGCGGCGCAGGTCCAGCTTCATGATGCGAAAGCGCGGCGCGTCGACCTTGGTACGGAAGTACAGGTCGTTTCCCCGCAGCTCCATGTCGACCAGGTGGTCGTCGAAACTCGCGATCCGGCGCCAGGGCACGGCGCCGCCGGCGGCCAGCTCGTCGACCCGGGCCAGGAACACCGGGCCTTCCTTCTGCGTGGTGTCGTTGCTGGCGGCGATCACCCACGGGCTGCCCGGGGTGAACAGCAGCCGGCCGTTGTCCAGCCGCTCCAGGCCGAGGTTGCGGTTGACCGTGGGGCCGAACACCGCGCGCGCCTGCTCCGGCGCATCGCCGAGCTTGAGCAGCATCACGGCGCTGTCCAGGTAGGTTTCGCTGGCCGCGTCTTCGGCATTCAGCTGGCGCAGCTGGTTGAAGGCGACGGCGCGGCCGTCCGGCGTCCAGCTGACGCCGTCGGCCGGCACCCGCGGCACCGGCTTGCCCACCGGCTGGCCGGTGCGCACGTCGAGCACGTAGAGCGAAGCGTCTTCCGAGCCGCCGGCCGACAGCCCGTAGGCGACATGGCGACCGTCCCACGACGGCACGAACCAGTTGATTGCGTGCGGCACGCCGGTGCGCTGCGCCTGGACTTCGGGATCGACCAGGATCTTTTCGGCGCCGTCCAGCCGATCGCGCATCGCCAGCTTGACCTGGCGGCCACTGCGTTCGCGCAGCAGGTAGAACAGCTTGCCGCCGGCCACCCGGGTGAAGCCGTAGCGGCGGTCGCCCAGGCCCCGCTCCAGGTCGGCCAGGCGCTTTTCGATCTGCGCGCGGCCCTCGATCCGGTCCAGCACGCTGCGTGCCCAGTCGCCCTGCTCGCCGATCCAGGACTTCACCTGCGGGTCGGCCAGGTTCTCCATGTAGCGGTAAGGATCGTGGACGGCGACGCCATGCCAGGTGTCGACCTGGTCGCGCACCGGTGCGGCCGGCGGGGCGGCCTGCGCCAGGGCCGCCGCGACGGGCAGCGCCAGAACGAAAAATGCGCCCCAGCGGCGCAGCGTGTGTTGGATCAAGTTCAAATCTCCGTCATCGGTTCGCCGATGCTATCCCCCAGCGGGCCAGCGCGGCATCGTCGCTTTCCCGGGCATCGACCCATTGCGCGCCTTGCGGCGTCTGCTCCTTCTTCCAGAACGGCGCCTGCGTCTTGAGGTAGTCCATCAGGAATTCGCAGGCCTGGAAGCTCTGGCCGCGGTGCGCCGAGGTCACCGCCACCAGCACGATCTGGTCGGTCGGCTGCAGCAGCCCGACCCGGTGCACCACGCGGGCGCCGTGGATGGCGAAGCGGCGCTGCGCCTCGTCGATCATGGCTTCGATGGCCTTCTCGGTCATGCCCGGGTAGTGCTCGAGTTCCATGGTGGAGACCGACTGGCCGTCGCTGCGATCGCGCACCGTGCCGACGAAGCTGCAGACCGCGCCGACGCGTGCGTCGCCGGCGCGCAGCGCGACGAGCTCGCTCGACAGGTCGAAGTCGGCGGTCTGGATCGAAACGCGGGGCTGCTCCATGGCATCCATTGTGGCATCGGCTCCTGCGTCATCCGATGGTCATGAGCGACGCGTTGCCGCCGGCGGCGGCGGTGTTCTCGCTGACCGAGCGTTCGGTCACCAGCCGCTCCAGCGGGACATCGGTGGCGCCCGACTCCAGCCGTTCCACGCTGACGATCGGGCCGGGCCGCCGGGCCAGCTGGCGCTGGAGCTCGAACAGCTGCGGCGTTGCGCCATGGAACAGGACGGCGTCGAAATCGACCTCGGGCAAGCTCCAGTCCCGGACCAGGTCCACCCGCGACCGGACGTCCGCCGGCAGCGACGCGAGCAGCTGCGCCGCCGGGCCGGGCCAGACGGCGCGGCTGCCGACGGCCAGCACGGCGGCCAGTTGCACCAGCCGCTCCGCGTCGCGATCGGCAACGCACAAGACCGCCTGCCGCGGCACCAGGCTGTAGGTGTTGCGCTCGCCGGTCGGACCCGGCAGCACGATTGAAAGGTCCCTGCAGGCCTGCGCGGCGAAACGCTGGCCGGCCTGCACCAACGACGTCGCGCCCTGCTGTTGCGCCCACGCGAGCAGCGCCTGGCAGGCCGGGTCCATCCTCGCGCCGGGCGGCGTCGCGCCGCCCATGGCGCGCGCCAGCACGTCGTCCGGGCGCCGGGCCAGCAAGCGCTGCAGGTAGAGCGGGCCGCCGGCCTTGGGCCCGGTGCCCGACAGGCCCTCGCCGCCGAAGGGCTGGACGCCGACCACGGCGCCGACCATGTTGCGGTTGACGTAGACGTTGCCCACGTGCGCGGCGCCGACCACGCGCGCAATCGTCTCGTCGATGCGCGTGTGCAGCCCCAGGGTCAGGCCATAGCCGGTGCCGTTGATGTCCGCCAGCAACCGGTTCAGGTCGTCGCGCCGATAGCGCACCACATGCAGCACCGGACCGAAGACCTCGGCCTGCAGTTCTGAAACCCGCTCCAGCTCGATCAGCGTCGGCCGCACGTAGGTTCCGCGGCCCAGCTGATGTGCGTTCCCGGCCACCGGCTGGTGCACCGGGCGGCCCTTCGCACGCATCAGGTCGATGTGCTGCTGGATGTTGCCCTGGGCCTCGGCGTCGATGACCGGGCCGACGTCCACCGCCAGCCGGTCGGGATTGCCGATCCGCAGCTGCGCCATGGCGCCTAGCAGCATCTCGATCACGCGGTTGGCGACGTCGTCCTGGACGCACAGCACCCGCAGCGCCGAACAGCGCTGGCCCGCGCTGTCGAAGGCCGACACCAGGACGTCGGCGACCACCTGTTCGGCCAGCGCCGACGAATCCACGATCATCGCGTTCTGGCCGCCGGTCTCCGCCACCAGCGGGATCGGCCGCCCCCGCTGGTCGACGCGGCCGGCCAGCGAGCGCTGCAACAGCCGGGCAACGGCGGTCGAGCCGGTGAACAGCACGCCGCGCACCCTGGCGTCGTTCACCAGCTGGGCGCCGACGCTCTCGCCGCGGCCGGGCAACAACTGGAGCGCGGCGCGCGGAACACCGGCATCCAGCAGGATAAGCACCGCCTGCGCCGCGATCAGCGGTGTCTGCTCCGCCGGCTTGGCCAGCACGGAATTGCCGGCGGCCAGCGCGGCCGAGACCTGGCCCACGAAGATCGCCAGCGGAAAGTTCCAGGGGCTGATGCACACCACCGGCCCGAGCGGACCCAGGTTGCCGCCACCGAGTTGCTCGCGCGCCTGCTGCGCGTAATAGCGCAGGAAGTCCACCGCTTCACGCACCTCCGACACCGCGTTGGATGCCGTCTTGCCGGCCTCGCGCGCCAGCAGGCCCATCAGCTGGGGCATCGCTGCCTCCAGCCGGTCGGCGGCCAGCTCGAGGACCATCGCGCGGCTGGCCGCCGCGGTGGCGCCCCAGCTCGCCGCGCCCTGCACTGCCTGCTGCAAGGCGGTGTCGACCTCGGCTGGCGTCGCCTCCCTGACCTGGCCCACGACGTCCGCATGGTCCGACGGGTTCAGCACCGGCGCTGCGGCGCCGGGCTGCGGATCGACCGCCGTCAGCGGCTGCGCCAGCCACTGGACGTGCGCGCTGGCCTGCATGGCTTCGAGCAGCCGCGCCAGGTCCTGCTCGTTGGCCAGGTCGATGCCGCGCGAATTCGGCCGCCCCGCGCCGTAGCTGGCGCGCGGCAGCGCGATCATGGGATGGGGCAGCCCCGGGCGCCCTTCCAGCCGCGCGATCTCGTCGACCGCATCCACCGGGTCGCGCACCAGCTCGTCGAGCGCGACCGCCGGATCGGCGATCTGGTTGACGAACGACGTGTTGGCGCCGTTTTCCAGCAGCCGGCGCACCAGGTAGGCCAGCAGGGTCTCGTGGGTTCCTACCGGCCCGTAGATGCGGCAGGGCCGCCCCAGCCGCTCGCCGCCGGCGCCGACCACCTGCTCGTACAGCGGCTCGCCCATGCCGTGCAGGCACTGGAATTCGTACTGGCCCGGCTGCCAGCGGTCCGGCCCGGCCAGCTGGTAGATCGCCGCCACGGTGTGGGCGTTGTGGGTGGCGAACTGCGGATAGACCTGCTGCGGCGCCGCCAGCAGCTTCTTGGCGCACGCGATGTACGAAACGTCGGTGTAGGCCTTGCGGGTGAACACCGGGTAGCCGTCCTGGCCGTCGATCTGGGCCCGCTTGATCTCGCTGTCCCAGTAGGCGCCCTTGACCAGCCGCACCATCAGCCGGCGCTCGCTGCGGGCAGCCAGGTCCAGCAGGAAATCGATCAGCGGCGGACAGCGCTTCTGGTAGGCCTGGATCACGAAGCCGATGCCGTTCCAGCCCCGCAAGGCCGGCTCGAAGCACAGGCGCTCCAGCAGGTCCAGCGACAGCTCCAGCCGGTCGGCCTCCTCGGCGTCGATGTTGATGCCGATGGCGTAGCCCCGGGCCAGCACGCACAGCCCGAGCAGCACCGGGTACAGCTCGTTCATCACGCGCTCCTGCTGCGAGCGGCTGTAGCGCGGATGCAGCGCCGACAGCTTGATCGAGATGCCGGGGCCTTCGTAGATGCCGCGCCCGGCCGCCGCCTGGCCGATCGCGTGGATCGCGCCCTCGTATTCGCGCCGGTAGCGCTCGGCGTCGCGCGCCGTCAGCGCCGCCTCGCCCAGCATGTCGTACGAATAGCAAAAGCCCTCGGCCTCGCGCGCCCGGGAATTGCCCAGCGCCTGCGCGATGGTCTCGCCGGTGACGAACTGCTCGCCCATCATCCGCATCGCCATGTCCACACCCCGGCGGATCAGGGGCTCACCGCCCATGCCGACCAGCCGGCCGAGCGCGGACGACAGGCTGGTCTCGCTATGGGTGGCGACCAGCTTGCCGGTGATCAGCAGGCCCCAGGTCGCGGCGTTGACGAACAGCGAGGGGCTGCGGCCCAGGTGCGACTGCCATTGCCCGCGGGCGATCTTGTCGCGGATCAGCGCGTCGCGGGTCTGCGCGTCGGGGATGCGCAGCAGCGCTTCGGCCAGGCACATCAGGGCCACGCCCTCCTGTGAGGACAGCGAATACTCCTGCAGCAGGCCCTGGACCACGCCGGCCCGGCCGGCCGAGGCCTTGCGTTCGCGCAGCGCGCCGGCCAGCCGCCGGGCCTGCGCCGTGGCCTGCGCCGCCATCGGCCCGGGCAGCCGGGCCAGCGTCAGCAGCCCGGGCAGGGCCTGCGGCTCCGGCGTCCGGCTCGCCGCCGTGATCGCCGCGCGCAAGGCCGACGCCGGCGCGCGGGGCTCGATGAAATTCGCGAACGGACGGTCGGGGGTTGGCGCAGAGGTCATTTGGGATCGCTTGAAGAACCCCGCAATGGTTGGCGATCTTGCGCCGAATTTGGTTTCATTGTCGGGCCGCTTGCCCGAGGCTGGCTCAGCCGCCGGTGACCGGCGGGAAGAACGCGACCTCGCAGCCCTCGGCCAGGGCCGCGCCTTCGTCGCTCATCACCTGGTTGAGCGCGGCGCGCACGGCCTTGCCGCGGGCCAGGCTGCCGGCGTGGGCGCCGCCGCGGGCGATCAGCTCGTCGCGCAAGGCGGCGACGCTGGACGCCGACGTCTCCAGGGTTTCGCTGCCCTGCCCCAGCGCCTCGCGAATGGAGGCGAAGTACTTGACCGTCACCTTCACTGCAGCAGCTCCGCCAGCGGGATGAAGCACACGGCGTCGCCCCGGGCGATGGCCCGGCCGGCCGGGTTGTCGACCAGGCCGTCGGCCCAGCTGGCCGAGGTCAGCACGCCCGAGCTCTGGTTGGGGAACAGGTCCAGGCCGCCATCGGCATTGCGGCGCGCCCGCAGGAACTCGCGCCGCTTGTCGCCGCGCCAGTCGAAATGTGCCGTCATCAGGGCGCCCGGCGCGGCCAGCCGCGTCGCGCCCTGCAGCTTGAGCACGAACGGCCGCACCAGCAGCACGAAGGTGACGAAGCTGGACACCGGGTTGCCGGGCAGGCCGATGAAGTGGGCGTCACCGACCTTGCCGTAGGCAAAGGGCTTGCCCGGCTTCATCGCGATCTGCCAGAACGACAGCCGGCCGAGCGTCTCGACCGCGGGCTTGATGTGGTCCTCTTCGCCGACCGAGACGCCGCCGCTGGTGAGGATCAGGTCGTGGTCCTGCGAAGCCTGGCGCAGCGCGTCGATCGTCGCGTCGCGGCGGTCCGGCACCACGCCCAGGTCGGTCAGCTCGCAGCCCAGGCGCTGCAGCAGCGCGCGCAGGAAGAAGCGGTTGGAGTTGTAGATGGTGCCCGGCTTCATCTGTTCGGGCGGCACGGCGCCCGGCATCACCAGTTCGTCGCCGGTGGAAAACAG
>JBBRSZ010000067.1:0-12484 GCA_038244915.1 Burkholderiales bacterium | reverse complement strand
TTGGCCGCCCAGTACGGCGCGCAGCTCGCGTTCTTTCCCAAGGGGCAGCCCGAAAGCTACTGCTACGCGCTCTCCGACGCATGGCTGGCAGGGCTGCCGGTGGTCGCTCCGGACTGGGGCGCGATCGGCGAAAGGGTTCGCAATCATGGCGGCGGCAGCCTGTACGACCCGGACGCTTCGGCCGAAGCTGTCGCACGTATCATCGCCGGTCAGATCGGCCGGGCCGATGGGGCGCCGGCCGCCGTCAAGGCCGCGGCAATGCGCCTGACGCCGGTCGCGACCATGGTGGACACGATGAACAAACTGTATGCCGACGTGGCCGCTGCGCAGACGCCTGCGGACGTCGAGGCGCTCAGGCTTTCAGCCTCGAACAATCTGGACGGCCGGTTTTTCCGGCGCGAACTGCTGCGCCTGCAAGGCGACCTCAGTGCCACGGTGGACCAGCGGGACAACGCCCTGAAGGAACTGCGCACGCTGGCCGACAACTTCGACCGGCGGGGCCTGTGGATCGACCACCTGCAGCAGTCATTCGACGAACTGCAGGCAGCGAACGAGGGCATGCGCAAGTCGATCGACGAGATGCGAATGGAGCAGGACAAATTGCAGGCAAGAACGGTTGAATTCGAGAGGTTGCAGACGGAGAATCTGGCGCTCAGGAGGAACCGCGAAGCGACGATGAATCGCTTGGACGCGTCGTTGCGCTGGTTGCCGGCGACTCTTCAAACCCGGATCTTGAGCTCCATCAAGAAAATGCTTTTCGGCGGGCAGAGCAATGATTGACGTCTTGATGGTGATGTACCGGCCGCGGCTCGACGAGCTGGCGGACTGTCTGGCCGCCCTGCGCCGCGAAGCGGCCGACGTGCCCGGCCTGCGTGTCCTCTTGCGGCACAACGACGGCGGACCCTCGATCACGCCTGGCTTGCAGGACCTGTACAACGGCGCCATCGCCGGCGGTCTGACGCTCGAACTGGCGCCTGGCGCGGCGGACAACATCGGCTATGGCCGCGGCATGAACGAATTGATGGCGATCAGCCAGGCGCAATTCGTGCTGGTCCTCAACCAGGACGCGATTCCGGAGCCGGGGTCGCTGGCGTACCTCTGTGATATGGCGCGGACGGACCCGGCCGACGTGGCGGCCTGGGAGATGCGCCAGATCCCGTTCGAGCATCCCAAGGACTACGACCCGGTGACGCTGGACACCGAATGGGTCAGCGGCGCCGCCGTCCTGCTGCGCACCAGCGCCGCGCGCAAGGTCGGCGGCTTCGAGCCGCGCATCTTCATGTACGGCGAAGACGTCGAGCTCTCCTGGCGGCTGCGCTGCGCCGGCTTTCGCCTGCGCTATGTGGCGCGCGCGGCGGTCGTGCATCACACCTACGCAGAGGCGAACGAGGTCAAGCCGCTGCAGGTGCTGGAAGGCATCTACGCCAACCTGAGCATCCGCGCACGCTATTCGGGACATCGACGAATCCTGCAAGGCGTGTCGATGGCTTGCGCGGAGATGATGATCCCCCAGCCCTTCCCGGGCCGGCGCAAGGGAATCGCCAGGGCACTGATCAAGTTCGCGCGCAACTACCGCTACTTCTGGAACAGCCACCTGTCCGCACCCGACTTCGAACCGCGCTTCGCCGGCTGGGGCTTCGAGCTGCGCCGGGAAGGCGCGTTCCACTCCTTCCTGCCGGCGGCGCAACAGCGGCCGCAACCGCTGGTTTCGATCCTGGTGCGCACCCACAAGCGGGCCGGGTTCCTGCGCCAGGCGCTGACGTCGATCCGGCATCAGACCTACCGCAACCTGGAGGTGATCGTCGTCGAGGACGGCTCCGACGAGGGCCAGGCGGTCTGCGATGAGTTCCGCGACTGGCTCGACGTCAGCTATTTGCGCCTGAATCCGGGCCGCGGACGTTCGGTTGCGGGCAACCTGGCACTGGCCAAGGCACGCGGCGAATGGCTGTGCTTCCTGGACGACGACGACCTGCTGTTCGCCGATCATGTCGAGGTGCTGCTGCAGACCGCCGACCAACATCGGGTGCGCGGTGCGTACAGTCTTGCGTGGCGCACCCACACCAGGATCATCGATGAACAGGCTGCCACGCTCGAAGAGTTGCAGCACGAGGTGTTCCCGGACGAAGCGTTCTCCCGCATGTCGCTGTGGCATCACAACTTCATGCCGATCCAGAGCGTCCTGTTCCATCGCAGCCTGTACGAGCGCCACGGCGGGTTTGCCGAGGACATGGACCAGCTCGAGGACTGGAACCTGTGGACCCGCTACACGATCGACGAGGATTTCGTCCAGTTGCGCAAGGTGACGTCCAAGTACCGGGTGCCGGCCAGTGTCCATGTTTCTGCGCAGCGCCAGGCCCGGCTCGACGAGGCCTATCGCGACGCGGTCGCTCGTCAGGCCAGCATGGAGTTCAAGGCCACGCCCGCGCTGGTGCGTGACATGGCGCAGGACTATGCGCGGCAGAACGCGCTGATCCACCTCGGCCGCGACCAGGTGCGACGCGGTTTCGCGCGCTGGCCGCTGCTGCGGCAGTTGTTCGCGCTGCGCGGCCTGCTACGACTGCGGCGCCGCTGAGCCGGCCGTCGGCGCGGCACAGCGCGCGCGGTCCATTGCCTCGCGGAAGGGCCGGGCCGGGTCGCGCTGCACGAATTCCCGGATCAGCTCCTCGTAACCCGGGTGCAGCCGGCGGATCGACTGCAGCGCGCTGGCCTGCAGGGCGATGCGGCTTTCCTTGAAGCTGGCGCCGCCCTCGTGGAAGACAAAGACGTCCAGCGCATGCAGGTGGCGCCAGCCGAGGGCGGTCGCCCGCAGGCAGAAGTCGTTCTCCTCGCCATAGCCCTTGCCGAAATTCTCCGCGTCGAAGACGCCGACCTGGTCCAGGCAGGCGCGCCGGATGTACATGCAAAAGCCGACCGCCGTCGGGATGTCCACCGACTTGCCGCGGTTCACGCTCGCGCTCAAGCGGTCGATGCTGGCCGTGTCGTGGCCCGGCAGCAGCGGGTTGTCGACACAGAACTCGGGGTAGCTGCAGATCGTCGCGTTGTTGGAGAAGGGCGTGACCGTTCCAACGTCGGGGGAAGACCGCGCCGCTGACCGCAAGCGGTCGAGCCAGTCGTTGGCCACCTCGGTATCGCTATTGAGCAGCACGACGTCCCGCCGGCCGGCCAGCCGCATGCCCAGGTTCACCGTTTCGACGAAGCCGAGGTTGCGGGCGTTCTCGACCACCGTGACCGTCGGATTCGCCACGGCGAAATGCTGCAACCAGGACCGCACTGCGGGGTCGGGACTGGCATCGTTGATCAGCGTCAGGTGCCAGCTGCAATCGACCCGGGCGGCCTGCACCGACTCGATGCAGCGCTGGACCAGCGACAGGCTGCCGTAGATCGGAACCAGGATCTCCACCGCCGGGTCGAATCCTGGTCCAGCCGGCGGGCGATCGGGGGAAGCGACATCGTTGGTCAGGCCCAGCATGCCGGCCAGCACCCCTTTCCAGCCGCGTGGGGGTGGGGTGGAGGCGGCAACGACTGCCGCCGCCGGTGCCGGGCGCGGAGCGCTCAGCCTGGCCTCAAGCTCGCGGATGCATGCGGCCTGGTCGCGGATGGCACTCTCCATCTGCTGGAAGCGCTCGGCGGCCGCGAGATAGTCGGCCGACATCGGCCAGCCGCACTCGACCTCGAGCGTGCAGTCCTGGCCCGAACACCGCTGTGCAGCCGCGGCGTCCACCGGCAACTCGAGATACGGGTCGTCGCCCAGCATCAGCAACTTGAGCGAACCGGAGCTGGCATCAACACCGCAGACTTCCAGCTGGTGCCGGCTCTGCCTCGCCAGCTGCTCGCGGCCCGGCTCGGACGCGCGCCATTCCCACACCACTTGCGAAGCGGGATCTCGCAGCGTCAGCCGGTACAGCCAGAGGAACCCCGGCCGGTCGGCCGGATCCAGCCGCAATGCCGGCCAGAGGCCCAGCGTGGCGGGAAGGTCGAACACCAGCGATTGCCGCTCGACGCCGATCTTTCCGTGCCGCGTGACTTGCCGGCCTGCCGTGAAGCCTGCTGTCGTAGCGACGAACAGTTGGGCCACGAAGGTGGCCGCGGAAATGTCAGGCGGCGGCGCGATCTCGCGCTGCGGCGGGCGCGGGTCTGTGCCCTCGAGGGTTGCGACGAAGACCAGCTGGTAGGCGCTCGCGTCGGGTCGCGACAGCAGATGCCGGCCGACCGCGGGCGGCAGGGCGTCGAAGGCCATGGTGAACTCGGTCTCGTGCAGCGGCTGCTCGATCGTTTCGACTTGCCGCACGGCCCAGCCCTGGGATTCGAGCAGCTGCCCGAACGAGCGCCGGGTGAAGAAGCGCAGGTGGGTGCGGTCCATCAACCCTTCGGCGCCGTACTTGAAGTTGCCTTGCATCAGGTCGGCGACCTGTCCGGCGTAACCGATATTCGGCACCGAGACCAGCAGCGCTCCGTGCGGCCGCAGCAAGCGGCGGCACGCCTGGAGCACGCGCTCCGGCCGCTTCAGGTGCTCCAGCACGTCGGCGCAGACGATGGCGTCGTAAGCCGCCTCGCCGAACCCCGCATCCCAGCCGGGCTGGTCGAGATCGAGCAGGTCGATTCGTTCGTACCAATTGCGGGCGACGGATTGCTCTTGCGGGTTGAGCGTGACCCCGTCGAGCCGGCATCCGAGCTGCTCGCGCAGGAGCTGGCCGAGGGAGCCGGATCCGATGCCCAGGTCCAGCACGCGCGACTGAGGCGCAATGAAGCTGGCAAGCACCGCCAGGGAATTGCGTTCAGCGCTGGCGTCGGTGCGCCAATAGACATGGGTGGGATTGTCGGGGCTTGTCATGGAGCGGATGAGACCGGGGCGCCGCGGGTGCGGCCTCTACAATCGGCGTCCCGGCAGAACGATAAACCACAGGATTTGACCAATGCACCTGAGTTCGATGATCAACATGGAGAAATTCCGCGACCGCTATCTGGCGGATCGCCGGGCCGACCCCCTGGATATCCTGGACCTGGGAAGCACGGACATTCACGGCTGCTACCGGCCTCTGTTCGAGAATCCGAGCTGGAAGTATACGGGCGTGGATCTGGGGCCCGGCCCCAACGTCGACATCGTGCTGCACGACGCCTACAACTGGCGCGAGATCGGCAGCAACAGCAAGGATCTGCTCATTTCCGGCCAGGTGCTGGAGCACGTCGAGTACTTCTGGATCACGCTGCTGGAGATCTCCCGCGTGTTGCGGCCGGGCGGCGTCGCCTGCCTGATCGCGCCGTCTGGCGGACCGGAGCACCGCTATCCGGTGGATTGCTGGCGCTTCTACCCGGATGGCATGCGCGCCATCGCGAAATTCTCCAGGCTCGAGTGCCTGGAGGCTTTCACCAACTGGGACGACTTCGGCGATCCGGCCAGCGACCCATGGCACGACTCCGTGGTGGTGCTGCGCAAGCCCGTCCGCACGCCCGCGAAGGCGGCAGCCGTGCGGGTGATGCAGTCGATTCAGCGCCGGGCCATGACCTGGCGTCTCGACTGAGCCGGTCAGAGGGCGGCTGCGCCGGTCGGGACCATCCTTGTCCGCACCCAGCGACGCAGGCTCAGGGCGCGTTTTTCGACCAGATGCCAGGACAACGCGGCCAGGACAAGACTGATGAACGTCGCGAGCACCAGGTAACTCACGAATCCCGACTTGTGCACGCCGAAGTGGGCCAGCACTTGCTGGACCGGAAAGCCGTAGAGATACAGGCCGTACGACCAGTCGCCCATGCGCGCCGGGACCTGGGGCAGCCAGGTCGCCTTGAGCGCCAGCCAGAGCACCAGCGTGGCGGAACCGAGCAGGAAGGGTGCGGTGGACCACGCCGTTCCCTGCGGCAGCATCACGGCCAGTCCGAGCAATGCAATCGCGACCCAGAGACGCGGCCTGATCCGGTCGCCCCAGCTGCCGTAGACGGAACCCAAGGCGAAAACCAGACCCAGCTTGGTCTGCTGGTAGTCGAGCATGAAGAACGGGTCGAGCGTATTGGTGGGCGAGGCGGCTGGGCGCAGCAACAGCACGACGAGCAGGCCGGCGGCCAGGATCAGCGCCTTGTGGCGCAGTTCGCCACGGAACAGAACCACAGCGACCAGGGCGATATAGCAATCGACCTCCACCGGCAGCGACCATAGCGAGCCGTTGACCACATTGGCCAACGGCTGGTTCTCGAACAGGCCGGGCAACTGATACTGCACGGTCCGACCCAACGCGGTCCAGAGATAGTGCGAGGTCAGCGGATTGCGCAGGTACTCCCGCACCGGCAGGGCCGTCAGCAGCGGGCCCAGCACGAGCACCGTGAGAACGCAAAGCACGATCAGCGCCGGATAGATGCGCACAATCCGGTGCCAGATGAAGACCGGCAGGTTGGCGGTGCGCAGGACCGACAGGGTGACCAGGTAGCCGCTCAGCGCGAAGAAGGTGATGACGCCCAGGCCGCCCAGCGTTTCCAGGCTCGTGATCCGCGTGAGCGGGTCGCCCATCGGGGCGCCGGACAATGGATAGGAGTGACTGAATATGACCAGCCAGGCAGCGATCAGCCGCAGGATGTCGAACCGATTTTCACTGTGGCGGGCGATCATGGACGGGCCCGCCGCTCCAGCTTGGCGCCAACCGGCAAATCGACCGTCATCAGCACGGCAATGGGGCAACGTTGAGGCTGCCGGCGCCAGTCATTAGAATCGTCATTATTTTCCCGTCCCTCATTGACAGTGTTTTGACCGCCCCGATTCTATCTGCCCCCGCTTGCGCCACTGGCGAGTCCCGGCCGGCCTCCGTCACCGTTTCGATCGTAAGCCATGAGCACGATCAGCTGATCGCCAAGCTGATGGCGCAGCTGTGCGAAGTGCACGGTGGCCTGATCGCGCACGTCGTGTTGACGCACAACCTGCGAGCCGAAGCGGTCCCCACCCCGGCTGAGGGCTGGCCGTTCAAGCTGACCCAGGTGTTCAACGAGAAACCGGCCGGCTTCGGCACCAACCACAACCGCGCCTTCGAGTTGTGCCGGACCAAGTTCTTCTGCGTGCTAAACCCGGACATCGAGCTGTGCGATGCCTCGGTCTGGCCGCGGCTGCTGCAATGCATGGCGGACCCCGACGTTGGCTGCGCCTACCCGTCCCTGCTGAACGCCGACGGCACGCGGCAGGAGAACGAGCGCGAAGTCGTGACTCCCCTGGCCCTGGTCCGGCGCCACCTGCTCAAGAGCCCGCAGCGCCGCGCCGACTGGGCGAGCGCGGCGTTCTGGCTGGTCTCGGCCCGGGCCTGGCGCAGCATCGGCGGCTTCGACGAGAGCTATTACATGTACTGCGAGGACGTGGACTTCTGCCTGCGCCTGCAGATGGCCGGCTGGAAGCTGGCCCGCGCAGATACCACCGCGGTGCATGACGCCGGCTGGAGCAGTCGCCAGATCGGCGCCTACCTGGTTTGGCACCTGACCAGCCTGATGCGGCTATGGTTGCAGCCGACGTTGCGGCGCTACCTGTCGTGGCGCGTGCACGGGGCGTGATCCCGCTCAGTGGCGGGAAAAAGACGGCGACAATAGCGCCCGCATGCTCCTTCTTGTAATTGTCTGTTTCATCTGTTCCTGTGTTGTGACCGCCCTGCTGGTGCGGTTCGGCGCCGGGCATGCGCGTCGCTACGGTTTCAGCGTCCCCCAGCGCTTTCATTTCGGCCACGTCCCGCGACTGGGTGGCGCTGCCATGCTGGCCGGCTGCTCCCTGGGTTGGTTCTGGATCGCATTGTCCGGGCCGATGGGGTTTTCCAACCAGATCCGCATCAGCGGCTGGACCGCCGTGACGCTCTGGGTGGTCACGGTGATTCCGACCACCGGCGGCATCATCGAAGACATGACGCAGCGGCTCGGCCCCCGCTTCCGCCTGCTGTTGACGCTGCTGGCGGCGGTGATCGCCGTCAGCGTGCTGAGCCTCGGCGTGACGCGGCTCGGGCTGCCGTGGGTCGACGATTTTTGGCTGTCCCATCCCTGGCTGGGCATTGCGCTGGCGATCATCGCGATCAGCGGCTTGCCGCACGCGTTCAACCTGATCGACGGCTACAACGGCCTGGCGGGCATGGTGGCGCTGATCTGTTGCATGGCGCTGGCCTATGTCTCGCTGCAGGTGGGTGACCGGCAACTGGCCGCCATCGTGCTGGCGCTGGCCGGGGCGACCGCCGGCTTCCTGGTCTGGAACTATCCGCGCGGCCTGATCTTCGCCGGCGACGGCGGCGCCTACTTGTGGGGTGTGGTGATCGCCATGAGCTGCATCATGCTGGTGCAGCGCCATCCCCAGGTCTCGCCATGGTTCCCCGCGTTGCTGCTGATCTATCCGGTGTGGGAGACCATCTTCTCGATCTGGCGCAAGGCCATCCGCGGTGTCTCTCCGGGTGTCGCGGACGCCCTGCATTTCCACCAGCTGATCTACCGCCGGATTGTCCGCGGCGTCTTTCACGACGACGAATCGCGCCGGATGCTGATGCGCAACAACCGCACCTCTCCGTACCTCTGGGGTTTCGCGCTGCTGACCGTGTGTCCCGCCGTCCTGTTCTGGAACAACACGCCGATCCTGATGGGCTTCACGCTGCTGTTCATCGTCACCTACGTCTATGCGTACCGCACCATCGTGCGGTTCCGCGTCCCGCGCTGGCTCAGGCGCTAGCCGCCGCGGACCGGCCGTGGCTTGCGGCACAATTTGGTCATCCACGCATTCCCTCGAGGACTCATGACCGAGCTTCCCCCCATTGCACCGCGCGACAAGGCCGAGATCCTGGCCCAGGCGCTGCCTTATATCCGCAAGTTCCATGGCAAGACCATGGTGATCAAGTACGGCGGCAACGCCATGACCGATCCCGAACTGCAGGCCGATTTCGCCGAGGACGTGGTGCTGCTCAAGCTGGTCGGAATGAATCCCGTGGTGGTCCACGGTGGCGGCCCGCAGATCGAGCAGGCGCTCAACCGCCTGGGCAAGAAAGGCGAATTCATCCAGGGCATGCGCGTGACCGACGACGAGACCATGGAAGTGGTCGAGTGGGTGCTGGCGGGCCAGGTGCAGCAGGACATCGTCGGCCTGATCAACCAGGCCGGCGGCAAGGCCGTGGGCCTGACCGGCCGCGACGGCGGCATGATCCGGGCCCAGAAGCTCAAGCTGGTCGACAGCAATGACCCGAGCAAGCACCATGACGTCGGCCAGGTGGGTGACATCGTCGCCATCGACCCCAGCGTCGTGATCGCGCTGCAGGACGACCAGTTCATCCCGGTGATCAGCCCGATCGGTTTCGGCGAGGACAACGAGAGCTACAACATCAACGCCGACGTCGTGGCCGGCAAGTTGGCCACGGTCCTGCGGGCCGAGAAGCTGCTGCTGCTCACCAATACCCGCGGCGTCCTGGACAAGAGCGGCACCCTGCTGACGGACCTGACGGCGCGCGAGATCGACGAACTGTTCGCCGACGGGACGATTTCGGGCGGAATGCTGCCCAAGATCAGTGGCGCACTCGACGCCGCCAGGAGCGGCGTCAACTCGGTCCACATCATCGACGGCCGGGTGCCGCACTCGTTGCTGCTGGAAATCCTGACCGAGCAGGCCTACGGGACGATGATCCGCTCCCACTGAATGGCCCCCACGCTTGTCACTGCGTGTACTGCGCTGCCCCCCGAGGGGGCTCTCGCGCCTTGGGGCGGCCCGGCGGCGCTCGGTTCGATGCGATGAGGCTGCTGCTGGTCGAAGACGACGTGATGGTGGCCAGCGGCATCAAGCTGGGGCTCACCGATGCCGGTTATGCGGTCGACTGGGTCGGCACCGGCGAGCGGGCCGAGGACGTGTTGCGCACCGAACTGTTCGACGCGGCGATCATCGACATCGGCCTGCCCCACATGGACGGCCTGGAACTGACACGGCGGCTACGGCGTCCCGACATGGCCAGCCCGTCGCTGCCGGTGCTGATCCTCACCGCCCGCGATGCCCTGCACGACCGGGTCCAGGGCCTGGACCTGGGCGCTGACGACTACATGGTCAAGCCTTGCGAGCTGCCGGAATTGCTGGCCCGGTTGCGGGCCCTGCTGCGCCGTTCGCAGGCGGCCACCTCCGCCATCCTCAGTTTCGGCCCGATCGAGCTGGACACGGCCAACCGACGGGCCACTGCCAGCCACAACGGGCTGTCGCAGCCGATCGAGCTGGGTCCGCGCGAGTGGACGGTGCTCGAATACCTGTTGATCAACGCGCCCAAGCCGGCCAGCAAGGACAAGCTGCTGCAGGCCCTGACCGGCTGGGACAAGGAGATCACGCCCAACGCAGTGGAGGTCTACATGTCGCGGCTGCGCGGCAAGCTGGAGCCGCACGGCGTCGCGCTGCGCTCGATTCGCGGCTTCGGCTACCGGCTGGAGTTGCTGAACCCGGCCGCGGCGTGACGGCTGTCGGCGGCATCACTTCCGGCCTGCGGCGGCGGCTGCTGGTGATGCTGATCGCGCCGCTGATGCTGCTGGCGCTGCTCAACGCCTGGTTCGACTACCGGTCGGCCGACGGCCAGGCGGTCAAGCAGGACCAGCAGCTGCTGGCGCTGGTTCCGCTGCTGGCGGACTCGGTCATCGCGCAAGGCAGCAAGCCGGGCGACCTGCCGGTGCTGCTGCTGGCCCCGGCGCTGGAGGAATTCATGATCGATGGCGCCGGCAATGCCGCCTACGCGATCGTCGATCCCGACGGCAACGTGATCCACGGCGCCCAGTGGCTCGCCGCCATCGCCCCGGCCAGCCCCGAGCCGCAGTTCAACAGCGAGGAGCATGGCGGCACCACCTGGAGGATCCTGCGCCAGCGCCAGCAGACCGTGGCCGGCGAGGTCGTCGTCGCCCTGGCCGACGGCACCGACCCGCGCCAGCAGTGGGCGCGCTCGGTGCTGCTGAAGGTCCTGCTGCCCAACCTGGTGCTGGTTGCCGCCGCTGCCCTGGCGGTGAGCTGGGCCGTGAGAAGGGCGCTGAAGCCGCTGCTGCTGCTGCGGGAGGACGTTGAGCGCCGCTCGCCGCGCGATCTCGACGCCTTCGATGCCGAGGCCTCGCCCGAGGAAGTGCGGCCGCTGGTGCAGTCGCTCAATCGCCTGTTCAGCCTGGTCAACGCCCAGGCCGAGAGCCAGCGCCGCTTCATCGCCGACGCCGCGCACCAGCTGCGCACGCCGCTGGCCGGACTGCAGGCGCAGGTGGAAGCCTGGGCCCAGGCGGCCAACGCCGCCACGACGCCGGCGCAGGAAGGCACGCTGAACCTGCGGGCCGCGCAGGTCAACCAGCTGCGCAGCGCGACCCGGCGGACATCCCAATTGGCCAACCAGCTGCTCGCGCTCTCCCGGGCCGACGCCACCATGCAGGCCCAGCCGATGCAGCCGGTCCAGCTCAAGGCGGTCTGCGAGAACCTGCTGGAAGCGAACCTCGACGCCGCCACCGCCAAGCAGATCGACCTCGGCCTGGACGCCCAGCCGGCCACGGTGGTGGGCCACGAATGGCTGCTGCGCGAGCTGCTGGGCAACCTGGTGGACAACGCCGTCAAGTACACGCCGCAGGCAGGCACGGTGACGATCCGCTGCGGCTGGCGCGACGGCCAGCCTTTCCTCGAGGTCGAGGACGACGGCCCAGGGGTCGCGCCGCCAGAGTTGCCGCGGATCCTGGAGCGTTTCTACCGGGTGCGAGGCACGCCGGGTGAGGGCAGTGGCCTGGGCCTGGCGATCGCGCAGGAGATCGCCCATGTGCACCAGGGCCGGCTGGAGTTGCTGCCGGGTGCGGGCGGTCGCGGCCTGCGGGTCACGCTGTGGCTGCCGGGGTAAGTGCGCACTTGGACGGCTGGGCGCGCTCGACGCCACGGGGAAAACCCCCAAGTGGGCTGTGCGAGAATTGCCAGCACATCCTTTCCCTTGCCAATGTCCGACTCGCAGCTGAGCACCCCTGAGCCGATCCCCGAAGCGGAAAGCGCCACCGCACCGGTCCGCAAACGCCCCAAGCCGGGCGAGCGGCGCGTGCAGATCCTGCAGGCCCTGGCCACCATGCTGGAGCAGCCGGGGGCCGAGCGCATCACCACCGCGGCGCTGGCGGCGCGGCTCGAAGTGAGCGAGGCGGCGCTGTATCGCCACTTCGCCAGCAAGGCCCAGATGTTCGAGGGCCTGATCGAGTTCATCGAGCAAAGCGTCTTCACCCTGGTCAACCAGATCACCGAACGCGAGAGCACGGGCGCGGCCCAGGCCGCCAAGGTGGTCACCATGCTGCTGCAGTTCGCCGAGAAGAACCCTGGCATGACCCGTGTGATGGTGGGCGACGCGCTGGTGTTCGAGAACGATCGGCTGCAACAGCGGATGAACCAGTTCTTCGACAAGATCGAGGCGACGCTCAGGCAAAGCCTGCGCAGTGGCGGCGGCAGTGACGCGGACGCCTCGGCGACGCCGAGCACCGACGCCCAGGTCAAGGCCTCGATGCTCACCAGCTTCGCCGTCGGGCGGCTGCAGCG
>JBBRSZ010000066.1:0-12579 GCA_038244915.1 Burkholderiales bacterium | reverse complement strand
AGTGCGGGCCTTTTGTTGGTCATAATTTCGGATTCACCTCAACGTCAAGCCAGGAGCATCGTCATGGACATTAGCGGCAAGGTATTTATCGTCACCGGCGGAGCATCTGGCCTGGGTGAAGGCACGGCCCGCATGCTGGCCGCCAACGGCGGCAAGGTCGTGATCGCCGACATGCAGGTCGACAAGGGCGAGGCGATCGCCCGCGACATTGGCGGCGCGTTCGTCAAGTGCGACGTCAGCCAGGAAGCGGACGGCCAGGCCGTGGTGGCCAAGGCGGTTTCACTGGGCAAGCTGATGGGCCTCGTCAACTGCGCCGGCATCGCGCCGGCCGAAAAGACGGTCGGCAAGACCGGCGCCCACAACCTGGGCGTGTTCAGCAAGACCATCACGGTCAACCTGATCGGCAGCTTCAACATGATCCGGCTGTCCGCCGACGCCATGAGCAAGAACGAACCGGAAGCCACCGGCGAGCGCGGCGTCCTGATCTCCACCGCCTCGGTCGCCGCCTACGACGGCCAGATCGGCCAGGCGGCTTACAGCGCCTCCAAGGGCGGGGTGGTCGGCATGACGTTGCCGATCGCGCGCGACCTGGCCCGCAACGGCATCCGCAACATGACCATCGCCCCCGGCATCTTCGGCACGCCGATGATGTTCGGCATGCCCAAGGAGGTGCAGGACTCGCTGGCTGCCAGCGTGCCCTTCCCGTCCCGCCTGGGAACGCCGCAGGACTACGCCAAGCTGGCCAAGCACATCTTCGAGAACGACATGCTCAATGGCGAGGTGATCCGACTCGACGGCGCGATCCGGCTGGCGCCCAGGTAAGCCGTCACGGCCTGCATGGCGAAAACAACGCTCGCCTGGCTGGCCGCGGCCCTGCTGCTCGCCGCATGCGCGAGCGGCCCGGCCAAGGTCGGCGACGCCGCGGCCGATCCGCCGGAACGATCCTCCGGCTACTCCGCCAAACCGGGCTGGGCCTATGGCAAGTTCGCCGTCGCGGCGGCCAACCCATTGGCGGCCGAGGCCGGCAACAGCGTGCTCAAGGTCGGCGGATCGGCGATCGATGCCGCCATTGCGGTGCAACTGGTGCTGGGCCTGGTCGAGCCGCAGTCCAGCGGCATCGGCGGCGGCGCCTTCCTGCTGCACTTCGACGGCCACCAGGTGGAAGCCTTCGATGGCCGCGAAACCGCGCCGGCCGCTGCTGACGAACGGCTGTTCCTGCGGGCGGACGGCCAGCCCCTGTCCTTTCCAGACGCCGTGGTGGGCGGCCGCGCTGTGGGGGTTCCCGGGACGCTGCGAATGCTCGAGATGGCCCACAAGCGACATGGGAAGCTGCCGTGGGCCAGGTTGTTCGAGCCGGCGATCGCGTTGGCCGAGAGCGGCTTTCCGGTCAGCGCACGGCTGAACGCGCTGGCCAGGGCCGATGCGGACCTGAAGAAGGATCCGGTTGCGGCGGCCTATTTCTTCGGTCCCGATGGCCAGACTCTCGCGGTAGGCACGCTGCTGCGCAACCCCGATTACGCGGCCGTCCTGCGCCGCATCGCCGAGGGCGGCGCCGCCACGTTCTACGGCGGCGAGATCGCGCAGGCCATCGTCGCCAAGGTGCAAGGCCACCGGGGCAATCCCGGCAAACTGGCGCTTTCCGACCTGGCGCACTACGAGGCAAGACAACGCGCGCCGCTGTGCCACGACCACCGCGCCGCCCGCAACTACCGCATCTGCGGCTTTCCGCCACCGGGCTCCGGCGCGATCGCGATCGGCCAGATCCTGGGCATCCTGGGCCGCACGAACGCGGCCGATTTCCCGCCGATCCCGGGCATCGGCGGCGTGCCCGGAACCTCCTCGCTCGCGCCATCGGCCGACTGGCTGCACCTGTACACCGAGGCCGCGCGGCTGGCCTTCGCCGACCGCGCCCAATACGTCGCCGATCCGGACTTCGTGGCGCCGCCGGCCGGCGCCTGGGCCAGCCTGCTGGCACCGTCTTACCTGCGCCAGCGGGCCAGCCTGATCGGCGAACGCAGCATGAAGGTGGCCCGCCCAGGCCTGCCGGACGGTGTGCGCAGCAGCTACGCGCCGATGGTGGACCAGCCGGAACACGGCACGTCCCACATCAGCATCGTCGACGCCGACGGCAACGCGCTGGCCATGACCACCACCATCGAAGCGCAGTTCGGCTCGCGCCAGATGGTCAACGTCACCGGCGCGCCGGGCGGCTTCCTGTTGAACAACGAACTGACCGACTTCAGCTTCGACCCGAGCGACAGCCAGGGCCGGCCGGTCGCCAACCGAGTCGAACCAGGCAAGCGGCCGCGCTCCTCGATGGCGCCCACCCTGGTGTTCGACAAGGCCAGCGGCGCCCTGGTGATGACAGCCGGCAGCCCGGGCGGCGCGATGATCATCCACTTCACCGCCAAGACGCTGTATGGCGTGCTGAACTGGGGCATGAACGTGCAGCAGGCGATCGACCTGCCCAACTTCGGATCGCTGAACGGGCCGACCTTGCTGGAGGAAAAGCGCTTCGACCCCCCCGAGATCGCCGCCTTGCGCCGCCATGGGGCGACCGTGCGCGAGCAGGCCATGACCAGCGGGGTGCAGGCCATCCAGGCCATGCCAGGCGGCTGGTTCGGCGGCGCCGACCCCCGCCGTGAAGGCGTTGTCATCGGGGAATAACCGGTAGCGGCTGGCACGGATTGTGCGAACAATCCGCCCAAACTCTGGAGACCCACCCATGTTCAAGCTCCCCCTCAACACCTCGCTGGCCGTCCTGGCGGCAGCCCTCAGCTTCACGAGCGTGCCAGCCTTGGCCGGCAAGACCCTCGACGCGATCAAGGCGCGCGGGCAACTGGTCTGCGGCGTGAACACCGGCCTGGCAGGCTTCTCGCAGGCCGACAGCGCCGGCAACTGGAGCGGCCTGGACGTGGACTTCTGCAAGGCGATCGCCGCCAGCATCCTGGGCGACGCCAGCAAGGTGAAGTGGGTTCCGCTGGTGGCGCAGCAGCGGTTCGCGGCACTGCAGTCCGGCGAGGTCGACATCCTCTCGCGCAACACGACCTGGACCTTGACGCGCGACGCTTCGCTGGGCCTGAACTTCACCGGCGTCACCTACTATGACGGCCAGGGCTTCATGGTGCCGGTCAAGAACAAGATGAAGAGCGCCAAGCAGCTCAAGGGCGCGACAGTCTGCGTGCAGTCGGGCACCACCACCGAAAAGAACCTGACCGACTATTCCAAGGCCAACGGCCTGAACATCAAGCCGGTGGTGTTCGAAAAGCTCGAAGCCACCAATGCCGCCTACTTCTCCGGCCGCTGCCAGGCCTACACGACCGATGCCTCCGGCCTGGCGTCGATCCGCAACAAGGAAGCCAAGAACCCGGCCGAGCACGTGATCCTGCCGGAGCTGATTTCCAAGGAGCCGCTCGGGCCGGCGGTGCGCCGCGGCGACGACGAGTTCTTCGCCATCGCCAAGTGGGTGGTGTTCGGCCTGATCGAGGCCGAGGAATACGGTGTCACCCAGTCCAACGTGGACGCAATGGCCAAGGACAGCAAGGACCCGGCGGTCGGCCGCCTGCTGGGCACGACCGAGGACACGGGCAAGCTGCTGGGCCTGGACAAGGACTGGCTGGTGCGCGCCATCAAGGCCACCGGCAACTACGGCGAGATCTTCGAGCGCAACGTCGGCCCGAAGAGCCCGCTGGCGTTGCCGCGCGGCAGCAACAACCTCTGGTCCAAGGGCGGGCTGATCTACGCACCTCCGGTGCGGTGATGCCGGAACTGGCCACCGGGCGCCGGGCGCCGCCACGGCGACGGCGCACCCTGTCGTGGCGCAGCCGGCGCGTGCGCGCGCTGGCCTACCAGCTGCTCGCGCTGGCCGTGGTGGCATTCCTGGGCTGGCTGCTGGTGAGCAACACGCTGACCAACATGCGGCTGCGCGGCATCCAGAGCGGTTTCGATTTCCTGCTGCAACCGGCCGGCTTCGACATTGGGGAAGGCTGGCTGCCGTACGACTCCGCCGATCCCTACTGGAAGGCGTTCCTGGCCGGCGTGGTCAATACACTGCGGGTGGCGGTGGTGGGGATCGTCATGACCACGGTCCTGGGCACCCTGCTGGGCGTGGGCCGCTTCTCGCCCAACGCGTTGCTGCGCGGCCTGTGCTACGGCTATGTGGAGATGTTCCGCAACATCCCGGTACTGCTGCAGCTGCTGATGTGGTACCTGCTGTTCACCGAATACCTGCCCCTGCCGGGCGAGGCCCTGCGGCTGGGCCACCTGTTCTTCCTGAGCAAGAACGGCCTGTCCTTTCCATCGCTGACTTGGGAGCCGGGCCTCTGGTGGGCGGTCGCCGGGCTGGTGGCCGGCTGCGCCGCGAGCTTCGGCTGGGCCCGGTTGGCGCGGGCGCGCTTCGAACGCACCGGCCGGCCGCTGCCAGTCGCCAGCGTGGTCCTGCTGCTGGTCGTCGCACTGACCTGGCTGGGCTGGCTGGCCGGCGGCTCGCCGGCGCACTTTGAATTCCCCGAGGTCGGCGAACTGCAGGTGGAAGGCGGCGCCGCGCTCAGTCCCGAATACCTCGCGGTGCTGATCGGCCTGGTGCTCTACACGTCCGCGTTCGTCGCCGAAGTGGTCCGCGCCGGCATCGCCTCGGTGGCGCACGGCCAGCATGAGGCCAGCGCCTCGCTGGGCCTGTCGCGGGCCCGCTCGATGCGCCTGGTGGTGCTGCCGCAGGCGTTGCGGCTGGTGATCCCACCGCTCACCAACCAGTACCTCAACCTGACCAAGAACTCGTCGCTGGCAGTGGCCGTGGGTTATCCCGACGTCGTGTCGATCGCCAACACCTCGCTCAACCAGTCCGGCCGGGCGGTGGAGTGCATCGCCATCATCATGGCGGTGTACCTGACGATGTCGCTGGCCACGTCGGCGCTGATGAACTGGTTCAACCAGCGCGCGGCGCTGCGGGAGCGCTGAGACGATGACCGTGCTCATTGCCGCCCGCCCGGCGCCGCGGCGCATCTCGGGGCCCCTGCCCTGGCTGCGCCGCAACCTGTTCTCCAGCATGCCCAACGCGCTGGCCTCGCTGGCGCTGCTGGCTTTCCTGAGCTGGCTGGCCGCCGCCGGCTGGCGCTGGGGCGTGCACAACGCCGTGTTCGCCGCCGACGCCGACCAGTGCCAGGCGGCGCGCGGCATCGGCGCCTGCTGGGGCGTGATCCGCGAGAAGGCGCGCTTCATCCTGCTGGGACGCTATCCGCAAGTCGATTCGTGGCGGCCCGAGCTGGCGACGCTCGCCCTGCTGGCGCCGGTGCTGGCCAGTTGCAGCCCGCGGATGTGGCGGCCGTGGCTGGTGCTGTTGTGGATCGCGGGCCTGGGCGGGTTCTTCGTCCTGATGGGCGGTGGCGTGTGGGGGCTGGCGCCGGTGCCGACCGACCGCTGGGGCGGGTTGCCGCTCACCCTGCTGCTGAGCGTGGTCTCGATGACGCTGGCCTTCCCGATTGCGGTGCTGGTGGCGCTGGGGCGGCGCTCCAACCTGCCGGCCATCAAGTCCCTGTGCGTGGTCTACATCGAGCTGGTGCGCGGCGTGCCGCTGATCTCGGTGCTCTTCATGGCGTCGTTCATGTTCCCGCTGTTCATGCCGGTCGGCAAGTCGCCCGACGTGCTGGTTCGGGTGATCGTGGGCATCACGCTGTTCTCCGCGGCCTACATGGCGGAAATCATCCGCGGCGGCTTGCAGACCCTGCCCCGCGGCCAGCTGGAGGCGGCCGCCAGCCTGGGACTGGGCTACTGGCGAACTCAGCGCAAGATCGTGCTGCCGCAGGCGCTTTCGGCCGTGGTGCCGGGGATCATGAACAACTTCATCTCGCTGTTCAAGGACACCTCGCTGGTCACCATCGTCTCGCTGTACGAGCTGACCGGCGCGCTGCAGCTGGCGGTGGGCTCGGACCCGAACTGGCGGCCGTTCAAGATCGAGGCCTATGTCTTCATCGCGGCGATCTACTTCGCTTGCTGTTTTTCCATGTCGCGCTATAGCCTGCGGATCGAAAAACGGCTGGCCCGCAGCCAGGCACGCTGAGCGCCGCTGCACCAGGAATCGCATGACTGAACCGATCGTCCATTTCGACAAGGTGAACAAGTGGTACTCCGACAGCTTCCACGTGTTGCGGGACATCGACCTGACGGTGCAGCAAGGCGAGCGGATCGTCATCTGCGGCCCTTCCGGTTCGGGTAAGTCGACGCTGGTGCGCTGCGTCAATGCGCTGGAGGATTACCAGGAAGGCAGGCTCACGGTGGCCGGCCTGCTGCTGGGCGACGACGTGAAAGCGATCGACGCCGTGCGCCGCCAGGTCGGCATGGTGTTCCAGCAGTTCAACCTGTTTCCGCATCTCACGGTGCTGGAGAACCTGATCCTGGCGCCGACCTGGGTCGCCGGCCTGCCGCGCAAGGAGGCAGTGGAGCGGGCGATGGCGCAGCTCGAGCGGGTGCGGATCGCGGAGCAGGCCAACAAGTATCCGCTGCAGCTCTCGGGCGGCCAGCAGCAGCGGGTGGCGATCGCGCGGGCCCTGTGCCTGACGCCGAAGGTCATGGTGTTCGACGAGCCGGCCTCGGCGCTGGACCCGGAGATGATCAAGGAAGTGCTGGACGTGATGATCGAGCTCGCCGGCCAGGGCATGACCATGCTGTGCGTGACCCACGAGATGGGCTTTGCCCGATCGGTCGCGGACCGCATCGTTTTCATGGACGAGGGGCAGATCGTGGAGGCCAGCGTGCCGGAGCAATTCTTCAAGGCTCCGCGCACCGAGCGCGGCCGGGCGTTCCTGGCCTCGATCCTGAACCACTGAACACTAGACGGGCTGGTCGTCGACCACCTGCAACGGGTTGGCCGGCAGCGGCTCCTTGGGCTGGTCGATGCGCTCGAACTCCGAAATCACCTGGGCACCCAACAGCAGCAGCGTGGCGGCAATCTCCAGGCTCAACAGCACCACGATGGCAGTCGTGAGCGAGCCGTAGACCACGTTCACCTTCGACAGCGTGGCGTAGTACCAGGACAGCACGTGGCGGGTGATCTCCCACAGCAGGGCCGCCGTCACGCCGCCCAGCAGCGCGTGCCGCAGCGACAACCGCCCGACCGGCATCACCAGGTAGACCGAGGTCAGCACGAAGATCTCACCCGCCAGCCCGAGCAGATACAGCAGCAGGCCCGAGAATCCGCTCAGGGACCACTGGTGGCCGAACAGGCTGATGCTCTCCTCACCGATCGCCTGCAGGCTGGCCGACACCAGCGTCACCACCATCAATCCGAAGCCGAGGCTGAGGATGTAGGCATACGGCAGCAGCACCGAGATCCAGTAGCGCCGCTTGCGAACGGCGATGCGGTGCAGGAAGATGACCGACATGGCGTTTTCCAGCACCGTGAAGGCCAGCGAGCTGAAGAACAGCATGGTGATCAGCAGCACCCAGCCGATCACGTCCCGGTGGGCCAGGAAGTTGGCCAGTTCGCCGACGATCGCCTTCGACTGGCCGGGCATCAGCCACTCGAGATAGCGACCGATCGTCAGCAGCAGTTCACCCTGGTCGACCCATTGCGATAGCGCGATCACCGAGAGGATCAACAGCGGCACGATCGACAGCAGCGCGTAGTACGCCACCGCGCCCGCCAGCAGCAGGCCCTGATTCTTCTTGAAGGCCTTGAGGACGCGCCAGGCGAACGTGCCCGGGTGCTTGACGACGTAGGCGAATTGGGGGCTGACGATGCGCATGGGTGCTGCCGAGTATGCCGCCCCACGGAGCCGCCGTGGGGTCCGCGGCGCTAGACGTCGATCGCCGCTGCCGAGCCAGCCTTCTTCCTCAGCTCGAACTTCTGGATCTTGCCGGTGGAAGTCTTGGGCACCTCGCCGAACACCACGGCGCGCGGCACCTTGAAGCCGGCCAGGTGCTTCTTGCAGTGCGCGACGATGTCGGCGGCGGTGGTGGTGGCGCCCGCCTTCAACTCGACAAAAGCGCAGGGCGTCTCGCCCCAGCGCTCGTCTGGCTTGGCCACCACCGCCGCGGCCAGCACGTCGGGGTGGCGGTACAGCACGTCTTCGACCTCGATCGACGAGATGTTCTCGCCGCCGGAAATGATGATGTCCTTGCTGCGGTCCTTGATCTTGATGTAGCCGTCGGGGGCCTGCACGGCCAGGTCGCCGGTGTGGAACCAGCCGCCGGCGAAGGCCTCCTGCGTCGCCTTTGGGTTCTTCAGGTAGCCCTTCATGGTGATGTTGCCGCGGAACATGATCTCGCCCATGGTCTCGCCGTCCTGCGGCACCGGCTGCATGGTTTCGGGATCGAGCACGCGGGCATCGCGCTGCAGGTGGTAGCGGATGCCCTGGCGGGCATTGAGGCGGGCGCGCTCGCCGATGTCCAGTTCATCCCAGGCTTCGTGCTTGGCGCAGACCGTCGCCGGCCCATAGACCTCGGTCAGGCCGTAGACGTGGGTCAGGTCGAAGCCCATGCGTTCCATCCCTTCGATCATCGAGGCTGGAGGCGCCGCGCCGGCCACCATCGCCTTGACGCCGGCCTGCAGCCCCTGCTTCATCTCGCCCGGAGCGTTGACGATCATGCCGTGCACGATGGGCGCGCCGCAGTAGTGGGTGACGCCGTGCTCCTTGATCGCGTCGATCATGGCCTTGGCTTCCACCTTGCGCAGGCAGACGTTCACGCCGGCGCGGGCCGCGACGGTCCAGGGGAAGCACCAGCCGTTGCAGTGGAACATCGGCAGCGTCCACAGGTAGATGGCGAACTTCGGCATGTCCCATTCGAGGATGTTGGAGATCGCGTTCACCGCCGCGCCGCGGTGGTGGTAGACCACGCCCTTGGGATTGCCGGTGGTGCCGCTGGTGTAGTTCAGCGCGATCGCGTCCCACTCGTCGGCTGGCAGCTGCCAGGCGAAGTCCTTGTCGCCGCCGGCCACGAAGGCGTCGTAGGTGGTGCTCCCGATCCGCTCCACCGGCCCGGTGTAGACCTCGTCCTCGACGTCGATCACCAGCAGCGGCCGCGTGCTCTTGCGCAGCGCGATCGCCTTCTTCACCACGCCGGCGAATTCCGGGTCGACGATCAGTACCGTGGCTTCGCCGTGGTCCAGCATGAAGGCCACGGTCTCGGGATCCAGCCGGGTGTTCAGGGCATTGAGCACGGCGCCGGCCATCGGGATTCCGAAGTGTGCCTCCACCATCGGCGGCGTGTTGGGCAGCATCACGGCCACCGTGTCGCCCTTGCCGATGCCGTGTCGCGCCAGCGCGCTGGCCAGCTGGCGGCAGCGGCTGTAGACCTCGCTCCAGGTCCGGCGCAGGTCGCCGTGGATCACGGCCAGCCGTGCGGGGTAAACCTCGGCGGTGCGCTCGATGAACGACAGCGGCGTCAGCGGCGCGTGGTTGGCCTCGTTGCGCGGCAGGTTCTGCTCGAAGATGTTCGTCATGCTTGTCTCCTGGAAATCCGGGTAGGTAAGAATACACAGACCATGGCCATCCCCCAGACCTTCATCCAGGAGCTCGTGAGCCGCGCCGACATCGTGGAGATCGTCGGCCGCTCGGTGCAGTTGAAGAAGGGCGGCGCCAACTACATGGGACTGTGCCCGTTCCACAGCGAAAAATCGCCGTCGTTCTCGGTCAGTCCCAGCAAGCAGTTCTATCACTGCTTCGGCTGCGGCAAGAACGGCAACGTGATCAGCTTCCTGATCGAGAACAACGGGATGACATTCATCGAGGCGGTGCAGGACCTGGCGCAGCAGTTCGGCATGCAGATCCCGGAAGACGACGCCACGCCGCAAGACCGGGAACGCGCCGCGCAGCAGCGGGCCAAGCAGGCGACGTTGACCGACGTGCTGGAAAGGGCCGGCGAGGCCTACCGCAAGCACCTGAAGAATTCGCCCAAGGCCGTGGCCTACTTCAAGAACCGCGGGGTTTCCGGCGAGATCGCCAAGGAATTCGGCCTGGGCTATGCGCCCGAGGGCTGGCGCAGCCTGGCCAGCGTGTTCCCCGATTACGACGACCCGTTGCTGGCGGAGAGCGGCCTGGTGATCGTCAACGAAGACGATGACAAGCGCTACGACCGCTTCCGCGACCGGGTGATGTTCCCGATCCGCAATGTCAAGGGCGAATGCATCGGCTTCGGCGGCCGGGTGCTGGGCGACGAAAAGCCCAAGTACCTCAATTCGCCGGAAACGCCGGTGTTCAGCAAGGGCCGGGAGCTCTATGGCCTGTACGAAGCGCGGCAGGCGCTCAGGGAGCACGGCTTCGTGCTGGTGACCGAGGGCTACATGGACGTGGTGGCGCTGGCCCAGCTGGGGTTTCCCAATGCCGTCGCCACGTTGGGCACCGCCTGCACGCCGGACCACGTGCAGAAGCTGTTCCGCTTCACCGATTCGGTGGTCTTCAGCTTCGACGGCGACGCCGCCGGCCGCCGGGCCGCGCGCAAGGCGCTGGACGGCGCGCTGCCTTATGCCACCGACGTTCGCTCGGTGAAATTCCTGTTCCTGCCGCCCGAACACGATCCGGACAGCTACATCCGCGAGTTCGGGCGTGACGCCTTCTCCCGCTACATCAGCGAAGCCACGCCGCTGTCGCGCTTCCTGGTCGATTCGGCGCGCGAAGCCTGCGACCTGGGCAGCGCCGAAGGCCGGGCCCACATGGCGGCCAATGCAAAGCCGCTGTGGCTGCTGCTGCCGGACGGCGCCCTCAAGCGCCAGTTGCTGGCTGAAATCGCGACGCTGGCACAGCTGGACGTGGCGGACCTCTCCAGCCTCTGGGGCCAGAAACCGGCCGCCGCGTCCTGGTCGCGCCCCAGACGCCCCGAATCAGCCCCGCGTCCGCCCCGCCCCGGCCGGACGCTGCCGCCAGGCCGGGGCGACCGGGCCCTGCAAATCGTCCTGTCCGACCCCACCGCATGGGAAACGCTCAGCCACGACGACCACCAGCTCCTGTGCGAGCTGGCGCCGCCCCACGGCCCGCTGTTTTCCTGGCTCGACAGCCAGGTCCACGACCACGGGCCCCAGAGCTGGGATGTGCTGCGCGCCGCCTTGCAGGGCCACCAGCACGAAGCCTTCGCGCTCGCGCAGGTGGGCGGCGTGCTGCCGGACATCGAAAACGACCTGCAGGAGCTGCGGCAGATCCTGGCGCTGGAGCGCAAGCGCCGCAACGACGAGGAAATGACCGAACTGGTGGCCCGGGCGCCGTCGGATCCCCTGGCTTATGAGCAGCTCAAGCAGCTGATCGAGGCCCAAAAGGCGAAAACCCGGGCTTGAAATCCCCCCCTGAAGGTATAATGTAGGGTTGCTAGCGGCAAGAGCGACAGCAGCACCTCCGGACCGGCCAACCGTGGACATCAGCGCCCGACACGCCAATCACCGCAAGGACTGCACACCAAATGTTCGCCCACCCATCTTGCCCTTGATGGACCAACTGGATTCCCGGTATCGGGAATGCGGTCGGTTCACGTCTCCCGCGCCGGGTCGTCGTGGCGCTTTTTGTTTTCAGTTTTTTGAACTCCTGAGGTCTTCATGCCTGCTGCTCAAAAGTCGGGAAAGCTTGTCAAGCCCGCCGCGAAACCCGTTGCGAAAAAAGTGATCAAACCGGTGCCCAAACCGACCCGGGTCTCGCCCAAGGCTGCCAAGCCGCCCGCGAAGCCCATCGCCAAGGTCCCAGTCAAGCCCGCAACGAAAGTGAAGTCCGTGCCAGCATCGAAGTCCCCTGTCGCCAAGTCCGAGAAAGCCACCGCCAAGGAAGAGCTCAAGAAGCCAGCCAAGGCCGCTGCCCCTGCCACTGCCACGGAAGTCGTCAAGAAGAAACCGGGCCGTCCGCCCAAGGCCGCCAGCGCTGACGGCGCCGCCGCTCCCGCCACCGGCGCCAAGCGCGGCCGCAAGCCCAAGGCCGGCAACGAGGCCAAGAGTGGCGACGACATGGACATGTCCGACATCGAGGACGACCTGGCCGGCGAACCGGTGGTCGAGACCGCCACGACCGAGAAGGTCAAGCCGCTGCGCATGAAGATCAGCAAGGCCAAGGAACGGGCCTTGATGAAGGAATTCGGGCTGGACGAAACCGTCCTGTCCGAGGAAGACATGGCCAAGCGCCGCCAGCGGCTGAAGACGCTGATCACGCTGGGCAAGACCCGCGGCTACCTGACGCACGCCGAAATCTCCGACCACCTGCCCGACAAGCTGATCGACGCCGAGACACTGGAAGTCGTGGTGACGATGCTCAACGACCTGGGTGTCGCGGTGTACGAGCAGACGCCGGACGCCGAGATGCTGCTGTTGAACAACACGACGCCCACGGCCGCCACCGTCGAAGAAGCGGAAGAAGAAGCCGAAGCCGCCCTGTCCACCGTGGACAGCGAATTCGGCCGCACCACCGACCCGGTCCGCATGTACATGCGCGAGATGGGCACCGTGGAACTGCTCACGCGCGAAGGCGAAATCGAGATCGCCAAGCGCATCGAAGGCGGCCTGATGGCGATGATGGAAGCGATCTCCGCCTCCCCCGCCACCATCGCCGAGATCCTGCGGCTGGCTAATGAGATCCGCGAAGGCCGGGTGGTCATTTCCACCGTGGTCGACGGCTT
>JBBRSZ010000065.1:0-13191 GCA_038244915.1 Burkholderiales bacterium | reverse complement strand
CCTTGAGTTCGCCGCTGTGACGCCGCCGCACGGTCTTCCTGGAGTCTTTCATGGTGTCCACCTAAATTCCTTGGTGGACACCATCGTTGTCGCTTAGCCGATCGGATTCAAGAAGGGGATGGCCGGACGCTTACCGATCGAGCGCGGATAGGGTCATCCCCGCGCAGGCGGGGACCCGGAGCTTGCTTCTTGAACGCCCTGGATTCCCGCCTGCGCGGGAATGACGCTGTTGCGCGTCACGGCCGATCGAGCGCGGATAGGGTCATCCCCGCGCAGGCGGGGCCCGGAGCTTGCTTCTTGAACGCCCTTGGATTCCCGCCTGCGCGGGAATGACGCTGTTGCGCGTCACGGCCGATCGAGCGCGGCTTTCACTTCGCGGCCCAGCTCGATCACCGCCATCGCGTAATAGCTCGACCAGTTGTAGCGGGTGATGACGTAGAAGTTCTCGGTGCCGGCGACGTAGCTGGGCTCGTCGCCGCCGTTTTGCAGTTCCACCAGCGCCAGCGGGCCCTTGTGCTGCTGCGCTTCCGGCGGCAGCACGGCGCCCTTGGCAGTGAAGCTGGCGACGCCGAAGGTCGGCAGGATGTCCGGCGCCAGCAGCGCCTCCTTGTCCAGGCGGGTGCTGTCGAAGCTGACCGGATAGTAGGTGGGCATCCCGGTCTGCCAGCCGTAGCCCTTGAAGTAATTGGCCACCGAGCCGATCGCATCGGCTGCGCTGCCCGCCAGGTCCACCTTGCTGTCGCCGTCGAAGTCCACTGCCCACTTCTCCCAGCTGCTGGGCATGAACTGCGCCATGCCCATGGCGCCGGCGAAGCTGCCGACCGGCTCCAGCGGATCGGCGCCGAGCCGCTTCTGCGTGCCCAGGAAGTGCTCCAGCTCGCCGCGGAAGTAGGCGCTGCGCTCGGCTGCCCGCGGATGCGATTCGGGGAAATTGAAGGCGAGCGTGCTCAGGGCGTCGATCACGCGGAAGCTTCCCATCTGCTGGCCGTAGATGGTCTCGACGCCGAGGATGCCGACGATGATCTCGGCCGGCACGCCGTATTCCTTTTCGGCGCGCTGCAGCGCCTCGCGGTTGGCCTGCCAGAACTTCACGCCCGCGCCGATCCGCACCGGGTCGATGAAGCGGGTGCGGTAAACGCGCCAGTTCTTCGGCGTGCCGGCTGGCGCCGGCTGCATCAATCTGGCGACGATCGGCAGGAACTTGGCGTCGCCGATGGCGCGCCGCACCCACGCCGGGTCGAGGTCGCGCCGCGCGGCCAGGTCGTCGGCGAAGGCCATCGCGTCGTCGCGCGTGGCGTAGGCCACCACCGGCAGCCGCGCGATCTTGCCGCGCGGCGGCTTCTTCAGGCTGGCGCCGCTGTCGGCGGCGGCGGGGATCGCGCTGGCTGCCGCCAGCAGGGCGATCGTCACAAGCAGTTTGAACATCTATAGGGGCCAGGCCAGTTGTTTGTATTGGCGCTGCAGCGCAGCGAGACTGGAGTGCGGCGCGGGCGCATAGCGCTGCGCCTCCAGTTGGAGCAGCCAGTCCGCCAATGGTTTCCCGCCGGCGCCGAAACGCGATGTGACAAGCGTGGCTATTTGCCGCGGCGCGCTGGCGGCCGGCAGCTCCAGCCCCGCCACGCGCAGGCGCTTGCGGGCCCTGGCCAGCAGCCGCAGCCAGGGATCGTGCTGGCTGCGCTCCCACAGGGTCCAGCCGGCGCCGAGCGTGGCGACCAGCACGATGACCGCGATCAGCACATAGCTCAGGTCTTCCCAGCTCGGGCTCTCGAAGCCGATGTTCTTGAGCAGGTCCAGCTGCTTGCTCTGCGTGTAGTTGAGGATGCGCTGGTTCCAGGCATTGTTCACCGCCTCCCAGGCGGCGCGGAGGCTGGCGGCGAAGTCGGGCGTGACGGCGTTGAAGGCGCTGGCCAGCACGCCGCGCGGCGCCTGCAGCCGCTGGAAGGCGCCGGTGCGGCCGGGGGCGACGGCCGCCGTCGGGTCGACCCGCACCCAGCCCTGGCCCGACAGCCAAACCTCGGTCCAGGCGTGGGCGTCGCTTTGCCGCACGGTCCAGAAGCCGTCCACCGGGTTGCGGTCGCCGCCCTGGTAGCCGGTGACGACGCGCGACGGAATGTCCATCGCCCGCATCAGCACCACGAAGGCCGATGCGATGTGCTCGCAGAAGCCCTCCTTGCGGTCGAACCAGAATTCGTCGGCGGTGTTCTCGCCGTAGACGCCGGGTTCCAGCGTGTAGGTGTAGCCGCCGGTGCGCAGCCGCTGCAGCGCCGCCTGCACCAGCGCCGCCGGGCCGCCGGCCAGCAGTTGCGGGTCGGAACGCAGTTCCCGCGCCAGTGCCACGGTGCGTGGGTTGAAACCGGCTGGCAGTTCGAGGTACTCCGGCAGCACGGCGGCAGCGAAGCGCGGGCCGTGGCGGAAGCGCGTGTAGCTCTCGGCCTGGTAGCGCAGCAGGTCGGTGACCGGCCGGTTGGCGACCCACTGCAGCTCGCCGGTCATCAGCAGCTCGAAGCCCGGCGGCGTCTGGGGCCGGCGCGGCGTGGCGTCGAGCACGAAGATCCAGGGCCGGTTGTTCGGCTCCAGCGTCACCTCGTAGCGGATCGGCGCACCTTCCACCTGCAGGCCGGAGGGCCCGGCCACCCCCGGTGAAAAGCGCGCGCCCAGCCGCGGCTGCAGCGCCCGCCATTCGCGGCCGTCGAAGGTGGACAGCACCGGCCCGCGGAAATACTGGTCCTGCTGCGGCGGCGGCGGCCCCTCGAAGCGGATCCGCATCGCGATGCTGTCGTCCAGCGCCAGCGAAGCCAGGTTGCCCACCTGCATGGTGGACGACAGGCCGCTGCGCCCGCTCATCGCATCGTTGGGGATGCCCCACAGCGGGCCGAAGCGCGGGAACAGCAGGAACAGCACCGCCATCACCGGCGCGCCGAACAGCGCCAGCGTGCCGGCGATGCGCGCCGCGTGCAGCAACGGCGGCTTGCCGACCGGCATGTGGGCGTTGACCAGCGCCGTCAGCAGGCCCAGCAGCGCGACCAGCATGGCGGCGGCGACGGCCAGCGATTGCGAGAAGAAGAAGTTGGTGAGCATCGTGAAGAAGCCCAGGAAGAAGATCACGAAGGCATCGCGCCGGGCCCGCAGCTCCAGCGTCTTGAGGGCCAGCAGGATCACGATCAGCGTCACGCCGGCGTCGCGGCCCAGCAGCGTGCGGTGGGTGAACCAGGTGGCGGCCAGCGCAATGGCCAGCAGCACCAGCAGCCACCACTGGCTGGGCAGGCGGCGCGCCGCCACCGCCAGCCAGCCGCGCAAGAGCAGCACGCCCGCGGCCAGCGCCGTGCACCACCAGGGCAGGTGGCCCACCTGCGGCAGCACCACCCAGCCGATCACCAGCAGCAGGAACAGCGTGTCGCGCGCATCGCGCGGCAGGGCTTTGAGTGAGGTCAGCATGTCGCCAGCCCCTCCAGGCAGCGGCGCTTGTGCGCCTCGCCGCAGCCGGGCGCGATCTGCTGCGAGGGCAGCCGCAGCCCGTAGTCGAGCGCCAGCTTGTCGGCCTGCAGCACCCAGGCGGTCAGGCGCGACAGCCGCTGCTCGGTGCCGCCGGCGCCGGCATGGGCGAAGTCCAGCCACAGCTCGTAGCGCTGGGCCTGCTCGGTGTCGCGGCTGACCAGCTCGTCGGCCTTGGCGGCCTTTTTCCAGACCACCAGCTTGAGCGGGTCGCCGCGCCGGTAGGCCCGCACGCCGTCGAATTCGCCGCTGGACTGCTGGCGCGCGCTGGTGCTGCCGCCGGCGCGCGGCTCGCCCGGCGGCAGCGGCGGCGGCATCGGCTCCGGCGCCGGGTAGACCAGCACTTGCGCGGCGGGCCGCCACACCGTCCAGACCCGGAAGGTGCCGAGCGGGAAGCGCGTCTCCGCCGTCAGCGGCGGCACCCGGTGCAGGCCGCGCTGCTGCGGCTGGAACGCCACGTGCACGGTGCAGCTGCCCTGCGCCGGCACGTCGGCCCAGACCCAGTGCTTGCTGAAGCGGTCTTCATGCGCGTCCAGCACCGCCAGCCCGATGCCGTGCCGCACCGAACGGCGCGGGTTGTTCAGCACGACGGAGAGCGTAGTGCTGGCGCCGGCGAACTGCGGGTCGGGCTGCAGCAGGTTGAGCGTCATGCCGCGCAGCGTGCCGTGGCAGACGTGCATGCCGGCCAACGCGCTGCCGGCCAGCAGGAAGGTGAGCAGGTAGCCCAGATTGAGCTGGTAGTTGATCGAGGCGACCATCAGCACGATCAGCGTCGCCCCCAGCATGAAGCCGGCGCGCGAGGGCAGGATGTAGACGTTGCGCTGGGACAGCGTCATGGAGTCCGTCAGCGCGATGCGTGACTGCCACCACTGGCGAAAGCGCCGGCGGGCGAAGCCGAAGGGATTGATGGCGGCGGTGCTCATACGATCGCGTCGTCACTGCGCAGGTGACGCAATGGCGTCATGCCCGCGGAGCGTCATCCCCGCATGCCTGCCCCCGCGGAGGCGGGGGGCGGGGACCCAGGGCTTCCTGCTTGAATGCCCTGGATTCCCGCCTGCGCGGGAATGACGGGGCTCTCCTGGATTCCCGCCTGCGCGGGAATGACGAGGCTCTCCTGGATTCCCGCCTGCGCGGGAATGACGGCTGTTGTCGCTCACGGCAGCGACACCGCCTCCAGCATCGCCCGCACCTGCTCCACCGGGCCGCGTCCCGCATCGCCCACGGGGATCAGCCGGTGCGCCACGGTCTGCGGCAGGATGGCCTGCACGTCGTCGGGCGCCACGTAATCGCGGCCACTGAGCAGCGCTTGCGCTTTGGCCGCACGCACCACGGCGATGCCGGCGCGAGGCGACAGGCCCTGCAGGAACCAGCGGCCGGAACGCGTCGCCGCCACCAGCTCCTGCACGTAATCGAGCAACGGGTCGGCGGCGTGGATGTCCATCACCTTCTGCTGCAGCGACTGCAGCTCGATCGCCGACAGCGTGCTCTCCAGGGTGTCCAGCATCTCGCGCCGGTCGCGGCCCTTGAGCAGCTCGCGCTCGGCCAGGCGATCCGGATAGCCCAGCGAGATCCGCATCAGGAAGCGGTCCAGCTGCGACTCGGGCAGCGCGAAGGTGCCCAGCTGGTCGTGCGGGTTCTGCGTCGCGATGACGAAGAAGGGCGAGGGCAGGGCGCGCGTTTCGCCTTCCACCGTCACCTGCTTTTCCTCCATCGCTTCGAGCAGCGCGCTCTGGGTCTTGGGGCTGGCGCGGTTGATCTCGTCGGCCAGCAGCACCTGCGCGAAGATCGGGCCCGGATGGAACACGAACCGCTCGTTTCCGCGCTCGTAGATCGAGACGCCCGACAGGTCGCTGGGCATCAGGTCGGCGGTGAACTGGACGCGTGAAAACTGCAGGCCGAACGAGCGCGCCAGCGCATGCGCCAAAGTGGTTTTTCCGACGCCGGGAACGTCTTCGATCAGCAGGTGGCCGCCGGCCAGCAGGCAGGCCACGCAGTCCTGCACCTGCGACGGTTTGCCCACGATCACCGTGTTAAGCTGGCCGAGGAGCGCCTTGAGTTTTTGTTGTGCATCCATGGCGCGACGTTATCCGAATTTATGCATGGACGAGCGTGGCGATGAATAAAACCGGCTATTTCACACATCCCGATTGCCGGAAGCACGAGATGGGTCCGGGCCACCCGGAATGCCCCGAACGGCTCGACGCGATCGAAGACCGATTGCTTGTCACCGGCGTGATCGACGCGTTGGACCGGCGCGAGGCGCCGCTGGCCTCCACCGACGACATCGAGCTGGCCCACGACCAGCTGCACGTGGCCGCGATGCGCGGCATGGGCGAGGAACTGGCGGACCGCATCGCCGCAGGCGGCCGGGCCTACGCGCAGATCGACCCCGACACCTCGATGAACCCCCACACCTGGAACGCGATCCGGCGCGGCGCGGGAGCGGTGCTGGCGGCCACCGACGCAGTGATGGCGGGCGAACTCGAGAATGCGTTCTGCGCCGTGCGCCCGCCCGGCCACCATGCCTGCCGCACTCGCGCGATGGGTTTTTGCATCTTCAACAACGTCGCCATCGGCGCGCTCTACGCGCTGCAGCGCCATGGCCTGAAGCGCGTGGCGGTCGTCGACTTCGACGTCCACCACGGCAACGGCACCGAGGACATCCTGGCCGGCGACGAGCGGGTGCTGATGGTCGGCATCTTCCAGAGTCCGTTCTACCCAGGCAGCGGTTACCCGCCGCTGGCGGACAACATGGTCAACGTGCCGATCCCCGCCTACACCAAGGGCATGGAAATCCGCGGAATGATCGAGCAGGAATGGATGCCGCGGCTGGAAGCCTTCAAGCCGGAGATGATCTTCATCAGCGCCGGCTTCGACGCCCACCGCGAGGACGACCTGGGCCAGCTCGGGATGGTGGAGCAGGACTACGTCTGGATCACCGACCGCATCAAACAGGTCGCGAGGAAGTATTCGAAGGGCCGCATCGTCTCCTCGCTGGAAGGCGGCTACAACCTCAGCGCGCTAGGCCGCAGCGTCGAGGCCCATGTGCGGGTGCTTGCGGACATTTGAGGAACATCATGGAACCGGCAGTGCTGCAGACCCGGGACGAACGCGGCGTCGTGACGCTCACGATGAACCGTCCGGCCAACTTCAATGCGCTCAGCGAGGAGATGCTGGCGGCGCTGCAGGAGGCGCTGGACGCCGTCGCCCGTGACGACACGGCGCGGGTGGTGGTGCTGGCCGCCAACGGCAAGGCCTTCTGCCCCGGCCACAACCTCAAGGAAATGATCGCCACGCCGCAGCTGGCCTACTACCAGAAGCTGTTTGCGCAATGCAGCCGTGTGATGCTGGCGATCGCGAAGCTGCCGGTGCCGGTGATCGCGCGGGTGCACGGCATCGCCACCGCGGCCGGCTGCCAGCTGGTGGCGCAATGCGACCTGGCGGTGGCATCGACCGACGCGAAGTTCGCCGTCAGCGGCGTCAACCTCGGCCTGTTCTGCTCCACCCCCAGCGTGCCGCTGCTGCGCAACGTGCCGGCCAAGTTCGCGATGGAGATGCTGGTCACCGGCGATTTCATCAGCGCGCAGCAGGCGCTGGAGCGCGGGCTGGTCAATCGCGCCGTGCCGGCAGAGCAGCTTGATGCGGAAGTGGAAAAGCTGGTCGCCAGCATCCTGGCCAAGCCGCGCGCCGCCATTGCGATGGGCAAGGACCTGTTCTACCGCCAGCGCGAGATGGGGCTGGAGGCGGCCTACCAGCTGGCCGGCCAGACCATGGCGGTGAACATGATGGACGCGTGCGCGCAGGAGGGCGTGACGGCCTTTACTGAAAAGCGCTCGCCGGCCTGGGCCAAGTGAGCCCGGGCGACGCCGACGCCGGCCTCGACGAGCTCGGCCAGTTCATCCGCGACATCGATCACGGCGCCACGCCTTGGGACATCGGCACGCTGCTGGCATGCCTGCTGGTGGCCTACGGCATCTGCTGGCTGACGGGCCGCAAGCGCCCGAGCGACTCGGTCCTGTTCGGCCGCGGCCTGCTGGACGGCGTGCTGTTCCCGGTGCTGGCGCTGGCCCTGACTTACACCGCGCGGCTGGTGATCGGCGCATTCCACCCGGTGCCGCTGCTGCGCATCGCGGTGCCCGTGCTGCTGGCGCTGGCCGGCATCCGCCTGCTGGCGCGCGTGTTCACGGTGGTGTTCCCGGATTCCACCTTCGCGCGGATGGTGGAACGGCTGTTCTCCTGGGTGGCGTGGATCGCCGCCGCCCTGTGGATCACGGGACTGCTGCCGCCGGTGTTGGCGGAGCTGGACAAGATCCAGTTCGCCTTCGGCAAATCGCACATCTCGCTGCTGACCATCGTACAGGGCACGCTGTCGTCGGGCGTGGTGCTGGTGATGGCGCTGTGGATCTCGGCCGCGCTGGAACAGCGCATCCTGAAGCAGCACCTGCACGACCTGTCGCTGCGCAAGGTCGCGGCCAACGCGATCCGCGCCGTGTTGCTGCTGGTCGGCCTGCTGTTCGCGCTGTCGGCCGTCGGCGTCGACCTGACGGCGCTGTCGGTGCTCGGCGGCGCGCTCGGCGTCGGGCTGGGCTTCGGGCTGCAGAAGCTGGCGGCCAACTATGTGAGTGGCTTCGTCATCCTGGCCGAGCGCAGCCTGCGGATCGGCGACACGGTGCGGGTCGACGGCTTCGAGGGCACGGTGATGGACATCAAGACCCGCTACACATTGATCCGGTCCCTCACCGGCCGCGAATCGATCGTGCCCAACGAGAAGCTGATCACCGAGCGGATCGAGAATCTGTCACTGGCCGATCCGCGCATCCTGCTGACCTGCGACGTGGCGGTGGGCTACGACAGCGACACCGACCTGGTGGAGAAGATCCTGGTGGAAGCGGCGGTGGCGACCGAACGGGTGCTCAAGGACCCGGCGCCATCGGCGCGGCTGGCCCGCTTCGGCGCCGACGGGCTGGAGTTCACGCTGCTGTTCTGGATCGCCGATCCGGCCAACGGCCAGTTGAACGTGCGCTCGGAGATCAATCTGCGGGTGCTCAAGGACTTCCGCGCCGCCGGCATCGACATCCCCTATCCGCAGCGGGTCGTGCATGTGAAGCAGCAGGAATTGCCGTCCCGGCCTTGACACGGGATCCAGGCTTCTCCGCATTCGAAGTCCGCGCGGACGGCGAGGCCGGGGAGGGCGCGGCGCATCGGCTTCCCTGTGTTTTCCCGATTCCATGACGCGTCGCACAACTCACAGTGCGCCTGAGGCCGCACTGTTCGGACAAGTGCGACGAGCCAGATCACGAAGCGCGCAAGCGCGCCGTCATGGAATCGGGAAAACACAGGCACCGCGCCTGATTGATGCGCCCCGCCCTCCCCGGCCTCGCCGTCGGAAAGCTGGTTGGCGCGCGCGTGCCGACCTCTCACGCGCGGCAGGCGGTGCCCGGCGCGGGCGATCTCTGCGGCGGCTGCGAAATTTGGTCCGGGACCGGAGCGCGCCTTGGCGCGCCTCGTTGTCTGACTCGTCGCACAACTCACAGAGGGGCCTTAGGCCCTCTGTGAGTTGTGCGACGCCGGTCCCGGACCGAATTTCGCAGCGAAGTCGGCGCACCGCGCCGACCGCCGCAGTGTGAGCCCGCGTCGGGCACCGCCTGCCACGCCGCGCGCAATGCCCTGGGTCCCCGCCTTCGCGGGGACGACGGCCGGTCGCGTCACGCGTCGGGCACCGCCTGCCGCGCCGCGCGCAATGCCCTGGGTCCCCGCCTTCGCGGGGACGACGGCCGGTCGCGTCACGCGTCGGGCACCGCCTGCCACGCCGCGCGCAATGCACTGGGTCCCCGCCTTCGCGGGGACGGCGGCCGGTCGCGTCACGCGTCGGGCACCGCCTGCCGCGCCGCGCGCAATGCCCTGGGTCCCCGCCTTCGCGGGGACGACGGCCGGTCGCGTCACTTCATCAGGCTTGGCAGCCAGAGGCTCAGCTGCGGCACGGCGATCAGCAGGCCCAGCATCACCACCAGCACGAACACGAACGGCCAGCAGCCGCGATAGATCGCGCCCAGGCCGACGCCGGGCAGCAGGGCGTTGAGCACGAACATGTTCATGCCCACCGGCGGCGAGATCAGGCCGATCTGCACCACCATCACGATCAGCACTCCGAACCACACCGGGTCGAACCCCAGCGCCGTCACGATCGGGAAGAACAGCGGGATGGTGAGCAGCACCATCGTCAGCTCCTCCATCACCGTGCCCAGCACCACGTAGATCAGCATCATGGCGACGATGATCATGGTGGGCGACAGGCCGCTGGTGGTGATCAGGTCCTTCAGGTCGCCCGGCATCGACGTGAAGTTGACGAAGTTGGCGAACAGCGTCGCCGCGATCAGCAGCGTGAACAGCATGGCGGTGGTGCGGGCCGATTCCACCAGCACCTGGTACAGGATCTTCCAGCTCAGGCGCCGGCGGGCCAGCGCGAACAGGAAGGCGCCCGCCGCTCCGAAGCCCGCGCCTTCGGTGGCGGTGAAGATGCCGCCGTAGATGCCGCCCAGCACGATGACCACCAGCAGCAGCACGCCCCAGATGCCGCGCAGCGCCTGCCAGCGCTCGGGCCAGCTGCTGCGCTCGCCGGGCGGCGCATGGGCCGGGTCGCGCGCCGTGATCCACGCGATGCCGGCCATCATCAGCAGCGCCGACATCAGCCCAGGAATGACGCCGGCGGCGAACAGCTTGCCGATGTTGGTCTCGGTGATGATGCCGTAGATCACCATGATGGTGGACGGTGGGATCATGATGCCCAGCGTGCCGCCGGCGGCAATCACGCCCATCGACAGCGCGTCGCTGTAGCCCAGCTTCTTCATCGACGGGTAGGCCACCTTGCCCATGGTGGCGGCGGTGGCGATCGACGAGCCGCAGATCGCCCCGAAGCCGGCGCAGGCCACCACCGTCGCATGGGCCAGGCCGCCGCGCTTGTGGCCGATGAAGGCGTAGGCCGCCTGGAACAGCTCCTGGGCCAGGCCGGCGCGGGCCACGAAGTTGCCCATCAGGATGAACAGCGGGATCACCGACAGGGTGTAGGCGAAGCCGGTTTCGTAGACCACCTGCGCGGTGCTGGCCAGCGCCGGGTCCCAGCCGCGCGTCAGGCCCATGCCCACGATGCCGACGCCGCCCATGGCGAAGGCCAGCGGGATGCGCAGCAGCGCGAGCGCGAAGATGACGGCGAAGCCGACCAGCGCCGCGGTCACAGCGCGGCCCCTTCGCCTTCGGCCAGGTCGGCCGGCGGGCGCACGATCAGGTACAGGTGCACCACGCCGGCGATGGCGCACAACACGGCCATGCCGTAGATGAACGGCGCCTTCGGAAACTTCAGTTGCGCGGTGGTTTCACCGGTCTGCAGGAAGTCGCCGCCGGTTTTCCACATCAGCCAGCCCAGGCCCAGCAGCGCGGCGGCGACCAGCAGGTGGATCAGCGCCTTCTGCAACGTCAGCAGCCGCGGCGGGATGGCGTTGTCGAAGGAGTCGAACAGCACATGCTCGCCGCGCAGCGACACCAGCGGCAGCGCCGCGAAGATCACGACGACCATCAACAGTTCGGTCAGTTCCAGTGAGCCGGGGATCGAGTTGTCCAGCAGCTTGCGGCCGGCCACGTCCAGGAAAGTCAGCGCCATGATGGCGAACAGCGCGCCGCCCGACAGCAGCGAGCAGGTGAGGATGAGCAGTCGTTTCAAGCGGGTCTTACTTTTCCTGCTTGGCGATTTCGGCACGGAACTCGGCCAGCACCTTGGCCGGGTCCTTCATGCCCTTGGCCTTGGCATCGTTGACCCACTTCTGCTCCAGCGGCGCGGTCTTGGCCTTGACGTCGGCGACGAATTTGGCGTCGGCCTTGGTGATCTGCACGCCGTTGGCCTGCATCAGCGCGGTGGCGCGCAGGTCGACGCGGTCCCAGGCGCGGCCGAACAGGCGCGCCGCCGACTCGCCCGAGATCGCGTCCACGGCCTTCTTCTCCTCGGGGGAGAGCTTGTCGTAGCGGCCCTGGTTCATCATGAAGACGAAGCTGGTGTTGTACAGGCCGCCCGGGAAGGTGGTGGCGTACCTGATGATCTTGTCGATCTTGAACGACTCGGTCGACTCCGCCGGGAACAGCGTGCCGTCCATCACCCCGCCGGACAGCAGTTCGTACGAGTCCGGCGCCGGCTTGAGCGTGACGTTCATGCCCAGGTTCTTGGAGATCTCGTTGACCATGCCGCCGCCGACCCGGAACTTCAGGCCCGCCAGGTCTTCGACTTTCATGATCGGCCGCTTGGTGTTGAAGACGATGCCGGGGCCGTGGGTGAAGAAGGTGATGACCTTCACGCCCTGTTCCTCGGCCATGAATTCAGGATGGCGCGAGGCGACCCGGTTGAAGGCCACCGAGATCGGCTCGGAGGTGTTGCCCAGGAACGGGAACTCGGCCATCTGCGTGTAGACGAAGCGGCCCGGCGTGTAGCCGTGCACCGTGAACGAGACGTCGGCCAGGCCGTTCTTGATGGCGTCGAAGGTGCCGGGCGCGTTGGTGACGCCGCGCGGCAGGATGTTGCACTTCATCTTGCCGCTGGTGTTCTTCTCCAGCAGGTCGCACCATTCCTTTTGCGCCATGCTCATGCCGTGGGTGGGCGGCAGCCAGGTGGAGACGGTGAGCACGGTCTGCGCGCCGGCGAGCGGGGCGGCGAGCGCGGCGGCGGCGGCGACGAGGGAAAGACTGAGGCGTTTCATCGACAGGACTCCTGGTGTTGCTGGTTGCTGGTGGCGACTTTAAGCCCACGGCGGCGCTGCAACTGTCCAGACTTACCCGAGATCGCCAACGGTGAGGTCGGCGAAATGTCATGCGCCGGACAGTGCTGTCGCACGCGGCACTCGAAGCGGTCGGCGCGGGCCTATAATTTCAAAAACGAACGATCGTTCTTTTTTGTTCCGGACCCCTTTGCTGCCCAGTGCATCGCGCCCGATCGTGGTGCGACGCCGCATAGAATCATCCGGTTCAAGTCAACGTCGCAAACTACTCTCTGGAGCCAAAGCATGAAGGTCCTGGTACCGGTCAAGCGCGTGGTGGACTACAACGTGAAGGTCCGCGTCAAGTCGGACAACACCGGTGTGGACATCGCCAATGTGAAGATGAGCATGAACCCGTTCGACGAGATCGCCGTCGAAGAGGCGGTCCGCCTGAAGGAAAAGGGCGTGGTCACCGAGGTGATCGCGGTGTCTTGCGGCGTCACGCAATGCCAGGAGACCCTGCGCACCGCGATGGCCATCGGCGCCGACCGCGCCATCCTGGTGGAGACTACCGACGAACTGCAGCCGCTGGCCGTGGCCAAGCTGCTCAAGGCCCTGGTCGACAAGGAGCAGCCCGGCCTGATCATCCTGGGCAAGCAGGCGATCGACGACGACTGCAACCAGACCGGCCAGATGCTGGCGGCGCTGTGCGACCTGCCGCAGGCCACCTTCGCCAGCAAGGTCGAGATCGTCGACGGCAAGGCCCGCGTCACGCGCGAGGTCGACGGCGGCTCCGAGACGCTGATGCTGAACCTGCCGGCGGTCATCACCACCGACCTGCGCCTGAACGAGCCGCGCTACGTCACCTTGCCGAACATCATGAAGGCCAAGAAGAAGCCGTTCGAAATCATCAAGCCCGATGCGCTCGGCGTCGATGTCACGCCGCGCATCAAGACCTTGAAGG
>JBBRSZ010000064.1:0-15114 GCA_038244915.1 Burkholderiales bacterium | reverse complement strand
TTCAGCATGGCGTTGAGCGAGCCGTCCTCGGCCCGCACCAGCAGCACGCTGGCGTCGCCGATGTAGGTGGTCTTGTACGAGCCGGCGTCCGGCACCTCGGCCTCCAGGCCCAGGTAGTGCCAGGACTTGCCGCGGAAGATCATCTCCTGCTCACGGGCGTAGATCGCAGGGTCGCGGTAGGCCCAGTAGGGCGCGCGGGTGAAGCCTTCGGCCGGCCAGTGGCGGTGGGCGCAGGGGTTTGGGGAGCTCATCGAGGCATTGTGTTCCCAGCCGTTAAAGTCGGCGCATGAAAATCACCGACATCCGCGAAATCACCGCGCCGATCCAGTCGGACATCCGCAACGCCTACATCGACTTCAGCAAGATGACGCTGAGCCTGGTGGCGGTTGTCACCGACGTGGTGCGGGACGGCAAGCCGGTCGTCGGCTACGGTTTCAACTCCAACGGCCGCTACGGGCAGGGCGGCCTGATCCGCGAGCGATTCGCGCCGCGCATCCTGGAAGCCAGGCCCGAATCGCTGCTCGATGAGCAGCGCGACAACCTCGATGCGCACAAGATCTGGGCTGCGATGATGACCAACGAGAAGCCCGGCGGCCACGGCGAGCGCTCGGTCGCCGTCGGCACCATCGACATGGCGGTGTGGGACGCGGTGGCCAAGATCGAGGACAAGCCGCTGTTCCAGCTGCTGGCCGAGCGCTACGGCAGCGGAACGCCGAACCGCAAGGTGTTCGTCTACGCCGCCGGCGGCTATTACTACCCGGGCAAGGACGACGCCAAGCTGATGGCCGAGATGCGCAGCTACCTGGATCGCGGTTACTCGGTGGTGAAAATGAAGATCGGCGGCGCTGCGCTGACCGACGACTGTCGTCGCATCGAGGCGGTGCTGGGCATGCTGGCGCCGGGCCAGCGCCTGTGCGTCGACGCCAACGGCCGCTTCGACCTGAAGACCGCGATCGCCTACGCGAAGGAACTCTCTAAGTACGACCTGTTCTGGTACGAGGAGCCCGGCGATCCGCTCGACTACGCGCTGCAGGCCGAACTGGCCAACCACTACGACCAGCCGATGGCCACTGGCGAGAACCTGTTCTCGATGCAGGACGCGCGCAACCTGGTCCGCTACGGCGGCATGCGCAAGGACCGCGACTGGCTGCAGTTCGACTGCGCGCTGAGCTATGGGCTGGTGGAATACCTGCGCACGCTCGAGATGCTCAAGGAACACGGCTGGTCACCGGCGCGCTGCATTCCGCACGGCGGCCACCAGATGTCGCTGGCCATCGCCGCCGGCCTGGGCCTGGGCGGCAACGAGTCGTACCCCGACCTGTTCCAGCCCTTTGGCGGATTCCCCGACGGCGTGAAGGTGGTGGACAGCTACGTGACGCTGCCCGAGCTGCCGGGCATCGGCTTCGAAGGCAAGGCCGATCTTTACGCCCAGATGGAGGCGCTGGCTAGCTGAGCAGCAGGGGTATCGGCGTCCTGGCCGGCGTCGAAAAGCAGGAGTTCTGCACGCCAGCAACATTTCCTCACCTGTTCGCGCCAACGCAACCGCACGCGATCTCGTTCAGGCGCACACTGGTCGTTCACGACTTCAGGTTCTGTCAGTTCAGGTCTGATGACTGTCAGGAACGATCCTCATGATGCACACCTTTCTCACCAACAACCGCGCGGACCTGATCGCGCGGTGCACGGCCAAGGTCGCCTTGCGGGAGCAACGGGGTGCCACGCTTGAACAGATGAATAACGGCGTGCCCTTATTCCTCGACCAGCTCACCGCGACGTTGCGGGCCGAAGAGGCCGACGAAGAGGGAGAAAGTCTCCGGATCTCCGGGGCTTCCGGCGGCGATGGGCTTGCGCTGTCCGAGATGGGGGTCACTGCTTCCAAGCACGGCAAGGAACTGCTGGAGCTGGGATTTACGGTGGACCAGGTGGTGCACAACTACGGCGACCTCTGCCAGGCCATCACGGACCTGGCTTTCGAGCGTGACGCGCCCTTCTCCATCAAGGAATTCCAGACCCTTAACAGGTGCCTGGACAACGCGATTGCCGATGCCGTCAGCGAATTCAACCAGCAAAAGGACATGGACCTTGCCGCGAATCAGGCGAAGCGGGCAAACGAGCGCCTGGGCATGTTGGTGCATGAACTGCGAAACGCGCTGGGCACGGCTTCGCTGGCGGTGAGCGCGCTGGAACTGGGCAACCTGCCCATCTCGGGCGCGACGGGCGGCGTCTTGAAGCGCAGCCACGCGTCCTTGCGCAGTCTCATCGACAGGGCACTTGACGAAGTGCGGGCCAACGCCGGCAAGCCGCTCGGGCAACGGATCTTCTCGGTTGCATCGTTCATCGCGGAAGCCAAGGACGCCGGCGACCTGGACGCAGCCTCCAGAGGTCTCACCTTGTCGGTCGGGCTGGTGGACCCGCTGCTCGACATCGAGGGCAACCGGGAACTGCTGATGGCTGCCCTTTCCAACTTGCTGCACAACGCGTTCAAGTTCACCAGCCCTCATTCGAGGGTCGCCTTGAGGGCGTACATGCAGGATTCCACCATCCTGATCGAAGTGGAGGACAGGTGCGGTGGCCTCTCGCGAGGTGCCGCCACGAGTATGTTCTCCCCGTTTTCGCAGGGCGGTGAGGACAAGACAGGGTTGGGCCTGGGCTTGTCCATTTCCCGGCAAAGTGTGGAAGCCGACGGCGGCACGCTGACGGTCCGGGATCTTCCCGGCAGCGGCTGCACTTTCACCATGGCACTTCCGGCACATCCGGCCAGGCCGCAGCAGACGTAGGCTTTTCCGCATGGCCGCGCCGGTTCCCCTGGAGACGTTGTCAGGCCTGCTGAAGGCATCGGCTCGCGGGGATCAGCGATCCTTCGAGGCGTTCTATGACGCCACCGCGTTTGAGGCGCTGGCGCTGGCGGCTCAGCTGGCGTTCGAGCGTCGAGAAGAGCTGCTGGCCCAGAGTTACCTGCAAGCGTGGCGTGACGCCCTGCGCTTCGATCCCGAGCGGGAAAGCGCCTTCGACTGGCTGCTGGCGATCGTTCGCCAACTGGCACGCACGCCAGGCAAGATTGCGGAGTTCTCCTCATCCGGGTCCAGCGTGCGCCGTTAAACTGCTCGCCGGCAGTTGCACATCAAGGAGTCGCATGCTCAAAGACCTCTCCGCCTTCCCGATCACCAGCAAGTGGCCGGCCCAGTTCCCGGAACGGATCCAGCTGTATTCGCTGCCCACGCCCAACGGCGTCAAGGTGTCGATCATGCTGGAGGAGACCGGACTGCCGTACGAGCCGCACCTGGTCAACTTCGCCAGCAACGACCAGCTGACGCCGCAGTTCCTGTCGATCAATCCGAACAACAAGATCCCGGCCATCCTCGACCCCGAAGGCCCGGGCGGCAAGCCGCTGGCGCTGTTCGAATCGGGCGCCATCCTGGTCTACCTGGCCGACAAGACCGGCCAGTTCCTGCCGGAGCACGGCGCCGGCCGCTACGAGACGCTGCAGTGGCTGATGTTCCAGATGGGCGGCATCGGGCCGATGTTCGGCCAGCTCGGGTTCTTCCACAAGTTCGCCGGCAAGGACTACGAGGACAAGCGGCCGCGCGACCGCTATGTCGACGAGTCCAAGCGGCTGCTGAACGTGTTGAACCAGCGCATGGAAGGCCGCCAGTGGCTGATGGCCGACGACTACAGCATCGCCGACATCGCCACCTGGCCCTGGGTGCGCAACCTCTACGGCTTCTACGGCGCCGGCGAGCTGGTGGGCATCGGCGACTTCCCGAACGTGACGCGCACCGTCGACGCCTTCGTGGCGCGGCCGGCCGTGGCCAGGGGCCTGGAAATTCCGAAGCGGCCGGCGGCATGAAGCACCATCGTTTGTCGCCCGACGTGGGCAGCGTGCACTGGGGCTGGTTCGACGCCACGCTGGAGCCGGTGCTGACCGTCGACAGCGGCGACCGGGTGACGGTGGAGACGGTGTCCGGCGGCGTGGCCAACCTGCCTGGCCCGGGCTACCACGTGCCGCCGGAACTGCACCGCATCCACGCCAGCGTGGAGCGCCGCATGCCCGGCCACATCCTCACCGGGCCGATCGCCGTGCGTGGCGCCAAGCCGGGCGACGTGCTGGAGATCCGCATCCTGGACATCCAGCTGCGGCAGGACTGGGGCTACACCTATGTCCGGCCGCTGGCCGGCGCGTTGCCCAACGACTTCGCCGCCTTCGAGCAGATGATCGTGCGGCTGGACCGGCAACGCATGGTCGGCCGGCTGCCCTGGGGCACCGAGCTGCCGCTGCGGCCCTTCTTCGGCGTGATGGGGGTGGCGCCGCCGCCGGCCTGGGGAATGATCTCCACCATCCAGCCGCGCGCCCACGGCGGCAACCTGGACAACAAGGAGCTGATCCCCGGCTCCACGCTCTACCTGCCGGTGCATGTGGAAGGCGGCCGGCTCTCGCTGGGCGACGGCCACGGCGTGCAGGGCGACGGCGAGGTCTGCACCACCGCGATCGAGACGGCGCTGGAAGGCACCGTGGAAATCATCCTGCGCACTGACCTGGACCTGACGTATCCACAGGCCGAGACGCCGACCCACATCATCACGATGGGCATGGACCCGGATCTGGACGATGCGGCCCAGGCCGCCTTGCGCCGGATGATCGACTACGTCACCGCCCATTCGAAGCTCTCGCGGCAACAGGCCTTCATGCTCATGAGCCTGGCCGCCGACGTGCGGGTGACGCAACTGGTGAACGAGCACAAGGGCATCCACGTGATGCTGCCGAAGTCGGCGCTGGTGGTGCCGGGCAATTGGAGCTAGCGGTGGGGTAGTGCGGTCGCGTGTTACTGGTGCTCAGGCGGGGGCTACCGGACTCGACGTCGATTGCTGCCGCGCCGGCCTGATTCCACCACGCCAAGTTCCTGCGTGTTATCATTCCCGCGGGGCTCCGTACACGTTGTGCTTAAAGAATATGGAAAATTTAGTGTTACGGGTGGGGTAGGAAAATGCCTGTGGTCTGATCTTCGCCTTATAGACTCAGACTGACGATATGCGTGCCTGGGCAGCCTATCGGACGACTTTCTCAGTGAAGCACACCAAACGATACATCCCTCGGGATGTATCGTTTTTCTTCATTTGGAGTTCGAATTATGGCTGTTTCGGATAGCAACATTCGCTTGGTTAGGTCGTTACTTGTAGAGTATCCCTCGGATGAGATTTCGGGCGCCGAACTGAACCAACTCATTAGGGATCGGGTTCCGGACCTGGACGTACGCACCGTCGTTGACATACCAACTGGCTCAGGAGCGTTGTCGAAATTCGTTCAAGATTATTTAGCCGATTTGCTGAAGCAAATCGGTAGACGTGGATCCGATCGGGTATTCCAGATTGTGAGACCTGCGAAGAGTGGCTCGACGCACGTGGCTGCTGCTGACCTACCCGAAGACCTGTGGGGCGCGTTTGTCTCCGTGTCAGGAAATCTTCACCTATATTTCAACCGGTTGTCTCAGCGCTTAGTGGCAAGCCTGACTGAGCATATCGGTGACGAAAATCTGGAAGTGATACCCCCCCTAACCCAAGTTGAACACTTCGAAATCGCCCGACAGTTCGCGAACCAGTTGCCAGACGAGGTTTCCGAAGAAGCCGGGAACATACTGCATGAGCCAAACTATTCGTACTCTCGATGGGTCTCATTGTTAAGGGACGCAGGCGGGGGCATCTGGCAACAATGGGGCTTGTTTAGAGTAGAGCATGTTATGGGTTTGTTGCGCAACAGGCTCAGTTGTGCAAATGCTTCAGATATCGCGATAGAAGCCTGCGTGGCGATGATGCGACGCAGTCAAAGCGAGGTGCATCGTCTGCGAAAGGTTGCAGCTCGTGGCGCATCCCTAAAGTCACAAGTTTTGGCCGCCAGTTCTGAGCGTTTAGTAGACGATGTCTATGGAGCGGGGCTTGCAATTCTGCGTGCCATCGCTCACGACGCGGTTGAGATCATGGACGCGGAAAAGTTAAGAGCAATTACCTTTTCAGTGGGTGAATTGGCTGACTCTGATATGCGCATTACTAAGCGCTAGGTTGGGGCTTCCTGTGGGGTTCCTGCTTGTAATCGTGCCCACCGCAGAGGTGGCCATGACAGAAGACGTAGTCCGTCGTATAGCTGAGCCGACGTGGCGATCTCATGTCGCTGTCAGGGGATTTGGTGCCAAAAGAGTTACGGGGCGGTCGGCTACCCAAGTGAGCGATGAAATTTGCCGCCTCATTGAGCAACTGAATGCCGACAAAGTAGTTCTTGCGAAAGAGGTGTTTTGTAGCGCAGAACACTTAAGGCAACACATTGACGTCCCAGTAATAATCTACGCTGTCGGTGCAATTCGACGAAATCTACTGAAAGATGAACTTGATGCTCGGCAACTCTCTTGGCGGAAAAACGCAAGAGATCAAATCCGCCAATACAAGTACAAGAAAAGCGACATTGACGATTGGCTGGCACAATTCACGGCTCTTGGTGCAACTTGGGTTGGAGAAGGCTTGCTGAGGCAAGTGAGAGTAGTTACTTCAGAGGAGATGTCTTCCGCCTTCACTCTTACACCGGCTGAAGTTATCGGCAAACGTTATCGAATTGCCTATATGGGCGAGAGCGATCCGAGTGGAAGTGGCAATGAGATCGGGTCCCAGATCGTCAAAGACTTGGATCCAAAACGTAGCTTGGACTTCAGTACGGTACTCAGTGATTTTGGCAATCAAGTCGGGGATATCTACCTGTTTGAAGACGGACTTTGGTCAGGTGTTGAGGTCCGACGATGGCTAGATCAGGTTCGAGCATCAATGACTGACTCGGGCCAAGTGACGCTTAGACTTCGGCACGCTGTCGCGACTGACTATGGTGTTGCAATAATTCGTCACTATCTCAAGACTCATGCTGTTCGATATGTTGAATTAGAGACGACCAAGTACTTGGTGTATGTTTCGGTGCTTGCGCCAGCCTCAATAAATATGGTCGAAAGTGAGCAATTTAGCATCGAGGAATTTGAAGATCATTTAAAGAAAAACATTCGGCCAATCGCTTTTCAAGCCGAATTTGATTGGAACGGAAAGGCGGCTGAGGCGATGTTGGTTTGTAGGCAGATCGGCATTCCGCTAGTACGTGACTATGCTCGGAGAAATGGCAAGACTTGGACACAAGAGAGAATTAGTTCTTGGGGTTTGGGTGCCGGTGAATTCGCCGCAACTTTGGTATTTCATAATTCTGTGCCCAAGGTTTGCTTGCCTTTATTTTGGCTAAGTGGAAATGTGTCGCTCAGCGGAAGAACTGTTAGCTGGAAGCCTCTTTTTTATGACCAAAGGCACCTTAGCTGATATCCGTCCTCCAAGGTACTGCCATGCGCCGTGTTTGACGTTCGTGCTAAGCCGAATCACCACCTTGAGGGCATGTCGCTTGTGATGCCCCTAGGTGTGCACCAACTGCGGTGAAGAACGACGAACACCACCGGCCCGGTTGCGAATTCGTAGATCATCTCCAGCATGTCGTCGGCGTAGCCCTGCAGGGTGCCGTACTTCTGCCGGTCGTAGGCTTCAGGTCGGATTGCCGCTGCCCACCAGTTCGAGCAGCACGGTGCGGTAGCGGCCGCCGGCGTAGCCGGGCGCCACGAAGCGGAACATGGTCTGTTCGCAGCCGAAGCCGTGGACGAACACCATGGTGGCTGGACCGTCGCCCTTGACGTGGACGTTGTTGCGCTGCTGGACATCACCGCGTATTAGACGCTATCGCGCCAGCAGGCCTTCATGCTATGAGCCTGACGGCCGACGTGCACCTCACGCAGCCGGTGAACGAGCACAAGGGCATCCACGTGATGGGCCGAAGTCGGCGCTGGTCGTGCCGGCCTGACTTTTTCGCCGGGCGGAAATCTGTTTTGATTTGACGCTGCCAGCCGGAATCACTAGCCTCCCCCGGGCACCACAACAACAGGGGGAGACACCATGAGCGTTTCGCTGACCGTCAATGGCGCCCGGCACACCAGCCCCGCCGCGCCCGACACGCCGCTGCTGTACGTGCTGCGCAACGACATCGGGATCAACAGCGCCAAGTACGGCTGCGGCGCGGCCCACTGCGGGGCCTGCACCGTGCTGCTCGACGGCCAGCCGATCCGCTCCTGCGTCTATCCGGCGTCCGACGCGGCCAATGGGCAGATCACCACGCTGGAGGGGCTGGGCAATCCGCAGCGCCTGCATGTGCTGCAGCGGGCCTTCATCCAGGAGCAGGCGGCGCAGTGCGGCTACTGCAGCTCCGGAATGATCATGTCGGCCAAGGCGCTGCTGGACCGCAACAGCAATCCCGACGAGGCACAGATCCGCGACGCCATGGCCGGCAACCTGTGCCGCTGCGGCACCCACACCCGCATCATCCGCGCCATCCAGCGCGCGGCGAAGGAGCTGTCATGAGCGCGGGCCTGGCGCGGCGCGCCTTCCTGCAGGGCAGCTCTCTGACCGTCCTGTTCAGCCTGTCTTCGCTGCTGCCGGCCGTGGCGCAGGCGCCGGCCCGCGCCGTGCTGCCCGGCAGCCTGAACGGCAACCGCCAGTTGGACAGCTGGCTGCGCATCAACGCCGACGGCACTGTCACCATGTTCACCGGCAAGGTCGAACTGGGGCAGGGCATTCTCACCGCGCTGACGCAAATCGTGGCCGACGAACTGGATGTGGAACCGCGCCGGCTGCAGGTCGTCTCCGGCGACACCTCGCTCACGCCGAACGAAGGCGTCACCTCGGGCAGCCTGTCGATCCAGGACAGCGGCACGGCGCTGCAGTTCGCCTGCGCCGAGGCTCGCTCGCTGTTGCTGGGCGCGGCGGCGACGCGGCTGGGCGTCGATGCCGCCGCGCTCCAGGTCAAGGATGGCGTCATCACGCCGGCCAGCGGCAGCGGCCGGACCACCTATTGGGAGGTCTCGGGCGAGGCATCGCTGCGGCGCGAAGCCACGGCGAAAGCGATGCCCAAGTCCAGCAAGCAGCACCGCCTGGTCGGCCAGAGCATGCAGCGGCGCGATATCCCGGCCAAGGTGACCGGCGGCGAGGCCTACGTCCACGACCTGCGGCTGCCGGGCATGGTGCATGGCCGGGTGGTGCGCTCGGGCGCGCCGCGGGCGCGGCTGGCGAGCGTCGACATTGCCGGCGTCAAGGCGATGCCCGGCGTGCTGGCGGTGGTGCGCGACGGCAGCTTCCTGGCCGTCGCCGCCAGCCGCGAGGAGCAGGCCATCGCGGCCGCCCGCGCGTTGCAGGCCAGCGCCCGCTGGGACGAGCCGGGCGACCTGCCGCCGTCGGGTGCTGCATTGTTTTCCCACATGCGCGCGCAGCGCTCGGTCGACACGGTGGTCAGCGAGAAGGTCAATGCGGTTGCCGCCGGCACCGGCGCCAACCGGCTGGCAGCGCAATATTCCCGGCCCTACCAGGCCCATGCCTCGATCGGCCCGTCCTGCGCCGTGGCCCAGTGGAACGACGGCAAGCTGCGGGTCTGGAGCCACACGCAGGGCGTGTTCCCGCTGCGCGCCGACATGGCCAAGGTGCTGCGCATGCCGCCCGCCAACATCACGGTGACGCATCGCGAAGGCTCGGGCTGTTACGGCCACAACGGCGCCGATGACGTGGCCCTGGACGCCGCCCTGCTGGCTCGCGCGCTGCCCGGCACGCCGGTGCGCCTGCAATGGATGCGCGAGGACGAGTTCGGCTGGGAGCCGCTGGGCTCGGCCATGGCGATGCAGCTGCGGGCCTCGCTCGATCCGGCCGGCAAGGTGGTGGACTGGCAGCACGAGGTCTGGAGCTACACCCACAGCACCCGGCCCAACGACCCGGACGGCAGCAACCTGCTGGCGGCCTGGTCGCTGCCCGAGCCGTTGCCGCCCGGCCCGTCGCGCAATATCCCGCAGCCCTCCGGCGGCAGCGACCGCAACGCCGTGCCGCTGTACGAATTCGCGCAGCAGAAGGTGGTCAACCATCTGCTGGTGGACCTGCCGATCCGCACCTCGGCGCTGCGCACGCTGGGCGCCTATGCCAACGTGTTCGCGCTCGAGTCCTTCATGGACGAACTGGCGGGGGCAGCCGGGATGGACCCGGTGGAGTTCCGGCTGGCGCACCTGCGCGATCCGCGCGGCCGGGCCGTGATCGAACGGGCCGCGGCGATGGCGGGCTGGAACAAGACCGTCGCCGCCGACACCCGCACGCCACGCCCGGCGATCCGGCCCGGCGTGCTCAAGGGCCGCGGCATGGGATTCGCCAAATACAAGAACCTGGCGGTGTACTGCGCCGTGGTGGCCGACGTCAGTGTCGATTCACGCTCCGGCGTGGTGACGGTGGAGCGCGCCTGGGCCGCGGCCGACGCCGGCCTGGTGATCAACCCGGACGGCCTGCGCAACCAGATCGAGGGCGGCATCATCCAGTCGACCAGCTGGACGCTGCACGAGTCGGCGCCGCACGACGGCAACCGGCTGCTGGCCCGCAACTGGCCCGACTACCCGATCCTGCGCTTCCCGGAAATGCCCACCGTGCAGGTGGACCTGATCAACCGGCCCGAAGAAAAGCCGCTGGGTGTGGGCGAAGGCGCGCAGGGCCCGACGGTCGCGGCCATCGCCAATGCCATCGCCAGCGCCTGCGGCCGCCGCGCCCGCGACCTGCCGCTGGACGCGCAGCGGATCAAGGCGCTGCTGGCGTGAGCTCGCATGCAGCGACGCGGCATTCGAGGGATTTGAGATGCGGGTTTCTTTGACATGATCAAAAGGAGAGTGCGATGGCGAACTTTCGATGGTTGTTTGGATGCATCGGCCTGGCGCTGCTGGCCGCGGTCGCGGGCTGCGCCACCACCGGACCGGCGACGCCGCAGGTCGTGATGGAGGAATTCATGGTGCCGGCCCGGGAGCCGGGCATTCAACTCTACGTGCGCAACAAGCGACCGGCGGGAGTCGGTCAATTCGCCTCTGACAAGATCGTCTTGTTCGTGCATGGCGCCACGTATCCGGCCGAGACGGCGTTCGATCTCAAATTGGATGGCCTGTCGTGGATGGAGTACATCGCCCAGGGCGGCTATGACGTTTATCTGGTCGATGTGCGTGGCTACGGCCGCTCGACCCGGCCCGCAGCGATGGACCAACCCGCCGGCCAGAATCCCCCGTTCGCCTTCACCGCCGATGCTTCCGACGACGTTGGCGCGGCGGTGGACTTCATCCGCAAGCGCCGCGGCGTCGAAAAGATCAACCTGCTGGGCTGGTCCTGGGGCACGACGATCATGGCGTTGTACACGTCCGGCAACAATGACAAGGTCAACAAGCTGATCCTTTACGCCCCGGCGTGGCTGAGGAGCACACCGTCCCTTGTCAGCGCCGGCGCGGGCGCCACGCCAGCGTATCGCGTGGTCGACATGGCAGCGGCGAAGTCGCGCTGGCTCACGGGCGTGGCCGCGGACAAGCGAGCGGACCTCATTCCCGCAGGGTGGTTCGAGGCCTGGGCGGCCGAGACCATCGCCTCCGATCCATGGGGCGCGAAGCAAAACCCCCCCGTCATCCGTGCGCCCAATGGGGTCGTGGTGGACGGCGTTCGATTCAATGGCGCGGGCGTGCCGGTCTACGACCCGGCGAAGATCCGTGTGCCAACCTTGTTGATCAAGGGAGAGTGGGATGCCGACACGCCAGCCTACATGGCGCAGAACCTCTATCCCAAGCTGGTGAATGCGCCCTACAAACGGTACATCGAAATCGGCGAAGGCACGCATACGCTCCTGATGGAGAAGAACAGGATGCAACTGTTCCGCGAGGTTCAGCAATTCCTGGACGACCGGGCGCGTTGATTGCCGATTCCTTCGCCCGCGCGTTGGACCACCTTGCGCGCACTTTCGCCCCTCCAGGAGACAAGATTCATGACCTTCCCCCGCCTTGCCCGCATCGCCCTGACCGGCGCAGCGTTTGCCGTCGCAGCCCTCGCCCAGGCCCAGCCCCTGGAGTCCGCCCCGCAGGCGCACGACATGCGTCTGGTCGGCTACAGCGACCTGCAGGGGCGCACCGCCTACCAGCCGACCATCCAGCACCAGGGCCAGCGCTGGATCGCCTATGTCGGCCACCACGGCGACCGCAAGCTCAATCCGCTGACCGGGAAGCAGGAAGACAACGGCACCTCGATCATCGACGTCACCGATGTGCGCAACCCGAAGTACCTGGCCCACATCCCCGGCGAGGAGGGCAAGGCCGAAGCCGGCGGCGCGCAGATGGTGCGAGTGTGCAGCGGCGCCGAGCTGCCCAAGGCCGACAAGAGCAAGTTCTACATGCTGCGCGTGTTCGGCAACCAGGCGCATGAAGTCTGGGACGTGACGGACCCGGCCAGGCCGGCGCTGCTGACGACAATCGGCAAGGGCCTGAAGGGCACGCACAAGAATTTCTGGGAGTGCGACACCGGCATCGCCTACCTGGTGTCGGGCCATCCGCAGTGGCGCACCAACCGGATGACGCAGATCTACAACCTGGCCGACCCCGCCAAACCGGTGTTCATCCGCGACTTCGGGCTGGTCGGCCAGCAGCCCGGCGCCGGCGGGCCGGTGCCGATCCAGCTGCACGGCGCCATCTCCACCGGCCCCAAGGGCAACCGCGTGTACTTCGGCTACGGCACCAACACCGAAGGCGTGGTGCAGATCGTCGACCGCGCCAAGCTGCTCAATGGCGCGCCGGAACCGACGGTGGACAACCTGCTGGCGCCGCAGATCGCCCGGCTCGACCTGCCGCCGATGCACGGCGCCCACACGGTGTTCCCGATTCCCGCCATGCCGATCGCCGAGTTCTCGAAGAACCTGCTGGGCAAGACGCGCGACTTCCTGGTGATCACCGACGAGGCGATCCAGAAGGAGTGCCTGGAAGGCCGCCAGATGGCGTGGTTCGTCGATGCCACCACCGAGACCAAGCCGTTCGGGGTGGCGAGCTGGACGGTGCCCGAGAAGAGCGGCAACTTCTGCTCGCGCGGCGGCCGCTTCGGCACCCACTCGTCCAACGAAAGCATGACGCCGATCTATTACAGGAAGATGATGTTTTTCGCCCACTTCAACGCCGGCGTGCGGGCGGTGGACATCCGCGATCCCTTCAACCCGAAGGAGGTCGCGTTCTACATTCCGGCGACCAACAAGAACACGGTGGTGCTGGAGACGCCGGCAAGCATGATCGCCGCCAAGCTGCCGTACACCGAGGCGGCCAACCGGCTGGCAATCCAGACCAACAACGTCGAGGTCGACGACCGCGGCTACATCTACATCGTCGACCGCGCCAACACCGGCATGCACATCCTGGAGCTCACCGGTCCGGCGCGCGACATCGCCGACTGGCAGGCGGCGGTCAAGTAGCCGCGGCCGTGCGGATCCGCGCCGCGCTGGCGGCGACCGCAGCGCTGCCGCTGGCGCTGCAGGCGCATGGCTTCGAGGACAAGCACGACCTGCCGGCGCCGCTGGGCCATTTCGTGCTGGGAGCGGTGCTGGCGGTGACGCTGTCGTTCGCGCTGGCTGCGGTGTTCGCGCGGCGCGCGCAGGACCTTCCGCTGGATGGCGCCGTGGACCGGCCAGCGGTGCGCCTGCCCGTGGGGCTGGTCGCGGGCTTGCGCCTGGCTGGCCTGCTGCTGCTCGCGGTCGTTCTCGTCGCGGCGTTCGCGGGCACCGCCGACCCGGTGATGAACGTCGCGCCCACCTTCGTCTGGATCGTGTGGTGGGTCGGCCTGTCGCTGGTTGCCGCCTGCGTGTGCGACCTCTGGCCGCTGCTCGATCCGTGGGCGACGCTGTTCGATGCTGCCGACGGGGCCGCGCGCCGCCTCGGATGGCGCGGCGGCATCGCGCTGAACTGGCACTGGCCAGCGGCGCTGGGCATGTGGCCGGCGGTGGCACTGCTGCTGGCGTGGAGCTGGCTGGAGGTGGTCTATCCGCTGGCCGCCGTGCCCGCGCGCATCGGCTGGGCGGCGGTCGCATGGAGCGTGCTCACGCTGACCGGGATGGTGTGCTTCGGCCGCCAGCGCTGGCAGCGCCACGGCGACGTCTTCGCCATCTATTTCGCACTGCTGGGACGGATGGCGCCGGCCGGCCTCGACGCCGCGCGGCAACGCGTTGCGTTACGCACCCCCGGTTCGGCGCTGGTGTCGCCCGCGGGTGGCGAGCTGCCGGCCGGCGGCGTCGCCTTCGTGCTGGCGATGCTGTCCACGGTGCTGTTCGACGGCCTGCATGCGAGCCAGGCCTGGCCGTGGTTCGAAGGCGTGCTGGCACGCATGCGTCCGCATGGGGCGGTTGTCGGCGCCGAGCTTGCCGGCACCCTGGGCCTGGTCCTCGTGTGGCTGGTGTTCCTGGCGGCCTATGCGCTGACCTGTCGGCTCGCAGTGCGTCTGGCCGGTGACTCACCCGCATCCCGTCTTGCGCGGGACTACGCGCCGACCCTGGTCCCGATCGCGGTGGGCTACAACGTCGCCCACAATTTCTCCAGCCTGGTGGAGCAGGGGCAGAACATGCTCTCGCTGGCGTCCGACCCGTTCGGCTGGGGCTGGAACCTGTTTGGCAGCGCCCAGCTGCACAGCCGCAGCGGCATCGTCGATGCGCGGATGACCTGGCATGTTGCCATCGGCGCGGTGGTGCTCGGGCACTGCATCGGCGTCTGGCTGGCGCACCGCGTGGCGCTGCGCCACCATCGGCAGCCCGCCGCCGCCGTGCGTGCCGCGCTGCCGCTGGTGCTGCTGATGCTGGCGTACACCGCGGTCAGCCTGTTCGTGATCGCCGATCCGATGGTGCAGTACCAGCCGCCATGAAATGTGGTGCTGTTCCAGGGTCCCAGGCGGCTTCGGGGATCAACACCCCTCAGCGCTCCGCCACCCAGATCTCCGCCAGTTCGGCCAGCATCCGCCGGGAGCGGCCGCGCAGCGCGAGGATTTCAGCGTAGATCTGTTCGGCGCTGGCGGCGCCGTGCCGTTGTTGCGAACACCGCAGATGCGCCGCCTCCAGCCGCCGCTGGGCGGTAAGCGCGCGGTAATCCCGTCTTGACGACGGCGGCGGGTTTCAGGTAGTCGAGAGCGAGGCCTGCCAGCGGTGCGGCAGCAGCTCGTCGACGCGACTGGCCGGTTGCGTGGGCAGCCGCTCCAGGACGTCCTTCAGGT
>JBBRSZ010000063.1:0-16992 GCA_038244915.1 Burkholderiales bacterium | reverse complement strand
TAGCCGCGCACCTCCAGCCAGGTGCTGACCCGGGCGTCGAGCTCCTCGAATTCGATGCTTTCGTTGCGCGCCACCGCGGTGTGAAAACGCTCTTCGAGCCGGAAGCGCACCGTCTTCTGGAACGATCCCCAGAACTTCTTGCCCAGCAGCTCGCTGGCGCCGCGCGACAACAGCCGCTCGGCTTCCTCGTTGATGTAGGTGAACTGGCCGTCGCGGTCGACCGTGACGAACGCTTCGCCGCTGCCCATGGCGCCGCCCATGCTGACGGTGTGCCGCAGCAGCGTTCCATGCCGGTAGCCGTGCGGGGCGATTTCCTGCAGCGCGCCTTCAATGCGAACGATCCGGCCGCCGTCGTCGCGGGCCGCATTGGCAAGTGTGCGGACCCAGGCCCGCCGCCCCTGCAGCGTGATGACCTGCATCTCCTCGTCGAAGGGAATGCCCTCCTTCGCGCAGGCGCGAAACAGCGCCTCCACCTTCTCGCGCCATTCGGGCGCATAGAAGCTGAAGGCGTTTTCGATCGAAGGGACGTAGCCGGGCTCGGCGCCATGCAGCACAGCCAGCTGGTCCGACCAATGCAGCCGCTCATGCGCCAGGTCGATCATCCAGACGCCGACAAAGGCGGTCCGCTCCACGAGTTTCAGGAAGGTGTCGGCGTGCTGAAGCTGGGATGAGTCCATAGGTGCGGGCGTGAGCGCGAGCGAAGCAGCAGCAATGCCGCAGGCAAAACGAAACGTCGATGGTAAGCGCACCCAGATGCCGATTGGCGCCAGGAGGCACCGTCCTACAGAGGAAAGCGGGGGCGTCCGAGATGCACCCCGGCGGCCGACATTAGAGTGAGTAACGCCTTGATACCAAAACTTACCGGGAGGGGTATCGGGCCAAGCGCGAGCAACAGGAACCACCGTGCAAGAGCTCAAAGCCTATGTCGTCGAGGACAACGCAACCATCCGCGAAAACCTGATCGGTGCGCTGGAGGAGCTGACTTGCGTGCGGGTGGTGGGAACCAGCGCCACCGAGGACGAGGGCCTGCATTGGCTCGAGCAGAACGCGCAGGTCTGGCACATGGTGATCGTCGACCTGTTCCTGCAACGCGGCAGCGGCATCCGGCTGGTGCAGCGCATCCAGCGCCGCAGCACCAACCAGAAGGTGATCGTGTTCAGCAACTACGTCAATGCCAGCGTCCGCAAGCGTTGCGCCCAGCTGGGCGTCGACGCCGTGTTCGACAAGTCCGCCGAGATCGACTTCCTGGTGGACTACTGCGCGCGCCAATGTTTCCAGGTCACCCAGGCGGCCGGCATCTAGCCGGCCCCAGGCAACTCCAATTTCAGTCAACCCAGAGCGAGGCACCAGAATGAACATCACGGAATCCGACGACGTCGCGGCGCGCGCCGAGGCCGACAACAAAGTCCACCTGCAGCGGCGCTGGTCCGATGGCGCCGCGCCCGCGCCCCAGGGCACCGACGCGTCGGCCGCGTGGTCGATGGCGCAGCACTGGCCCACCCTGGTCGCCACGCTGTCGGAGCAGGCGGTGGAGAGCAGCAACCTGATCCTGCGCGCGCTCGACTTCATGGTGGGCGCCGGCCGCATGCGCCGGGCCGAAGCCAAGGCGCTGAGCGATGCGCTGTACCGGATGCGTGATACCAGCCTGCGCGCCCAGCAGATCACCCGGCTGGCCAGCGGCCGGATCCGCCTGGCGCGCGACCGGGTCGAACTGGCCGAGCTGATCCGCGACCAGCTTGACAGCCGACGCGAGGAATTCGCCGCCGCCAACGTCGACGTGCAGAGCGTGCTCAGCCCGGTCGACGTGCTGCTCGACCCGCCGGTGGCGGTCAGCCTGGTCAACAACGTGGTCGACTGGGGCCTGAGCTTCAGCAAGCAGGTGACGCTCACGCTGGAAACGCCGGTCTGGCCGGCCCCGGCACGCCTGCTGGTACGCGTCGCGACCCCGCCGCGCACCCAGCCGGCGCCGGGGCAGCACACCGGCACCTGGGGCACCAAGGAGCGCGGCCGACGCCTGAACGACGGCCTGCACTGGATGCTGCTGCGCCAGATGGCCGCCTCGGCCAACCTGACCGTCAACCGCTCCGGCGCCGACGGCGCAGCCATCCTCACCATCGAGTTTCCCAAGACCTTCCTCAGCTCGGACGGCGTCTCCAGCGTCGAACTGTTCGCGGAGGATTCGCCGGGCGCGACCTCGCTGCTCGATGCCTGGGTTCTGGTCATCGCTGGCGACGACAAGCTGCGGGCCGCGGCCGTCGACACGCTCAGGCATGCGGGCCTCGCAGTCAAGGGCGCGGCCTCGCTGGACGATGCCAGGGCCGCCATTGCCCAGGGCAAGCCCAACACGCTGGTGGTCGCCAGCGACGTGATGGGCGCGGATTTCACCGCCTTCAAGACCGAGGTGATGGGCCAGGGCGGCAACTGCCCGGTGGTCGAGATCACCGAGCGCGCGCCGTCCTTCCACAATTCCGGCTTCCAGGGCTTCGAAGTGGCCAAGGTCGGCCGCGAACAGATGAAGAAGGACCTCGCGCCGACAGTGCTGTTCGAGCTGGCGAAGGCGCACTTCTAGGCTGACTTCAAGGCGGCTGGCGCAGCATCCGCGCCAGCTGGTCGGCCGGCACTGGGGGGCTGTACAGGAAGCCCTGGGCCTGGTCGCAACCCAGTTGCCTGAGCAGCGCGGCCTGGCCCTCGATCTCGACGCCTTCCGCCACCACCTTGAGGTTGAGGTTGTGCGCCAGCGAGATGCAGGTGTTGACGATGCCCTCGTAGGCGGGGTCGGCGGTGATCTTCTTGACGAAGGCGCGGTCGATCTTGACCTCGTCGATCGGCAGCGTGACGATGTAGGCCAGCGAGGAATAGCCGGTGCCGAAGTCGTCGATCGCCACCGGGATGCCCAGCTTGCGCACCTCGGTCAGCACTGCGATGGCCCGTTCCATGTTGCCGATCAGGATGCTTTCGGTGACTTCGATCCCGATGGCGGATGCGTCAGCGCGGTTGAGCGCGAGGGCATCGCGCAACTCCTGCACGAACACGTCGCTGCGCAACTGGGCGGCCGCGACGTTGACTGCCACCCGCGGCGCGGTCAAGCCGGCGGCGCGCCAAGCACTCCAGTCGGCCAGCGCGCGGTGGATGATCTGCCTGCCGACCTCACTGATCAGGCCGGTGGATTCCAGCGCCGGCACGAACTCCATCGGCGGCACCAGGCCGCGCTGCGGATGCAGCCAGCGGATCAGGGCCTCGACGCCGACGATGGCGCCGGTCGCCAGGTCGATCTTGGGCTGGTAGAAATTGACAAACTGGCCCGCGTGCAGCGCTTCCCGCAGCTGCGGCTCCAGCCGGAAATGCATGCTGAGCACGTTGTCGACCGACTTGTCGAAGAAGGCCACCGGCTCGTCGCGCTCGATCGCCATCTGCAGCGCCGCGTCGGCCGCATTCACCACTTCGTCCAGCGAATTGCCGTCATCCGGAAAGGCCGCAAAGCCCAGGTTGATCGGGCAGACCAGGGCGAGGTTGCTGACGTTGTAGGGCGCCTGCAGCAGCACCGTGAGCCGCGGCGCGGTGGCGGCGGCGAACTCCTGCGGGTCGGCGTCCGGGAAGAACAGGATGAACAGCCCGCGCTTGATCCGGCCGATGAAAGCGCCACCGTCGGTGAAGGCCCGCAGGCGGTCGGCGGTCTGCTTGATCAGGGCGTCGGCCAACCGGAAGCCGTGGGCCGAATTGATCTGGCTGACGGTCTTGAGCCGCACGAACGCCACGATCCCCTTGTTTGGCCGCGCGCTGTCAAACTGCGCTTCGAAGTGGAACCAGTTGGGCAGGCCGGTCAGCCGGTCGGTCAAGGTGGCGATGCGCAGTTGCCGGCGCAGGTTGAGTTGGGTCGAGACGGCTTTCGCCAGCTTGTTCAGGGCGTCGCGCTGCGCCTCGGTCAGCGCGCGCGGAACCTCGTCCATCACACACAGGGTTCCGATCGAGCTGCCCTCGCGGGTCTTGAGCGGCGCGCCGGCATAGAAGCGCACCGCAGGCCCGTCGGCCCCGTACAGCTGGGGGTCGAACCACGGGACCTGGGCCGCGTCGGGCACTTCCAGCAGGCGGTCGGAATCGAGGATGGCGCGGGCGCAGAAGGCCTTGTCACGCGGGGTCTCCAGCGCCATCACGCCAACGCGCGACTTGTGCCACTGGCGGGAAGCGTCGACGAAAGTCAACGTGCCCATGGGCGTGCCGCACAGGACCGTGGCCAGCTGCACCAGCCGGTCGTAGTCTTCGTCAGGTTCGGTGTCCAGGATGCCGAAGTCGCGCAACTCCAGCAGGCGCTGCCGCTCGTCGAGCGGAATCAGGGGCGCTGTCAATGGCATGGGCGATCGGGCTGCGGAAGGTCGCTGCGCGTCATCGGACTCTTTTGCGGCTCTCGGTCGCCATCGCGGCGTCAAACGCGTCCAGGTCGGCAAGCGAGGAGTCTGGCGCCGCCTGCGGTCGCGCCTGCGGGACCTGCAACTCCACGGCCGCGGCATGGGCATCGCTGCGCATGGACGTCAGGTCGATGTCGACCGCGAAGGCGTTGAGCTCCGGAGCCACCTCGATGGTGTCCAGCTGCGCCAGCGACAGTTGCGGCGGGCCTTCCTGCTCGCTGGTGGCCCAGGGCAGGATGAAGTGGTCATTGGGCAGGCCGCGGTCTCCCGGCAGTTGCAGTCCGGCCGGCTGGGCGGTGTTGTGGACGACGTCCTGGCCCAGCGAGTAGAGCCACAGCAGTTCCCGATACGCCTCCAGCGACAGCAGCTCGCGCGGCGTCGCCGGCCGCTTGAACAGCAGTTCCTCGATGATGTCCTGGCTCTTCTCGGATGGCCAGGCCATGGCGATCCGGGTGATCGCCACCGGGTACAGCTCGAGTTCGCGCAGTTCGTCCTTGTATTGCCCAAAGCTCGCCACGTCCATGCCGAAGTCCTGACGGAACGTCGACTGCAGTTGCTCATACTCCTTGCGCATGCCGGTGCCGTGGTAGATCTGAAACAGCGCGAGGAAGGGCAGCACCGGCTGCTCGCTGGCTTCCTGCAGGTAGGAAGTCAGCACCGCGACGGCTTCGTCGACCTGGCCCAGCGAGGCGAAGAATTCCGACTGCTGCTGGGCGCCCAGCAGGGCATCGACCCGCAGCCCTCCCCGGTCCGGACCGTGGACCAGCGCCGGCGGCGCCGGCGTGGCCCCGGGCAGGGTGAAGGCCAGCGGCTCCAGAACCTCACTGGCCCTGGGCGCTTCGGCCGACGCGGCTACTTTGGGCACTGCAACCACAACCGGCGGCGCGACGACAACAGCGCCGGGGGCTTGCACGAAGGGCTCGCCCACGCGCGGCGCAAGCGGAACATGCTGGTGCTCCTCCACCACCACCTCGGCATCGCTCCACGGCTCGAGCCGGCCATACCAGCTCGCCTTGTCTGCCGCCATGCCGGCACTGCGCGTCCGGTGCCAGAAGAAGGCGGCGCTGCTGCCGGCCAGCAGCGCCAGCAGGACCGTCAGCAGCAGGCCGGTGCGGCGCTGGCTGCGGGTGTCCAGCAGCGAGTCGCTGGCCGAGGAAATCTCGGCGCGGTGGCGCGCCGACACGGTGCGCAGCGAACTCACCTCCCCCTCGAGGCCCCGCAGGCGGTCCGACGCGCGCAGCCATGGCAGCTGCTCGCTGTTCGGATCCCACACGGCCAGCTGCAGCCGGCCGCCGTCACGCTGGACGTGCTCGCGCGCGACAGGGGCGACGCCGTGCGCCAAGGAAGCGCGCGGTGGCGCGACTGCGGCGACCGGGGCCGGTCGCGCCGGCGTGTCGACCGCGGCTTGCGAGCGCGGCGCTGGAGCCGCTGCCCGCGGCGCAGCGGAGGGGACTGCCAGCGTCGAGGCCGTGGCCAGCGTCACAGGCTCTTCGCGCGGCGCTTCGGCCAGCAGCAGATATCGCCGGGTGACCTGGCGGCCGCAGCCCGCGTGCAGCACCAGCGTCACGAACGGTTCGTCCACCGGCGCAGGCGAGGAAATCCTGGCATATGAAAGCTGGCGCGCGGCGTCGGCGTCCAGGTCCACCTTGACCCGCGCGCGTTGCGCCGCCTTGTCGCCATAGAGGACCTCCGCCGCTACGCAGCCGGAGCCATTGCCCTGGGCGAGCGCATCGAACTGGATCGATGCGCTCACTTCGAGCGGCCGGCCCACGACCGGCGCACCGGTCACCGGCCCCAGCGACAAGGCCGAGGCAAGAGCCGCCCACGCGCCCAGGCCCACGGCGCAAATGGAACGTGCGGTCAGTTTTGTATTCATGGCGAAACCCGACTTTAGGAAGCCTGCGCATGGTGCCTGTCGGCGTCGTCGTCAAGCTCATGTAGGACGGGAACCACCTGTGCTGTGTTCAAACGGCTGAGCTACCGCGGCGTGCCCGCCCCGGCCTTCACCAACTCGTCCACCAGGCCCGGCCCGACATAGAGCGGCCCTTCGAACAGGTAGATCGGCAGCCCCGCATAGGTCGCCAGTTGCGGCCGCAGTTCCTCGATGGTCGCCGGCCGGAAGCCGCCCCCCTGCCTGGGCCGGAACGCCTCCGCGATCACTCGCACCCGGCCCTTGCCCAGGCTGCGTTCGAGCACGGTCACGTAATGACGGGCCACCCACGCGTCACGTGCGTGCACGCCGACGCCGTCCTGGAAAAACACGCCGACATCGGGCGGCAGCCACTTGAGAAGGCCGTCGGCCAGCTCCTGCGGGCCCACGTTGGCGCTGTCGTAGACGCTGATCCACAGCGGCCGCGGCAGCGTGTTCAGCAGCGCCGTCAGTTGCGGCGCTTCGCTCCACGTCGGGTCGATCTCGACCGGGAAGTAGTAGCCGACGACGTTCAGCGGCGTGGGCAGCTTCGCCAGCATGGCCGACGTTTGTGCGAGCTGCGCGATCTCGGCCCGCGCGCTCTTCTCGTCGAAGCGGCCCGCCAGGCCCAGGATCACTTCTCTGGCCCAGGGCTCGCCGGCAATGCGCTTCCAGTCGGGAATGGTGCCGCTGGGCAGCGCCGTGCCCTCGCGGAACGCGATGCCGTCCACGGCCGTCCACTGGATCAGCAACCGGCTAGCGCCCAGCCGCTGCCAGTCGCCCTTGGGCGCGGAGTTTTCGTTGTAGACCTGCCAGACCGTGCCTTCGATCGGCGGCACCTGCACGGCGCAGCCGGCCAGCACGGCGAGCAGGGTCGCCGCCACCAGGGCCTTGCATCGGATCATCGGTGCGTCTGCGCTTTCAATAGGAAATCAGCGAGGTCAGGAACAGGCCCTTGGACCGCTCGTCGCCCGCCACGCGGAAGCGGTACTGCAGCGAGAAGTCCACGTACGAGCGCGGCGCGGCGTCCTTGTCCTCGCGGAACCAGTGGCGCAGGCTGACGCCCGGGCCGGCCCCGACCGAGAGCTTGTCGGTCGGCAACAGCGAGTTGTATTCGGCGGCAACCACGGCATGCGGGAACGCCACCGTCTTGCCCTCGCCGGCCAGCCGGTAGCTCTTGCCCACCATCACGCTGGCCAGGCCGTAGGTTTGCGGCTCCTGGAAGTAATGCCCGACCTCGGCGGCGACGCGCGTGGTCCACCAGTTGTTGACGTCCACGCGCAGGTCGGTGCCGACGTCCAGCGAATAGCCGGCCTGCGCCAGCCAGTCGTCCGGCGCGCCGTGCGAGAACACCCGGCTGAGCGACAGCACCATGTTCTGTGAGCTCAACGGCTTCCAGCGAACGCCCAGTGCTGTCTGGAGACTGTCGCCGCCGGTGGCGCCGCCGGCCTGGCTGTACAGCGTCTCGAAGCCGCGGGCGAACACCTCCACATAGCGGCCATTGCGGTAGCCGAACGGCCGCCAGTAGGCCTCGACGCCCACCTGCGCAGTCTTGTTGCCGACCAGGTCACGGGAGGCACCGAAGCCGGACACCACGCTGCCAGCACCCCGGTAGGTCAGCGACGCGATCACCCCGCCTTCGCGCGTGATGTCGGCCACCGCGCGGCGGGTGTCGAACACGATCTGCGGCTCGAGTTTGAGCTTGAGCGTGTCGGCGGCGTCGATGGTGCGCTTGAAGTAGCTGACGGCCTCGCTGTCCTTGCCGGCGCGCAAGGCGGAATAGGCCGAGTCCTGCAAGGCGCTGTCCGGCAATTTGCCGGCGGCGTCGGCGCTGGCGAACAGGGAGTTCGCCGACTCGTCGTCGCCCACCCGCGCGGCCAGGTACGCCAGATCGAGGGCGTTGGTGCCGCGCAGCCGCCCGTCCGCCTGCAACTGCGCAAAGCGGCTGCGGGCTTCGCTCTTGCGGCCCAGGTCTGCCAGCGCGCCCACTTCCGCCGCCGGCGCCAGCTGGCCGGTGGCCAGCGCCGCGTTGAAGTCATCTGCCGCGCCGACATCGTTGCCGAGACGCTTGCGGATGGAGCCGCGCTGCGCCAGCAACGCCGCGTCGCCCGGCTCGAGCGCCAGCGCGGCGGTCGCGGCCTGCTCGGCGTCGGCCAGACGACCGGCACCGAGCTGGGCCTCGAGCAGCAGCAGCTGGTAGTCGCGGTTGCCGGGCGAAATCGCCACGGCCTGCGCCGCCTTGTCGGCTGCCTGCGCATAGTCGCGCGCTTCCAGCGCGCGGTAGGCGGCGGCGGCGACGTCGAAGGCCGGATCGCGTCCGGCCTGGCCGGGCAACAGCGCGCAGGTCAGCGCCGATTCGGCCGCGCCGCAGTCCACGCCAGGCGGCGGGAAATTTGTATTGCTCAGCGCCACCGGCTGGGCCGACACGCGCAGCGCCAGGCGGCTGGCGGCGGCGCGCCGCTGTGCCACGGCGGCATCCGACTCGGGCAAGCCCTGCAGGATGTCGACGGCGCGTTGCGGTTCCCTGGCGGCCAGGGCGGAATCAGCTGCGACCAGCCGCAAGTTGCGCTGCGCCGCCGCGGTGAGTCCCTTTTGCTGCAGCGCGCGATCGAAGTCGACTTTCGCTTCCGGCCAACGGCCCTGGCGCTGGCGCGCGTAGGCGCGCATCGCCAGCGGCACCACGCTGTCCGGCAGCAGCGCCACCGATTCGCTGGCCAGCCGCTCAGCCTGCGCGAATTCCCCGCCGCGCAGCAGCACCTCGATCAGGGTCAGGCGGTAAGCCGCGTTGTCCGGCGCCAGTTGCACCGCTGCCCGGGCCGAGGTGGTTGCCGCCGGCAGGTTGCCCGCCTCCAGCGCGCGGTACATCGCCGTGCCCGCCGCCTGCGCCATCGCGCGCCGGATCGTCTCGCGCTGGGCCAGCAGCGCCGGGTCGTCACCGGCGGCCTGCACGCCCTGGTTCAGCGCGGCATCGGCCTCCTGCAGCCGGTTGGCTGCGATCAGCGCATTCACCAGCAGCAGCCAGTAGGCGCGATTGCCCGGCGCCAGCCGCGTCGCCTCTTGCGCCTGGGAAACTGCAAGTGCGTAGTCGCGCCGGTCGTAGGCCTTGTATCCCGCGTCGGCGGCGAGATAGGCAGGATCGGACTGGCTGCCCGCGGCAGCTGTCGGACGCACGACCTTTGCCGGCGCCTTCGCCTTCGCCATCTTTGACTGCGCCTGCGTAGACCCGGCCGCCAGCGCCAGCAGGCCGGCCAGGATGAGTGAGGAAGACAGCTTGTTGTTGCTCATGTCGCTTGCGCCTCGGCAAAGAACTTGCGTTGGTCCTGAACCACCTGCTCCACGACGTCGCGCGGGATGACGCGCCGGTCGACCAGGTAGTCCCCGATCCGGCCGTGCTGGTCAGGCCGGTAGTCCCGCATCGCCGTGTCGAAGACCTCTTTCTTCAACAGGCCGCGTTCGATCAGCATGTCGCCCAGCAGCGGGCCGCTCGGCACGCTCTGTGGCGGCGCGCCGCTGGCCTCGCGCAGCATGCGCAGGGCCACCGCGATCTCGCCTTCGCGCGCGATCCGCTGCAGCGGCTGCGCCTGCAGCGCCGCGGTCAGTTCCGCCACCGCCTCCGGCGACAGCGCACTGGCGACCGCCAGGACCGGCCCGCCGGCCTTGTTCAGGCCCAGCGCAATCGCGCGGTGGCGGATCGCCAGGTCCACCGGCAGCATGCTCGCGTTGCTGCGGACCAGGTCCGCCGTCAGGTTCACCCGCGGCAGGTCGGCCTGGTAGGCGATGGCCTCGGCCAGCGTCTCCTCGTCCAGCCAGCCGTTGGAGACCAGCACGCGGCCCAGCGGCGTCTGGGTGCTGGCCTGCTGCTCCAGGGCGCGGGACAGCTTGCCCTCGTCCACGGCCTGCCACGATTGCAGCAACTCGCCCAGCCGCTGGCGCTTGCGGGCCAGCTGCGCGCCAGTGGGGAACTCGTGCATCGTCTTGTCCCAGACCAGCCTCTTGCCGCGGAACAGGTAGGACAGGAACAGGCGCCAGGCCCGCGCCACCGCCATGCAGTTGACGAAATTGCCGATCACCATCCGCGGCAGCGCCATCAGGCCGTGCTCCCAGCCATACAGCACCGTCGTGAAGTAAACGCGGTGAGCGGCGCGGATCGCCAGGAAGAACGCATTCACATAGATCAGTTTCCGCCAGACCGAATACTCGCCGAACATCGACGGGTAGTACGCGTCCCACCAGCCGGTGGACAGGCCGACGTGGAAGACGATGAACTGCAGCACCAGGATGTAGGCCAGGATGCTGATGAACGAGGTCACCACGCCCTTGCGGTCGTGCAGCAGCAGGTAGCGCGCCGCCAGCGAGCCCTGCCACTTGATCTGCTCCCAGCTTTGCAGCCCGATGCCCAGCACCCAGCGCGACTTCTGGCGGTAGGCCAGCCGGAAGTTGTCCGGGAAATATTCGCGCACGCACAGCGGCATGTTCACCAGCAGTTCACGCGGCCTGGACTTCGAACTCCAGGACGTGCGCCGGACCCGGAAGGTCACCGGGAACACGCCGAAGATCGACTCCATGCCCAGGCCCGCCAGCCGCATGCCGACGTCGTAGTCCTCGGTCAGGCTGGAGATGTTGAACGGCTTGTTGTGGGTGGAGCCGACCAGGGCGGCCAGCGCCTTGCGCGAAAAGCAGGTGCCGACACCGGCCGAGGGAACAATGCCCGAAACGCTTTCGCGCACCACCATTTCCTTGGCGTGGCTCTCGGCGAATTCGTCCATGTAAGTGCCGGCCACCAGCTCGTACCACTCGCGCTCCAGCGAAGCCACCGGCAGCTGGATCATGTCCTTGCGCGGCAGCAGGTAGTTGAAGAACTTCAGCTCCATCGGATGCAGCACGTCCTCGCTGTCGTGCAGCACCACGCCGGCGAACTCGACGCCGGTCTCGCGCTCGTGGTTGAAGATCTCCGCAACGACGAAGTTCAGGCAGTCGGCCTTGGAGGTCGGGCCCGGATGGGGAACCTCGACACGAACGACCTGGCGGTAGCGCTTCTTCATGCGCTCGACTTCCTCGATCGTCGCCGGATCGTTGACATAGGTGCCAACGAACACGACGTAGTTATGGTAGTCGAGCACCTCCACCATGTTCTGCACCATGGCGGCGATCACGTCATGTTCCTGCCAGGCCGGAACCATGATGGCCAGCGGCTGTTCCCCGCGCTCGAGCAGCTGTTCGGCCGTCAGCTTCGAATCGTTGCGCCGCTGGAGGCTCAGGTGCCGGAAGATCCGGCGTCCCCAGTACCAGACGTCGATGAACAGGTCATCGATCGACGAGACGAAGATGACGATGGCGACGATGGCAGCAAGGATCTCCAGGCCGGCGTAATAGTCGGCGATGAGCAAGTCCCAGGTCATGGCACACCCTTATCCACGGCCGCAATCACAATTCTGCATTCGCGCTCTTGCGACGGCGGACCCGGCTGGCATAGACCAGCAGCGCGATGAAGAACGCAATCACGAGGATCGGAAGCAGCCACCAGTAAGTCCGCTCGAAGAACGACGGCCGGGCTTCGCGCAGCCGTCCCTGGCCGGTCGGGTCGACAGTGTTGACTTCACTGCGCAGGCCCTGCGCGCCGATGATCGCCACGTTGCCGTCGGACAGCTGCATGGGCTTGTCCATCGCGGGCGCTTCCTTGCCCAGCGTGCGGTAGGACGCACCGGTGTCACTGCCGACCTTCGTCACTTCCAGCAGGCCGACCCGGTCCAGCCCGGTGACGTCGACCAGCGGCTTGTCACCGCCGCCGGCGATCAGCAGCCGGCCGCCTTCGACCTTGGCTTCGCTCTTCTTCGCGTCGGACAGTGGCAGGTCGATCGCCAGGAACGGGCCGTCGATCTTGGGCTGGGTACCGTCCGCCACCGCGCTGAACTTCGCGTTGACCGGCGACACGCCTGTGGTGGCGGCCAGGCGAATCACGCGCGGCAGTGTGTTCTGGGCGTCGTTCAGGTAGCTGGCCGGAACCAGCACGCTGCCGCCAGCCGCAAAGCGCGACATCAGTCCGGCGAAGTCATTGCCAGCCTCGATCTTCTCCAGCAGCATGTGGCTGCTGGCGAGCACGGACACCGGGTAGGGCTCGGGCGTTTCGCGGCAGCGGTCGCTCGCCAGCTGGCGGGTGAAGGACACCCGGATCACATTCCGGGCAGCCAGCGCATAGCGCGGGATCGGCGCGACGATGCGTTCGCGCCGGCCGGTGGCTTCCATTTCCTTGGCGCCCAGCAGCACTTCGTTCAGGAACACCGAGACGATCGGCGGGGTGCGGGCGGCGCTGGGGGCGGCGGCGACGTCGATCACGAGGGTGCCCGGCCCACGGCCGTCAGCGGCGACCGAACCGATGTCGAAGGTGGCGTTCCAGTCGGCGTGGGCCAGCACATCGAAGCTGCCCGGCTTGGCGCCCAGGTACTTGAGCGAGACGGCCGTCATGTCCGAGCGCGGTTCGTCGGCGGCATTGATCACCACCGAGGACGAAGCGGCGACCTGTTGCCAGATCTGCGTGAACAGGCCGGCGGCCTTGGCGCCGGCGTCGGGCGCGACCACGATGGTCGGGCGGCCGAACACGTTGCTCAGGCGCACTTCCCTGGAGGCCAGCGGCTTGGCCGACAGGTCCAGGAAGCGGGTGCGGTAGTCCGTGTAGGGAGCGGCCGCATCAGCCGGCAACTGGCCACGCATCGCTTCCAGGCTGGCGCCCATGGCGCCGGAGAAGCTCTGGTCGGCGATCACGATGTCGGCCTGGAACGGGCCGGCGGCGCCGAGCGACATCAGCGCGCCGATCTCGGCGGCGTCCTTGATCTTGTGCTGGCCGCCTTCGGTCAGGCCGGCATAGGCCGGAATGCCGCGCAGGGCCGGCGGGATGGTGATGCCGCGCAGGTCGACGGTATCGCCGACCGCGGGCAGGGCCCGGATGATGGGCCGCTTGCCGGCCCGCTCGAGGGCGACGCCGACGCGCCAGGCCGAGTCGTACGCCTCGCCCGACAACTTGCTCGAGGCCACCAGGATGGTGGGGGTGGACGGCAGCGAGGACCAGGCGGTGCTCAGGTCGCGGACTGCCGAACCGTCGTAGCGGTAAGTGAAGCGGGTGGTGGGCTCCACGCGCAGCAGGTTGCCCGGCGTGCGAGCATCGGCACAGGTGTTCTCGCGACCGACCGCCGTGCGCCAGTCGATGTTGAAGCGCACGAAACCGCTGGGACGCGGCGCACCGTCGATGGCCAGCGCCAGGCTGGCGTCGCCCCGTTCGGCGGCGAAAGGCCGGGCCGAGACTGGATAGCCGTCGACCGACAGGATCATGGTGGTGCGCCCGCCGTCGGCGCGCACGTAGTTGGCGTCCATCTGCAGGGCGGCGTTCGCCAGCGGCACATTGGTGGGCACGGGCAGGTAGATCTCCCTGAGCGTGTCCGGGTAACCGAGCACCACCGGACCGGTGAACCCAAGTTCGGCCAAGGAAACACTGCGCGGGATCCAGTTGTCAGCGCTCATCCTGCGGAACACGTCCGCCGGCGATGTGCCCTGCGCCGCCGGCGCCGGCTGGGCCGGCTGGGCCGACGCCAGCAGCGGGACGATCGCGGCCGCGGCCGCGAGGAAGAGGCGCCGCAACGACGGCGCCGGCTGGCTCTGGAGCAATGTGTTCATGGCAGATCTACCCTTGTTGCTTGTTGACGCTCTTGAATTTCCGACACCTATGCCACCGCGCTCTTGACCGTTACTGCGCCTTGCTCGGCGCGATCCATGTGAACCCGAGCTGGGTGATCCCGTCCATCACCTTCTGGAAGTCGGCGAAGCCTGGCACGCCCAGCTCCGGCTCCAGCCAGAACGGATGGAAGAAGAAGGATGCGTAGCCGTCGCGGACCGTCAGCGCGTACTGCGCATTGGTGACGATGTCCTGCCAGGTGTAGTTGTAGTTGGAGCTCGGGTCGATCGTGTGGATGTCGTATTCGATGTTGCCCAGGCTCTCCGGGATCACTCGCTGGCCGTAGTAGTCCTTCTTGATCACGTAGGGGAAGATCTGGCCCACGCCGAAGTCCTTGCTGACGGAGGCGTTGTAGTTGGGCTTGTCGGCGGTGAAGTAGACGACGCGCTGGTAGGTCGTCTTGAACACCGTCGCCGCCGCCTTCGAACTCAGCGCGGACCCGTGGTAGTGAGGCGCTTCCCAGGCCACCGGCGAATAGCCGTTGTCGACCAGGTCTTTCACGCCCGCATTGAGCCTGCCCAGCACCCAGCTGGTGGAGTCCTCGGCCACCGGGCTGTTGGTGACGATGTTCCAGAACTCATAGTCGTCCCCGCTGACGCCCGTGTGTGGATTCTTCATCTTGGCGTACTGGTGGGTGTAGCCATGCATCACGATCTCGCCGCCCCGGGCCTTGGCGTAGTTCAGCGCCTTCTTCAGGTTGGTGGCCTGGGCCAGCGGCACGTACTGTGGAGTGCCGCCGTTGTATGCGCCGAGCGAGTCGACGTAGTAAGGGATGGTGGCGACGGAGAACGGGATCTTCTTGCCGTACATGTAGTCGGTCAGCGTCTTCATCGCCTGCACCGAGACCAGCGCGCCCACGTCCTCCAGTCGCACCAGGGCCTTGTGGCTCTCCGGATGGTTGATGCCAAGGATGTCGTGCAGCAGGTCGCTCAGCACCAGGTAGCGGTCGCGCGGCCCGATATAGCTCAAGGGCATGTCGGCGAAATACCAGAAGTTGCCCGAGCGCACCACGTAGGGGACGACTTCGCCCGTGCTGGGATTGGAGACGTTGACCAGCGCCGTGGCCTTGACCGGATCGGTGACCGCGGTGACGCCGATGTCGGGATCGGCGTTGACCGTGCCGGTGGTGCTGTCGAACTGGTAGTACTTGACGAACGGCTTGCTCTTGTAGCTCACCGTGTCGAAGAAGCCGGGCGTCGGATTGCTGGAGGTGGGCACCGAGTTCATCCCGCGCAGGCCCGAGAAGCCGAAGCCGCGCGTCGCCTGGAAATTGTACGAAGCATCCCAGGTCAGGTTCCAGATGTTGTACTTGAACCAGACCAGGGTCTTCTGCGTCGTGGCCGCGTCGGACAGGAAGGCTGCGGGAAGCGAGTTGCCGTAATACGCGCCGAGGTAGAAGGTGGCGTCGTACGAGTTGACCTTGCCGGCGGTGTAGTTCTGCACCGGCACCAGATCGACCTGGGAGTCGAAGTGCCCAAGCAGGTTCCTGAGCATGATGGCGTAGCCCAAGCCGAGCTTCTCGAACTCGGTGCCGGCCGGCGCGTCATACAGGACAAGCGTCTTGGGGGCGACTGTCTGAGCCTGGGCCGGCGCAAAGCCCAGGGCCGCCAGCATGGCGATCGCGAACGCGAAGGAGCGCAAGAGGGACTTCATTTGTTGTTCCCCTTGCCGTTTCCGTTGCCGTTGCCGTTGCCGTTATTGCCGGATTCGGAATCGTCCTTGTTGATGTCCTTCTTGACATGGCCCTTGTGGTGGTGCGCCCGGTCTTCCCGGTCCTGCTCCCGCTTGTCCATGCCGGCTTCGACCTTGACCAGGGCCGAGCCCGGTGGCAAGGGCGGCGGCGTCACCTTGCCGGCCTCGGCCAGCGTCGCTGCGGCGAGCAGGACCAACGCCAGGCCGGTGCCGAGCACCGGTCGCATGTGACCGGCCTCGACAGATTCGGTACTTCTTTTCATGGTTGAAAACTCCCTGAACAACGTTGTTGATGATTGGTCACGCGACAGCTGCCACGGGGACGGTCCCGAGCAGATGGGACGCAAGCGTTTCGACGATCCGGCGCGAGGCCTGGCCGTCACCATACGGATTGGCCGGCTGCTGCATGCGGCGGTACGCCAGCTCGTCATGCATCAAGCGGCGCACTTCGCGCACGATCGCCGCGCGGCCGGGCCCGACCACGACGGCGCAGCCGGCTTCCACCGCTTCCGGGCGCTCGGTTTCCTCGCGCAGCACCAGCACCGGAACTCCGAAAGTGGGAGCCTCTTCCTGCAGGCCACCGGAATCGGTCAGGACCAGCGAGGCGTTGACCAGCGACTGCTGCATCTCCAGGTAATTCATCGGCGCCACCAGCTTCACGTTGGCTATGCCCGACAGGATCGACTGCGCCGCCGCCTGCACCACCGGGTTGAGGTGCACCGGGAACACGATGTCGGCGGCGCTGTGCTCGCGTGCGATCTCCGCCACGGCGTGAAAGATTTCCTCCATCTCGAAGCCCCAGTGCTCGCGGCGATGGACGGTGACCAGGATGTGCCCGCGACCCTGCACGTTGCGCTTGATCCCGTGGTGGCTGACGGCCCAGCGCTGGGCGTCGACAACCGTGTTGCCGGTGAGCTGGACCTTCTCGTGCGCGATGCCTTCGCTGCGCAGGGCGTCGCAGGCGCGCTGCGTCGGGGCGAAATGATGCCGGGCCAGGCGGCTGATCATCTGGCGCAGGCCCTCTTCCGGGAACGGGCGCGACAGGTTGTGGGTGCGCAGGCCGGCTTCGACGTGGGCGATCGGCACCTGCTGGTAGAACGCGGCCAGCGCGCCGAGGAAGGCGGTCTCGGTGTCGCCCTGGACGATGCACATGTCGAAGCGCTGCGCCGCCATCACGGCGTCGAGTTGCGAGCGGCAATCGGCGCTGAACTGCTGCAGCGAGGAGCCTTCGCGCTTGAGCCGGATGTCGGGCACGACGTCGAAGC
>JBBRSZ010000062.1:0-17002 GCA_038244915.1 Burkholderiales bacterium | reverse complement strand
CGCGCGACGGGCCGGCCCGTCGATCAGTTCGACCGGGGCGGCGATCGCGATCGTCCAGCCGGTCAGTTCGGAATGGTCGAAGGCGTCATAGACGTCGGTGCCTTCCAGGGTGGAATGGCGAATCGAGCCGCTGGGCGAGACGGCCGCCGCAGCCACCAGTTCGGGCCGTGCCGGCTGCCCCACCAGTTCGGCGGCCTTGTGGCTGCGCGCGATGAATTTTCCCTGCCGGTCGATCACGGCCACGATCCATTCGGGCGGGATCTGCCGGTGTTGCGTCACCTGGCGCCAGTGCTCCACCGAAAAAGCCTGCGCCACCACAAACGGCCTGGCACCCGCGGAGGTGGCCGGAACATAGGTGGTGGTCAACTGCTTTGCCGTCACCGGCCCCGGGATCAGGTCCGTCACCAGGGGCTTGCCGGTGGCGAGCACCTGCGCGACCCGTTCGCGCGCGGCCGGCTGAGGCGGCGGCGAGCCGAACGGAACAAACGTGTTCAGGATTTGCCGGCCCCGGTCGTCCAGCAGCAAGGTCCATACCTCCGGCTTCCGATCGAGCGCGGCTGCCTGCTCATAGAACGCCTGGAAGTTTTCGGACCGCAGATGCTCGGAGTTGCCCAGCGCCTTGAGCCCAGACAAGGAGCCCTGCATGTCCCGGTCAACGATCAGCGCCGTGGCGCGAACCGTTTCCTGCAGTCCGCGCAACGCCGCCGTCCGCTCGGCTTCGCGGATCTTGTCCAGCGCGATCACGGATGCCACGACCACAGGCAACAGCACGGCGGCCGCCATGAGGACGAGAAGGGTACGAATGCGCATGCCGCGATTATGAGGACGGAGTGCAGCGGATGCGACAGGCCTGTCCTACAGCCGGGCGGCGCCTTGTCCGACCCGCGTGCGGCAGCCCACGCGCGCTAATGCTGCGCGGACACCGCGTGCCGCCAGTCCGTTCAGGAGTCAGACATGGTTTCCAACAACCAGCGCAGCATCAACGAAGGCATCCGCAAGGTCATCGGCTCGTCCAACCGGAGCTTCGCCACCACCGACCCGGAGCGCCAGCCTCGCATGGTCACCCAGCCGGCCCGGCCCGCACCGGCCGGCGCCAGGGCCGACCCATCCAGCGCGACGCAGGCGCGCGAGTCGGTGCGTGGCCGCCAGGGCAATGTCGCGGCGGCCGGTAGCGGCAAACGCTGATCGCGGACCCGACCCCCCGGGGCGCCTCGCCGCCCATCTTTTTGCGCGCCGGCGCGCAAAGGCGTCGCCTTCCTACAGTCGCGGGGCCCAACTGCTGAGATCATCGGGAGATCGGAACCCAACTTTTTTCGACCAATCCTTCGACCTGGAACGGTTCGTGCAGTTCTGTCTTTCGCAATCCGCGGTCTGCAAGGCCATGAGCAACACCCAATGATCCGACTCGAACTGCAAATCGATCTCTACTACCAGGTCAACGACCCCTACGGCGCCGACTTCGTCTTCAACATCCATCCGGCCCAGATGCCGTCGCAGACGGTGAGCCACGAGAACCTGGCGCTGAGCCAGGCGGTGACGCCCGAGATCAGCACCGAGACGGTGACCGGCAACCGTTTCATGCGGCTGCACGCCAACCCCGGGCCGTTGACCGTCTCGTACTCGGCGACGGTGGACCTGGACCAGCACCGCGCAGACACGACGACGCTGGCCGAGGTGCCCGTGCGGCAGATGCCGCTGGACGTCATGGCCTACATTTACCCCAGCCGCTACTGCCAGTCGGACCGGCTGCTGAAGTTCGCGATCAACGAGTTCGGCCACCTCTGGCAGGGCCACAGCCGGGTGCAGGCGATCCAGGCCTGGGTGCAAAAGCATGTGACCTTCACCTCGAACACCAGCAACTCGAACACGTCGGCGGTCGACACGCTGATCGAGCAGGTCGGCGTCTGCCGCGACTTCGCCCACCTGATGATCGCGCTGTGCCGGGCGGTCAACATCCCGGCGCGGATGGCCACCGGCACTGACTTCGGCGCCGACCCGGCGCTGGGCCCGCCCGACTTCCATGCCTATGTCGAGGTCTACCTGAGCGACCGCTGGTACATCTTCGATCCGTCCGGCACCTCGATCCCGATGGGCTTCATGCGCATCGGCACCGGCCGCGACGCCGCCGACGTGGCCTTCGCGACGATCTTCGGCAACGTCCAGTCGCAGGCCCCGCTGATCCGCACCCGCGCCATCCAGGACGCGGCGCGCGGCTTCGAGCTGCCGTGGCATTGCACCGAGGCGCTGTCGACCGCTGGGGCTTAGGTTGCGTTGCCGGTCTTGAGCCGGTGCTGCTGGTACCCGCGTGCCTGTGTGGTTGGCCTGCGGCGGCCGGCGCATGCGGCCCGCCGGCCGGAGTCGGCGGTCGCTGCGCGACTGCCCTGCGCGGCTCGGCTTCCAGCGGGGCGGCGCAGAAACTAGCCGGGCTCACGCCCGTCGTCGAACATCTGCGCCGCTGCTCCCGCTTCCAGCTTCGCTGCTCGGCACCGCCAAACGGCCGTCGTGCCGCACGCGCCGCCCGCCGCGAGATGGAAGGGCCGGATTGCAAGAGAGTTTGGTGCCACTACAAAAGCCCTACAACGTGGTCGTTCTAAGCCTACAACCAACCTCTTGTTGATGTCGCGTCATCTTTGCAAGAATCACCGAAGGGGGCCCGAAATGCGATTCCGTCAACAGCACCAGCGCTTTCCCCTAGGAACCACAACCTCTTGTGAACGACAAATCGCACCAACATAATTTCCGGATGCTACGGAGCAACTATGACCGATCGCGTTAAGAAGCTTCCACTGCTTCCGAACTTCAAGGAGCAGTTGATACGGCTCTTTCAAGGCGCGGGGCCTGCATGGATGTTCGCCGCCCTCGTGATCCTGATGCTGCCCACGATACTTTTCAGCGCGAGCTTCGCAATCGAGGCGGTGGCCAAACTTGTCAGGGCACTGCACTGAGAAGCGAGATCTTCAAACAGGACCGGTGGCAAACGACCTCGCCTCGCGGCATCGGCGCGCGACTCTCGCTTCGAGCGCTCTCGCTTCACTTCAAGGCCGGTGGTCGGGATGGGGTGGGCGCAGGGCCATTCGCGGTCGCTACACCGGACGCACCTCATTGATCTCACTTGACGCGATAGCGGTGGCAAGCTCGGGATGACGCCCGCGAGCGTGACCGGAGCACACCCCGTCCCGGCCACCGGCCGTGCCAACCAGGCCGGCACGCGAGCGCCACAAGCCCTCAGCTGTTCAACTGCGCCCAGACCTTGTCCAGCCGCTTGACGCTGACCGGCTGCGGCGTGCGCAGCTCCTGGGCGAAGAAGCTGACGCGCAGTTCCTCCAGCAGCCAGCGGAACTCGCTCATGCGGTCGTCGACGGCGCCCTTGCGCTCGGAGACCAGGCGCCAGTAACGCTGCTCCTGCGGCCGCAGTTCCGTCAGTTTCGCGCTGTCGCGGGCCGGGTCGGCGCGCAGCTTGTCCAGCCGCAGGGTGATCGCCTTCAGGTAGCGGGCAAAGTGCTGCAACTGCGGCCACGGCGTGACGGCCAGGAAGCGCTTGGGCACCAGCCGCTGCAGTTGCTGCGCCGCATCGGCCGTCGCCTCGGGCTGGACCTTCGTGTCCTTGATCTTGCGCACCGCCGCGCCGTACTCCAGCAGGATGGTGGCGGCCAGCCGCGCCACCTCGTTGGCGATCAGCGTCAGGCGCCCTCGCCCCTCGTCAATGCGCCGCTTGAACGCCGCTTCATCGGTCGGCAACGGATCGAGCAGGAAGGCGCGGTCCAGCGCCACCTCGATGATCTGGTCGCGCAACTCCTCCTGCGTGCCCAGGCTCATGTAGGCCACGGCCATCTTCTGCAGCTCGGGAATGTTCTTTTCGAGGTACTTGATCGCGTCCTTCATCTGCAGCGCGAACAGGCGGCGCAGGCCGGCGCGGTGCTTTGCGGCGGCAACGTCGGGTTCGTCGAACACCTCGATCGACACCGCGTCGCCCAGGTCGATCAGCGCCGGGAAACCGATCAGGCTGGTGCCGCCCTTGCGGATCTCCATCAGCTCGGGCAGCTCGCCGAAGCCCCAGGCCGTATAGCGCTGCTCGGGCGCGGCCCTGACAGCCGGCGCAACCGCATTGGCAGGCCCAGCCTTGTGCCCGCCCGCGCCAGCGCCGGGATTTTCCGATGGAGGGCCGTCCTGCGTCGTCCCCAGCTTCATCCCCGCCAGCGCCTGGAACGCACCGCGCGCCTGGACGCCGAGTTCGGCCTTCAGCGCCCCGAGGTTGCGTCCCATCCCGAGCTGGCGGCCGTGCTCGTCGACCACCCGCAGGTTCATGAACAGGTGCGCCGGCACCATGTCGAGCTTGAAATCGGCGCGCCTGACGTCCAGGCTGGTGGCGTCGCGCACCATCTTGAGCAGCGCGTCGGTCAGCGAGCCGCGCTCGAAATGCGCGTCGCCGCCCAGCGTGGCGGACAAACGGGTCGCCGATTCCGGCAAGGGCACGAACCGCGACCTGGGTTTCTGCGGCAGGCTCTTGAGCAGCGCCTGCACCTTGTCCTTGAGCATGCCTGGCACCAGCCACTCGACGCGGTCGTCGCTCACCTGGTTCAGCACGAACAGCGGCACCGTCACTGTCAGGCCGTCGCGCGGATCGCCCGGCTCGTGCAGGTAGGTCGCGGCGCAATCGACGCCGCCCATCCGGATGGTCTTCGGGAACGAGTTCGTCGTGATGCCGGCCGCTTCGTGCCGCATCAGCTCGTCGCGCGTGAGCTTGAGCAGGTTCGGATTGGCGCGGCCGGCGTCGCGGTACCAGGTCTCGAAGCCGTGGGCGCTGCACACGTCGGCCGGCAGTTGCTGGTCATAGAACGCGTAGATCAACTCGTCGTCGACCAGCACGTCCTGCCGCCTCGACTTGTGCTCCAGCTCCTCGACCTGCTTGACCAGCTTGAGGTTGGCGGCCAGGAACGGCAACCGGGTCTCCCACTGGCCGGCCACCAGCGCCTCGCGGATGAAGATTTCGCGCGCGCCGTGCATGTCGACCGGGCCGAAGTGCACCCGCCGGCCGCTGTACACCACCAGGCCGTACAGCGTGGCGCGTTCCAGCGCCATCACGTCGCCGGCCTTCTTTTCCCAGTGCGGATCGAGCACCTGCTTCTTGAGCAGGTGGCCGGCCACCTCTTCGATCCAGGTCGGGTCGATGTTGGCGATGCCCCGGCCGAACAGGCGCGTGGTCTCCACCAGTTCGGCCGCGACGATCCAGCGGCCCGGTTTCTTCTTCAGGTGGGCGCCTGGATGCGGAAAGAACTTGATGCCGCGCGCGCCCAGGTATTCGCCGGAGCCGCCGCCTGGCCGGGCGCCGGTCGAAGCGTTGGGCGTTTCCTCCAGCTTCCAGCCGACGTTGCCCAGCAGGCCCGAGAGCATCGCCTTGTGCAGTTGCTCGTAGCTCGCGGGCTGGGTGTTGAGCTTCCACTTGTGCTCGGCGACCACCGTGTGCAGCTGCGAATGGATGTCGCGCCACTCGCGCACCCGGCGGATGTTGACGAAGTTCTGCCGCAGCAGCTGCTCGTACTGGCGGTTGGAGAGTTTGTGGGTGTTGTCCGGCGCGCCATGTGCGCCTTCGTGTTTACCGCCGCGGGCGTCATGAATCCACTGCCACAGCTTCAGGTAGCCCGAGAACTCGCTCTTCTCGTCGTCGAACTTGGCGTGCTGCTGGTCGGCCTGGGTCTGCATCTCCATCGGCCGGTCGCGCACGTCCTGCACCGACAGCGCTGAGGCGATCACCAGCACCTCGTCCAGCGCATGGCGCTCGCGCGCCTCGATGATCATGCGGCCCACGCGCGGGTCCAGCGGCAGCCGGGCCAGCTCCTGGCCGAGCCGGGTCAGCTCGTTGGCGTCGTCGACCGCGCCCAGTTCGTTGAGCAACTGGTACCCGTCGGCGATGGCCCGGCCCTGCGGCCGCTCCAGGAACGGGAAGTCCTCCACCTGGCCCAGGTGCAGCGACTTCATGCGCAGGATGACGCCGGCCAGCGAGGAGCGCAGGATCTCGGGGTCGGTGAAGCGCGGCCGCGCGGCGAAATCCTTCTCGTCGTACAGGCGGATGCAGATGCCGTTGGCCACCCGGCCGCAACGGCCGGCCCGCTGGTTGGCCGAGGACTGGCTGACGGCCTCCACCAGCAACTGCTCCACCTTGCTGCGGAAGCTGTAGCGCTTGATGCGAGCGGTGCCGCTGTCGATCACGTAGCGGATGCCGGGCACGGTGAGCGAAGTCTCCGCCACGTTGGTGGCCAGCACGATGCGCCGGCCGCCGTGGCTGTCGAAGATGCGGTCCTGCTCGGCCTGCGACAGCCGAGCGAACAGCGGCAGCACCTCGGCGTTGCGCGTCATCACGTCGTGCGCCAGGTGCTTGCGCAGGTGGTCGGCGGCCTCGCGGATCTCGCGCTCGCCGGGCAGGAACACCAGGATGTCGCCGGCCGCATTGCCTTGCCACAGTTCGTCCACCGCGTCGCCGATCGCGCTGTTCAGGTCGTAGTCGCGCGTCTCCTCGAACGGCCGCCAGCGCTGCTCCACCGGAAACATCCGTCCCGACACGTAAAGAATCGGCGCGGGTCCCTTGGCACTGGCGAAATGCTGGGCGAAGCGGTCGGCGTCGATGGTCGCCGAGGTCACGATGATCTTCAGGTCGGGCCGGCGCGGCAGGATCTGGCGCAGGTAGCCGAGCAGGAAGTCGATGTTCAGCGAGCGCTCGTGGGCCTCGTCGATGATGATGGTGTCGTAGGCCTTGAGCAGCGGATCGGTCTGCGTCTCCGCCAGCAGGATGCCGTCGGTCATCAGCTTGACCGAGGCGTCGCGCGAGAGGCGGTCCTGGAAGCGCACCTTGTAGCCCACCACCTCGCCCAGCGGCGTGTTGAGTTCTTCGGCGATGCGCTTGGCCACGCTGGAGGCGGCGATCCGGCGCGGCTGGGTGTGGCCGATGAGGCGGCCCTGGCCCGGCGGCGCGTTGAGCTTGCCGCGCCCCATCGCCAGGGCGATCTTGGGCAGCTGGGTGGTCTTGCCGGAGCCGGTTTCACCGCAGACGATGACAACCTGGTTGGCCGCCAGCGCCGCCGCGATCTCGTCGCGCCGGCCCGAGACCGGCAGCGATTCAGGAAAAGTGATGTTCAGGGACGGCAAGACGACGGGAACTCAAAGCCCGCAATTATGGGCGTTCGGCCGGCAGCCAAGCCGGCCGCGGCATCAGCGCGCATCCGTCAGGGGCAGTTCCGCGATCTGGCGGCTGTCGCGGTCGAACCAGGCGATCCGGCTGCCGAAGCTCCAGGCCGCCCGGGACATGTCGCGCGCCATGTTGACGGCCGCCGAGGGCCGCATCTGCGGCGTGGCCGCCGCCAGCACGCCGACGCCGACCTCGGCCGCCCAGGTGGCGCGCCCGGCTTCCGGCGCCGACGGGTCGAGCGGCGTGCTCAGGGACACGGGGCCGCCGAGCCGGCGCGCCACCATCCGGGCGATCTCGACCAGCCGCACCGGGTCTTCGGAATCCCGTGTCAGCAGCAGGAAGCCGTCCTCGCCCAGCCGGCCCATCTCGACGTCGGCCGGCACGCTGCGCCGCAGCCGGCCGGCGCAGATGAACAGCGCATGGTTGACGGCACCGCGGCCGTGCAGCTTCTCCAGCGCGTACAGGTTGGCGATGGTGATCGCGATCACTCCCACTGGCCGGCTCTCGCCATCGACGTGGCGGAAGATCGCGCCCACCAGCTGGCCGGTCTCCGCATGCGAGCGCATCCGCGTCACCGGGTCGTAGCTGGGGCCATGGGCCATCACCTCGCGCAGCTCGATCAGGTAGGAGTAGCGGGCCCACAGCGACAGCGCCATGCAGGTGAGGTAGGCGGTGGCCGCGACCGAGCTCACCGCGTGCACCGGCCATGGCGCCTGGTCCGGGTCCAGTGCAATCCAGCTCAGTCCCGCCAGCGCGACCAGCATGAACGAGACGCCGTAGACCGCCAGCCAGGCCAGCCGGTCACCCCGCATCGCGCTGCGCACGCAGGCCGCCAGCGACAGCGCCCCGCCCAGCAGCGCCACCACCGAGCTCAGCGCCAGCGCCTGTTTCGGCTCCAGCGTCCAGCCGACCAGCAGCACCAGCGCGGCCACCGCCACCACCGAGCGGCGGATCAGCGCGGCCCGACGGGGCTGGCGCAGCAGGCCCAGCAAGGCCAGCAGCATCACGCCCAGGATGCTGGCGCTGATGAGGGCAAGGTGGGCCAGGAAGCGGGCGTGGGCGCCGGGGCCGCCCAGCGGCAGCCAGCCCAGGTAGGCGACCACGAACAGCGCCGAGATCAGCGCCGACAGGGCCGCCGTCAGCGCCACCCGCTGCAGCGAGCGGAAGAAGGCCGCCAGCGAGCCGGCCAGCATCAGCGCCACCGCGCAGAAGAAAGCGCCCCAGAAACCGGCGACCAGTGCCTGCATCAGCGTTTCCCGTCCGTCAGCGGCAGCTCGGAGATCTCGCGCCGCAGGCGATCGAACCATGCGATCCGGCTGCTGTAGCTCCAGGCAGTGCGTGACATCGCGCGCGCCATCTCGACCGCGTTGGCGGGGCGGGTGGCCGGCGTCGCGGCGGCCAGCACGCCCACGCCGACCTCGGCCACCCAGCTGGCCCGGCTCGATTGGGCCGCCGTGGGATCGGAGATGCTCAGCGAGACCGGCCGCGCCAGTTGCTGCGCCACCTGCCGGGCCAGCGCCACCAGCCGCTTGGGATCGCGCGAGTTGCGCGCCAGCAGCAGGAAGCCGTCGTCGCCCAGCCGGCCCATCTCCACCTCCGCCGGCACGCTGCGGCGCAAGCGGCTGGCGCAGACGAACAGCGCATGGTTGGCCGCGCCGCGGCCATGCAGCTGCTCCAGGCCGTACAGGTTACCGATCGAGATCGCGATCACGCCGACCGGTTGCGGCTCGTCACCGGTGTGGCCGAGCACGGCGCCCACCAGCTGGCCGGTCTCGCTGTGGGAGCGCATCCGCGTCACCGGGTCGTAGCTGGGCCCGTGCGCCATCACCTCGCGCAGTTCGAGCAGGTAGGAGTAACGCGACCAGGTCGCAACTGCGAACGTGGCCAGGAAAGCCGTCCCGGCGATGGCGCTGACGGCGTGCAGCGGCAGGCTCTTGACGTCGTCCAGCGCGATCCAGGTCAGCCCGCCGAGCGCCACGTCGACGAAGAACATGCCGGCGAAGGCCAGCCACGCCAGCCGGTCGCCGCGCAAGGCGCTGCGGCCCGCAATGGGCAGCGCCGCCAGCCCGACCAGCACGATGGCCAACGAGCCGAGCATCAGCGCCTGCCGGGCCGGCAAGGCCCAGCCCACCAGCACCACCAGCAGCGCCAGCCCCCAGACCAGCGCCGCGGCCAGCTGCCTGCGCTCGGCGCTGCTGGTCAGCCCCAGGAAGGCCAGCAGCATCAGTCCAGGCACCGCGAACGAGACCGCGGCGACGTGGGCCAGCAGCCGCTTTTCAATGTCGCCAGCGGGCAGCGGCAGGCCGCCCAGGTAGGAGAGCGTGAACAACGCCGAAACGCCGGCCAGCAGGGCCGCCCGCAGCGGCACCTTGTGCCGCGTGCGCGCATATGCCAGCAACGAGCCGGCCAGCATCAATCCCGCAGTGCCGAAGAACACCCCCCAGAAGCCGGCGACCCACGGATCCATCATGCCGTTCCATCCGCCAGCGGCAACTCGGCGATCTCGCGCCGGTCGCGGTTGAACCAGGCGATCCGGCTGCCGAAGCTCCACGCCGTGCGCGACATCGCGCGCGCCATGCTCACCGCCGCCGACGGCCGCATCGCCGGCGCGGCCGCGGCCAGCACCCCGACGCCGACGTCGGCCACCCAGCTGGCGCGGCTTTCTTCCCCGGAAGGCGGACCGTAGGCGATGTTGAGCGAGACCGGCTGCGCCAGCCGCTGCGCGACCTGGCGTGCGATCGCGACCAGCCGCGCCGGCGCCTGCGAGTTGCGGGTGAGCAGCAGGAAGCCATCGTCGCCCAGCCGCCCCATGTCGACGTCGGTCGGCACGCAGCGCCGCAGCCGGCTGGCGCACACGAACAGCGCGTGGTTGACGGCGCCGCGGCCGTGCAGCTGCTCCAGCGCGTACAGGTTGCCGATCGAGATCGCGATCACTCCGACCGGCCGGCCCTGGCCGTCGGCGTGATTGAACGCGGCGCCGACCATCTGACCGGTCTCGGCATGCGAGCGCATCCGCGTCACCGGGTCGTAGCTCGGCCCATGCGCCATCACCTCGCGCAGCTCGATCAGGTAGGAATAACGGGCCCAGAGCGCGGCCGAGATGATGCCGAGATAGGCCATGCCGGCCAGCGCGCTCATGGCGTGCAGCGGCCAGCTCTCGACCTGGCCCAGCGCGATCGTGCTCAGGCCGGCGATCGCCAGCAGCAGGAAGAACACCGCGGAAACCGCCAGCCAGGCCAGCCGGTCGCCGCGCCGCACGCTGCGGACGCAGACCACCAGCGCCGTGATGCCGACCAGCAACGCCAGCGCCGAGCCCAGGGCCAGGGCCTGGCCGGCCGGCAGCGCCCAGCCGGCCACCACCACCACGGCGGCGACGGCGACGATGCCGGCCTGCAGCCGCAAGCCGCCATCGGCGCGGCGCGTCACGCCCATCAGGGCCAGCAGCATCAGGCCGAGGATCGCCGAGCAGGCGGCCGCGATGTGGGCCAGCACGCGCCGCTCGGTCTCGGGGTCGGCGATCGGCAGCCAGCCGACATACGAGATCACGAACAGCGCCGACAGCAGCGCCGTGAGCGCGGCCCGCAGCGCCACCTTGTGCATCGAACGGGCGTAGGCCAGCAGCGAGCCTGCCAGCATCATGGCGACGGAACCGAAGAAGGCCCCCCAGAAGCCAACGGCCACGGTGTTCATGTAGAGCCGACGATACCTGCATGGTGCATGGGGCGCTAGAGCCTTTCCCTTACACTGCTGCGCATTCCCGACACCCCACCGAATGTCCACAGTCTTCAACTTCACCTTCGTGCCCTGGTTCCGCTCGGTCGCGCCCTACATCCACATGCACCGGGGCAAGACCTTCGTGGTCGGCCTGCCGGGCGAGGCCATCGCCGCCGGCAAGCTGCCGCACATCGCCCAGGACCTGGCCCTGATCCAGAGCATGGGCGTGAAGATCGTGCTGGTGCACGGCTTCCGGCCCCAGGTCAACGAGCAGCTGCAGGCCAAGGGTCAGGTGTCGAAGTCCTCCCACGGCATGCGCATCACCGACGAAGTGGCCCTGGACAGCGCCCAGGAAGCCGCCGGCCAGCTGCGCTACGAGATCGAGGCCGCCTTCAGCCAGGGCCTGCCGAACACGCCGATGGCCGGCTCCACCGTGCGGGTGATCTCCGGCAACTTCATCACAGCGCGGCCGGTGGGCGTGGTCGACGGCGTCGATTTCCAGCATTCGGGCCTGGTGCGCAAGGTGGACGTGGCCGGCATCACCCGCACGCTTGAGTTCGGTGCGATGGTGCTGCTGTCGCCGTTCGGCTTCTCGCCGACCGGCGAGGCCTTCAACCTGACGATGGAGGAAGTGGCGACCAGCGTGGCGATCGCCCTGCAGGCCGACAAGCTGATCTTCCTGACCGAGATCGCCGGCATCCGGGTCCAGCCGCTGGGGCCCGAAGACGAGGACAACCCGATCGACACCGAGCTGCCGCTGGCGCAGGCCGAGCAGCTGATCGCCAGCCTGCCCAACCCGCAGCAGCCGACCGACACCGCCTTCTACCTGCAGCACTGCGTCAAGGCCTGCAAGGCCGGCGTCGAGCGCAGCCACATCATCCCGTTCGCGGTCGACGGCTCCCTGCTGCTGGAGGTGTATGTGCACGACGGCATCGGCACCATGGTGGTGGACGAGAAACTGGAAAACCTGCGCGAGGCCAGCTCGGACGACGTCGGCGGCATCCTGCAACTGATCGAGCCGTTCGAGAAGGACGGCACCCTGGTCAAGCGCGACCGCACCGAAATCGAGCGCGACATCGCCAACTACACCATCGTGGAGCACGACGGCGTGCTGTTCGCCTGCGCCGCGCTCTATCCCTACCCGGAAGCGAAAACCGGCGAGATGGCGGCGCTCACGGTGTCGCCCCAGACCCAGGGCCAGGGCGACGGCGAGAAGGTGCTGCGGCGCATCGAGCAGCGGGCCCGCGCGATGGGGCTGGACAGCATCTTCGTGCTCACCACCCGCACCATGCACTGGTTCCTCAAGCGCGGTTTCGTCCAGGCGGACCCCGACTGGCTGCCCGAGGCGCGCAAGCGCAAGTACAACTGGGACCGCAAGAGCCAGGTGCTGGTCAAGAAGCTCCCATAGCGTCATCCCCGCGGGGCCTGCCCCCGCGAAGGCGGGGGGCAGGCCCCGCGGGAATGACGTGGACGGGAGGATCGCTGCAAGTTTGACCCAGCGCAACCCCTTGAAACATCCGGCGGGACTATCCTTCAGAAGTCCGGATTCCCCGCAGGAGGTGCCGCCATGACGAGCTCAGCCACTGCCCTTGCCGCCCGCGAGGTCCGCATTCCCTCGGGCGACGCCTGGCTGTACGGCGATCTCGTGTTGCCGCCCGCATTCGCCGGCCTGGTGCTGTTCGCGCACGGCAGCGGCAGCGGCCGCCACAGCGCCCGCAACCGCCAGGTGGCGCAGCGGCTGCAGCAACGCGGCATCGCCACCCTGCTGTTCGACCTGCTGACGGTGCAGGAGGAGCAGGTCGACCTGCAGACCCGGGAACACCGTTTCGACATTCCGCTGCTGACGCGGCGGATGCAGGATGCGACGCTGTGGGTGTCGCACCAGCCGGCCATCGCCCACGCACGGATCGGCTATTTCGGCGCCAGCACCGGCAGCGCGGCGGCGCTGATCGCCGCCGCCCGCCTGGGCACGCGCATCGGCGCCGTGGTCTCGCGCGGCGGCCGGCCCGACCTGGCCGGTCCGGTGGCGCTGGCGGCGGTGACGGCGCCGACGCTGCTGATCGTCGGCGGTGCCGACCAGGGCGTGATCGAGCTGAACGAACAGGCGCTGGCCCACCTGCGCTGCGACAAGGAACTGGCCATCGTTCCCGGCGCCACCCACCTGTTCGAAGAGCATGGCGCGCTGGAACAGGTCTGCGACCTGGCCGGCGACTGGTTCGCGTCGCACCTGGCGCGGGTGGAGGCCACATGACGCTGCGCGAATTTCCATTCCGCGACCGGCATCACGCCGGCCGTGTGCTGGCCGGCAAGCTGGGGCACTACCTGGGCCGGCCTGGCTTGCTGGTGCTGGCGCTGCCGCGCGGCGGGGTGGCCGTCGGCTACGAGGTGGCACTTGCGCTGCATGCGCCGCTCGATGTGTTCGTGGTGCGCAAGCTCGGCTATCCCGGCCACGAGGAATACGCCATGGGCGCCATCGCCAGCGGCGGCGTGCAGGTGCTCAACCCGGATGTCGGGCGCAACGTGCCGCCCGACATGGTGGCCTCGGTGGTGGCGCGCGAGCGTGCCGAGCTGGCGCGGCGCGAACGGCTGTACCGGGGCGAGCTGCCGGCGCCGCAGCTGCAGGGCCGGACCGTGATCGTGGTCGACGACGGCCTGGCCACCGGCTCGACGATGCGAGCGGCGGTGCAGGCGATCCGCCTGCAGCAACCCGAAAGCATCTGCGTGGCGGTCCCGGTCGGTGCCGCCGAGACCTGCGAGCAGCTGGAGGCCGAAGCCGACGAGATGGTGTGCGCCGAGCGGCCGACGCCGTTTCGCGCGGTGGGCCTGTGGTACGAGCAGTTTCCCCAGGCCAGCGACACCGAGGTGCGCGCCCTGCTCGATGCGGCGCGGCAGGAACGGGCGCCGGCCACCCATTGAACACAGGAGGACGCCATGTCCCCATCCCGGACTTTCCAGCCGACCAGCGACGAGGTGCTCGACGGCCTGAGCCGCCACCTGCTGCCGATGCCAGGCGGCCCGCATGAACATGACGCGCTGCTGGAGCTGATCGGCCCGGCCCGCTTCGCGCTGCTGGGCGAGGCCTCGCACGGCACGCGCGAGTTCTATCGCGAGCGGGCCACCATCACCAGGCGGCTGATCGTCGAGAAAGGCTTTACAGCCGTCGCGGTGGAGGCGGACTGGCCGGACGCCTGGCGGCTGAACCGCTATGTGCGCGGCCTGTCGGACGATCCCGACGCGACGGCGGCCTTGTCCGGCTTCCAGCGCTTCCCCGGCTGGATGTGGCGCAACACCGAGGTGCGGGATTTCGCGCAATGGCTGCGTGGCCACAACGAGGGCCGGCCGCCGGCGCAGCAGGTCGGCTTCTACGGCATCGACCTGTACAGCCTGTTCAGCTCGATGCAGGCGGTGCTGGCCTACCTCGATCGCACCGACCCGGATGCCGCGCTGCGGGCACGCCAGCGCTATGCCTGCTTCGACCATGCGCGCGAAGACAGCCAGGCCTACGGCTACGCGGCCAGCTTCGGGCTGGCCCACAGCTGCGAGGATGAAGTGATCCAGCAGCTGCGCGACATGAACCAGCGCTTCGCCGAGCTGCCGCCGACGCCGGGCATGCAGCGCGACGAAGCCTTCTACGCCGGGCAGAACGCCCGGCTGGTGCGCAACGCCGAGGAGTACTACCGCACCATGTTCCGCGGCCGCGTGTCGTCATGGAACCTGCGCGACAGCCACATGGTGGAGACGCTGCAGGCGCTGGACCGGCACCTGGGCTCCGATGCCGGGCTGCCGCGGATCGCGGTCTGGGCCCACAACTCCCACCTGGGTGACGCCGCCGCCACCGAGATGGGCGAGGCCGGCGAATGGAACGTGGGCCAGCTGATGCGCGACCGCTACCACGAGCAGGCGGTGCTGGTGGGCTTCAGCACCCACCACGGCACCGTGACGGCGGCCTCGGACTGGGACCAGCCGGCGCGCCGCAAGCGGGTGCGCCCCGGCCTGGCCGGCAGCTGGGAAGACCTGCTGCACCAGACGGCCACCAGCCGCTTCCTGCTGCCGCTGCGCGACAACCCGGCGCTGCAGCGGCTGGCGACGCCGCAGCGGCTGCAGCGCGCCATCGGCGTGATCTACCGGCCCGAGACCGAGCGCCAGAGCCACTACTTCATGACGCGGCTGGCGCAGCAGTTCGACGCGCTGATCCACATCGACGAAACCAGCGCGCTGGAGCCGCTGGACCACGGCCCCGTCTGGCACAGCGTCGAACCGCCGGAGACTTATCCGTCGGGGGTTTGAGACGTTGTCATCCCGGTGATCCGGGATTCATGTCTTTGCTGGCGTTCGCGTTCACGCCGGTTGGCGCGGCGCCGGTCAGGGTGGGTCGTTCTCCGGTCACGGTCGAAGCGAAGCGCCGCTACAGCCCGCCCGCGTTCGTTAAGGCATCGAAAGAGACCGTGTCACGCAACCCCGACAAGTACGACATCAGCACCAGCCTCGTGGAGAGTGCCATTCTCCCTAGGCGTATGGGGATGCTTCGGTTTACCCGGCTGACCAATGCGTTTTCCAAGAAACTGGAAAACCACATGCACGCGGTCAGCTTCTATTTCATCGTGAAGATCCACTCCAGCATCGGGACTACGCCTGCGATGGAAGGCGGCGTGACTGACTTCTTGTGGAGCATGGAAAATAGCGTGCTGATGACGGAGACGATGTACTAGCGCGAGGCCGCAGCGGTAGGTGGCACCGCCATTGCAGGCGACGGCACATTGATGATTATTGGCAGTTGCGTTGGAGCGGCTTGCACGATCGGCAAAGGTTTCATCAGGGATGCAATGCCAAAAAAACCAGCAGCCATAGTGCCAATGATGGTAAGCACGGAGGCGAGCGTCCAGCCTTTGAATTCGGCGCGTAAGTCACCTATATCGGCCTTGGTCGCCAGCGTCGGCAATATGGCGTCCAGACGAGTTTCAAGCGCAGTCAAGCGATGCTCCACACGACCTGAGTCCGGAGGTTCAGTTCCATCTTTTGTCGGTGGCCCCTTCCAAGAATCCGGGCCATAGGCAAGTATCCCCATCTCAATTGCCCCCCGTATCGTAGAGTTGGATTAACCCGCATGTCTTGCAGGTGTACAGGGAGGCCAAGTAAAAGGTGCCGGATGGCGACGGTGCCCAACCCATCTTGGTATTGATTACCTGATTTATCGCCCACTCGCCAGGCTGTCTTTCTAGAATTCCGTGCCCATGCGGACACTTTGGAGGTTCGCCCAACAATCCAGTTGCGTACGCCATAGCTGCCCATTCCCTTCCGACAAAGTCGCCGGAGTAGGGCAATGATAGCGATGTGTTACGTCCTCAATTCAACTGAAACCAGGACCCCATCTCGACCACCGGCCTTGAAGTGGCGTTTCTTGCTTGCACAGGACTTTCATGCGGGACCTGATCGCGCGTCCAATCGTCACGCACGGACGGTGGTCTGGGTGGGTCGGGCGCAGGGCCATTCGCGGTCGCTACACCTTGCGCACCTCATTGATCTGGTTAAAGCAGTAGCGATTGCGTCCATGGGATGACGCCCGCGAGCGTGACCGGAGAACGGCCCACCCAGACCGGCGGCCGCGCCACCCAGGCATCGGCGCGAGCGCCAAAATGACATGACCCGCGGGGCAAGCCCGGAGCGCCAACGTCACGCGTGCGCGTGCGGCGTCGCGCCGGCGCCCAGGTCCCAGTACAGGCCGGTCATCACCGCCAGGCCTTCGCGCAGCAGCGCGGGCGGCAGGTGTTCGTTGGGCGCGTGCTGCGAACAACCCGGGTAAGAGTGCGGCACCCACACGGTGCGCAGGCCCAGCACGTCGGTGAAGATGTCGTTGGGCAGCGAGCCGCCCAGGTTGGGCAGCAGCGCCGGCTTCTTGCCGCTGGTGGCCGCAATCGAGGCCACCGCCCACCGGACCCACGGATCCTCCGGGTCGATCCGGGTGGCGGTGAACAGGGTGTCGCGGGCGCTGGCGATCTTCACCATCGAAAAGCCGTGCGCATCCAGGTGCCGGCGCAGCGCCGGCAGGATGTCGGTCGGATCGATGCCGACCACGAAGCGCAGCTGGCAGCGCGCCCAGGCCCGAGGCGG
>JBBRSZ010000061.1:0-17500 GCA_038244915.1 Burkholderiales bacterium | reverse complement strand
GGGACGATCCAGAACGACATCCTCAAAGAGTTCATGGTGCGCAACACCTACATCTATCCGCCCGAGCCGAGCATGCGGATCGTCGCCGACATCATCGAGTACACGGCGAAGAACATGCCGAAGTTCAACTCGATCTCGATCTCCGGTTATCACATGCAGGAGGCCGGGGCGAATCAATCGCTCGAACTGGCCTTCACGCTGGCAGATGGCATGGAGTACGTGAAGACCGCGCTGGCCAAGGGACTGGATGTCGACGAATTCGCCGGGCGCCTCTCGTTCTTCTGGGCGATCGGCATGAACTTCTACCTGGAGGTGGCCAAGATGCGGGCGGCGCGCCTGCTCTGGTGGCGGATCATGAAGGGCTTCGACGCGAAGAACCCCAAGAGCCTGATGCTGCGCACCCATTGCCAGACCTCGGGCTGGTCGCTGACCGAGCAGGACCCGTACAACAACATCGTGCGCACCACCATCGAAGCAATGGCGGCGGTGTTCGGCGGCACCCAGTCGCTGCACACCAATTCCTTCGACGAAGCAATCGCGCTGCCGACGGAGTTCAGCTCGCGCATCGCCAGGAATACGCAGCTGATCATCCAGGAAGAGACCCACATCCCGAACGTGATCGACCCCTGGGCCGGCAGCTACATGATGGAGAAGCTGACCCAGGACATGGCCGATGCGGCCTGGACCATCATCGAGGAAGTGCAGGCCATGGGCGGCATGGTCAAGGCGGTCGATTCCGGCTGGGCCAAGCTCAAGATCGAGGCGGCGGCGGCGGAAAAGCAGGCCCGCATCGATTCGGGCAAGGACGTGATCGTCGGCGTCAACAAGTACAAACTGGAGTCGCACGACCAGCTCGATATCCGTGACATCGACAACGTGATGGTGCGCGAGCAGCAGATCGCGCGGCTGAAGTCGATCCGCGCGAACCGGGACGGCGCCAGGGTGCAGGCTGCGCTGGACGCCCTGACGGCGGCTGCGGAAAAAGGCGATGGCAACCTGCTGGACCTGTCGATCAAGGCCGCGCGCCTGCGGGCCACGGGCGGTGAGATCTCCGACGCGCTGGAAAAAGTCTTCGGGCGCCATCGCGCCGATACCCAAAAGGTGACCGGTGTGTATGCAGCTGCCTACGATTCAGCCGAGGGCTGGGACAAGTTGAAGGGCGAGATCGCACGATTCGCCGAGGAGCAGGGCCGGCGTCCGCGCGTGATGATCAGCAAGCTGGGCCAGGACGGCCACGACCGCGGGGCGAAAGTTGTCGCCACGGCCTTTGCCGACCTGGGCTTCGACGTCGACATGGGGCCGCTGTTCCAGACGCCGGAAGAGTGCGCGCGCCAGGCGATCGAGAACGACGTCCATGCGGTCGGCGTCTCCACGCTGGCCGCCGGCCACAAGACCCTGGTGCCGGCGATCATCGAGGAGCTGAAGAAACAGGGCGCCGACGACATCATCGTGTTCGTCGGCGGCGTGGTGCCCAAGCAGGATTACGAGTTTCTCTACAACGCCGGCGTGAAGGGAATTTATGGGCCGGGGACGCCGATTCCGGCTTCCGCCAAGGACGTCCTCGAGCAGATCCGTAGGGCGATCGGAAAGCCATAGTGATACAGTAATACGGTATCACAAGGAGATGTCATGGCTGTGTCTGTACGAATGGACCCACTGCTTGAAAGGCAGCTTGAGCTCGCCGCGAAGCAGAAGGGTGTCACCAAATCCCAATTCATCGTCGATGCGGTCGAGCGGGCGCTCGGAAAGAAAAATCCTTACGAGCTGATGTTGAAGATTCAGGCCGAGGAGGAAGCGGCGGGCAAAGCCCTCACGGCAGCATTCGCGGGACAGGATCAGTCGTATGAAACCGATAGTGCCCGTGCCCGGATCGTCAAGAAGCTGAAGGAGAAGCATGACATCGGCCGCACTGGTTGATGCATGCGCAATGGTGGCAGCATTCAATCCTGGCGATCAGGCAACAGGCCGGTATCAAGCGCTCCTGCAGCAGGCATCCCAGGAGCACTGGTCGCTTTTGACGACATGGCCTTGCGTCGTCGAGGCAAGCTATCTGCTGTCGCCGCCGAAAAACCTGGCAATGCTGCGCTGGGTCGCGGCCGGAGCGGTGTCGGTGTTTCCGTTTTCTCCCGATGACCTGCCGGCAATGGTGGACTTGATGCGCCGCTACACGCAAGCGCCACGAACCGAGATGGACCTGGCCGACGCTTCGCTGGTCTGGCTGGCGGGGGACACGGGGGTGACGAAAATCATGACGCTGGACAAGCGCGACTTCTCACGTTACCGCCTGCCCGACGGCAGGGCCTTCGAGATCCTGTGATGCTCGATTCCATCCTCCACGCAGAAGGCGCGCCGCAACGCCGCGCCCTCGCCAAGACCATCACCCTGCTGGAATCGACGCGGCCGGACCACCGCGCCCAGGCCGACCAGCGCCTGACCGAACTGCTGCCCCACACCGGCAATTCATTCCGCCTGGGCATCAGCGGCGTGCCGGGCGTTGGCAAGAGCACGTTCATCGAGGCGCTGGGCCTGTTCCTGATCGGGCAGGGCCATCGCGTTGCAGTGCTGACCATCGACCCTTCATCCACCGTCTCCGGCGGCTCCATCCTGGGCGACAAGACGCGGATGGAACGGCTGTCGGTGCACGACCGCGCATACATCCGGCCCAGCCCGTCCAGCGGCACGCTGGGCGGCGTGGCGGAGAAGACGCGCGAGGCGATGCTGGTGTGCGAGGCCGCGGGCTACGACATCGTGATCGTGGAGACGGTTGGCGTCGGCCAGAGCGAAACCGCGGTGTCCGGCATGACGGACATGTTCGTGCTGATGCAGCTGCCCAACGCCGGCGACGACCTGCAGGCGATCAAGAAGGGCGTGATGGAACTGGCCGACCTGGTGGTGATCAACAAGGCCGACCTTGACGCCGCCGCCGCGACCCGCGCGCAGGCCCAGATCACCAGCGCCATGCGCCTGTTCGGCCAGCACGGCGATCCGCACCATGCGCTGCACAACAGGGATTCGTGGCACCCGACGGTGATCCAGCTGAGCGCGCTCAGCGGCGACGGCGTCGAGCGCTTCTGGAAAGAAGTGACGCACTTCCGCCGGCTGCAGACGGCCAGCGGGGCGATGATTGCGCGGCGCAAGCACCAGGCGCTGGCCTGGATGTGGGAACGGATCGAGGCCGGATTGAGGCAGGATTTCCGCCAGCACCCGGCGGTGAAGGCACAGCTGGCGGCCCTGATGCGGGAAGTGGAAGAGGGGCGGGTGCCGGCATCGACGGCAGCCAGGCAATTGCTCGGCGCACACAAAGACACGGAGAACGACTGACATGCAAGACATCCTCGTACAACTGGAAGAAAAGCGCGCCGCGGCCCGCCTGGGCGGCGGCCAGAAACGGATCGACGCCCAGCACAAGAAGGGCAAGCTGACGGCGCGCGAGCGCCTGGAGCTGCTGCTGGACGAAGGCACCTTCGAGGAATGGGACATGTTCGTCGAGCACCGCTCGGTCGATTTCGGCATGGCCGACAACAAGATCCCGGGCGACGGCGTGGTCACCGGCTACGGCATGATCAACGGCCGGCTGGTGTTCGTCTTCAGCCAGGACTTCACCGTGTTCGGCGGCGCACTGTCCGAAGCCCATGCGGAGAAGATCTGCAAGGTGATGGACCAGGCGATGAAGGTCGGCGCCCCGGTGATCGGCCTCAACGATTCGGGCGGCGCCCGCATCCAGGAGGGCGTGGCGTCCCTGGGCGGCTACGCCGACGTGTTCCAGCGCAACGTGATGGCGTCGGGCGTGGTGCCGCAGATCAGCATGGTGATGGGGCCGTGCGCCGGCGGCGCGGTGTATTCGCCGGCCATGACCGACTTCATCTTCATGGTCAAGGACAGCAGCTACATGTTCGTCACCGGCCCCGAAGTGGTGAAGACCGTGACCCACGAGGAAGTGACGGCCGAGGAACTGGGCGGGGCCATCAGCCACACCACGCGCAGCGGCGTCGCCGACCTGGCCTTCGAGAACGACGTCGAGGCCATGATGATGCTGCGGCGCCTGTACAACTACCTGCCGCTGAACAACCGCGAGAAGGCGCCGGTGCGCCCGAGCAAGGACCCGGCCGACCGCATGGACCTGTCGCTGGACACGCTGGTGCCCGACAACGCCAACAAGCCCTACGACATGAAGGAGCTGATCGCCAAGACGGTGGACGACGGCGACTTCTTCGAGCTGCAGCCCGAGTACGCGAAGAACATCATCATCGGCTTCGGCCGGATGGAAGGTCAGACGGTGGGCATCGTCGCCAACCAGCCGCTGGTGCTGGCCGGCTGCCTGGACATCAAGAGCTCGATCAAGGCGGCGCGCTTCGTGCGCTTTTGCGACGCCTTCAACATCCCGGTCATCACCTTCGTCGACGTGCCGGGCTTCATGCCGGGCACCAGCCAGGAGTACGGCGGCATCATCAAGCACGGCGCCAAGCTGCTGTACGCGTACGCCGAGTGCACCGTGCCGAAGATCACCGTGATCACGCGCAAGGCCTATGGCGGCGCCTACGACGTGATGAGCTCCAAGCACCTGCGCGGCGACGTCAACTTCGCCTGGCCGAATGCCGAGATCGCGGTGATGGGCGCCAAGGGCGCGGTGGAGATCATCTTCCGCGAGGACAAGGGCGACCCGGCCAAGCTGGCGGCCCGCGAAGCCGAGTACAAGGCGAGATTCGCCAACCCGTTCGTGGCCGGCGCCCGCGGCTTCATCGACGACGTCATCCTGCCGCACGAGACCAGGAAGCGCATTTGCCGGTCGCTGATGATGCTGCGCGACAAGAAGCTCGAGAACCCGTGGCGCAAGCACGGCAACATCCCGTTGTAAGGAGCGACCATGTTCACGAAAATCCTCATCGCCAACCGCGGCGAGATCGCCTGCCGGGTCATCAAGACGGCAAAGAAGATGGGCATCAAGACGGTGGCCGTGTATTCGGATGCGGACCGCGACGCGCGCCACGTGCAGCTGGCCGACGAAGCCGTGCACATCGGGCCCGCGCCCAGCCGGGAGAGCTACCTGCAGGCCGAGAAGATCATTGCCGCCTGCAAGCAGACCGGCGCCCAGGCCGTGCATCCCGGCTACGGTTTCCTGTCGGAGAACGAGGCCTTCGCGCGGCGGGTGGAAGAAGAAGGCATCACCTTCATCGGCCCCAAGCACTATTCGATCGCGGCGATGGGCGACAAGATCGCTTCCAAGAAACTGGCGAAAGAGGCCAACGTCAGCACCATCCCCGGCTTCAACGAGGCGATCAAGACGGCGGAGCAGGCCGTCGGCATCGCCAGGGACATCGGCTATCCGGTGATGATCAAGGCCAGCGCCGGCGGCGGCGGCAAGGGCTTGCGCGTCGCCTACGACGACAAGGAAGCCTTCGAGGGCTTCACCTCGTGCAGCAACGAGGCCCGCAACAGCTTCGGCGACGACCGCGTCTTCATCGAGAAGTTCGTGGAGGAACCGCGCCACATCGAAATCCAGGTGCTGGGCGATTCGCACGGCAACGTGATCTACCTGAACGAGCGCGAATGCTCGATCCAGCGCCGCCACCAGAAGGTGATCGAGGAGGCGCCGTCGCCCTTCATCAGCGATGCGACGCGCAAGGCCATGGGCGAGCAGGCGGTGCAGCTGGCCAAGGCCGTGAAATACGAGAGCGCCGGCACCGTGGAGTTCGTGGTCGGCAAGGACCAGAGCTTTTATTTCCTCGAGATGAACACGCGGCTGCAGGTCGAACATCCGGTGACCGAAAGCATCACCGGGCTGGACCTGGTGGAACTGATGATTCGCGTCGCCGCCGGCGAGAAGCTGCCGCTGGCGCAGGCCGACGTCAAGCGCAACGGCTGGGCCATCGAATGCCGCATCAACGCCGAGGATCCGTTTCGCAACTTCCTGCCCTCGACCGGGCGGCTGGTCCGGTTCCAGCCGCCCAAGGAAACCATGTGGTCGTCCGACACCGAGCACCTGTTCGGCGTGCGGGTGGACACCGGCGTCACCGAGGGCGGCGAGATCCCGATGTTCTACGACTCGATGATCGCCAAGCTGATCGTGCACGGCCGCGACCGGCTGGACGCGATCGGCAAGATGCGCGAAGCCCTCAACGGCTTCGTGATCCGCGGCGTCTCCAGCAACATCCCGTTCCAGGCGGCGCTGCTGGCCCATCCGCAATTCGTCGCCGGCGACTTCAACACCGGCTTCATCGCCGGGCACTACGGCAAGGGCTTCCATGCCCAGGACGTGCCGCACGACGATCCGCAGTTCCTGGTGGCGCTAGCGGCCTACGTGAACCGGCGCGCGTTGCAGCGCGCCGCTGGCATCAGCGGCCAGCTGCCGGGCCATGAATTCAACGTCGGCGAGGACTTCGTGGTGGTGGTGCTCGGCGCCGAGGGCAAGCACCGGCGCGAGCCGGTCACCGTCAGCGATTTCGTCGCGCAGTCCGGCTCCAGCGCGGTGTCGGTCGGCGCCACCCGCTACGACATCTGCAGCCAGTGGCACCTGGGCGCGGCCCGCATCCGCGGCACCGCCAACGGCCAGCCGTTCACCGCGCAGGTGGTGCGCGGCGACGGCAAGAACCCGCTGGCGCTGCGCATCCTGCACAACGGCACCCAGCTCGACGCGCTGGTGCTGACGCCGCGCGCGGCCGACCTCCATGCGTTGATGCCGTACAAGGCGCCGCCGGACATGAGTCGCTACGTGCTGTCGCCGATGCCCGGCCTGCTGGTCGACGTGGCCGTGCAGCCGGGCCAGAAGGTGCAGGCCGGCGAGCGGGTCGCGGTGATCGAGGCGATGAAGATGGAGAACGTGCTGTTCGCCGCCGCCGACGGCGTGGTCGGCAAGGTGCTGGCCGCCAAGGGGGAGAGCCTGGTGGTGGACCAGCCGATCGTGGAATTCGTGTGAATCATGAAGCGGCGTGAACTCCTGGGCGGGGCGGCGGCGCTGGCGGCGCTGGGCGGCTGCGCCCTGCCGCAGCCGCAGGGCGTGTCTGCGCCCGCTGCGGCCGACGCGCCGCTGCGCAGCATCGCGTTTGGCTCCTGCATCGACCAGACCAGGCCGGCGCCGATCTGGGACACCATCATGGCCGCCAGGCCCGACCTGTTCGTGTTCGGCGGCGACAACGTCTATTGCGAGTTGCCCTATACGCTGGCCCGGCTGCGCCGCGCCTATGCGCTGGCGGCCGAGTCGCCCGGCATGAGCCGGCTGCGCCGCAGCGTGCCGCACCTGGCGATCTGGGACGACCACGACTACGGCGTCAACGACGGCGGCGCGGAGTTCCCGTTCAAGGCCGAATCGAAGGCGGAGTTCATCGCGTTCTGGAAACTGGCCGCTGACGACCCGCGCCGCAGCCGCGACGGTCTGTACCACGCACAGTTGTTCGGGCCGCCGGGCCGCCGGGTGCAGGCGATCCTGCTGGACGAACGGTGGTTTCGTTCGCGCTGGAAGCCGACCGACCAGCGCGATGCGCCGGGCAAGGAGCGCTATCTGCCGGACGACTCCATCGACAAGACCATGCTGGGCGAGGACCAGTGGCGCTGGCTGGAGGCGCAGTTGCGGCAACCGGCCGAGGTGCGCTTGATCGTGTCGGGCGTCCAGGTGGTGACCGACGGCCATGGCTGGGAGCGTTGGGGCAATTTCCCGCGCGAGCGCCAGCGGCTGTACCGGCTGATCGGCAGCACCGGCGCCCAAGGCGTCGTCTTTCTCTCCGGCGACCGGCATCTCGGGGCGCTGTACCGGGAGGCGGGCGGCACGCCATATCCGCTGTACGAGATGACCTCCAGCGGGATGACGCATCCCTGGCGCGGCGCGAGCGAAGCCGGCCCGAACCGGCTCGGCGAGCTGTTCAGCGAGTACCACTACGGCAGCGTCGACATCGACTGGGAGGCGGCCGCGCTGTCGCTCGCCATCCGCGACATCGACGGCAAGGCCCGGCGCATAGTGCGCATTCCATTCAACCAGCTCAAGGTGCAGTCATGACCCCTCGTCCGTTCAAGGTGCTGGGCATCCAGCAGATCGCCATCGGCGGGCCCGACAAGACCCGGCTGCGCAAGCTCTGGGTCGAGTTGTTCGGGCTGGAAGTCGCCGGCACCTTCCGCAGCGAGAGCGAGAACGTCGACGAGGATATCTGCACCATCGGCGCCGGGCCGTTGCGGGTAGAGGTGGACCTGATGCAGCCGCTCGACCCGGAGAAGAAGCCCGCGGTCCACACCACGCCGCTCAACCACGTCGGCCTGTGGATCGACAACCTGCCGCGCGCCGTCGAATGGCTGGCTGCGCACGGCGTGCGCTTTGCCCCCGGCGGCATCCGGCGCGGCGCCGCCGGCTTCGACATCTGTTTCATCCACCCCAAGGGCAACGAGCAGCTGCCGGTCGGCGGCGAGGGCGTGCTGATCGAACTGGTGCAGGCCCCGCCGGAAGTGACGAAGGCCTTCGCCGCCCTTGCTGCTGGCTAGGCGCGCGCCCGGCGCCGCTGCGCGGCGCTGAAGTGCCACGCGTCGATGGCCGCGGCCCCGGCCAGCAGCAGCCACCACAGCAGGCTGGCGAACCTGGTGGACAGCGAAACATCCATCTTCGGTCCGCTGCTGGCCCACAGCACCGGGCCGAGCACGCCCAGGAACAACAGGCCGGCCGCGGTCAGCAGCACCGCACCGCTGGCAAAGCGGTCCTGCAGCAACTGGCCGAGCCCGGGCACCAGCGCGGACGCGATCACCTCGTGCCAGCGCCGGCCGGCCCGCTGCGGCGCCGCTCCGGCGCCAGGCTGCAGGCTCGCAGCGGCCGGCGACACGGCCAGCAGTTGCCGGACCCGGCGCGCCGTCACGTCACTCGCAGCGAAGCCTTCCAACACGCTGCCGTCCCGGAACCGCAGCTGCAGGTTGACGCGCCAACGGAACCAGCGCTGCCACCCGCGCGCCAGCCAGCTGCCGGCTCGCGGCCGTCCGCCGGCGGTGTGGACGACGCTGTTGCGCGGCCACTGGCTGACCAGCCGGCGCTCTCTCGCGCCGGCGGCGAACAGCAGGATGCGCCGGTTGGTCACCAGCAGCCAGCGCGGCCGCCATCCCAGCAGCAACACGGTCTCGCGCGGCGATTCGCCAGGCTGGCGGATGGCGTCGAAGTCGTCGAAGCGGCCCAGCCAGGCGACGGCGCGCCGGTTCAGGATCGCCTCGCGCGCCGGATTGGCCGACACCCGCAAAAAGCGGTGGCGCTCGAGTGACATCCAGGCCAGCAGCGGCAGCCACAACAGCAGCCATTGCGTGAGCAGCGCCGCCCAGAGCCCGGAGACCAGGCCGGCCGCGGCCAGGCGCGGCATGGCGAACGGCGGCCACCAGAGCAGCAGGGCGAAGATGAATGCAAACCGCAGCAGGTAGGGCAGCGCGACCACCCAGGCCCATTGCCAGCCGGCTTGCCGGCGCGTGATGGCCGGCGTGCCGACCATGAACGGAGGCCGCTCCTCGATCACCTCGTTGCGCGCCAGGGTCTTGGACCGGTTGTAGGCCAGCACGCCCAGCACCAGCAGCAGCGCCGCCGGCAGGAACACGGAACGCGACGACAGCTGCGTCCAGCGCAAGCGGTCCTGCTGCATCGCGTCCAGTTCCGCGGTGACGGCGGCGTCGCCGAACCGCGGCAGCGCGTCGCGTTGGGCCGAGAACCGGGCGATCTCGTAGCTCGCGCCGTCGATCACCAGCAACTGGTCGTTGAACCATCCGATGTCGCGCACGATGCCCAGCGGCTCCCGGTTGTAGAACGCCTGGCTGCCATCCGGAAAGACGTCGACCACGTGGCCGGGTTCCATCAGAAAGCCGACCCGGCTCACGGTGGCCAGCGGTGGCTGGCCGGTGCCCGCCTGGGCGACGCCGTGCGAGGCCGCAAGCTCGCCCAGGAAGGCATAGGGCAGCGGGTTGTCGCGCAGGTCGACGGTGTCCTTGAGCGCCAGGGTCTTGGTGTCCAGCAGGCGCAGCTTGAAGCTGTTGGTGTCGGTGGTCCACCAGCCGTCGGGGCTGTGCCACAAGCCGTTGGTGAAGTGGTACAGGCCCGGCGCGCTGCGGCCCTTGAAAGCGCCGCTGCCGTCGAACAGCAGCACCGCATGGCCGCCACCGGTGGCCACCGCGATGTCCCAGTCCGGCGACACCGCGACGTGGATGGCGCCGCTCGAATGGTCCACGAACTGCGCCGGCCACTGCGGCTTGATGGTCCGCACGCGCGACAGGTCGGCCCGGTTGACGACCTGCCAGCTGGTGTCGGCCCGGCTGGTGAGCAGGGCCTGGCCGTCGGGTGCCGGGACGATACTGCTGACCGCGGCGGTCAGTCCCAGTTCGGCGGCGCTCTTGCGCGCAATGCGGGTGCCGCGCGCGTCGAGCACCCACAGGTCGTCGTTCACACCCAGCCACAACGCCTGCTCGCCCATCGCCTGCAGGGCGCCGGGGCCCTGGATCGCGATGGTCCGCTGGCCCGCGTAGTGCATCGCGCCGATGGCAGCGAGCGCCAGCCCCAGCAGCGCGGCCGCAATCTTGCGCATCGTCCCCGCCGATCCGAAGTGGCTTTTCATCCCCGGCCCCCCTTGATGTTTCGGCGCATGGTACTTGACGGCACAATCGGGCCATGGACCTCTCCCGCATTCCCCGCCGCCGGTACACGCCGTTCGTCACCCCGCTCGAATTCCTGCCCAACTTCAGCCGCGCCCTGGCCGCGAGCTGCCCGGGCGGCAAGGGGCCCAACATCTGGATCAAGCGCGACGACATGCTCGGCCTGTTCCCGGGCGGCAACAAGACCCGCAAGCTTGAATTCCTGGTCGCCGACGCGCTGGCGCAGGGCGCCGACACGCTGGTGACCTGCGGCGCGCCGCAATCCAACCACTGCCGCATCACGCTGGCCGCGGCGGTGAAGGAAGGATTGAAATGCCGCTTCGTGATCGAGGAGCGCGTTCCCGACAGCTATGACGAGGATGCCAGCGGCAACCACTTCATGTTCCGCCTGCTGGGCGTCGAGGCGATCACCGTCGTGCCCGGTGGCAGCAGCATGGCCGAGGCGATGGCCAAGGTCGCCGCCGAAGTCGCCGTGCTGGGCCGCAAGGCCTACATCATTCCGGGCGGCGGCTCCAACGCGCTCGGCGGCCTCGGCTACGTGGCCTGCGCGCAGGAACTGCAGCAGCAATTCTTCGACCAGGGGGTGTCGATCGACCGGGTGGTGGTCGGCTCCGGCAGTTCGGGCACACACGGCGGCCTGCTGGCCGGCTTCCTGGGCAACCACATCAACATTCCGATCGTCGGCATCGGCGTCAGCCGCGATCCGGCCGACCAGGAGCCGCTGGTGTTCAAGGAAGCCCAGGCGGTGGCGGACCTGCTCGGCATCGACCTGAAGATCCCGCGCGAGTCGGTGCTCAGCATCGGCGGCTACTGGAAGCCGAAGTATTCGGTGCCGAACGCGGCGATGGTGGAGGCGGTGCAGCTGCTGGCCCGCACCGAGGGCATTCCGCTGGACCCGGTCTACACCGGCAAGATCATGGCCGGCCTGATCGGCGAGGCCCGCAAGGGCTTCTTCAAGCCGGGCGAGAACCTGCTGTTCCTGCACACCGGCGGCCTGCCGTCGCTGCACGCCTACGAGCGTGAGGTGCTGGGCAAGGCGCCCGTGGCGCCCTGACGACGGCGGCGTGACGCGGCGGCGCGCCGCGCGTTTCCTCGCTGGCGCCGGCTGAGCTTGTCGGTGAGAATCCGGCTATCACCCGATGGACCAGGCCTCGCCCCCACTGCTTTCTTCCGATCCGCCCGGACCGCTCGCCGCCCAGGACGCCATCCTGCGCAGCCAGGCCGCGCTGCTGTCGAGGGACGGGCTGGCGCAAGCCGCCACCGCGCTCGCGGTTGAACTGGCCCAGCTCCTGTCCTGCCATCGCGTCAGCATCGCCATGGGCGAAGGCGGCACGTTGCGCATCGTCGGCAGCACGCAGGCGGCGGAGCCGGACTCTCGGCACGAAACAGCGGTGGCGATCGTCGCGGCGATGCACGAGGCGACCGACCAGCGCCTGAGCGTCGCCTGGCCGGCCACGGTCTCGTCCCCGCCGATCAGCCTGGCGCACCGGCAGCTGGCCGGTACCGGCCAGGCCTGCAGCGTGCCGGTCGTGAGCCGCGGCAAGGTCGTCGGCGCCATCACCTTCGAACGCCCGGCCGGCGAGATGTTCTGGCCGGCGCAGGTGGCGCTGTGCGAAGACATCGCCAGCTTCGCCGGGCCGATCCTGGAACTGAAGCGGGCCGCCGAGCGGCCCTGGCACAGCCGCATTGCCGCCTCCCTGCGCGAGGCGTTCGAGGCCCCAGGCAAGCGCCGCACGGCGTGGGCGGTGGGCCTGGTGGTGGCGGCGCTGCTGCTGGCGCTGCCGCTGCCCTGGCGGGTCAGCGCGCCGGCCCGGCTGGAGGGCTCGGTGCAACGCGCCGTGGTGGCCGCGGCCGACGGCTTCCTGCAGCAGGCCAACGTGCGGCCCGGCGACCGGGTGGTCGCCGGCCAGGTGCTGGCCCAGTTGTCGGCGCAGGACCTGGAGCTGGAACGCAAGCGCCGCGAGAGCGAGCTGCGCCAGCACGAAGGCAGTTACCACGCGGCCCAGGCCCGCAACGACCGCACGCAGATGGTGATCAGCCAGTCCAAGGCGGCCGAGACCCAGGCGCTGCTGACCCTGGCCGAGACCCAGCTCGATCGCTCGAAATTGCAGGCGCCGTTCGACGGCATCGTGATCAAGGGCGACCTGTCGCAGACGCTGGGCGCGCCGGTGCAGCGCGGCGAGGTGCTGATGGTGCTGGCGCCCAACGACAGCTTCCGGCTGATCCTGGAGGTCGACGAGACCGACATCGCCGCGATCCACCCCAGCCAGAAGGGGCAGCTGGCGCTGGCGGCGCGGCCGGAGCAGCCACTCGGATTCACCACCCGGCGCATCGTGCCGGTGGCAACCGCGGCCGACGGCCGCAACTACTTCGAGGTGGAGGCCACGCCGGACCAGGCGCAGGCCGACCTGCGGCCGGGCCTGAGCGGGGTCGCCAAGATCGAGGTGGGCGAGCGCAGCCTGGGCTGGTTGCTGTTCCACCGCGCAGTCGCCTGGCTGCGGCTGTCGCTCTGGACGGTGGCCTTGTAGATGGCCGAGGCGCTGGTCAGCGGCTCCTGGTACCGGGTCGCGCCGCTCAAGCCCAGCCTGGTGGCGGGCCTGAAGATCGTGCGCCACGAGGTGCGCGACCAGGTCTGGCACATCCTGGTGGAGCCGGGCTCGGGCCGCCAGCTGCGGCTGAACCCGGCCGCTTATGCCTTTGCCGGACGCTGCAACGGCAGTGCGACGGTCGCCAACCTGTGGACGCTGCTGCTGGAGCGCGAGGGCGACGGCGCGCCGACCCAGGACGACATCCTGCGGCTGCTGGCGCAACTGTTCCGGGCCGGCATGGTGCAGTTCGACGCCGCGCCCTACCTGTCGCTGCTGTTCGCGCGCCGCACCGAGGAGGGCCAGCGCAAGCGCCGCGCCTTCATCAATCCGCTGATGCTGCGGATGAAGCTGTTCGACCCCACCCGGCTGCTGGACCGGCTGGCGCCGCTGGCCGCGCTGCTGGGACGCTGGAGCGTGTTCGCCTTCTGGCTGGCGCTGGTGGCGCTGGGCACGCTGGCGGCGGCGGTGAATTTCCCGCCGCTCAAGGCCGATGCCCTGCGGCTGCTGGCGACGCCTTCGAGCTATGCGCTGGCCTGGATCTGCTATCCGCTGGTCAAGGCGCTGCACGAGATCGGCCATGCGATGGCGGTGCGCCGCTTCGGCGGCGCCGTCCACGAACTGGGCATCTCGCTGGTGTTCCTGACGCCGGCGCCGTATGTGGACGCCAGCGCGGCCAACGGCTTCGCCAGCGCCCGCCAACGCGCCATCGTGAGCGCCGCCGGCATCATGGTGGAACTGGCGCTGGCGGCGGTCGCCGTGGGCGCCTGGCTGGTGCTCAGCCCGGGCCTGCTGCGCGACGCCGCGCTGGTGGTGGTGCTGATCTGCTCGCTCTCCACGCTGGTGTTCAATGCCAATCCGCTGCTGCGGCTGGACGGCTACCACCTGCTGTGCGATGCGCTGGCGCTGCCCAACCTGGCGCTGCGCAGCCAGGGCTGGTGGGCGGCGCTGTGGCGGCGGCTGGTCGGCGCCGAGAGCGCGTTGCCGCGCGGCGCGCTGGCCAAGGGGGAGCTCAAGTGGCTGGTGCTGTACGCGCCGGCCTCGTGGCTGTACCGGCTCGGGCTGCTGTTCGCGCTGGTGTTCTGGCTGGGGCACCAGTCCTGGTTGATGGGATGGCTGGCCGCATTGCTGCTGCTGGCGTGGCTGGTCAAGGCGGTGCTGGCGGCGCTGCTGCGCTCGGTGGCGGACGCCGCCCATCCGGGTGCGCAGCGGCGCGCTGTCGTGGCGGCGGCATGCCTTTCGCTGGCCGCGCTGGCTGCGTTGTTCGTGTTGCCCGTGCCGTCCAGCGTGGTGGCGCGCGGCGTGGTCTGGCCGCCCGACCGGGCCCAGCTGCGCGCCGAATCGGGCGGCTTCGTCGAGGCGGAGATGGTGCGCGATGGCGCTCCCGTCGCGGCTGGCGACGTGGTGCTGACGCTGGCCGACCCGGTGCTGACCGCGCAGCGCGACAAGTCCGACAGCGAGAAGGCCGGCCTGATGGCGCAGCAATACCAGGCCTTGCTGCAGGACCCGGCGCGGGCGGCGGAGCTGGGCGAAGACCTGGTTCGCAACGACGCCGAACTGCAGCGGCTGGAGCGGCAGCTGGCCGACCTGCAGCTGCGCGCCCGCAGCGCCGGCCGCGCCGTCTGGCCGCGCGAGCGCGACCTGCCGGGCAGCTATGCGCAGCGCGGCGCGATGCTGGGCTACGTGCTGTCGCCGGAACCGGCCCAGGTCCGACTGGTCTTGCGCGACGAGGACCTGCTGCGGGTGCGCGGGCGCATCCGGGCGATCGAGGTCCGGCTGGCCGAAGCGCCCTGGTCGCCTTATGCCGCCAAGCTGCAGAGCGAGACGCCGGCCGCCACCCGCCAGCTGCCGAGCGCGGCGCTGGGCGACCGGCAGGGCGGGCCGGTCAATGTCGATCCGGCCGACAAGGACGGCCTGCGCACGCAGCTGCCAGTCTTCCTGCTGGACGTGCTGGTGCCGGGGCTCACCGCTGACCACATCGGCGGCCGGGCCTGGGTCAAGCTGGCGCTGGAGCAGGAACCGCTGGGACTGCAAGGCCTGCGCGTGCTGCGGCAACTGCTGGTGCGGCAGTTCAGTCCCACCGGCCAGACGTGACAGCGCCGGCCGCAAGCCGCAGTTGGCCGTTCCCCGGCGTGGTCTGGGGCGACTACCCCGAGCAGCCGCCGCATGCCGGGCCGCGCCACCAGACGCGGCCTTTGTCGGACCGCAAGCTGCAATGCTTCGCCGACGCCGCGGCGGCCGTCCCGGTGCAGCCGGCGTCCGGCCTGCCGGCGCGCCTGCGCGCGCTGCAGCAGTTGCCGACGGACAGCGACGACTGGCTGCTCGCGGCCTTCGCCGTCGCCAGCAGCGCCATGTCCATCGCGCTGGGCTATGCGCCGCACCGCCAGCAACTGCTGGCGGCGCGCGTGCTGCTGGACAACCGGCTGGTCGAGATGGCGACCGGCGAGGGCAAGACGGCGGCGATCGCGCTGGCGGCAGCGGTGGCGGCGCTGGCCCGCACGCCCGTGCATGTGATTACCGCCAACGACTACCTGGCGCAGCGCGATGCCGGGCAACTGCGGCCGTTCTTCGCGCTGCTCGGACTGCGCGTCGATTGCGTCACCCAGCCGCTGCTGGCGGACCAGCGGCGACTGGCTTACGGCTGCGACGTCGCCTACTGTACCGCCAAGGAACTGGTGTTCGATTACCTGCGCGACGGCATGGCGCGCACGTCGGATCTCTCGGCGCTGGAGCAGCGCGCGCGCCGGCTGTCGCAGCCGCCCGAAGCGCCGGTGCTGCGTGGCTTGTGCATGGCGATCATCGACGAGGCCGACACGGTGCTGATCGACGAAGCGCGGATGCCGCTGGTGCTGTCCCAGGGCGGCGGCTCGCAGCCGCAGGAAGCGTTCCACGGTGGCGCGCTGGCGCTGGCCCGGCAACTGGCGCAAGGCACGGATTTCCTGCGTCGCGCCGACGGCCGCAGCATCGAACTCACGCCGGCAGGGCTGCGCCGCATCTCGCAATGGCCGGTCGCAAGCCATCCGCTGTACGGTCACCGCGCGCACCGGCAGTCCGCGCTCGAACTGGCCCTGACGGCGTTGCATGTGCTGCGCCGCGATCACGATTACGTGGTGCGCGAGGAGCAGGTGCAGCTGATCGACGAGACCACCGGCCGGGCCGCGCCCGGCCGGGCCTGGTCGCAAGGCTTGCACCAGTTGGTGGAATTGAAGGAGGAACTGAGGCCGACGCAGAGCAACTCGACAGTGACTCAGATCACGTTTCAACGCTTTTTTCCGCGCTACCACCGGTTGGCCGGGGCCAGCGGAACGCTGGGCGAGGCGAGGGGGGAATTGAAGGCGGTCTACGGTCTTGCGGTGGTGGTCGTTGCGCCGCGCGTTCCGCCCCGGATCGTCCGCCTGCCAGACCTTGTTTTTCCCGATAGCAACAGATTGTGGCAAGCGGTCGCGGCCAGCGTCGCGCAGCAGCGGTCAACCGGGCGGCCGGTGCTGGTCGGCACCGATTCGGTGGCGCAATCCGAGGCGCTGTCGCGGGTCTTGACAGGGCAGGCCGTGGCGCATCGGGTGCTCAACGCCCGCCAGGACAAGGACGAAAGCGAATTGATCGCGGCGGCCGGCAGCCCTGGCCGGGTCACGGTTGCGACCAGCATGGCAGGGCGGGGGACCGACATCCTGTTGTCGCCAGAAGTGCTCAAGTCAGGCGGATTGCACGTCATTCTTTGCCAACACAACGCATCTTTGCGGATTGACCGTCAGTTCCTCGGGCGCGCCGGTCGCCAGGGCCAGCCGGGCAGCAGCCAGACCCTGCTGGCGCTCGACTTTCCGCTGCTTCAGCGCTGGTGGCCTGGCTGGTGGCTGGCCTGGGTCGGTCGACTGGGCTGCCCGGCCGTGTTGTGCTGGCCCACGGTTCGCCTTGCCCAGGCAAGGGAATCCTTTACGCAAAAGAAACAACGTGTAACACTGTCGCGTGTGTCGGCCGCCCAGGAACGGGAGCTGACCTTCAGCCGGCAGCAATCTCAATGAACCCACGTCACCTTCTCCTGATCGCCAGCTTGCTCGGCCAAGGGGGCGCAGCCATGGCGGCACAACCGCTGGGTTGCCTGATCGAGCCGTTCCGGATCTCCGATGTCGGCAGCCCGGTGATCGGCGTCATCGAGTCCACGCTGGCCGAGCGCGGCGACCTGGTCCGGGCCGGCCAGCCGCTGGCCATCCTGCGGGCGGACGTCGAGCGCCAGTCGGTCGCGGTAGCCGCCAGCAAGGCGCAGGCGGTCGGCGAAGTGCGCGCCGCCGAAGCCACCGTGGAACTGGCGCGCCAGAAGCTGGTGCGCG
>JBBRSZ010000060.1:0-18594 GCA_038244915.1 Burkholderiales bacterium | reverse complement strand
TCGGCAGCGCCACCCTGAACCAGAGCGGCTCGCGGCTGACGGTCACCACCCAGAACGGCGCTGGCACCAACCACTCCGCCATCAACTGGCAAAGCTTTTCCATCCCGGCCGGCACCAGCACCTGGTTCAACCAGCCCGGCACCAACAGCACCTCGATCAACCGTGTCACCGGGCGGGATCCCAGCGCCATCTTCGGCACGCTGGGCTCGAACGGAAAGCTGGTGCTGGTCAATCCCGCGGGCATCACGGTCGGCGCCGGCGCGGTGGTCGACACCGCCGGCTTCACTGCCTCCACGCTGCGCATGAGCGATGCCGATGCGCTGGCAGGGCGCATGACATTCGGTGGCGACAGCCTGGACAGCGCTGGTCTGCAGGTGGGCGGCCGCATCGTCGCCCGCGGCGGCGATGTCGTGCTGATCGCGCCGAATGTGGAAGTCGGCGCATCGGGCGTGGTCCAGTCGGTCGGCGGCAGCACCATCCTGGCGGCGGGCCACAAGGTCGCGATGACCGGCCGCGGGCTGGAAGGCATTCATCTCGAACTCACCGCGCCGGCGGACCAGGCGCTGAATCTCGGCACGCTGCAGGGCGATTCGGTCGGCATCTTCGCCGCGCAGCTGCGCCACAGCGGCCTGGCGGTGGCGCAGTCGGCCAGCCTGCAAGGCGGCCGGCTGGTGCTGCGGGCGGAAGGCGCCGCGCTGGTCGACGGCAGGCTGGACGCCAGTTCGGCGCAAGGCAGCGGCGGCTCGATCGATGTGCTTGGCAACCGCGTCGCGCTGTTCGGGTCGGCGCAGGTGGATGCGTCCGGTGCCACCGGCGGCGGCCAGGTGCGCATCGGCGGCGACTACCAGGGCGGCAATGCGGCGGTGCCCAATGCCAGCCGCAGCTTCGTCGGCGCCGACGTGCAGGTCAATGCCGATGCCCGCGACGCCGGCAACGGCGGCCGGATCATCGTCTGGTCCGACGAAGCGACGCGCATGAACGGCCACCTGTCGGCCCGTGGCGGGGCCCAGGGCGGCGACGGCGGCTTCGCCGAGGTCTCGGGCAAGCAATGGCTCGAGTTCACCGGTCGCGCCGATTTGCGGGCTTCGGCCGGACAAGCCGGCACGTTGCTGCTGGATCCGAATAACATCACGATTGATGCTGGGCCGACAGACGTCCCGTTTCCAACGCCTGTTCCGACGTCTCCACCAAGCGGCGGGACATTCAGCGGTGGGCCAAACCCTGGAAAGATCGCGGTGACGGACTTGGTGGCTCAATTGGATCTTGGCAATGTCCAGGTTGCGACCAGTGGTGGCACTGGAGGCGCGGGCGCGGGTGTCATTACCGTGGCGGCACCGATCACCTGGACCATCGGCAACAGCCTGGGGCTGACGGCCGACAACGGGATCGTGCTCAATGCCAGCCTGACGGCGACGTCGCCCGGCGCAAGCCTGTCGCTGTTCACGGCAGCCGGGGACATTTCTCAGACTGCTGGAACCATCCAGGTCGGCCATCTGGCTGCCCACGCCTACGCAGGCAGTGTGGCGCTCAACCAGCCCAACCAGGTTGGCACACTGGCGGGAGCTGCGCCCAATGGCTTCAGCTTCATGAATGCCGGGGCCTTGATCATCGGTTCTGTGACAACCCCGGTCTTTTCGCTCAGCGGTATCACGAGCACCTTGGGCAACGTCTCGGTTCAAACCAGGGACAACGACAGCCCGTTGTCCCTGAATGATTCGATCAGCGCATTTGCAGGCACCGCCTCGATCCAGACCAGCGGCATCGCCAGCCACGTGGTGGTCCTGGGTGGGGTCGGTGCGAGTTCAGGCGTCACCGTGACCGCCGCCGGCACTTCGAGCGACGTCCGGATGGTCGGCGGGGCCAATGGACAGAGCGGGATCCTCAATATCAACGCCGCGCGCGACATCGCGGTGGGCGGCGACGGCAGCGTCACCTTGGCGGGCCAGCAGGGCGTGAACCTGCACGCTGGACGCAATGTTGATTTCCTCACGGGATACCAGTCCGTCTCGACCTACGGCGGTCCGATCAGCATCATCGCCGATGCGGGGGGGATCACCGGCGCGGCGACTCTCACGACGACCGGCACCCTGACGCTCCCGAACGCCCACAACGTGACGCTGACGGCGCCGGGCGGCGTGAGCTTCGGCTCGATCGCTGCCATGGGTTCGTTCTCCACGGCCGGCGGCGCCGTCACCATCGCCTCCAGCGCCGGCATGATCACCGGCAACGCGATCATCAGCTCGGGCGGCTACGGCTCCGGCGGCAATGGCACGCCGGGTGGCGCGGTGAATCTCTCCGCACCCAACAGCGGCGTGTCGGTGACCACCATCAACACCTCCGGTGGCGGCAGCAGCGGCATCGGCAGCGGCAACGGCGGCGATGGCGGCAGCGTCACCATCACCGCCCGCAACAACATCAACGTCAGCGGTTCGTCGATCAGCAGCAACGGCGGCTATGCCTCGTCCACGGGCTTGGGTGGGGCCGGCGGCAACGTGATGCTGACCTCCAGCAACGGCGGCATCTCGCTCGGTCCGATCGACAGCAACGGCGGCGGCAGCGGCATGTCCGGCGGCCGTGGTGGCGTCGTCACGCTCTCGGCCCCGAGCGAACTGGTCGAAGAGGGCTTCGTGAGCGTGGGCTGGGTTCGGGCGAACGGCGCCAGCGGCAACGGCGGGCCTGGCGGGGCTGGTGGCCAGGTCACGCTCTCGGCCGGCCGCAACATCAACATCAACGTCAGCTCCCTGGAGGCGAGCGGCGGCGGCGCGTCGCTGGCGGAGACCGGTTCGACCAATGCGCGGGGCGGCAACGGCGGCAGCATCAACGTGACCTCCACCGCAGGCGACATCCTGGGTGGCCATTTCGTGGCAACGGGCGGCAACGGCGCCCAGGGGTTCGCAGGCGGCGCGGGCGGCACGATCAACGTGACTGCGCAAACCGGAAACATCAACCTGTCGGCTTGCGAGTGCGACGGCAGCGTCTATGCGGTCGGCGGCTACGGCGATCCGGGTGGCGTGGGTGGAACGGTCACGCTCCGCGCCCCGCTGGGAAGCCTCGTCGTGCGCAATGCCGAGGTCTACGGCGGCGACGGAGGGGTTGGCATGGGCGGCGGCACCGGCGGAACCGTCTCGCTCACCGCGAAGCTGATCAACGTCGTCAACCTGGACGCCGAGGGCGGTTGGGGTGGCAGCAACGGCGCCGGCGCCGGCGGTACCGGCGCGGCGGGCGGCAACATCGTGCTCACCTCGACGGCCACCCGCTCGGCGGACGTGCTCAACCTGTCGGGCACCGGCGCCTGGGCCAACGGCGGCAAAGGCGGCGATGGCAGCACCAATGGCGGGTCCGGCGGACCGGGCGGCAGCGTGACAGTGAACGCGCCGTTCGGGCTGGTTGCGGATGCGACCACCCTGGTCGACGCGAGTGGCGGCTTTGGCGGTAACGGCACTGCCGCGGCGAGCAACGGCGGCTCCGGCAGCACAGGCGGCATCATCACCCTCAACCTGGGCGGAGCTTCCGTCCTGTCACCCCACCTGGTGGCGGGCGGCGGCCATGGGGGTGACATCCCTGTCAGCGGCACCGGGATGGGCGGCAACGGCAGCAGTGGCGGTTCGGTCAGCCTGGTCCTGGCCTCTGCGGCCACCCTTGAAGGCGGTGCCAGCGTGTCGGTGCCGGGCGGCGTCGGCGGCTCGGCGCCGCCTGCGCCGACGCCTGCGCCGGCGCCCGGGCCGTCAAACACCGGAACGAGCGGCACGGCCGGCAGTTTCTCCACTGCCGGCAGTGGCGGTGCGATCACGGCCAGCGGCGCCTTCAGCGTCGACGGCAACTGGACCAATCAGCTGGCGCTGACGGTCTCCGGCACCGGCAGCCTGTTCGCCAGCGAACGGCTCACCAACAGCAGCACCGGAACGATCGACTTGACCGGAACGGCGCCGACACCGGTGGTGACGAACGAGTTCGTCAACGCCGGGACGCTGCGCAAGTCCGCCGGCGCAGTCCAGACCGTGGATCTGACACAGAACACCGGGCTGACCACGCTGCTGGCCGGCGAGCTGGTGTTGCCGGCGTTCCCGACCAACAACGGCACGCTCGACATCGGGTCCGGCACCATCCTGAGCATGGGGACGCCGCTCAGCGCCGGCACCAGCACGCAGACGCTGACCAATCTTGGCGTCATCCGTGGCCGCGGCCAGTTGAACGGCAACCTGATCAACGCCGGCACCGTCGCGCCTGGATCCTCGCCCGGCCTGCTGACCATCGACGGCAACTTCACCCAGACCGCCAGCGGCATGCTGCTGATGGAGATCGGCGGTCCGACGCCAGGCACCCAATACGACCAGCTCAGCGTGCTGGGCGCGACGGCGCTCGGCGGCTCGCTGCAGGTCGTGCCGTTCGGCGCGACACCGCCCAGCACCGGCACCTTCAACCTGTTGACCGGCTCGGTGCCGACCGGCAGCTTTGCCTTCGTCGGCGTTCCCTCCGGATTCGCCGGAACCTTGACCGTGGGTGGGACGCCGGTCGCCGCGACACCCACACCTACCCCCGCGCCCGCACCGACGACAGCGCCGGCACCGTCGCCAACTCCGGCGCCATCGCCGGCGCCAACGCCCGCGCCCACGCCGGCGCCCACACCCGCGCCGGCACCGACTCCGGCGACGCCGCCGCCACCACCACCGGCGCCCGCGACCACACCGCCTTCGCCGCCGCCACCGCCACCGGCTCCCACGCCGGCCCCGCCGCCGGCCTCGTCATCCAGCGTCGACCAGATCGTGGCGCTGCTGCGCAACGACACGACGCGCGACCAGGTCGAGGCTGCACTGGGCGAGCAGAACGGCATCGTCACGCAGTTCCTCACGCTCCTGCTGAAGGAAGAAGACCGGCAGGCTGGCGACAAGAAGGACAACGCCATCATCATCACCGACACGCAGTGCAAGCAGTGATGGGCCGCGCCGCGCTCTAGAAGCGCGGCAGGTCGGGGTGGGCGAGCTGCCCGCCCCGCACCAGCATCTTTCCGTATTCGGCGCAGCGGTTCAGCGTCGGGATCACCTTGCCGGGATTGAGCAGGCCCTTCGCATCGAAGGCGCGCTTGACGCCGAACATCTGCTCGTTCTCGGCGGCGCTGAACTGCACGCACATCGAGTTGAGTTTCTCGATGCCGACGCCGTGCTCCCCGGTCACCGTGCCGCCCATCGCGACGCTGGTCTCCAGGATGTCGGCGCCGAACAACTCGGCGCGGTGCAGCTGGTCGGCGTCGTTGGCGTCGAACAGGATCAGCGGATGCAGGTTGCCGTCGCCGGCATGGAACACGTTGGCGCAGCGCAGGCCGTACTTGATCTCCATCTGCTGGATCGCCAGCAGGATGTCGGCCAGCCGCTTGCGCGGGATGGTCGAGTCCATGCACATGTAGTCCGGGCTGATGCGCCCCGACGCCGGAAAAGCGTTCTTGCGGCCGCTCCAGAAACGCAGCCGCTCGGCCTCGTCTTGGCTCACGGCAATCGCAGTGGCACCGTGGGACCGCAGCACCTCGTTCATGCGGCCGATCTCTTCCTCCACTTCCTCGGGCGTGCCGTCGCTCTCGCACAGCAGGATGGCCTCGGCCGTCAGGTCGTAGCCGGCGTGGACGAAGTCCTCCACGGCCGCCGTCATCGGCTTGTCCATCATCTCCAGGCCGGCCGGGATGATGCCGGCCGCGATCACCGCCGCCACCGCGTCGCCCGCCTTGCGCACGTCGTCGAAGCTGGCCATGATGCAGCGCGCCAGTATCGGCTTGGGCACCAGCTTGACGGTCACTTCGGTGGTGACGGCCAGCATGCCTTCGCTGCCGACGATCACGCTCAGCAGGTCCAGTCCGGCGCAATCGAGCGCGTCGCTGCCGAATTCCACCAGCTCGCCTTCGACCGTGAAGCCCTTCACCTTGAGCACGTTGTGCAGCGTGAGGCCGTACTTCAGGCAATGCACGCCGCCCGAGTTCTCGGCCACGTTGCCGCCGATGGTGCAGGCGATCTGGCTGGACGGATCTGGCGCGTAGTACAGGCCGTGCGGCGCCGCCGCTTCGCTGATGGCGAGGTTGCGCACCCCGCATTGCACCAGCGCCGTGCGGCTGACCGGGTCGACCCGCAGGATCCGGCTGAACTTGGCCAGCGACAGCGTCACGCCCAGCGCGTGCGGCATGGCGCCGCCGGACAGGCCGGTGCCGGCGCCGCGCGCCACCACCGGCACCGCCAGCGCATGGCAGGCCTTGAGCACCGCCCGCACCTGGTCCTGCGTTTCGGGCAGGGCGACCACCAGCGGCCGCTGGCGGTAGGCCGTGAGGCCGTCGCATTCGTACGGCGTGGTTTCTTCCGCGTTCCAGAGCAGCGCATGCGCGGGCAGCACGGCCTGCAGTGCGCGCACCACTTCGGCCTGGCGTTCGGCCCGGTGCAGCACGGCGGGGTCTGGGGCAGCAGCGTTCATTGGGAAAGTCCTCGGTTGGCAAGCACTTTAGGTCAAGCCGGCGCGCCGGGCGTGAGCTTTTTGCATGGCGCCGCTGAAAAACGCTCCAATCCAGCCCGGCCTGAGATAGATCAAGCGGCCGCAGCCCGGCCGGCCGCACGATGGCATCACTTCGAAGCTCATGGGGCGAAAGGAAGATCATGAATTCATGGATGACAAACGCCGCGTCCGGCCTGGCCTTCCTGCTGGTGGCAACCGGCCTGTTCTTCTTCGTTTTCACCCGCGGAACACTGCTCGTGCGCGGCCTGTCGCCGCGCTGGGCGAGCGAGCGGGCGCACGTGTACCCGATCTACTCGAACATGCGCCTGATCAAGCTGGTCGACTTCCAGCCGATCATCTCGGCCATCCTGCTGTTCCAGTACCACCGGCTGGTGTCCAAGATCGTGGCCGGCCTGGACGCCACCGACCTGCGCCGGCGCAAGGTGCTGGTCACCTCCTGCGCCTTCGGCAACGTGATCCCGCGGGTGGTGCAGGCTTCGGTCGATGCCGGCGCCGAACGGGTGCTGATCGCCGACATCATTCCCAACGAGCTGATTCACGCCCGCAGCAAGCTGGGCCGGTACGCGGGCCAGGTCGACTACATCGAGGACAACGCCACGGCGATGAAGCAGCGCGATGGCCTGGTCGACGCCAACGTGATGTTCTTCCTGCTGCACGAACTGCCGCACGAGCTGAAGGTGCAGGCGCTGCGCGAGGCCGGCCGGATGCTGGCGCCCGGCGGCAAGCTGTACCTGGCCGAGTTCCACCGGCCCGAGCTGTGGGTGCTGCGGGCCCTGAGCTGGACCTACTTCAAGGTGTTCGAGCCGCTCGGCCTGGCGCTGTGGGACAGCCATGATCCGCTGGCCTGCCTGGACGCCATGGGCGGCTGGACCAGCGAGCGGACCACCTTCTTTTTCGGTAACTTCCAGGTCATCACGGCGACGAAGAACCGCTGACGCTGTTCTTCAGGTCAGCGCAGGACTGACTGCCGCGCCAGCTGCAGGCCGGACACGCCGCCATCGGACTGCGCCGTCTGGCGCGACACCTTGTCGCTGTAGTCGCGCGCCGCCTGCGCTTGGCCGGAACGCTCCGACGCAAGGAGGGCGCCGGCCATCGCCCGCAGCCGGTTCGGCTCCTTGCGCAGCACGGCTTCGAACTCCCGCGCCGCACCGGCCGCGTCGCCGTTCTCGAGCAGCGCGGTCGCCAGCAGCTCGCGCGCAGGCAACAGCGGCCCGGGCGTCACGACGTGCTTCTCGCTCGCATCCTCGCGGTCCGCCGCCTGCCGCAACGCCGCCAGTCCGGTCTCGGTGTCGCCAGCCCTGAAGATCGCAAAGCCGCCGACCACATCGATCTGGATGCCGATCTGAACGACCCAGTAGGCCAGTTTGAGTTCGGCTGCCCGGTCGCGCAGGCGCGCGAGCCGCGCCAGCTCGGTCTGCAGCGCGGCGTGGTCGCGCAAGGCTGCAGCGCCCAGGCCACGCGCATACGCGTTGGCCGCTTCCGCCTGTGGATACTTGGGCCAGGGATAGGCATCTGCCGCCGGCGTGAGCGCGAGCCGCGCGGCCAGCGCCCAGTCGCCGCGTTCCAGCACCAGCCGTGCCGGGATGGCGGCGTAGGCGTACGCGGCGGCAAAGTTGTCCGGGGGTTTCGCGATCCCCTGAGCCCGGTCCAACAGCGCGCGGGCTGCCGCGTCCTGTCCCATCTGCAGGTGGGCATAGGCCATGTAGTCGTAGGCGTGCAGGGTGTTGGCGCCGGTCGCGCTGTCGGCCTTCGCCGAAGCAGTGTTCGCCGCGACCGAATCGGACCAGGCGCCGACACGGGTGAAGATGTGCGACGGCATGTGCTGCGCGTGCGGCGCCGCCGGCGCGATCTTGCTGTACCGCTGCGCCGCCGACAGGCCCTGGTTGGCCAGCGGCGGATAGTCGTAACTGTGGATCAGGTAGTGCGCGGCGCCGGGATGGTGGGGTTGCTGCGCGAACACCTTTTCGAGCAATGCGGCCGCGCGCAGCTGATTGCGGTACTGCTTGTCGGCAGGATCGAAGTTGGCGGACAGCACCAGGCTGTACAGGACGGTGGCTTCGGAGTCGGCCGGATAGCTTGACCGCACCTTGTCCATCGCATCCTCGAGCGCCTTGGCCCGGGCGCGGTGGGGCAGCGTGCCCGCATCCTGGAAGAAGGCGCCGAGCGCGTCAACGTAGTCGCGCTCGCGCTGGGTGCGCAGGCCTGCGGCCCGCGCCTGTCCCATCAGCACCGCGCCGTCGGCCAGTGTTTTGGCCGAGACGTTGCCTGGCCAGGCGAACGGGTTGTCGAGCGAGGCCAGCGCGCGCAGCCAGTGGACCATGCCGCATGACGGGTCGGCCGCCAGCGCGCGGTCGAGCGGGGCGCGGGTCTGTTCCCAGGCGAACGAGTGGTAGTACGCCGCTGCGAGATCGAATTCCTTCTGCGCCTGCGCGCTGCAAGCGACCTCGAAATGCACGCTGCCGAGTCTGGCGGCGGCGGCATCGGCCTCGTCGGCTGAAGCGATAGGGACAAGGACGAGCGTGATGCACGCAAAGGCGATCCGCGCGAAGGGCTGATGCATGGGTGGCCTCCTGGATCGGAGAATGGCGCCGCCGACGGCAGTCGCGCGCTCTGTTGTAAGTCGCCCGCTGGCGACTGTCAACCTGCCCTTGCCGCCGTCACTGCACGCTTTTTTTCAGCCACTCGGCGAAGGCGGCGCATTCCCAGCGGTCCATGGCGCCGGCGCGCCAGCACAGGTAATGCGCGTGCGGGCTGGACACGTTGCGCCCGGAGATCCGCTCCAGCGTGCCGTTCTCCAGCCAGGGCTGGCCGAGCTTGAGTCGCACCAGCGCGATGCCCAGGCCCTGGGCGGCGGCGTCGCACATCAGGCCGATGTCGTTGAAGGAGGAGCCTTCGGCCGGCTCGCCGGCGTCCACCCCGTGGGCCAGGAACCAGGTGCGCCACGGCTCCAGCGGACTCTTGATCAGTTTGGCGGCCAGCAGCTCCTCGATCGAATCGAACGGGCCGTTCTCGCGCAGGTAGGCCGGCGAGGCCAGCGGCGTCACTTCGTCGGTCATCAGGCACAGGTGCTCGACGTCCGCGTAGCGGCCGGTGCCGAAGCGGATCATCAGGTCGGCGTCCTCGGCCACCACGTCCAGCAGCGGGATCGAGACCTGCAGCATCAGATCGATCTCGGGATAGGCCTCGATGAAGCCGCGCAGCCGCGGCATCAGGATCGAGCGCGAGAAGGTCGGCGTCACCGCCACCTTCAGCTTGCGCTTGCCCTGGGCCAGTTCCCGGCCCGGGAAGCGTTCCAGGATCGCGATGCCTTCGCGCACATGGGCCAGGTACTCGCTGCCCTCGGTGGTGAGCGAGAAGTCGGCGCGGCCGAACAGCTTGGTGCCGATGATCTGTTCCAGCTGCCGCACCCGGTGGCTGACGGCGCTGGGCGTTACGCACAGTTCCTCCGCCGCCTGCGTCACCGAGCGCAGGCGGGCCAATGCTTCAAAGGTCAGCAGACACTGGATGGGCGGGATGCGGGCGGTCATCGCAAAGCCGGCGGCGGCGGGATCCGACGGACTCTTGCCAGCTGGTCGGCACTCAGGGTCTTCTCCAGCTCGGCAAGTTCATTGCGGGCGTCCGCATTGCCAAGGTTTGCCGCCTGAGTCAACAAGACGTGGGCGTTGACCGGATCCCGCGCAACGCCGGCGCCGTCGCGCAGATTCCGTCCGAGCTGCAGGGCTCCGCGCTGCAGCCAGGTGGATGCCGCGGAGGAATCCTTCGCGGCGATGACTCCGCCTGCATAGGCCTGACCGACGTAAATCGCGCAGAGTGCGCGGATGGACGTGCTGGCCCCGCCGGCCTTGCCAGAGCGCAACAGGATGGACGGGATCTCGCCGCCTCCCTCGGCCAGCGCTTCCATGTCGCGCAACCTGCCGTGCAGGAACGCGTCCACCCGGTCCGCCGCCTGCTCGGGCGGCACTCCCAGGTCGGGCTGCCGCCGCACAGCGTCGGCCAGCACCACCAGCGCCTCAAGCGGGGTTGCGCCAAGCTTCATCGCCGGCGAATACCAGGCCGCCAGCATCAGACGGTCGAGATCCATCAGCGCGTCGCGCCGGTACGGAAAATAGCTCAGGACTGTCTTGCCCGAGGGATGCCCCACGATTCCCATGGCGTGCATCATCTCGTGGTAGGTGCATCGCCAGGCATCGCTGGAGCGCATGCTGACCCGGACTTTTTCCAGAGCGGTGTTGCGTGAACGCAGGGTCCGCGTCACGCACGGCTCGTTGTCCCGCAAGGCGGTGTCGCTGACGACCTCCAGGTCGAGCGAGGCGGCCGAGTCCGCATCGGCTTGCGCCGAGACGTCGGTCAGAGCGATGCCGGCGATGCCGGCAGCCGCCTGCAGGGCGGAGCGCAGGTGCTCGGCATGGCGCGCCGAATCGGGCCCATGGATACGGTAGGTGATCGGCTTGTTCCATCGGAACACCGGCCGCGGCGTGCCGTTCTGCAGCCACAGGCTTTCCCACACCGTCTGCAGGTTGTCGTCGAGCGTGTCGGCATGCGCCGGGCCGCACCCCAGCGCGAAGAGCGCCATTGCCGCAACGAATGCGTGGAGGGAACTCCTGCGCGGCATGGCATCCCCTGGCTATTTGAAAATCACCGTCTTGTGGCCGTTGAGCAGCACGCGATGCTCGCTGTGCCACTTGACGGCGCGGGCCAGCACCTGGCTCTCGGTGTCGCGGCCCATCGCGGTGAGGTCTTCCACCGTCTTGCTGTGGTCCGCGCGCGCCACGTCCTGCTCGATGATCGGACCTTCGTCCAGGTCCGCCGTGACGTAGTGCGCTGTGGCGCCGATCAGCTTCACGCCGCGGTCGTGCGCCTGGTAGTAGGGCTTGGCGCCCTTGAAGCTGGGCAGGAAGCTGTGGTGGATGTTGATGGCACGCCCGGACAGCTTGCGGCACATGTCGTCCGACAGGATCTGCATGTAGCGGGCCAGCACGACCAGTTCCGCGCCTTCGGCTTCGATGATCTCGAACTGCTTGGCCTCTACCTGCGCCTTGGTGGCTGCCGTCATCGGCAGGTGGTGGAATGGCACGTTGTAGCTGGCCGCCAGCTGGTAGAACTCGCGGTGGTTGGAGACGATGGCGGCGATGTCCAGGTGCAGCAGGCCGGACTTCCAGCGGAACAGCAGGTCGTTCAGGCAATGGCCTTCCTTGCTGACCAGGATCACGGTGCGCATCGGCTGGGTGGTCGCATGCAGCTTCCAGTTCATCTGGAACGGCTCGGCGAAGAACTTCAGCTGGGTCTTGAGGTCGTCGTGGGTGTGCTGGTCGCAGGCGAACTGCACCCGCATGAAGAACAGGCCGGTGTCGTGGTCGTTGTACTGGGCGGCTTCCTCGATGTTGCCGCCGTGTTCCAGCAGGAAGCCGGAGACTGCGTGCACGATGCCGGGACGGTCCGGGCAGGAAAGGGTGAGGACGTAGGCGTGGTTCATACGCCGGCAATTGTCGCAGGTGCAAAATGTCCCCATTCCTGTTCGACTGGAGCACTGCCATGGCCTACAACGACTTCAACATGGACAGCCACTGGCTGCCCTTCACCCCCAACCGGAGCTTCCGCAAGAACCCGCGCGTGTTCGTGGCGGCCGACGGCATGGAATTCACCACCCACGACGGCAAGAAGGTGGTCGACGGCATCTCCAGCCTGTGGTGCGTCGGCGCCGGCCACAACCGCAAGCCGATCAACGAGGCGATCAAGACTCAGCTGGACACGCTGGACTATTCCACCGCCTTCCAGGCTTCCAACGACCGCGCCTTCCAGGCCGCCGAAATGATCGCCGCCATGGCGCCGGGCGACCTCAACAAGGTGCTGTTCTGCAACTCCGGCTCGGAGGCGGCGGACACGTCCCTCAAGCTGGCGCTGGCGTATCACCGGGCCCGCGGCGAAGGTCACCGCACCGTCTTCATCGGCCGCGAAAAGGGTTACCACGGCGTTGGCTTCGGCGGCATGAGCGTGGGCGGCATCCCGGCCAACCGCAAGGCGTTCAGCACCGCCTTCCTGCCGCGGGTGGACCACATGCGCTTCATCCACGACCCGGTCCACAACGCCTATATCAACGGCGTCGAGCCGGTGCTCCAGGAAGACCTGCTGCTGGAGCTGGAAAACCGGATCCTGCCGCTGCACGACCCGTCCAACGTGGCCGCCATCATCGTCGAGCCGGTGGCCGGTTCGGCCGGCTGGTACCTGCCGCCCCAGGGCTACCTCAAGCGGCTGCGCGAGATCTGCGACAAGCACGGCATCCTGCTGATCTTCGACGAGGTGATCACCGGCTTCGGCCGCATGGGCACCAACTTCGCCGCCGACTACTACGGCGTGGTGCCGGACATGCTGAACTTCGCCAAGTGCGTGACCAACGGCGTGATCCCGCTGGGCGGCGTGATCTGCCGCGACAAGCTGTACGACGCGATGATGAAGACCGACGCGCCCGAGCACGTGATCGAGTTCTTCCACGGCTACACCTACTCCGGCCACCCGGTGGCTTGCGCGGCGGCCATCGCCACCCTGGAGCTGATGAAGCAGGACAACCTGTTCCAGCGCGCCGGCGAAATGGGCAAGGTGCTGGGCAACGCCTTCCACGGCACCTTCAAGGGCATGCCCAACGTGATCGGCATCCGCAGCCTGGGCCTGGCCGCGGCAGTGGAGCTGGCGCCGATCGCCGGTTCGCCTGGCAAGCGCGCCTACGACATCTTCCTGGACTGCTTCAAGAACGGCGCCCTGGTGCGGCCGGCCGGCGATGTGCTGGTGATCGCCCCGCCCTACATCGTCGAGAAGTCGCACATCGACAAGCTGGTCAACACGCTGGCCGACTCGATCCGCAAGCACGCTGCCTGACCCTGACTGGCGCGCATTCCCCTTGATGTAGGTTAAAGGCACTGTGGCCGGCCCGTCCTAAGCTGGCCCGATGCATGTGCGCTGGTCCCTCACTGCCAAGCTGGTCGCGACCGGCCTGAGCTTCCTGTTGCTGGCGCTGGCCTCGATCGGCCTGACGCTGTGGGTGACATGGAGCCTGGAAGGCGGCGCCGCGGCCGTCAACGAGGCCGGCCGGATGCGGATGCAAACCTACCGGCTGGCCCTGGCCGCCAACGGCGCCGCCGACCCGGCGCAGCTGGCCGACCTGCGTCGCCAGTTCGACCAGAGCATCGGCCTGCTGCAATCGGGCGACCCGTCGCGTCCGCTGGTGGTGCCGTGGACCGCCGGCACCCGCGAGCAGTTCGAACACCTCAAGGCCCGCTGGTCCCAGCTGCGCAGCGCCTGGGAGCCCGGCTCGGGCGTCGCCCCTGCCACGGCGCGCCAGGCCGATGACTTCGTGGCGCTGGTCGACGGCTTCGTCGGCGGCATCGAGGCCGAGATCGCCCGCTGGACGGCCATCCTGAACCTGTTCCAGCTGGCGATGATGGCGCTGGCCATCGCCAGCGCCGTGACCCTGATGTACACCAGCTATCTGCTCGTGCTCAGCCCGGTCGCGCGCCTGAAACGCGCGGTGGTGGCGATCCAGCAGGGGGACCTGGCCACCCGGGTGGAAGCGGGCGCGCAGGACGAGTTCGGCGAGCTGGCGGCCGGTTTCAACGAGATGGCTGGCACGCTGCAGGCGCTCTATGCCAGCCTGGAGGAAAAGGTACGCGAAAAGACCGCCAGCCTGGAGGTGGAGCGGCAACGGCTGGCCGACCTGTACCAGGTCAGCGCCTTCCTGTCGAAGGCCCGCAGCCTCGACGCGCTGGCGACCGGCTTCGCGTCCCAGGTGCGGCGGATTGCCGGCGCCGACGCCGCGGCCGTGCGCTGGTCCGGCCAGGCCAACGAGCGCTACCTGCTGCTGGCCGCCGACGGCCTGTCCGACAACATGCTGCGCGGCGAAGCCTGCCTGGAGACCGGCGCCTGCCATTGCGGCCAGCCGCAGGCACGGGCCGCCACCCGGGTGATCCCGATCGATCGCGCCGCACCGGAGCCGCCGCTGCACCATTGCCGGCGCGCGGGCTACGACACGCTGGTGTCGGTGCCGGTGATGCTGCACGGCAGCGCGCTGGGCGAAGTGGACCTGTTCTTCCGCCGGCCGGTGCAGCTCTCGCCGGAAGAGCGCAGCCTGCTGGACTCGCTGGCTGCCCACCTGGCCAGCGCGATGGAAAGCCTGCGGGCCGAGGCGCTGGGCCGCGAAGCGGCGGTGGCGCAGGAGCGCGGCATGCTGGCGCGGGAACTGCACGACTCGATCGCGCAGTCGCTGGCCTTCATGAAGATCCAGGTCCAGCTGCTGCGCGATGCGGTGCGGCGCGAGGACCGCGCCGCGGTCGGCAACATCATCGGCGAGCTCGACACCGGCGTGCGCGAGAGCTATTCCGACGTCCGCGAGCTGCTGGTGCACTTCCGCACCCGCACCAGCGAGGAGGACATCGCGCTGGCGCTGCGCAGCACGCTGTCCAAGTTCGAACACCAGAGCGGCGTGCCGGCCCGGCTGGAGATGGCGGGCCATGGCCTGCCGCTGGCGCCGGACGTGCAGGTGCAGGTGCTGCACGTGATCCAGGAGGCGCTGTCCAACGTGCGCAAGCACGCGCACGCCAGCCAGGTGGTGCTGCGGGTCACGGCAGCGCCCGACTGGCGCTTCGAGGTGCGCGACGACGGCGTCGGCTTCGACCCGCAGGCCCCGGGCGCCGGCGAGCTGCACGTGGGCCTGCGCATCATGTCGGAGCGGGCGGCGCGCATCGGCGCATCGGTGGAGGTGGTGTCGCGGCCGGGCGGCGGATGTGCTGTCGCCATCCGCTTGCCGCAGCTGGCCCGGCGGCCGGCGGCCGACCTGCCGCAGGTGGCGGCATGAAAGGAGCAGCGATGACACCCGTGCGCCTGCTGGTGGTCGACGATCACACCCTGTTTCGCCGGGGCCTGGTCGCGCTGCTGGGCGCCGATCCCAGCCTCGAGGTGGTGGGCCAGGGCGCCGACGCGGGCGAGGCGCTGCGGCTGGCGGGCGCGCTGCAGCCCGACGTCATCCTGCTGGACAACCACCTGCCCGGCGTGCGCGGCATCGAGGCCCTGCCCGGGCTGAAAGAGGCAGCACCCGCGGCGCGCATCCTGGTGCTGACGGTGAGCGAGGACGCCGACGACCTGGCCGCTGCCTTGCGCGCCGGGGCCAACGGCTACCTGCTCAAGACCATCGAAGGCGACCAGCTCACGCAGGCCATCCACGGCGTGATGCGCGGGCAGGCGGCGGTCAGCCCGGAGATGACGGGCAAGCTGGTGCTGGCGTTCCAGAGCGCCGATGCGCCCGCTGTTGCGGCGCCCGCCACGCCAGCGGAGCCGGCCGGCCTGCTGTCGCCGCGCGAGCAGCAGGTGCTCGGGCAGATCGCCACTGGCGCCAGCAACAAGGAAATCGCCCGCGCGCTGGAGATCGCCGAGACCACGGTGAAGATCCACGTGCAGCACATCCTGCGCAAGCTGCAGCTCAGCTCGCGGGTGCAGGCCGCGGTTTACGCCACCGGCAACGGCGGCCGCGGATAGTTCTTCCGGACGATGGCGGCCGCGCCGGCCGTCGTTCTTTCGCCGTGCCCGAGCCGGTCCACGGAAGGATGTTCAGGCTGGCCGCGCGCGCCGACAGTGGAGCCCTGAACCACCCGGCGAGGACAGCACCGTGAAAGAACCCAGCATCGCAAGCCCGGCCACGGCCGCAACCGGCCCGGCCACCGTCACCCGCAAGGCCTGGTCGGTGCTGGCGGTGAGCACGCTGTCCTTCACCGTCTGCTTCATGGTCTGGATGATGTTCGGCGTGATCGGCATCCCGATTCGCAAGACCCTGAACCTGAACGCCACCGAATTCGGCCTGCTCACGGCGATGCCGGTCCTCACCGGCTCGCTGGTGCGGGTGCCGCTGGGCATCTGGACCGACCGTTACGGCGGCCGCATCGTGATGGCGGTGTTGATGGCGGTCACGGTGCCGGCGATCTGGACGATGTCGTACGCCACGGCGTACTGGCACTTCCTGGTGATCGGGCTGTTCGTCGGTCTGGCCGGCGGCTCGTTCTCGGTCGGCACGCCCTATGTCGCGCGCTGGTTCCCGAAGAAGCGGCAGGGCTTCGCGATGGGCGTGTACGGCGCCGGCAATTCGGGCGCGGCGGTCAACAAGTTCGTCGCCCCGGTGCTGCTGGTCGCCTTCGGCTGGACCATGGTGCCGCAGGTCTATGCCGCAGTGATGCTCGGGACGGTGATCCTGTTTTGGTTCTTCAGCTACAGCGATCCGTCGCACCTGGTGCCCAGCAGCGTGAAATTCACCGACCAGCTCAAGATGCTGAAGGACCCGCATGTGCTGCGCTACTGCCAGTACTACAGCATCGTGTTCGGCGGCTATGTCGCGCTCTCCTTGTGGATGGTGCAGTACTACGTCGGCGAGTTCGGCCTGGACATCCGCGTCGCCGCGCTGCTGGCCGCCTGCTTCTCGTTGCCGGGCGGCGTGCTGCGCGCGGTCGGCGGCTGGCTGTCGGACAAGTTCGGCGCCCACAAGATGACCTGGTGGGTGATGTGGATCAGCTGGATCTGCCTGTTCCTGCTGTCCTATCCGCAGACCGACTTCACCATCCTCACCGTCAACGGCCCCCGCAGCTTCCATCTCGGCCTGAACGTCTACGCCTTCACCGTGCTGATGTTCGTCCTGGGCATCACTTGGGCTTTCGGCAAGGCCAGCACCTTCAAGTACATCAGCGACCAGTACCCGGACAACATCGGCACCGTCTCGGGCATCGTCGGCCTGGCCGGCGGGATGGGCGGGTTCGTGCTGCCGATCATGTTCGGCGCGCTGATGGACCTGACGGGCATCCGCTCGAGCGCCTTCATGCTGATGTACGGCGTGGTCTGGGTGTCGCTCATCTGGATGTACTTCACCGAAGTGCGCCGCACCGAAGTGATGGGCAGCCAAGCGACCGAAGGCCCGTCGTTCCCGCATCTGCACCTTCAGAAAGCATGACCATGAGCACCACCACCGCACCGGTTCCGCACGGCCGCGTCCTGTCGATCTGGACGCCCGAGGACAAATCGTTCTGGGAGCGCGAGGGCGAGGCGATCGCCAAGATCAACCTGTGGATCAGCGTGCCGGCGCTGTTCCTGGCCTTCGCCGTCTGGCAGGTCTGGAGCGTGGTCGCAGTCGGCCTGCCGGCGCTGGGATTCAAGTACTCGACCAACCAGCTGTTCTGGCTGGCGGCGGCGCCGGCGCTGTCGGGCGCGACGCTGCGGATCTTCTACTCGTTCATCGTGCCGCTGGTCGGCGGCCGGCGCTGGACGGCGATCTCCACCGCGTCGCTGCTGATCCCCGCGATCGGCATCGGCTTCGCGGTGCAGGACAACACCACCAGCTATCCGACCATGATGATGCTGGCGCTGCTGTGCGGCTTCGGCGGCGGCAACTTCAGCTCCAGCATGGCCAACATCAGCTTCTTCTTCCCGAAGGAGCGCAAGGGGTCGGCGCTGGGCGTCAACGCCGGCCTGGGCAACCTGGGCGTGTCGGTGGTGCAGTTCCTCAGCCCGCTGGTGGTGACCATGGGCATCTTCGGCATCTTCGGCGGTGATGCGCAGAACATCGTGAAGAACGGCCAGACGGTGCAGGTCTGGACCCAGAACGCCGCCTTCATCTGGGTGCCCTGGATCCTGCTGGCGTCGCTGGCGGCTTGGTTCGGCATGAACGACATCGCCGACGCCAAGGCCTCGTTCGCCACCCAGGCCACCATCTTCCGGCGCAAGCACAACTGGCTGATGTGCCTGCTCTATCTCGGAACCTTCGGCTCCTTCATCGGCTACGCCGCCGGCTTCCCGCTGCTGATCAAGAGCCAGTTTCCCGGCGTCAACCCGCTCGCCTACGCCTGGCTCGGGCCGCTGGTCGGCGCCGTGGTGCGGCCGTTCGGCGGCTGGCTGGCCGACAAGGTGGGCGGTGCCAAGGTGACGTTCTGGAACTTCATCGTGATGGCGGCGGCCGTGGTCGGTGTGCTGTATTTCCTGCCCTCGGGGCCGTCGGGCGGCAGCTTCACCGGCTTCTTCCTGATGTTCCTGGTGCTGTTCCTGACCACCGGCATCGGCAACGGTTCCACCTTCCGGATGATCCCGGTG
>JBBRSZ010000059.1:0-20741 GCA_038244915.1 Burkholderiales bacterium | reverse complement strand
TATCGAGCTGGCCGAGCGCATCAACGCGCTGGTGCCGGGCAACGGTCCCAACAAGACCGCCTTCTTCACCACCGGCGCCGAAGCGGTGGAGAACGCGATCAAGATCGCCCGCGCATTCACCCGGCGCCCGGCCGTCATCGCGTTCGGCGGGGGCTTTCATGGCCGCACGATGCTGGGGATGGCGCTCACCGGCAAGGTCGTCCCCTACAAGGTCGGCTTCGGGCCGTTCCCGGGCGAGGTGTTCCACGTTCCCTTTCCCAGCGCGCAGGAAGGCGTGACCACCCACGACGCGCTGAAGGCGCTCAAGCACCTGTTCAAGTCGCAGGTCGAGCCGGCGCAGGTGGCGGCCATCATCGTCGAACCGGTGCAAGGCGAAGGCGGCTTCAATGTGGCGCCGCCCGAGTTCATCCAGGCGCTGCGCGCGCTGTGCGACAGCCATGGCATGCTGTTGATCGCCGACGAGATTCAATGCGGCTTCGGACGCACCGGCAGGATGTTCGCGATGGAGCACTACGGCGTGGCGGCCGACCTGACCACGATCGCCAAGGGCCTGGCCGGCGGGATGCCGCTGTCCGGCGTCTGCGGCCGCGCCGACGTCATGGACGCTGCGGGGCCGGGCGGGCTGGGCGGCACCTACGCCGGCAACCCGGTGTCGGTGGCGGCGGCGCTGGCGGTGCTGGAAGTCATCGAGCAGGAGCAGCTGCTGCAGCGCGCCGCCGTGCTGGGCAAGGAGCTGCTGGCGCGCCTGCTGCGACTGGCCGAGGACACGCCGCAGATGTCCGAGGTGCGGGGCCTGGGCGCCATGGTGGCGGTGGAGTTCCGCGATCCGGCAACGGGCCTGCCGGACGCCGACCTGGCGCGGGCCGTGCATCGGCTGGCGGCCGACATGGGGCTGATCGTCCTGACCTGCGGCGTCTCCAACAACGCGATCCGCTTCCTCTTTCCGCTGACCATCGGCGACGCATTGTTCGACGAGGGGGTCGGAATCTTCTGTGCAGCGGTGAAGAAGGCCATCGCGGCATAACTGCGGCGCTGCGGACCGCGACACCGTCTTTCGGGGCTTGCCCGGGCTGGCACAGCCTTTGCATCTCTTCTTGTGTACAAGATGGGATGCTTCAAAGTGGTGCCTGTTTCCCCGCTCGCCGATCCGATGTCGCCGCCAGCCGCGCTGGCCCCGACGGCCTGGATCACCCGCGCGGCCGAACCCATCGGCAAGGGTGACGCCGGCGCGCTGGCGAGCCTGAAGTTCGCGGTCAAGGACAACATCGACGTCGAGGGCCTGCCGACCAGCGCCGGCTGTCCCGCCTTCGCCTACCACCCGGGCGCCAATGCCGCCGTGGTGCGGCGCCTGCTCGCGGCTGGTGCGCTGGTGGTCGGCAAGACCAACCTCGACCAGTTCGCCTGCGGCCTGAACGGCACCCGCTCGCCCTACGGCGCGGTGCCGAACGCCTTCAATGCCGCCTATGTCAGCGGCGGCTCCAGCTCCGGCTCCGCTTACGTGGTGGCCACCGGCCAGGTGGACTTTTCGCTGGGTACCGACACGGCCGGCTCCGGCCGCGTGCCGGCCGGCCTGAACAACATCGTCGGCATCAAACCGAGCAAGGGCTTGATCAGCGCGCGCGGCGTCGTGCCGGCGGCGCAGAGCGTGGACTGCGTGTCGATCTTCGCGCGCACGGTGGGCCTGGCCGCCAGGGTGCTGGCGGTCGCCGCTGGCCATGATCCGTCCGACCCGTATTCGCGCAGGCTGCAGCTGGCCAGCCAGCCGTTCGGGCAGGAGTTCCGCTTCGGCGTGCCGACTGTGCTGGAGTTCCATGGCGACGCGCTGGCGGAGGCCGCGTTCCGCGACGCCGTCAAGCGGATGCGCCAGCTTGGCGGCATCCCGGTGCCGGTCGACTACCGCCCGCTGGCCGAAGCCGCCGCGCTGCTGTACGACAGCGCGCTGGTGGCCGAGCGTTATGCCGCCATCCGCAAGTTCTTCGACGCGCACGAAAGCGACGTCGTCGAGCCGGTCCGCGGCATCCTCGCCAGCGGCCGCGGCTACAGCGCAGCCGACCTGCTCGACGCCCAGACGCGGTTGCGGGCGATCGCGCAGAAGGCTGCGCCGATCTGGGACGGCATCGACGTGCTGCTGCTGCCCACCGCGCCCACGCACTACACCATCGCCCAGATGCGCGAGGAGCCGGTGCTGCGCAACCGCACCCTGGGCGCGTACACCAACTTCGTCAACCTGCTCGATTACGCCGCCATCTCGGTGCCCAGCGCGATCCGGCCCGACGGCCTGCCGTTCGGCGTCACGCTGGTCGGCCCCTGCGGCAGCGACTGGCAACTGGCCGACCTGGGCCAGCGCTATCACCACGCCACCGGCCTGACACTGGGCGCGACCGGCGAACCGTTGCCGCCCCCAGAGTCCATCTCCGGCATCCGCGCCGCGGCGACCGTGAAGGTGGCCGTGGTCGGCGCCCACCTGTCGGGCATGCCGTTGAACGGCCAGCTCACCGAGCGCGGTGCGATGCTGGTCGGCCGCACCGAGACCGCGCCCGACTATCGCTTCTACGCGCTGGCCGGCACCGTGCCGCCCAAGCCCGGGCTGCTGCGAGTGGCGCCAGGCGGCGGCGCGCGCATCGCGCTCGAAGTGTGGGAACTGCCGATCGAGAACTACGGCTCGTTCGTGGCGCTGATCCCGCCGCCGCTGGGCATCGCCACGCTGAAGCTGGATGACGGCAGCAGCGTGCAGGGCTTCGTCTGCGAGCCGTTCGCCCTTGAGGGCGCGCGCGACATCAGCGAGTTCGGCGGCTGGCGCGGCTACCTGCAGTCGCTCGCGCCCGCGCCCTGAGCTTTCCCATTTCCATCCAGGAGTTTCCATGACCGCATCCCGCCCGCTCACAACCACCGCTGCCGCCGCCTCGCGCCGCCGCCTGCTGCAGGGCGGCGCTGTCGCCGCGGCGCTCGGCGCTATCGGCGCCAGCCGGGTGCGGGCCCAGTCGCAACCCAAGATCCGCATCGGCTACTGGCCGGTGGCGGCTGGCCTGCCGTTTTTCGCCGCGGTCGAAAAGGGTTACTTCAAGGAGGCGGGGCTGGACGTCGAGCCGATCAAGTTCGCCGGCGCGCAGCAGGTGATGGAGGCGATGCTGTCCGGCCGCTCCGACGGCAGCTCCAACGGCACCGGTTCGGCCAACCTCGGCATCGGCGAGATCGCCCAGCCGGGCCTGTTCAAGATCTTCTGCACCAACCCCAGCAACGTGAAGTTCGTGCTCGACGAGTTCATCGTGCCCAAGGACAGCCTGGTCAAGACCATGGCGGACCTCAAGGGCAAGAGAGTCGGCTCCGGCCCCGGCATCCAGAACGTCACGCTGTGCAAGACCATGCTGGAGCGGGCCGGCGCCAGCGGGGCGACCGTGATCGAGCTGCCGATCGCGCAGCACGTCGCATCCCTGGTCGCCGGCCAGGTCGACGCCTGCTACACGCTCGAACCCACCGGCACCGTCGGCCGCATGAACGGCACCACCCGCGTGCTGGAGGCCGGCGTGGTGGCCAGGTACATCCTGGGCGACCCGATGGCGCCGTGGCACGGCGGCGCGGCCAGCCTCACCAGCGAATTCATCAAGAAAAACCCGGAAGCGGCGAAGAAGTTCATCGCCGCCTACGGCCGCGGCGTGGCGCTGGTGCGCACTCAGCCGAACGAGGCGCGCCAGTACCTCAAAGGCTACACCGCGATCGAGGGCGCGTTGACCAACGAGGTGCCGCTGGCCTCTTACATGCTGGCCAGCGAATTCAAGCCCAGCGACATCGCCTACTTCCAGAAGTTCTACGACCTGTTCACCGAAAAGGGCATCTTCGAGCGCAAGGTGCCGGTCGAAGGCCTTCTCTACAAGGCCTGACATGCTGGCCCCTTCGCTCCCCGCCGCAGCTGTCGTCACTGCCGCCGCCCCAGCGGCGACGCGGCCGTCCTGGGGTCGGCTGCTGCCCTTCGTCGGTCCGCTGCTGCTGTTCCTGCTGTGGGACTTCGTGGTGCGCTTCGGCTTCATCAAGGCCATCCTGCTGCCGCCACCCGGTGCCACGCTGGTCACGCTGGTCACCGGCCTGGCCGGCGGCCCGCTGCTGCTGGACTTCGGCGTCACGGTGGCGCGCACGCTGCAGGCCTTCCTGATCGCCGCGGTGATCGGCATGCCGCTGGGCGTGCTGCTGGGAAGCAACGAGAAGGCCTACCGCAGCGTCGAATTCCTGATCGACTTCTTCCGCTCGACGCCGTCGTCGGCGCTGATCCCGCTGTTCCTGCTGATCTTCGGCGTGTCCGACATCAACAAGATCGCGATCGCGGCCTTCGGCGCCTTCCTGATCGTGGTGTTCAACAGCGCCTACGGCGTGATCAACGCCCGCAAGCAGCGGGTGATGGCGGCCCGGGTGATGGGCGCTTCGCGCTGGCAGATCTTCCGTGACGTGCTGGTGTGGGAGAGCCTGCAGCCGTCCTTCGTCGGACTGCGCTCGGCGGTGTCGATGGCGCTGGTGATCGTGATCGTGGCCGAGATGTTCATCGGCTCGGAAAACGGCCTGGGCCACCGCATCATCGACGCCCAGCAGGTGCTCAACGTCAAGAGCATGTATGCCGCCATCATCGCCGCCGGCGCGCTGGGCTACGCGCTCAACGTGCTGTTCCTGCTGGCCGAGCGCCGCATCGTCCACTGGAGCGGAAGATGAATGCCGTCCTCACCACCCCGGTCGAAGTCTACGCGGACGTGCCGCCGCCGGTGTTCAAACCCGGACCGCCCGGCACCGAGATCACGATCCGCGGGCTGACCAAGTACTTCGCCGGCTGGCCGCTGTATGAGAACTTCGACCTCGACATCCCCAAGCACGCGATCGTCTCGGTGTTCGGGCCCAACGGCTGCGGCAAGTCGACGCTGATCAACATGATCGCGGGGCTGGTGCCGATCGACGCCGGCGAGATCCTGTTCGACGGCAAGTCGCTCCAGGACACCCGGATCGGCTACGTGTTCCAGAACTACCGCGAGGCGCTGTTCCCCTGGATGCGGACCATCGACAACATCGCCTACCCGCTCAAGCTGGAGGGCAAGTCGAAGGCCGAGGTCGACCGGCGCATGGCCGAACTGGTGGCCTCGTTCGACGTCAAGTTCGACCTGAACCGCTATCCGTACGAGCTGTCCGGCGGCCAGCAGCAGACCGCCTCGATCATGCGGGCGCTGGCGCCCAGGCCCGAGGTGCTGTTCCTGGACGAACCGTTCTCGGCGCTCGACTTCGAGATGACGCTGTTCATCCGCGAGAAGCTGCAGGAGGTGTTCATGCAGACCGGCACCACCATGCTGCTGGTGTCGCACGACCTGGAGGAGGCGGTGTACCTGGCCGACCAGGTGCTGCTGCTGACCAAGCGGCCGACCCGCATCGCCGAGATCCTGCCGTACTGCGACGCCCGGCCCAGGACCGTGGAAACGCTGTCGGACCCCAGCTTCATCGCCACCAAGAAGCGCAGCCTGGAAATCTTCCAGCGCGAGGTGCGGCGTTAGGACGCAGCCATGGACAAGGCGCAGGCACTCAACTATGTGAAGGCCGCGGCCGTGGCGCTGGCGTTGCCGCTGGACGACGCTCGCGCGGAACGCGTGGCCGGCCATCTGGTGCTCTCGGCCGCTTTCGCGCAGGCACTCGAGGCCTATCCGCTGCGGCCGCACGACGAGCCGGCTGAGCTCTATTGCCCGGCGCCGTTCTCCACCAGCCATGGCGGGCGCAGGTGGCCATGAGCGAAGCACCGCTTCAGGGCGCCGCCGTGCTGCGCGCGATCGCCGCCGGCGAGCTCAGCGCGCGCGCGGCGCTGGATGCCAGCATCGCGCGCATCGAGGCGACCGATGGCAGCGTCAACGCCTTTACCGGCCGCAGCGACGAGCGGGCCACGCGCGAGGCGGGCGCGATCGACGCCATGCGCGCGCGCGGCGACCTGCTGCCGCCGCTGGCCGGGTTGCCGTATGCGGTCAAGAACCTGTTCGACATCGAGGGCGAGGTCACCCTGGCCGGCTCGAAGATCAATCGCACCTTGCCGCGGGCGAAGCAAGACGCTTTCCTGGTGAGCCGGCTGAAGGACGCCGGTGCGGTGCTGGTGGGCTCGCTCAACATGGACGAGTACGCCTACGGCTTCACCACCGAGAACACGCACTACGGCGCCTGCCACAACCCGCACGACCTGGAGCGCATCGCCGGCGGCTCGTCGGGCGGCTCGGGCGCCGCGGTCGCGGCCGGCCAGGTGCCGCTGGCGCTGGGCTCGGACACCAACGGCTCGATCCGGGTGCCGGCCTCGCTGTGCGGCGTCTGGGGGCTCAAGCCCACCTTCGGCCGGCTCTCGCGCCGGGGCAGCTATCCGTTCGTGCACAGCATCGACCATCTCGGCCCACTCGCCGACAGCGTGGAAACGCTGGCTCTGGGCTACGACGCGCTGCAAAGCCCGGACCCGCTGGACCCGGGCTGCCATGCGCTGGAGGTGCAGCCGGTGGGCGGCTTGCTTTCGCGCGGCGTGGGCGGGCTGCGCATCGGCGTGCTGGGCGGCTACTTCGCCGACAACGCCACGCCACCGGCGCTGGCCGCGGTGCAGGCGGCGGCGCAGGCTCTCGGCGCAACGCAGCAGGTGCAGTGGCCGGAGCCGGCGCTGGGCCGCGCCGCGGCATTCCTCATTACCGCGGCCGAGGGCGGCACACTGCACCTGGACGACCTGCGCGCGCGTGCCGACGATTTCGAGCCGCTGTCGGTCGATCGTTTCATCTCGGGTGCGCTGCAGCCGGGCGCCTGGTATGTGCGGGCGCAGCGTTTCCGCCGTGTCTACCGCGACCTGGTCAATGCGCTGTTCCAGGACTGGGACGTGCTGCTGGCGCCGGCAACGCCGGTGAGCGCACCCCTGATCGGCAGCGAGTGGCTGGAGATCAACGGCAAGAAGCTGCCGTGCCGGCCCAGCATGGGCTTGCTGACCCAGCCGATCTCGTTCGCCGGTTGCCCGGTGGTGGTGGCGCCGCTCTGGCCGCGGGGCACCGGCGGCATGCCGATCGGCGTTCAGCTGATTGCCGCACCCTGGCGCGAGGACCTGGCGCTGCGCGCGGGCTGGGCCCTGCAGCAGGCCGGCGTCGCCCATCTGAAGGCGGCCCTGCCATGAAGACCGCCATGGAGATCAACCTGCCCGACGTGCTGGCCGAAGTCAGCGCCGCGTGCGAACGCTACGAAAAGGCGCTCATCGGCAACGACGTCGCCGTGCTCGACGAACTGTTCTGGGCCAGCCCGCACACGCTGCGCTACGGCGTCACCGAGAACCTGTACGGCTACGACGCGATCCGCGCCTTCCGCGCCGGCCGCGCCGCCACCGGCCTGCAGCGCGAACTGCTCAACACCGTGATCACCAGCTACGGCCGCGACTTCGCCACCGCCAACGTCGAATTCCAGCGCAAGGGCAATGGGGCCACCGGCCGCCAGAGCCAGACCTGGATGCGCACGCCGCAGGGCTGGCGGGTGGTAGCGGCCCACGTCAGCCTGCTCGATTCGCCCCGTCTCTAGATTCCATTTTCTTTCGTCGCAGTCCTTGTCCACCCACCGGAGAGTCCCATGACCACCAAGCAATTCAACCGCCGCGATTCCCTGAAGTCCCTGGCCGCGCTCGGCGCCGCCGGCACGCTGGGCGCCTTCAGCGAGCTGGCTTTCGCGCAGAAGCCGATCACCGTCGGCGTGATCTACGTCGGCCCGCGCGACGACTATGGCTACAACCAGGCCCAGGCCGAGGCGGCCGCCGCACTCAAGAAGATGGCCGGCGTGAAGGTGGTCGAGGAAGAGAACGTGCCCGAGACGGCCGCCGTGCAGAAGACCATGACCGGCATGATCGCGCAGGACGGCGCCTCGCTGGTGTTCCCCACCTCGTTCGGCTACTTCGACCCCCACATGCTGGCCGTTGCCGCCAAGCACCCCGACGTGCGCTTCGCCCATTGCGGCGGCATGTGGACCGAGGGCAAGCACCCCAAGAACACGGCCAGCTACTTCGGCTACATCGACGAGTGCCAGTACCTCAACGGCGTGATCGCCGCCCACATGACCAAGAGCAACAAGATCGGCTTCGTGGCTGCCAAGCCGATTCCGCAGGTGCTGCGCAACATCAACGCGTACACGCTGGGCGCGCGCTCGGTCAAGCCAGGCATCACCACGAACGTGATTTTCACCGGCGACTGGTCGATGCCGGTCAAGGAAGCGGAAGCCACCAACAGCATGGCCGACCAGGGCGTGGACGTGTTCACCATGCACGTGGACGGCCCCAAGGTGATCGTCGAGACCGCGGCCAAGCGCGGCAAGTTCGTCTGCGGCTACCACGCCAGCCAGGCCAAGCTCGCGCCCAATGCGTACCTCACCGGGGCCGAGTGGAACTGGCTCACCGCCTACACCACCTTCCTGGAAGCGGCGCGCACGGGCAAGCCGCACCCCAACTTCCTGCGCGGCGGCCTGAAGGAAGGCTACGTGAAGATGTCGGCCTACGGCCCCATGGTTCCGGACGCGGCGAAGAAAGTTGCCGACGCCACCAAGGCCAGGATGGTCGCCGGCAGCTTCGACATCTTCAAGGGCCCGCTCAAGGACAACAAGGGCGCCACCATCATCCCGGCCGGCAAGAGCTTCAAGCAGACCGACATCGAGCTGGAGAAGATGAACTACCTGGTCGAAGGCGTGGTCGGCTCGGTCGCCTGAGTATGTGGCCCCCACGCTCCGCACTTCGTGTCGTCGCTGCCCCCCGAGGGGGCCTTCGCGCCTTGGGGCGGCCCGGCGGCGCTCAACCGGCGTGTCCCGATCCATGCGCAAGACACTGACGGAAGTGCTGTTGCCGGCCGCGGCCATCGTGGCCGCGCTGCTGCTGTTCGGCGTGTTCGTCTGGTTCGCCGGCGTGAGCCCGTTGGACGTCTGGCTGCTGCTGTTCAAGGGCGCGTTCGGCGACTGGTATTCCTGGCAGAACACGCTGCAGCGGGCGGCGCCGCTGATGCTGACCGCCCTGTGCGTGGCGATCCCGATGCGCGCCGGACTGGTGATCATCGGCGGCGAAGGCGCGCTGGTGCTGGGTGGCCTGGCCTGCGCCGCGCTGGCGCACGCAGTCCCGCTGCCGGCCAACATCGTCGGCACGGTGATGGTCTGCGTTGCCGGCGCTCTGGCGGGCGGGCTTTGGATCGCGCTCGCCGGCTGGCTGCGGCAGTACCGCGGCATCAACGAAACCATCAGCAGCCTGCTGCTGGCCTATGTGGCGATCGGCCTGTTCAAGCACCTGGTGGAAGGGCCGCTGCGCGATCCGTCCAGCCTGAACAAGCCTTCCACCTTCGCGCTGGACGAGGGGTTGCGCATCGGCGGCATCGGCGGCTCGGACGTCCATTGGGGGCTGGCGATCGGTGTCGCCGCCTGCCTGGCCGCCGGCCTGTGGCTGCGGGTCAGCCGCTCCGGCTTTTCGGTGCGGGTGGTCGGTGGCAATCCGCGCGCCGCGCAGCTGGTGGGCCTGCCGGCCTCGCGGCTGATCCTGCTGGCCTGCGCGTTGGGCGGCGCGGCCGCTGGCCTGGCCGGCGCAGTGGAAGTGGCGGCGGTCCACACCAGCGCCAACGCATCGCTGATCGCCGGCTACGGATACGCCGGCATCCTGGTGGCCTTCATCGCGCGCCACAACCCGGTGGCGGTCATCCCGGTGGCCATCCTGTTCGGCGGTTTCGGCGCCGCCGGCAGCCTGTTGCAGCGCCGGCTCGGCCTGCCCGACGCCTCGGTGCAAGTGCTGCAGGGCATCGCCTTCGTGCTGATCCTGGCCAGCGAGGCGTTGAGGGACATGGACTGGAAGGCGCTGTGGCTGCGCATTGCGCGCTCGGCGCAGGCGCCGTCGGGGCCGAGCCCGGCGCAGATGGCGATGGGGGACAAGATTTCATGACCGCTGACCAGTCATTGATCTTTCTCGCGGGCATCGTCGGCGGCGCGCTGCGGGTCGGCGCCCCCTTCCTGTTCGTGAGCCTCGGTGAATGCCTGACGGAGAAGTCGGGCCGGATCAACCTGGGCCTGGAAGGCGTGTTGGTGCTGTCCGCCATGTCGGCCTTCGGCGCTTCGTACCTGAGCGGCTCGCCGTGGATCGGCGTGCTGGCGGCCGCCTTCACCGGCGGCTTGCTGGCCAGCCTGCACGGCGTGCTGTGCTCGCTGCCGCGGGTCAACGACGTCGCCACCGGCATCGCGCTGATGCTGCTGGGCACCGGCCTCGCCTTCTACCTGGGCAAACCGTTGATCCAGCCGCAGGCGCCGCAGCTGCCCTTCATCGCGCTGGGCAACTGGAGCGCTTCGGCGGCGGTGCGCTCCGCCCTGCAGGTCAATGCGCTGGTGCCGATCGGGATTGCGCTGGCGCTCGCGCTCTGGTGGGCCTTCGCCAACACCCGCGCCGGCTTGCTGGTGCGCATGGCCGGCGATTCGGCCAACGCCACGCGCGCTCTCGGCTACTCGGTCTCCGGCATCCGCATCGCGTCGACCGCGGTCGGCGGCATGATCGCCGGCCTCGGCGGCGCCTGCCTCACGCTGTTCTATCCCGGCAGCTGGAACGAAGGCATCTCCAGTGGCCAGGGCCTGATCGCGGTGGCGCTGGTCATCTTCGCCCGCTGGAGCCCGCTGCGCTGCGTCGGCGCGGCGCTGCTGTTCGGTGGCGCCGGCGCCATCGGGCCGGCGTTGCAGTCGATCGGCATCGGCTGGGGCTACCACCTGTTCAACATCGTTCCCTATGTACTCACCCTGCTGATCCTGGTGATCACCTGCCGCCCCGGCAGCGTGGTCAGCGGCAGCCCGGGCGAGCTGTCTTCCACACGCTAACCAAGGAGCCATATGAGCCCCCACGTTCACTTTCGTTCTCTGCCCCCCGAGGGGGCGCATGCCTTCCTAGAGGCGGCTCGTCGGAAGGCATGACCATGACCGGACTCGGCGGACTCAACAAATCGAAGCACGGCGTCGTGATGGGGCTGGTGCAGCTGCAGCTGCCGGTGGTCGTCACGCCAACCGACCTCGCGGCGCAGACGCGGCGCATCTGCGAGATGGTGGCAAAGGCGCGCCGCAACCAGGGGACGATGGATCTGGTGGTGTTCCCCGAGTACTCGCTGCACGGCCTGTCGATGGACACCAACCCGGCGATCATGTGCTCGCTCGATGGCCCCGAGGTCGCCGCTTTCAAGCAGGCTTGCGCAGCCAACAGCATCTGGGGCTGCTTCTCCATCATGGAGCTGAACCCCGGCGGCAACCCATACAACAGCGGGCTGATCATCGACGCCACCGGGACCATCCGGCTTTATTACCGCAAGCTCCATCCCTGGATCCCGGTCGAGCCCTGGGAGCCGGGCAACGTCGGCGTCCCGGTGTGCGACGGGCCTAACGGCAGCAAGCTGTCGCTGATCATCTGCCACGACGGCATGTTCCCCGAAATGGCGCGCGAGGCGGCGTACAAGGGCGCGGAAATCATCATCCGCACGGCCGGCTACACCGCGCCGATCCGCCACGCCTGGAAGATCACCAACCAGGCCAATGCCTTCCAGAACCTCGCGTACACCGCGAACGTCTGCATGTGCGGCAGCGACGGCAGCTTCGATTCGATGGGCGAAGGCATGTTCTGCAACTTCGACGGCGCGGTGCTGGTGGAAGGGGGCGGGCGCGTCGACGAGATCATCACCTGCGAACTTCGGCCGGACCTGGTGCGGGAAGCACGGCAAGGCTGGGGCGTGGAGAACAACATCTACCAGCTCTATCACCGCGGCTATGTGGCGGTGAAGGGCGGCGCCCAGGACTGCCCCTACACCTACATGCACGACATGGCGGCCGGCAAGTACAAGCTGCAATGGGATGTCGCGGTGCAGGACGGCAGCAGCTGCGGCTTCGCGCCGCCGACCCGCAGCTACAAGGGGCCGGAGGCGCATCCACTGGTGCCGGACTCCGACGCCGTGCCCGTGAAGAAGGCGGCATAGGGCGGCGCCATGGAACGCTTCATCCCCGCCAATCCCTATCCGTGGCCCTACAACGGCGACCTGAAGCCCTCGAACACAGCGCTGATCGTGATTGACATGCAGACCGACTTCTGTGGCGTCGGCGGCTATGTCGACAAGATGGGCTATGACATCTCGCTGACGCGGGCGCCGATCGAACCATTGAAGAAGCTGTTGCCAGCGCTGCGCGCGGCCGGCTACACCGTGATGCACACGCGCGAAGGCCATCGACCCGACCTGTCGGACCTGCCGGCCAACAAGCGCTGGCGTTCCCGCCAGCTGGGCGCCGGCATCGGCGACGACGGCCCCTGCGGCAAGGTGCTGGTGCGCGGCGAGCCGGGCTGGGAGATCATCCCCGAGCTGGCGCCGCCGCCGGGTGAGGTGGTCATCGACAAGCCGGGCAAGGGATCCTTCTGCGCCACCGACCTGGAGCTGATCCTGCGCACCCGCGGCATCGTCAACCTGCTGCTGGCCGGCATCACCACCGACGTCTGCGTCCACACCACCATGCGCGAGGCCAACGACCGCGGCTTCGAATGTCTGCTGCTGTCGGACTGCACGGCCGCCACCGACCGCGGTAACCACGAGGCGGCGCTGAAGATGATGACCATGCAGGGCGGCGTGTTCGGCGCCCATGCGACCTCGCTCGACCTGCTGAAGGTGCTGGCGTGACCGAGTTGATCGATCCCATGCCCGCGCCGACTGGCGCGATGGCGTTGGAAACCTACGAGCTGACCAAGCGCTTCGGCAGCCTGACGGCGCTGGACCACGTGACGATGAAGGTGGCGGCCGGCAGCGTGCATGCCTTGCTGGGCGAGAACGGCGCCGGCAAGAGCACGCTGGTGAAATGCGTCGCCGGCTTCCAGCGGCCGGACGAGGGCTCGATCCTTACCGACGGCCGCGAGCAGGACATCGCAACGCCGGTGGTGGCCCGCGCGCTGGGCATCGGCATGGTCTACCAGCACTTCACGCTGGCACCCGGCATGACGGTGGCGGAGAACCTGCTGCTGGCCGGTGGCAAGACGCCCGCGCTGATCGACTGGAAGGCCAAGCGCGCTGAGCTCAAGGAGTTCCTTGCCTCCACGCCGTTCACGCTGGACCTCGACGCCCGGCCCTCGGAGCTGGCTGCCGGCGAGAAGCAGAAGCTGGAACTGCTCAAACAGCTGTACCTCAAGCCCCGACTGCTGATCCTGGACGAGCCGACCTCGGTGCTGACGCCGCAGGAGGCCGACGAGGTGCTGGGCCACGTGCGCGAGTTCGCCCGCGCCGGCCATTGCACGGTGCTGATCATCACCCACAAGTTCCGCGAGGTGATGGCCTATGCCGACGACGTCACAGTGCTGCGGCGCGGCCGGCTGGTTCACCAGTGCGCCGTGCCCGACACCACGCCCGCGCTGCTGGCGCAGGCCATGGTCGGCGATGCCGGCGCCGCCCGGCCCGAGGCCGAAGTGGCGGTCGCGCCGGGCGTGCAAGTGGCGCCCGCCACGGGGCCGACGGCGGTGACGCAAGCGCTGCTGCTCTCGGTGAGCAACCTCAACGTCGCGGGCGACCGCGGAACGCTGGCCGTGCGCGACCTCAGCCTGAGCGTGCGGTCCGGCGAGATCCTGGGCATCGCCGGCGTTTCCGGCAACGGCCAGCGAGAACTGGTGGAGGCGCTGGTCGGCCAGCGCCAGCGCGCCGGCGGCGAGGTCGCAGTGCTGGGCGAACCTTATGCGGCGCGGCGCGAGGAGAACCACCGCCTGAAGGTGCGCAGCCTGCCCGAGGAGCCGCTGCGCAACGCCTGCGTCGCCGACATGAGCGTGGCCGAGAACATGGCGCTACGCGACTTCGACCTGCCGCCCCTGTATCGCGGCGGACGGCTGCGCTACGACGGCTGGCGCAGCCGGGCGCGCGACTGGATCGCTGGCTACGGCATCAAGACCCAGAGCGAAGACTCGCCGATCCGCAGCCTCTCCGGCGGTAACGTGCAGCGGGCGGTGCTGGCGCGCGAACTGCACGGCGAGATCAATGTGCTGATCGCGGCCAACCCGGTGTTCGGCCTCGACTTCGCGGCGGTGAAGGAGATTCACGCCCGGCTGCGCGGCGTCCGTGATCGCGGTGGCGCGGTGCTGCTGATCAGCGAGGACCTGGACGAACTGATGGAGCTGGCCGATCGCATCGTGGTGATGAGCGAAGGCCGGATCGTGTTCGAAACGCCCGCCGCCAGCGCGGAGCGCCACGTGCTGGGCGCCCACATGGGCGGCGGCCACCACTAGGGTCACCTTGAAGATCGCCGCCAACCCTTTCCCGTACGAGTTCGACCTGAACAAGGCCGCGCTCGTCATCATCGACATGCAGCGCGACTTCGTCGAGCCGGGCGGTTTCGGCGAGACGCTGGGCAACGACGTCTCGCTGCTGCAGGCCATCGTGCCGGCCTGCCAGCGCGTGCTGGCCGCATGGCGCGCGGCCGGCGGCCTGGTGGTCCACACCCGCGAGGCGCACAGCGCCGACCTGAGCGACTGCCCGGCGGCCAAGCGCAACCGCGGCAACCCGACGCTGCGGATCGGCGATCAGGGCCCGATGGGCCGCATCCTGGTGAGCGGCGAGCCGGGCAACCAGATCGTTCCCGCGCTGGCGCCGGCGCCGGGAGAGATTGTGCTGGACAAGCCGGGCAAGGGCGCCTTCTACGCGACGCCGCTGGACGATCTGCTCAAGCAGGATGGCATCACGCACCTGCTGTTCATGGGCGTCACCACCGAGGTCTGCGTGCAGTCCTCGATGCGCGAGGCCAACGACCGCGGCTACGACTGCCTGCTGCTGGAGGACTGCACCGAGAGTTACTTCCCGCGGTTCAAGGCGGCTGCGGTGGAGATGATGCGGGCCCAGGGCGCGATCGTCGGCTGGACCGCGACCAGCGACCAGCTGCTGGCGGTCCTGCCAGCAGCTGCCGGGCGCTGATAGAGTTCCGCGCGTGCAGACCACCAACATCATCCGTCGCCCGGCCGGCAGCGTCGCGGCGCCGGTGTTCAAGTCCCGGGCCGACGAGGTCTATGAGCAATTGAAGCGCGACGTCGCCAGCTTCCATCTGGTGCCGGGCGACCGCTTCACCGAGAACGAGATCAGCGAGCGGCTCGGCGTCTCGCGCACGCCGGTGCGCCAGGCGCTGTTCCGGCTGCAACAGGAAGGGTATGTCGAGGTGCTATTCAGAAGTGGCTGGCGCGTGCTGCCGTTCGACTTCGAGCAGTTCGAGCAGCTGTACGACCTGCGCATGGTGCTGGAGACCACCGCCGCCCAGCGCCTGTGCGGCGATGCCGAGCGCGTCGATGCCGCGTTGCTGGAGCAGCTGGTCGCGATCTGGCTGGTGCCCGCGGCCGAGCGCAGCGCCGACATGGCCCAGGTCTCGAAGTGGGACGAGGACTTTCACTGCAGCCTGGTCGCGGCCGCGGGCAACGCCGAGATGGCCAAGGTCCATCGCGACGTGACCGACCGCATCCGCATCATCCGCAGGCTCGACTTCACCAAGCAGGCGCGCGTCGACGCCACCTACGAGGAGCACGGGAAGATTTTGAAGGCGATCCAGCGCAAGCGCGGGGATCAGGCCGCGATGCTGCTCAGGGCGCACATCCAGACCAGCCAGGCGGAGGTGAGGAAGATCACCTTGCATCAGGTGCATCTGGCGCGGCAGGGTGGCGCGGCGCGCTGACCCACAACGAGGGAGAATGATGACGATGTTCAGCCGCTGCTTTGTTCCGGTCACCCGCCTGCTCCTGTCACTCGGCCTGGCGATGATTCTCGCCGCTTGCGGCGGAGGGGGCAGCAGCAGCAGCGGCGGCACCCCGGCCCCGCCGCCACCGCCGCCCGATGCGCGCAATGGCAGCTACACGCTGTACGCGACGACGGGCGAGCGCTTCACGCTGGCACTCGACTTCGACAATTCCACCTTCACCGTGGGTGGCGCGCAGACCAGCGTTGCAACGATCGACCAGTCCGGAACCATTGGGCCCGATGGCAGCACCGGGAGCTACCTTTTCAAGGGTGCAGCGGGCACTGGCGCCAACACCAGGTTCCGCTATGTGGATGACCTGATCGTCGGCGCCTTCGCCTTCGAGAACGTGGTCCAGCCCTTCGTCGCCGCCCGGAATTTTGCGAAGGCCACGTCGGCGGCCGCCGGGTCGTACAGCATGTTCGGCATCAATCGCACCAACGGCGCCGGCGACTCCCGCATCTATTCCCTGCGGATCAACCCGAACGCGACCATGGACGTGTGCAACGACAACACCATCTTTGCCATCGCGAACTGCCCGACGGCTTCGGTCCTGGGTTACACGCTCACGCTGAGCGGCGATCTGTTCACGGCCACGCGGGTCGGCAACACGGCCGACAGCTTCAGCTTCCGCATCGCCAAGGCCGGCAGCGAGTCGATCTACCTGTATGGCGGCATCAATGCCGCCGCCGGCACCCGGTTCTTCCGCATCGGCCTGAACGAGACCCGCGCGTTCGGCACGGGGACGGCCATCGGCGGCACCACGCTCGGCGAATGGGGCGCGGCACAGTACACGGCCACCAGCTACAGCAGCAGCGGCGTGGCGCTGGACGGCCATGCCATCAACCTGAGCGGCCCTCTGTCGACGCTCGGCACGTCGAGCCCGGTCAACATGCGGATCCTGCAGGCCGGCGGCTCGGCGTTCGCGATGCAGAACGCGCAACTGGGCATCCTGCTGGGCGCGCGCAACGGCACCGGCGCCGGCTACATGCAGATCGGCGCGCGCTAACGCGCCTTGCCGCGCCCGTACTTCGCTTCGAAGCTCGCCTTCCCGATCGAATTGCCATTCACCATGAAGCCGGCCAGCGCCGCGGTCGCATCGGCGGGGATGTCGAGCTTCTCCACCCCGAGCGCGTGCACGGTGAAGATGTAGCGGTGCGGCGGGTCGCCTTCGGGCGGGCAGACGCCGCCGAAGCCGGCGACGCCGTAGTCGATGCGCACGTGGGTCGCGCCCTTGGGCAGGTTGGCGCCGCCGACCGCCCCGGCATCGGCTTTCAGCTCGGTCACGCCGGCCGGGATGTTGACGATGAACCAGTGCCACCAGCCGGAGCCGGTCGGGGCGTCGGGGTCGTAAACGGTGACGGCGAAGCTCTTCGCGCCCGCCGGCGCGCCGCTCCACTTCAGCGCCGGTGACTTGTTTTCCCCCGAGCAGCCGAAGCCGTCGAACTCGAACTTGCTGGCGATGGTCCCGCCGGCGGGGATGTCGGGGCTGCTCAACGTGAAACTCATGGCGCTATCCTCAAGGTCTGTGAAAGGGATTCGCATGATGCATCGGGCCGCCGGCTTTACCAAACCTTGACGGTCGCGGCGCGGAGCGCAAGAAGGCGGCGCCGGCCGAACGGCCGGCCAAGGTGTGGGCGCGCGACAGCAGCCGCCAGGCCTTTACTTCTTCGCGCGGCCGTACTTCGCGGTGAAGCTGGCCTTGGCGAGGGTGTTGGCGTTCACCATGAAGCCGGCCAGTGCCGCGGTCGCATCGGCCGGGATGTCGAGCTTGTCGGTCTTCAATGCATGCAGCGTGAAGATGTAGCGGTGCGGCTTGTCGCCCTGCGGCGGGCAGACGCCGCCGAAGCCGGCGGCGCCGAAGTCGGTCCTGACCTGGCTGGCGCCCTTGGGCAGGTTGGCGCCGCCGACGGCGCCGGCATCGGCCTTCAGTTCGGTCGTGTCGGCCGGAAGGTTGACCACGTACCAGTGCCACCAGCCGGAGCCGGTCGGCGCATCGGGGTCGTAGACGTTGACGGCGAAGCTCTTGGTGTCCTTGGGCGCGCCGCTCCACTTCAGGGCCGGCGACTTGTTCTCGCCGGCGCAACCGAAGCCGTTGAACTCGTACTTCCTGTCGATCATCCCGTTGGCCTTGATGTCCGGGCTGGTCAGCGTGAAGCCGGCGGCCTGGGCCAGCGAGGCGGCGGCAAGGACTGCGGCGGCGAGCAGGGTGCGTTTCAGTTTCATTGTGGATTCCTGTGGAGGCGTTGCTGGGAGCCGCATGATGCCCCGGCAATCGCGTGTCCGCAAATGGCCAGTCACGGCCGCGTTGCGTGGGCACCATGGCGGTTTCAGCGAGACTCGACCTCATGCCCACGACGACCTTGCCCCGCTCCTTCACCGCCCTGGCCGGCTCCAATCTCGCGGCCCAGTCGGCCGAGCAACTGAGCCTGGCCGCGGTGCCGCTGGTGGCGGTGCTGGAGCTGGGCGCCGGGCCGGGCGAGATCGGCACGCTGGCGGCGGTGCAGACGCTGCCTTTCCTGCTGCTGTCGATTCCGCTCGGGCTGCTGGCCGACCGGGTCTCGCGGCGGCGCCTGATGCTGGCGGCCGAAACGCTGCGCGCTCTCTCGCTGCTGGCCCTGCTCGCGATGGTGGCCTCGGGCCGGCTCTCGATCCTGGGTCTGGCCGTGCTGGGCTTCGTCGGCGCGGTCGGCACCGTCGGTTTCAGTGTCGCCGCGCCGGCGCTGGTGCCGGCCCTGGTGCCGCGTGAACTGTTCGCGCGCGCCAACGGCCGGCTCGAACTGGCCCGCAGCGCCGCCTTCGCGGGCGGGCCCGCTTTGGCCGGGGCGCTGGTGGCGTGGGCCGGTGCGCCGTCGGCCTTCGTGCTCGCAGCGGTGCTCTCGTTCGCCGCTGTTGGCCTGTTGTGGCGCCTGCATGAGCCGGTGCGGCCCGCCGCGCCGCCGCGCCATCCGCTGCTGGAGATCCGCGACGGCGCCGAGCTGGTCTGGCGCCAGCCATTCCTGAGGCCGATGCTGCTGACCGGCGTGGCATGGAACATTTCCTGGTTCGTGCTGCAGGCGGCCTATGTTCCCTACGCCGTGCGCGCCCTCGGACTCAGCACGCAGGCGGTGGGCTTCACGCTGGGCTGCTACGGCGCCGGCATGGTGGTGGGCGCGCTGCTGGCCTCGCGCGTGGTCGGCGCCATGCCGTTCGGCCGGGCGATCCAGCTCGGGCCGGCGGTGTCGGTGCTGGCCGCGGCCACCATGGTCGGCACGCTGGCGCTGCCCTCCGGCTGGCTGGCCGGGGCGTCGTTCTTGCTGTTCGGCGCCGGTCCGATCATCTGGACCATCACTTCCACCACGCTGCGCCAGAGCGTCACGCCCGGCGCGATGCTGGGGCGGGTGTCGTCGGTCTTCCTGACCGTCAACGCCGGCTCGCGCCCGGTCGGCGCCGCGCTGGGCGGCCTGGTGGGCGCGCAATGGGGCGAACCGGCCTGCCTGTGGCTGGCGCTGGCCGGCTTCGGGCTGCAGGCCTGGATCATCCTGGCTTCTAGCCTCACCGGCTTGCGGCAACTGCCGGCGCACGCCGCGTGAACGGGCAGCTGTCCCAGCCGGCGCGCCACGTCCAACGCCCATGGTGCGCCGCATAATCCGGCTCATTCCATGAAACCCAGCCTGGCCCGGGCGTCGACCCGTCCTCCTGTTTCTGCTGTCAAGCCGCCAGCGCGCGAAGGCGTTGCGGTCGGCGGCAGCATCCGTAGCACGCGTCGACTGAAGGGGCTGAAGTTGCGGGAGATGGGCGAGCGGATTGGCTGCAGCGAAAGCATGCTGTCCAAGATCGAGAATGGCCGGGTCAGTCCTTCGCTTTCGATGCTGGGCAAGATTGCCAGCTGCCTGGACGTCAGCGTCGCCGATCTGTTCTCGCCCGGCGAATTGCAGCAGGTGGTCGCGCGCGCCGGTTCGCGGCAGACCTTGTCGTTGCACGGGCGGGGCTCGTCGGTCGAGCGTCTGGTGCCGCCCGACGGCGACCATATGCTCGAGAGCAACCTGCACACCCTCGCGCCCGGCGCGGGCAGCCGTGGCCAGCTTTCGCATGTTGGCGAGGAGGTTGGCTACGTGATCGAGGGCGAATTCGAGCTGACCGTCGGGACGGAGGTGTTCCGGTTGGCGGCTGGCGACTCGTTCAGCTTTCGCTCCGAGGCGCCCCACGGCTATCGCAATCCGGGCCGCCGGGTCACGCGGGTGCTCTGGGCCAGCACGCCCAGCCGCAGCGGGCTGGCCGCCGCGCCAATAGCGGCCCCCCGCGCAAGCGCAAAGCCTGAAAAACCGCGCCGACGGCGTTGACAGCGGCGAGTCCCATCTCTAGGATTCAAGTTACTTGACTAAAAGTCTTGTTAGTTGATTCGTCCCGTCCGTTCCGACCCAGGAGTTCCGATGAACAAGCTGATTCGCGCCGCAGCGGTGACCGCTGCCTTGTGTTCGATGGCCGTCGCCGCCGTCGCTCAGACCTTCACCAAACCGATCCGCGTCATCGTGCCGTACCCGGCAGGTGACCTCGGCGACGTCATCAGCAGGCTGCTGCAGCCGCATCTGCAGGAGTCGCTCGGCCAGGCGATCGTGATCGAGAACAAGCCTGGCGCCTCCGGTCTGCTGGGGCTGCAGGCGGCGCTGCAAGGCCCCAACGACGGCCACACCTTCGTCATGGGCCAGATGGGCAGCATGGCGGTGGCGCCGATCTCCAACAAGCAGCCGATCGACGTGCGCAGCGAGTTCGTGCCGGTGGCGATGGCCTACACCAACTACCTGCTGCTGGCGGCCAACCCGGCACTGCCGGCCAAGACCTTGCCGGAGCTGGTGGCCTACGGCAAGGCCAATCCCGGCAAGCTGCGGCTCGGGTCCAACGGCGAGGGCGGCTTTCCGCACCTGGCGATGGAGTTGTTGCAAGAGCGCACCGGGATGAGTTTCATCCACATCCCGTACAAGGGCAACAACCAGGTCATGACCGATGTGATCGGCGGCCAGGTCGACATC
>JBBRSZ010000058.1:0-21129 GCA_038244915.1 Burkholderiales bacterium | reverse complement strand
CACAAGATGGGCCGTCGCTGGATCGGCATCGAGATGGGCGAGCACGCCGCCACCCATTGCCTGCCGCGCCTGCAAAAGGTGATCGACGGCGAGCAGGGCGGCATCAGCAAGGTGGTGAACTGGCAAGGCGGCGAGGGTTTCCGCTTCCTGAAGCTCGGCGCGCCGGTATTCGATGAGAACGGCCGCATTCACCCGGATGTGCGCTTCGCCACACTGGCTGCCTACGTCTGGCAGCAGGAAACGGGCGCCGCCTTCGATCCGGCCGGCAGCAAGCCCGGGACACCTTTCTTGGGAACAAGCTACTCCATCGACAGCAGGCAACTGGAGGACGGCGTCGAGCCGGCGCCATCCACACGGACACCCCGCATCGCTTGCTACCTGCTGTTCAACGGAGTTCTGGGAGACCGGCGCCCCGCAGCCGGCAACGTCCTCACGCGAGATGTGCTGGCGGCGCTTCGGACGCTGCACGCGCAAGTGGCGCCTGCCGGCACGCCGATGGTGGTGTACGGCGAATCGGTGCGTGTGGGGCCGGCCCGGCTGGCCGCGGCCGGAGTGACTTTCAAGCAGATTCCATACGACATTTCGGCCCGCTGAACCCGGGCCGCCAGGGGAGAGTTGCACGTGGCGGATGAATTCAAACTCAAGGTCTACCAAAGCGACGCGCTCAAGGCGCTGGAATTGTTCCTTCAGCAGGCCGAGACCATGGGGTTGGAACCGGCCTTCGCGCATGCGATGCAGCGCGAAGGTGGGGCGCCGGGAGTCCCCTATCGCAGCGACGAGTTGGGCGATGTGCCAACCCTGTGCCTGCGTATCCCCACCGGCGGCGGCAAGACATTGCTCGCATCGCATGCCATTCCCTGCATCGCGCGGGCCTGGACCCATCGGGAATTTCCAGTTGCTTTGTGGCTGGTGCCGAGCGACACCATCCGCAGCCAGACCTTGAGCGCCTTGCAAACGCCGGGACACGCCTACCGGGCGTCGCTCAAGAAAACGTATGGGGATCAATTCGTCGTCTGCGAGCTCGACGACTTGCACACGGTGCCGCCGCAGGACTTCGGTCGCAAGGCGGTCATCGTGGTGGCCACGATTCAGAGTTTTCGTGTGACTAACAAGGCTGGCCGGCGCGTCTACGCGATGAGCGAAGCCTGGGAAACGCACTTCAAAAGCCTGAACCTCGCGCCGCAACAGGCGGCCCAGCGCGGACTGGCTTGCGTGGAAGAGGCGGACCTCGCCGACGAGAATCAGACTTTTCTGACTCGGACAGACCTCGGCCGCGTGAAGAGCTCGCTGGCCAACTGGCTGGCCTGGCAACAGCCGATCGTCATCGTGGACGAGGCCCACAACGCCAAGACACCGCTCTCGCTCGCCATGCTGCAGGGCATTCGCCCCAGCTGCGTGCTTGACCTAACCGCCACGCCGGTGCCTCAGCGCACCAATGTGCTGTACAGCGTGTCGGCACGCCAGCTGGAGGCGGAGGACATGATCAAGCTGCCGATCATGTTGGCCGAGCATGAAACCGGCTGGCAGGACGCGGTGCGGGACGCCCTGCTGCGCCGCACGCATCTCGAATCGGAGGCGGCTCATGAACCGGAGTACGTGCGTCCCATCGTGTTGTTCCAGGCCCAGGACAAGGGCGGCGAAGCAACGGTGGACGTGGTCAAACAGCATCTGATCGAGACGCACCACGTCGAGGAACGCGAGATCGCCGTTGCCACCGGCAACCAGCGCGGCCTGGATGGCCTCGATCTGTTCGATCCCTCGTGTCCGGTGCGCTATGTGATCACTGTCGATGCGCTCAAAGAAGGCTGGGACTGTTCATTTGCCTATGTTCTGTGCGCACTGCAGAACCTTCGCAGCAACCAGGCGGTCGAGCAGCTCATGGGGCGGGTGCTGCGCATGCCTTATGCCAAAAAGCGCAAGAGCCCCGCCTTGAACAAGGCCTATGCCCATGTCATTGCCCGCAGTTTTTCGGAGGCCGCCAACTCGCTGGTTGACAGCCTGACGCAAGGGATGGGGTTCGATGCGCTGAGCGCCGCGAGCGTGCTGCTACCCGACGAGAACGATTTGTTCGGCGCGCAAGGCGGCGACCACGCAACTCCCGCGCTGGCCGAGACGCTGGTGCTGGAGGTCGAACTCAAGGGCAAGGATTTAGCCGTCATCACTGCAGCACTGGCGGCGCAACCCGACGTGCAGGTGCTGGCCGGCTCATCGGCGACGGAGCCGGTCCGGCTGCGGGTGACCGGGCCGGTGACCGAGGCCGCCCGCAACGCCATTCTTACGGTGGCTGGCGCCGGCGACAAACCTGCTCTGGCGCAGCAGTTCGACCAGCACGAGGCGCGGCTGACTGCCCTACGCTCTCCTGCGGAAAGGGACGTCCCGTTTGCGGCCATTCCCCAGCTATGCGTCCGGATTCAAGGCGAACTCGAACTCATCGAGCGTGAAACGCTGGGCGAATTGATCGACTTCGACCTGTTAAGGGCTGATGCCCGGCCCGAATTGCCGGGGTTCGGTCTGGTGCAGCAAAGCGATCTTTTCGAAATCTACCTCGATGGAGAACGCGTTCGTCTCAAGCAGGCTGATGCAGCGCAGCTTTCGCTCGATTCGGTGCCAACGGACGCAACTGAGCTTGACCTTGCGTTGGCTCTGGAGCGGCAGGTGCGGCGAGCAGGGCTGACCCAGGCGGAAACGCAAGCCTACGTTCTGCGGCTCGTATCGCATCTCCTGCACGATCGCGGCCTGACGCTGACCGGCCTGATTCGCTCCCGGTTTCAACTTGGTCAGATGATTTCCAGGCGGATCGACAACTTCGTTTCGGCGGCCCGCAACCAGGGATTCCAGAACCTGTTGTTTGGCCGCGCCGAGGCAGAGCTGGCCTTCAGTACCAGGTGGACCTTCGAGTTCCGCAAAGGCCGCTATCCGGTGCGGCAGGCTTACAACGGCCGCTGGACTTTCAAGAAGCATTACTACCCGGAAATTGCAAAGCTGAAGTCTGAAGGCGAGGAGTTCGAATGCGCCAAGGCCCTGGATCGCGAAGACTCGGTCAAGCACTGGGTACGCAACCTGGAGCAGTTGCCGGAATTCGCGTTCTGGCTTCCGACAGCCACGGACTACTTTTATCCGGACTTCGTGGCCGAATTGAATGGCGGCGGCCTGCTGGTTGTGGAATACAAGGGCGATGCGTATGCCACCAACGATGATTCGCGCGAAAAGCGGCTGGTCGGCGAACGTTGGGCACAGACCACAGGCCACCGCTTCGTGATGGTCGAAAAGACGCTCAACGGGATGGACATGGCAACGCAGATCCGAGCTGCGCAGAAGGGTTGAGGAATGTGATGATGGAAATTCATCACTTCGGCCAGGTCGCCTACCTGCCGACCTGGCAGGCGATGCGGGAATTCACCGCCGTCCGGGGCGATTCGACCGCCGACCAGCTCTGGCTGTGCGAGCACGATCCGGTGTTCACCCAGGGCGTGGCCGGCAAGCCGGACCACGTGCTGGATGCCGGCGCGATCCCGGTGGTTCAGACCGACCGGGGCGGCCAGGTGACCTACCACGGCCCCGGCCAAGTGGTGGCGTACCCGCTGCTGGACCTGCGCCGCACCGGCATCTACGTCAAGGAATACGTCTACCGCGTCGAGGAAGCCGTGATCCGCACCCTGGCCCACTTTGGCGTGACCGGCCATCGCGTGCCGGGCGCGCCCGGCATCTACGTCCGGCTGGACGACCCGTTCGGGCACACCCGGCTGGCCAGCGGCGCGTCCTTCGAGGGCCTGGGCAAGATCGCCGCCCTGGGAATCAAGGTCAGCCGGCATTGCACCTACCACGGCGTGGCGCTGAACGTCGCCATGGACCTCGAACCCTTCCACCGGATCAACCCTTGCGGCTACGCCGGGCTGCAAACCGTGGACCTTTCTACAATCGGAATCTCAACCACCTGGAACGAAGCGGCGCAGGTGCTGGGCCAGAAGCTCGGCGCCTACCTCGGCCCTTAAACCCCATGAGCACCCACGACGTCGTCCGCGAAGCGCAAAGCGCCGAGAGCTACAACCCGCTGGCCAAGCAGAAGGCCGCTGCCAAGCTGTCGCGCATCCCGGTCAAGGTCGAACAGGGCGAGGTGCTCAAGAAGCCCGACTGGATCCGCGTTCGGGCCGGTTCGCCGACCACCCGCTTCTACGAGATCAAGCAGATCCTGCGCGAAAGCAACCTGCACACGGTGTGCGAGGAAGCGTCCTGCCCCAACATCGGCGAATGCTTCGGCAAGGGCACGGCCACCTTCATGATCATGGGCGACAAGTGCACCCGCCGTTGCCCGTTCTGCGACGTCGGCCACGGCCGGCCGGATCCGCTGGACGGCAACGAGCCCGAGAACCTGGCCCGCACGATTGCCAGGCTCAAGCTCAAGTACGTGGTCATCACCAGCGTCGACCGCGACGACCTGCGCGACGGCGGCTCCCAGCATTTCGTCGACTGCATCAAGCGCACGCGCGAACTGTCGCCCGGCACGACGATCGAGATCCTGGTGCCGGACTTCCGCGGCCGCGACGACCGCGCGCTGGCGATCCTGCAAGCTGCTCCGCCGGACGTGATGAACCACAACCTGGAAACGATACCGCGCCTGTACAAGGAAGCGCGGCCCGGTTCCGACTACGCCTTCAGCCTGAACCTGCTGAAGAAGTTCAAGGCGCTGCATCCCGGCGTGCCGACCAAGAGCGGCATCATGGTCGGCCTGGGCGAGACCGACGACGAGATCCTGCAGACCATGCGCGACATGCGCGAGCACGACATCGACATGCTCACCATCGGCCAGTACCTGGCGCCCAGCACCAGCCACCTGCCGGTGCGCCGTTACGTGCACCCGGACACGTTCAAGATGTTCGAACAGCAGGCCCACGAAATGGGCTTCAGCCACGCCGCCGTCGGCGCCATGGTGCGCAGCTCGTATCACGCCGACCAGCAGGCCCACGCCGCAGGCGTCCCGGTGGGCTCCGCGGGCGTCGCCAGCACCTGAGCCGGGAGGGTCGCGCTGCGCGCCAACCTGCCCGCGCTCGGCGCGATCGTGCTGTGGGCCACGCTGGCCTCGCTCGGCGTCGCGCTCAAGCACCTTCCCCCGTTCCTGCTGACCGGCCTGGCGCTGGTGATCGGCAGCATCCCGGCCTGGCCGCTGGTGCGACAGTGGCGCGTTCCGCCCGCAACGCTGGCCCTGGGCGTGTACGGGCTGTTCGGCTTCCACTTCCTGCTGTTCATCGCGCTGCGGCTGGCGCCGCCGGTGGAAGCCAACCTCGTCAACTACCTGTGGCCGCTGTTGCTGGTGGTGCTGGCGCCGCTGTTCCTGCCCGACGTGACGCTGCGCGCCGTCCACGTCGCCGCGGCGCTGGTCGGATTTGCTGGCGCCGCAGTCGCGATCCTCGGGGCCGGTCGCGGGGTGTCCGCCACGTGGTCGTGGGGCTACCTGCCGGCGTTGGGGTCGGCCTTCATCTGGGCCAGTTACTCGCTGGGGACCCGGCGCGTGCCGGTCTTCCCCACCGCGGCGATCGGGCTGTTCGGACTGGTGTCGGGGCTGCTGTCGCTGCTTTGCCATCGGCTGCTCGAAGCGCCGGTCACACTGCAGCTTCAGGACTGGATCCTGGTCACGGTCATGGGCCTGGGGCCGTTGGGCGCCGCCTTCTTCCTGTGGGACCGGGCGCTGAAGCTGGGCGACCCGCGGCAGATCGGCGTCCTGAGCTACCTCACGCCCTTGCTGTCGACAGCGCTGCTGATGGTGGTGAGCGGCCGGCCGTTCAGCCCCTCGATCGCCCTGGCGGGCGTGATGATCATCGGCGCCGCGGTGCTGGGCACGCGGGCCCGCTGACCTATTTGGCCAGCAGCGCGCCCGGGTCTTCCGCCTCCAGCACGCGTTGCGCCCACGGTGCCAGCCGTGCTGCGTCGGCGCGCAGCACTTCCTGCTTGACCGCCAGGATCTGCGCCGGGTGCATCGAAAAGCTGCGCAGCCCCATGCCCAGCAGCAGCCGGGTGAGCGTGGTGTCGCCCGCCATTTCGCCGCAGACGCTGACGCCCTTGCCCTGGGCATTGCACTCGGCGATGGTTTCCGCCACCAGCCGCAACACCGCTGGATGCAGCGGGTCGTACAGATGCGCCACCGATTCGTCGGCGCGGTCGATGGCCAGCGTGTACTGGATCAGGTCGTTGGTGCCGATCGACAGGAAGTCGAAGTACTTCAGGAAGATCTTCAGCGTCAGCGCCGCCGCCGGGATCTCGATCATCGCCCCCAACTTGACCGGCCCGTAGGTCAGCCCGCGGTTGTCCAGCTCGGCGCGGGCGAAGTCGATCAGCGACAGCGTCTGGCGGATCTCGCTGGCGTGGGCCAGCATCGGGATCAGCAGGTTCACCTGCCCATGGGCCGCGGCGCGCAGGATGGCGCGCAGTTGCGTCAGGAACATCGCCGGGTCGGCCAGGCTCCAGCGGATCGCCCGCAAGCCCAGTGCCGGGTTCAGGTGGGCGGCGTCGCGCAGCGAGTCGTCCAGCTGCTTGTCGGCGCCGACGTCGATGGTGCGGATCGTCACCGGCAGCCCCTGCATGCCCTCGACCGCCTTCTTGTAGGCCTGGTACTGCTCCTCTTCGCCGGGCAGGTCGCCCTTGCGGCCCATGAACAGGAATTCGCTGCGAAACAGGCCGACACCGACGGCGCCCGCCAGCACGGCGCCGGGCGCGTCCTCCGGCATCTCGATGTTGGCCAGCAGCTCCACCTTCTGGCCGTCCAGCGTCACGGCCGGTGTATGCCGCAGCCGGGCGAGGCGCCCGCGCTCGAGTTCGCCCTGACGCTGCTTGAAACCGTATTCGGCCAGGATGATCGGCGAGGGATCGACGATCATCACGCCGGCATCACCGTCGATGATCACCCAGTCGTCCTGCCGCACCAGGTGGCTGGCGCCGCGCGCGCCCACCACCGCCGGAATGTCCAGGCTGCGGGCCACGATGGCAGTATGGGAGGTCTTGCCACCGACATCGGTGACGAAACCGGCGAACACGCTCTGTTTGAACTGCAGCATGTCGGCCGGCGACAGGTCGTGAGCGATCAGTACCAGTGGCACGTCGATGCTGTCATCGAGCAACAGGTCCTGTTGCGTCTTGCGGCGCGCGGCCGGCGGCGCCACCGGCGAGCCGACGCCCTTCATGTAGCGAAGGATGCGCTCGGCGACCTGCTCGAGGTCGGCCTTGCGCTCGCGCAGGTATTCGTCCTCCATGTCGTCGAACTGGCGCGCCAGCACCTCGAGCTGGGTGGTCAGCGCCCATTCGGCGTTGTACAGCCGCTCGCTGATCCAGTGCTTCACGCCGCTGATCAGCTCCTCGTCCTGCAGCAGCATCAGGTGGACGTCGAGCAGGGCGGCCAGTTCGTGCGGCGCTTCCTTGGGGCCCATGGCGGCGATGGTCTGCTGCAGCCGGTGGATCTCGTCCACCACCGCATTGCGGCCGACCCGCACCCGCGCGATCTCCGACTCGATCTGGCTGGGGTCGATGAAGTAATGCGCGACGTCCACCCGGCTGGACGCCATCAGCACCGCGCGGCCGATGGCGATGCCGCGAGCGACCGGCAGGCCGTGGACCGAGAAGGTCATGGGATGGCCGCCACGCTTGCGAGCGAGCTCGCGGCTCTGCCCCCCGAGGGGGCCTTCGCACCTTGGGGCGGCCGGGCGGCGCTCACTCGCCTTCCCCGAAGCGGTCGCCGATCAGGGCCAGGATCGCGTCCATCGCCTCCTGTTCGCGCTCGCCATTGGTTTCGACCGTCACCTCGCTGCCGATGCCGGCGGCCAGCATCATCACGCCCATGATGCTCTTGGCGTTGACGCGGCGCTCGCCCCGGCTCATCCAGACCTCGCAGGGAAAGCTGCCGGCCAGCTTGGTCAGCTTGGCGGAGGCCCGCGCGTGCAGGCCCAGCTTATTGCTGATGGTCGTGGTTGTCTTGATCATTGGTGGTGCGTCGGGGCTGGTTTTGGGGTGCGGTGACGGCCACTTGCATCACGCCCTGGGTCCCGCCGATCACGGCCCGCGACACCAGGGCTTCGAGCGGCTCATGGCGGTAGCTGACGCTGCGCAGCAGCATCGGCAGGTTGACGCCGGTGATCAGGCGGCTGTGCACGCCATCCACCAGCTTCTGCGCGACGTTGCTCGGGGTCGCGCCGAAGATGTCGGTCAGCACCAGCACGCCCTTGACCTGCGGCAGGTGACCAAGTTGCTGCAGCGCGATGCGGGCGGTGGCCAGGGTTTCGTCCGGCGAGAGGTTGGGCTGGACATCGATCGCCGCCACCGTCGTCTCGCAATCGGGAAAGACATGCAGCGCGCACTGCCGCAGTGCGTTGGCCAGGGGTGCGTGGGCGATCAGGAGGATGGCGTTCATGGGTGGGCGGTCGCGGTGCGGTGATTATCCCGGTTCGCGAGCATGAAGTATCCATAGGAGGCGGCGCTGCAGGCCAGGAACACCGCCATCGCGGCGCGGAAGGTGCCGACGGTGTCCAGGCCGGCGGCCGCGAAACCGTCGATCAGCAGGCCGATTCCCCACTGCACGACGAACACGCCGCTGAAGATCACCAGGTTGTAAGCGGACAACGCACGGCCCGCGAGCGCCGGCGGAAACGCCATGCCGACCGCCGGCTGGGCCAGCGAGACGAAGGTGCAGCTGACGCAGAACGCCGCCCAGGCCCAGGCGCCTGCTTGCGGGCCAAGGACGATGATGGCCGCGAGCACAACCAGGCTCACGGGCAGGCCGCGGGCGATCAGGCGATTGGTGCTCAAGCCCCGGCGCGCCAGTTGCGGGTTGAGGGCGCCCCAGCTGAGGAATGCCGCGAGCATGCAGATGTTGATCGTGAACAGGCCGCCGGCGGCCTGCAGCGGCGGGTAGCCCGCCACTCGCACCAGCCAGGGTCCGGCCCACAGCGTTTGCATCGCGATCATTCCGCCGTAGCTGAAAAAGCCGATCGGCGCCAGGCGCCGGAAGTACGGGTCGCGCCAGACCTGGGCATAGCTGCCGGAGCGCTCGTCGCCGGGCGTGTCGTCCCGATGCCAGGCCGGCACCAGCACCGCGATCACCAGCATCGACAGGGCGATCAGCGCCGCCAGCGCCCAGAACAGCGGGCGCCAGCCGACTACCGGCATCAACCACTGGACCGGCAGCGTCGAGGCCATCATGCCGAACGAGCCGGTCATCAGCATCCAGCTGTTGGCGCGCAACTGCGCCGTCGGATCGAGCCAGCGCCGAAAGCCCGTCAGCGGCGCCATCAGGCAGGCGCTCACGCCCACTCCGCCCAGCACCCGCGCCGCCAGCAGCCAGGCGAAGCTGGTCGCCAGCGAAAACGCGATGCAGGCCAGCACCGCGATGCCCAGGAAGCTCAGGATGACGCGCTTGGGTCCGTGCCGGTCCAGCCAGGTTCCCAACGGCAGCTGGGTGGCGGCGAAGCCCAGGAAATAGCCGCCGGCGAGCAGCCCCAGGTCGCGCGAATGCAGCGCGAACTCCTGCGTCAACGTTGGCGACAAGGTCGCCGTGATCGCCCGCAAGAGGGCCGAGAAGAAGTAGGTGAACGCGAACGCGAGGAACACCGCGATGGCGGTGCGGACCGGCAGCAGGCTCATTCGAATCCCAGGCCGGCGAAAAAGGTGTCGGCGGCCTCGGCCGGGACCTGGTCGGCATAGATCACGGCCTGCACCACCTGGCTGCCGCGCGCGAAGTAGACGGCCTGGCTCTCCACCTTGCTGCCGTCCGCGCGCTGGCCGACGGCCGTGACGCGCAGCGATTGCGGCAAGGCCATGGCTCCGGCCGGCAGGAACGGCCGGTCCTGCGCACCGGAGCTGCGCAGGTTGGCCAGGGTTGCCTGCCGCCATTGCGCCAGCACCTCCCCGGAGCGCAGCGGATCGACGACGTCGCCGGACAACAGCGCGAAAGTGGCGCCACCTGCCTCGCAGCCGAGCACCTGCAACTGGACCTGCCGGTCCGCCATCGGCACGGTCCGGGCGCCCTTGTCGGGCTTGCACGGCAGCATTGCCTTGAGCGGCATCGCTTCGGCGCGGACCTCGCGCCAGTTGAAGGTCGGACTGCAGGCGGCCAGGGTGAGCAGGGTTGCCGAAAGGGCGGGGCGGAACATCCCGGCATTATCCGTTTGCCCTGAAAATAAGGCGATGAACTCACTTGACGGCATCCGTGTTCTCGACCTCTCGCGTGTGCTGGCCGGGCCCTGGTGCACCCAGACCCTGGCCGACCTCGGCGCCGACGTGATCAAGATCGAGCGGCCCGGCAGCGGCGACGACACCCGCACCTGGGGCCCGCCATTCCTGAAGGACGCTCAGGGCCGGGAGACGGCGGAAGCGGCCTACTACCTCGGCACCAACCGCAACAAGCGCTCGGTCACCTGCGACATCTCGCAGCAGGCCGGGCAGGCCCTGGTGCGCGAGCTGGTGCCGCTGTGCGACGTGTTCGTGGAGAACTTCAAGGTCGGCGACATGGCCCGCTACGGGCTCGACTACCCGTCGCTCAAGGCACTGAACCCGCGCCTGGTCTATTGCAGCGTGACCGGCTTCGGCCAGACCGGCCCTTACCGCGAGCGCGCCGGCTACGACTATGCGATCCAGGGCATGGGCGGTTTGATGAGCATCACCGGCGAGCGCGACGACATCGGCGGCGGCCCGCAGAAGGTGGGCGTCGCGGTGGCCGACCTGTTCACGGGCATGTACGCCACGGTCGCCATCCTCGCGGCCTTGCGGCATGCGGAAAAGACCGGCGAGGGCCAGGCGATCGACATGGCCCTGCTCGATACGCAGGTGGCGATGCTGGCCAACCTGGGCTCCAACTACCTGGTCAGCGGCAAGGTGCCGGGGCGCTCGGGCAACGCGCACCAGAACATCGTTCCCTATCAGGTGTTCGAGACCGCGGCGGCATCGGACGCCAGCAAGGACCACATCATCCTGGCCGTCGGCAACGACGGCCAGTTCGCCAGGTTCTGCGAGGTGGCCGGCAGGCCGGAGCTGGCGCGGGACCCGCGCTTCGCCAAGAACCAGGACCGCGTGCGCAACCGGACCGTGCTGGTGCCGCTGCTGGAGGCAGTCATGAAGCAGCGCGGCAAGGCGGCGTGGCTGGCGGCTCTGGAAGCAGCCAAGGTGCCCTGCGGCGCGATCAACAACCTGGCCGAAGTGTTCGAGGACGCGCAGGTGCGCTCGCGCGGCATGGTGAATGCATGGGAGCATCCGCTGGATCCGGCGCTTCGGCTGGTGGCCAGCCCGATGAAACTCGGCGCCACCCCGGTGCGCACGGACCGGCCGCCGCCGCTGCTGGGGCAGCACACCGACGAGGTGCTGACCGAACTGCTGCGGCGCACACCCGCGCAACTGGCCGAACTCAGGAACGGGAAGGTGGTCTGACATGGCGAACTTCGTTCTGGTCCACGGCGCCTGGCACGGCGGCTGGTGCTGGCGCCGTGTGGTGCAGGCGCTCGCGTCCGAAGGGCATCGCGCCCATGCGGTCACGCTCACGGGCGTCGGCGAGCGCGCGCACCTGATGTCGTCGGCGATCACGCTGGAAACGCACATCAGCGACGTGCTGCAGGCGATCGAAGCCGAGGAACTGCACGACGTCGTGCTGGCCGTTCACTCCTATGCGGGCATGATCGGCACGGCGATTGCGGACCGGCAACCGCAGCGGCTCAAGCACCTGGTCTACGTCGATGCCGTGGTGCCGCGGCCGGGGGAAAGCTGGGGCGGCACGCATGCCAGCGCGGTGCGCGAGGCGCGGCTGGCGGCCGCAGCCGCCTCGCCCGACTACAGTTTCCCGGCCCCCGACCCATCCGTCTTCGGGCTGACCGGCAACGACCTGGAATGGGTGCGGCGGCGTCAGACCCCCCATCCGGGGCACCCGTACCTTGCCGAACTGCAGTTCGACCCGAAGCGGGTCGCCAGCGTTCCCCGCACCTTCGTCGACTGCACCCGGCCGGCGCTGGGAACCATCGATGCGATCCGGCCGCGGGTGCGCGATCCGCGCTACTGGGAGGGCGCCTGGCAGGGCGGCGGCGGAATCCGGATCGTTGAACTGCAGACTGGCCACGACCCGATGATCAGCGCGCCGGCCGACCTGACCCGGATCCTGCTCGAGGCGGCGGCCTGACCTTGCGCGGGGCGGGGGGAGCCGCCCCGGCCGTAAAATGCGGCCCATGAAACGAGTTCTCTTCGGCCTGGCCGCCGCCGCCGTCGTGGCAGGCGGCGCGGCGCTGTACCTGGGCCGCGCCAGCGCCACGGCGCCGGAGTCGACCTTCGTGCTGCTCGATGGAACGCGCAAGACGACGGCCGACTTGAAGGGCCATGTGACGCTGGTCAACTTCTGGGCCACCAGCTGCGTCACCTGCGTGGCGGAGATGCCCAAGGTGGTTTCGACCTACGAGAAGTACAAGGGCCGCGGCTACGACACCCTGGCCGTGGCAATGAGCTACGACCCACCCAGCTACGTCGTCAACTACGCGCAAACCCGCAAGCTGCCGTTCAAGGTGGCGATCGACAACACCGGCGCGGTGGCCAAGTCCTGGGGTGATGTGCAGCTGACGCCCACCACTTTCGTGGTCAACAAGCGCGGCGAGATCGTCAAGCGCTATGTCGGCGAACCGGATTTCGCGGAGCTGCACAAGCTGATCGAACAACTGCTGGCCGAGGCCTGAACGGCCCGATCAAAAAAGCCCGCTGCAACTGCAGCGGGCTTTTTCGTGGGCGGCGCGTGCCGATCAATCCTTGCGATAGGCGTCGTGGCAGCCCTTGCAGGTGTTGGCCGTGGAGCCGAAAGCCACTTTCAGGTTGTCGAGGCTGTTGGTCTTTGCGGCTGCCAGCAGCTTGGCGGTTTCAGCCACCAGTTTCTCGTTGTGCTCCTTGAACTTGGCCTGCTCGGTCCAGACTTCCGCCTTGGCGCGGGTGGGCGTGACCTTGTCGGTGCCCGGACCGAAGCCGGCCCAGGGCAGCTTGGCCATCTCGGCCACGATCTCCGCGTTCTGCACGGCGGCAGCGGCGTCGTACGGAACCCGGCCATTGGCCATGGCGCCGATGCGGCCGAAGTGCTGCGACATCACGAACAGCGCGCTCTGGCGGTATTTGACGGCGTCCTCCGGCTTGGCGAACTGCGCGGACGCCGGAACGGCGGTGGCGGCAGCGGCAGCGGCCAACACGAGCGAGATGGCAAGTTTCATGGAATTCTTCTCCTGGGTTGTTGATGTCGAAAGTGCTCTTGAGCTAGCGGCTGACTTCACCAGCGACCGAAAAGTTCTACGCCGCCCCGCCATCTCAGGGAATCTACTGAGTCGGCAGGCAGACGGCCACGCAAGCACAATCGGGGCCAACACAGCAACAACAACAGGGGTGACCGATGGCCAGCAGGATCAGGGTCTGGGATTTGCCGACGCGATTATTCCACTGGAGCCTGGTCGTTTGCATCGTCGGCCTGGTCGTGACCGGTTATGCCGGCGGGTCGGCCATGAACTGGCACGCACGGATCGGCTATGCGGTGCTGGCGCTGCTGCTGTTCCGGCTGGTGTGGGGGCTGGTGGGTGGGCGCTGGTCGCGCTTCTCGAGCTTCCTCTACTCACCGGCCAGCGTCATCAACTACCTGCGCGGCCGGCCTCATCCGGATCACCTGATCGGCCACAACCCGCTGGGCGCGGGATCGGTGTTCGCGATGCTGGCGGTGCTGCTGGCGCAGGTGGCGACCGGGCTGGTGGGCGACGACGATTCGGCCTTCACCGGGCCGCTCAACCGCTTCGTCGCGACCAGCAAGGGCCTGGCTGCGACCTGGTACCACAAGCGCATCGGCCAGTGGATCCTGCTGGCCCTGGTGCTGCTCCATATCGGGGCGGTGCTGTACTACCTGATCCGGCGCAAGGACAACCTCATCCGTGCGATGGTCGACGGCAACAAGATGCTGGCCCGGCCGGTGCCGCAATCCCGAGACACGGCGGGCACCCGGCTGCTGGCCCTGGGGCTGCTCGCCGCCTGCAGCGCGGCGGTGGCCTGGCTGGTGAGCCTGGGCGGGTAGCCGCGTTCCGCCGGCCTCCACGAACCGGCACAAGACGTTAAACTGGAATGCTCGCCATTGCCGTCGCACGAGCTTGCAAGCCTCCAAGATTCCGCAGATCCAGCTGTCCACCCCGACGTCCTCCTCGGAGCTCGAACCGGTCCGCAACATCTTGCGCGAGTACGCGCAGGGCCTGGGGGTCGACCTGTGCTTCCAGGACTTCGAAATGGAGCTGGCGACCCTGCCCGGCGAGTACGCGCCGCCGCGAGGCACCTTGCTGCTGGCATGGGTCAATGGGCAACTGGCCGGTTGCTGCGGATTGCGGCCGATGGACGCGGCCGACTATCCGAACGCCGCAGAAATGAAACGCTTGTATGTGCGCGGGGAGTTCCGCGGCCGCGGGCTGGGCCGGCAGCTGGCGCAAGCTGCGCTCGATGCGGCGCGCCAGTGCGGTTACAGCTCGGTGCTGCTTGACACGCTCGACGACATGGAAGCGGCGCGAGCGTTGTACGAGGACCTCGGCTTCGAGGAAATCCCGCCCTACTATCACAACCCGATTCCGGGCGCGCACTACCTCAAGGCCGACGTCGAACGCCACACGGGCTGGTGAGTCCCCGCAGGAACGGGGATCATCTTCAAGGGCGACGCGTCAGCCCTTTGCCTGGGCCAGCAGCGTGCCGGCATCGCTCACTTCGAACTTGCCTGGGCCTTCGATGTTGAGCGCCGCGACTTTGCCGCCCTTGACCAGCATCGAATAGCGGTTGCTGCGCACGCCCATGCCCTTGCCGGTGAGGTCCAGGGTCAGGCCGGTGGCCTTGGCGAAATCGGCGCTGCCATCGGCCAGCATACGAACCTTGGTTCCGGTCTTCTGGTCACGCGCCCAGGCGCCCATCACGAACGCGTCATTGACGCTCACGCACCAGATCTCGTCGACACCGGCAGCCTTCAGGTCGCCCGCCTTCTCGACGTAACCGGGCACGTGCTTGGCCGAACAGGTGGGCGTGAAGGCGCCCGGCAGGCCGAAGATCGCGATGGTCTTGCCGGCCGAGGCCTTGGCGACATCGACCGGGTTCGGGCCGATGCTGCAGCCGTTGCCTTCGACTTCGGAATACTCCATCAGCGTGGCTGAAGGAAGGGAATCGCCGACTTTGATCATGGTGTGCTCCTGAAATGATTCAATCGAGGTGTCGATTGCAATTTGGCCGATAAATGCGCGATGCGCTTGTTACGCAAAGCAAAACGACCCACATTGTGGGCCGTTTTCGGGAGGAGCGCAGGGCAGTGGTTAGACCGCAGCTGCCTTCTCGACCAGGCGGGTGGCAACCCAGTTCTTGGTCTTGGAAATCGGCCGGCTCTCGGTGATCTCGATCACGTCGCCGGTGCGGTACTCGCCCTTTTCGTCATGGGCGTGGTACTTGCTCGACTTGGCAACGATCTTGCCGTACAGCTCGTGCTTCACACGGCGCTCCACCAGGACCGTCACGGTCTTGGTGCGCTTGTCGCTCACGACCTTGCCGATCAGGGTGCGCTTGAGGGATGTTCTGGCTTCCGTCATGGTGCTTCCTTACTTGGCCTTGGTGGCGGGCTCAGCCGATTCCGATGCCTGCTTCTGGGCAAGGATGGTCTTGGCTCTGGCGATGTCACGGCGCGTGATGCGCAGCGTGCCGGTGTTGGTGAGTTGTTGCGTGGCCTTCTGCATGCGCAGTCCGAAGTGGGCCTTTTGCAGGGCCTTGACTTCGGTCTCGATACCGGCGACGTCTTTCTTGCGCAGTTCAGCAGCTTTCATTTCTTCATTCTCCTGAATTACGCGCCGATCATGCGGCTGACGAACGTGGTGCGCAGCGGCAGCTTGGCGGCTGCCAGGCGGAACGCTTCGCGGGCGAGTTCTTCGGGCACGCCGACGATCTCGAACACGACCTTGCCCGGCTGGATCTCGGCCACGTAGTACTCGGGGTTGCCCTTGCCGTTACCCATCCGCACTTCGGCGGGCTTATGGGAGATCGGCTTGTCGGGGAACACACGGATCCAGATCCGGCCGCCACGCTTGACGTGGCGGGAAATCGCGCGGCGCGCGGCTTCGATCTGGCGGGCCGTCAGGCGGCCGCGGTCCGTGCACTTCAGGCCGAAGTCACCGAATGCCACCGAGTTGCCCCGGGTGGCGATGCCGGTGTTACGGCCCTTCTGCTCTTTGCGGTATTTGCGGCGAGCGGGTTGCAGCATCTTTATTCTCCTTTACCGTCAGCCGGAGTAGCGGCTGGCGCGGCTGCCTTGCGGACGCGCTTAACGGTAGCTTTCGGTGCTTCTGCACCTGGGGTTGCTTCGGCGGGCTTGTCGCTGCCGTCAACCGGCGCAACATTGCCCGCGCCAGCTGCGGGGCGGCGGGGGGCGGGACCACGGCGGTCACCCGTCGGGCGGTCGCCCGGGCGGGCATCGCGGCGCGGGCCGCGGGGGCGGCGCTCGTCATCGGGACGCGGGGTTTCCACCGCCGGCGCATCGTTGCGGCCGAGTGTGTCGCCCTTGTAGACCCAGACCTTGACGCCGATGACGCCGTAGGTGGTCTTGGCTTCCGAGAAACCGTAGTCGATGTCGGCGCGCAGGGTATGCAGCGGCACGCGGCCTTCGCGATACCACTCGGTGCGGGCGATCTCGATGCCGTTCAGGCGGCCGGCGGACATGATCTTGATGCCCTGGGCGCCCAGGCGCATCGCGTTCTGCATGGCGCGCTTCATCGCGCGGCGGAACATGATGCGCTTTTCCAGCTGCTGGGTGATGCTGTCGGCGATCAGCTTGGCATCGATTTCGGGCTTGCGCACTTCCTCGATGTTCACTGCGACCGGCACGCCCAGGCGTTTGCCGAGCTCTTTCTTGAGCGCTTCGATGTCTTCGCCCTTCTTGCCGATCACCACGCCCGGACGGGCCGAGAAGATGGTGATGCGGGCGTTCTTGGCGGGACGCTCGATCAGGATCCGCGACACGGCCGCGTTCTTGAGCTTGGTCTTGAGGTACTCGCGCACCTTGATGTCTTCGGCCAGCATGCCGGCGAAGTCACGGTTGTTGGCGTACCAGCGGCTGGCCCAGTTGCGGCTCACCGACAGGCGGAAGCCGGTAGGATGGATTTTTTGTCCCATATCTTTCCTGAGCCTGTTAGTTGCCGACGGTCAAGTACACGTGGCACGTGGGCTTGACGATGCGGTTGCCGCGGCCTTTGGCGCGCGCGGTGAAACGCTTGAGCGAAGCGCCCTGCTCGACGTAGATGGTCTTGACCTTCAGTTCGTCGATGTCGGCGCCGTCGTTGTGTTCGGCATTGGCGATCGCGGACTCAAGAACCTTCTTGATGATCACGGCCGCTTTTTTCTGGGTGAATTCCAGGACGTTGAGCGCCTGGTCCACCTTCTTGCCGCGGATCAGATCTGCGACCAGACGGCCCTTGTCGACCGACAGACGGACACCCCTGAGGACTGCACGTGTTTCCATGGTCTTTCCTTATTTCTTCTGGACTTTTTTGTCCGCCGGGTGACCCTTGAAGGTGCGCGTCAGGGCGAATTCGCCCAGCTTGTGGCCCACCATCTGGTCGGTGATGTAGACCGGCACGTGCTGCTTGCCGTTGTGGACGGCGATCGTCAGCCCGATGAACTCGGGCAGGATCATGGAGCGGCGCGACCAGGTCTTGATCGGCTTCTTGTCCTTGGTCGTCACGGCCCTGTCGGCCTTGGCCACCAGGTGGTGGTCGACGAAGGGACCCTTTTTGAGTGAGCGAGTCATTGGCTACCCCTTACTTCTTGCGACGCGACACGATCATGACCTGCGTGCGCTTGTTGTTGCGGGTCCGGTAACCCTTGGTCAGGTTGCCCCACGGGTCGACAGGGTGACGGCCTTCGCCGGTCTTGCCCTCGCCGCCGCCGTGCGGGTGGTCCACGGGGTTCATCACCACGCCGCGCACGGTCGGGCGGATGCCCATCCAGCGCTTGACACCGGCCTTGCCCAACTGGCGCAGGCTGTGTTCTTCGTTGGCGACTTCGCCGATGGTGGCGCGACACTCGATGTGGATCCGGCGGACCTCACCAGAGCGCATGCGGACCTGGGCGTAGGTGCCTTCGCGCGCCAGCAGGGTCGCGGAGGTACCGGCCGAGCGGGCGATCTGAGCGCCCTTGCCGGGCTTGAGTTCGATGCAATGGATCGTCGAGCCGACCGGGATGTTGCGCACCGGCAAGGTGTTGCCGGCGCGGATCGGGGCCTCGGCGCCGGACAGCAGGGATGCGCCCACTTCAAGGCCGCGCGGGGCGATGATGTAGCGGCGCTCGCCGTCGGCGTAGCAAATCAGCGCGATGTGGGCAGTGCGGTTCGGGTCGTATTCGATGCGCTCCACCTTGGCCGGGATGCCGTCCTTGGCGCGGACGAAGTCCACGACGCGGTAGTGGTGCTTATGACCACCGCCCTTGTGCCGGGTCGTAATATGCCCGTTGTTGTTGCGGCCGGCATTCTGGATCTGGGGCTCCAGCAGCGGCGCGTACGGATCACCCTTGTGCAGGTGGTCCCGGGAGATCTTCACCATGCCGCGCTGGCCGGGTGAAGTGGGTTTCATCTTGATGACAGTCATGATGCGTCCGCGTTTAAGCGGTCTCCCCTGCGAGGTTCAGCTCTTGGCCCGGCTTGAGCGTCACATAGGCCTTGCGAACGTTGTCGCGGCGGCCGGTGGACTTGCCAAAGCGCTTGGTCTTGCCCTTGATGTTCACCACGGAGACGCCCTTCACCTCCACCTTGAACATCAGTTCAACGGCGGCCTTGATTTCCGGCTTGGTGGCGTTCTGCAGTACCTTGAACGTGACGGCGTTGCTCTTGTCGGCAACCATGGTGGCCTTCTCGGACACGATGGGAGCGACCAGAACCTGCATCAGGCGTCCTTCGTCGTATTTGGTGGCGGTGCTCATGCGAACATCTCCTTGAGCTTGTCGACGGCGCCCTTGGTGACCAGCACCTTCTTGTAGTGCACCAGCGACAGCGGATCGGCGTAACGCGGCTCGACGATGAGCACGTTGACCAGGTTGCGCGAAGCCAGGTAGAGGTTTTCGTCGACTTCTTCGGCGATGACCAGAACCGATTCGAGGTTCATGGCCTTGAACCTGGCGGCCAGCTGCTTGGTCTTAGGTGAATCCACTTTCATGGATTCGACCACGGCCAGGCGGCCTTCGCGCGCCAGTTGCGAGAAGATGGACGCCATGCCGGCGCGATACATCTTCTTGTTGATCTTCTGGGTGAAGTTCTCGTCCGGGCTGTTCGGGAAGATCCGGCCGCCGCCGCGCCACAGCGGCGAGGACGTCATGCCGGCGCGGGCGCGGCCCGTGCCTTTTTGCTTGAACGGCTTCTTGGTCGAGTGCTTGACCTGCTCGCGGTCCTTCTGGGCGCGCGTGCCTTGGCGGGCATTGGCCTGGAAGGCGACGACGATCTGGTGCACCAGGTCTTCGTTATATTCACGGCCGAACACGGTCTCCGGGGCGTCGTACTTGGACGAGGCCTGGCCCTGTTCGTTCAGGAGTTCGAGTTGCATTACTTGGCTCCCTTCGCGGCAGCCGCGGCAGGCTTGGAAGCGACCTCCGGTCGCGCCTTCACGGCCGGACGGACGGTCACGAAACCACCCTTCGAGCCGGGGACGGCACCCTTGATCAGCAGTAGCTGGCGGGCTTCGTCGATGCGGAAGACGTCGAGGTTCTGGGTGGTGACGGTGTCGACACCGAGATGCCCAGTCATCCGCTTGCCCGGGAACACGCGGCCAGGATCCTGCGCCATGCCGATGGAGCCGGGAACGTTGTGCGAACGGCTGTTACCGTGCGACGCGCGCTGCGACTTCATGTGGTGGCGCTTGATCGTGCCCGCGAAGCCCTTGCCGATCGTCGTGCCCTGAACGTCGACCTTCTGGCCCACGGCGAACACATCGGCGGCAGGGACCGTGGCGCCGGCGGCGTACTTGCCGGCGACGTCTTGGCTGACGCGGAATTCCTGGATGATTTCACCGGCTTCGACACCTGCTTTGGCAAGGTGGCCGGCTTGCGGCTTGGTCACGCGCGATGCTTTGCGCGAACCGAACGTGACCTGCAGGGCCACGTAGCCGTCGTTCTCTTCGGTTTTGACCTGGGTCACGCGGTTGTTGGACACGTCCACCACCGTGACAGGCACTGCATCGCCTTCATCGGTGAAGAGGCGCATCATGCCCACCTTGCGGCCCAGCAACCCCATTGAGGTGCTCAGACTCATATTGTTGCTCCGTTGCTCCCGCCGCAGCCGCTGCAATTGGCTTCTGCGTTTGACGTCTCCTGAAGGAAACGGCGAAAGAAGGTTGATAAATCGGCCCACCTGTGGGCCCTGGTTGCCCCGCTCAAATCGAGCGAAGCCGCAAATTATAACCCGCTCCTGCGAAGCTCGCAAGAGCGGGGACTGACTTCTTCTTCTCCTGGCTGGCTCGGCTGCCTACTGCAGCTTGATCTCGACGTCCACGCCGGCCGGCAGGTCCAGCTTCATCAGCGCGTCGACGGTCTTGTCGGTCGGGTCGACGATGTCCATCAGGCGCTGGTGCGTGCGGATCTCGAACTGGTCGCGGCTGGTCTTGTTGACGTGCGGCGAGCGCAGGATGTCGAAGCGCTTCATGCGGGTCGGCAGGGGCACAGGGCCCTTGACGATCGCGCCGGTGCGCTTGGCGGTGTCGACGATCTCGGCGGCAGACTGGTCGATCAGCTTGTAATCGAACGCCTTCAGACGGATGCGGATTTTCTGTTGGGTGGCCATGTTTATTCCTAATCAGTCGGGGACAGAGCTAAAGGTCTGTCCCCAATCCATCACTCGAGGATCTTCGCAACGACGCCGGAGCCGACGGTCTTGCCGCCTTCGCGGATCGCGAAGCGCAGGCCTTCCTGCATGGCGATCGGGTTGATCAGCTTGACGGTGATCGACACGTTGTCGCCGGGCATGACCATTTCCTTGTCCTTGGGCAGCTCGATGGCGCCGGTCACGTCCGTGGTGCGGAAGTAGAACTGGGGCCGGTAGTTGTTGAAGAACGGCGTGTGGCGCCCGCCCTCGTCCTTGCTCAGCACGTACACCTCGGCGGTGAAGTGCGT
>JBBRSZ010000057.1:0-21408 GCA_038244915.1 Burkholderiales bacterium | reverse complement strand
CTCGGCGTCCAGCCGCACGATGTCGCCGTCGCGCAGCCTGGCCAGCGGCCCGCCTGCCGCCGCTTCTGGCGACACGTGGATGGCGGCCGGCACCTTGCCCGAGGCGCCGCTCATGCGGCCGTCGGTGACCAATGCCACCCGAAAGCCCTGGCCCTGCAGCACCGCCAACGGCGGGGTCAGCTTGTGCAGCTCCGGCATGCCGTTGGCCTGCGGACCCTGCCAGCGCACCACGCACACCATCCCGTTGGCAGCGCTCCCTTTGCAGACGCGTTCCAGCTCGCCGGCGCTGAAGGCCTTGAGCAGCTCGTCCTGGCTGTTGAAGATGCGGGCCGGCGCCTCGATCAGGTGGCGATCGGCCGGTACCGCCGACATCTTGATCACGCTGCGGCCCAGGTTGCCGGTCAGCAGCTTCAGGCCGCCGGTCGCACTGAAGGGATCGGAAGCCGGCCGCACGATGCTGGTCTCGCGCGAGGCGCCGATCTCCGTCCACTGCAGCTCGCCGCCTTCGTCCTTGCCCGGCAGGTCGGGCAGCAGCACCGGCTCGCGCGTGAACTCGCGCAAGCCGCCTGCGCGCACCGTGAGCACGTCCTCGTGCATCAGGCCGGCGTCCAGCAGTTCGCGGATGACGTAGCCCGGCCCGCCGGCGGCCTGGAACTGGTTGACGTCGGCGCTGCCGTTCGGATAGACCCGCGCCAGTAGCGGCACCGCCGCCGACAGCTGCGCGAAGTCGTCCCAGTCGATCGAGATGCCGGCCGAGCGGGCCACAGCGACCCAGTGGATCAGGTGGTTGGTGGAACCGCCGGTGGCCAGCAACGCGCACATGGCGTTGACGATGGCGCGTTCGTCAACCAGCCGGCCGATCGGAACAAAACGGCGGGCCTTGACGATGGCCAGCACCGTACGCGTCGCCTCCCGCGTGAGGGCCTCGCGCAGGTCGTTGCCGGGATTGACGAAGGCGGTGCCCGGCACCTGCAGGCCCATCGCCTCCAGCAGCATCTGGTTGCTGTTGGCCGTGCCGTAGAAGGTGCAGGTGCCGGGCGCGTGGTAGGCCTCCTGCTCCGCCTTGAGCAGTTCAGCGCGGCCCACCTTGCCCTGCGCCGCCAGCTCGCGCACTTTCGATTTCTCGTTGTTCGACAGGCCGCTGGGCATCGGTCCGGCCGGCACGAACACGGTGGGCAGATGGCCGAAGTGCAGCGCGCCGATCAGCAGGCCGGGCACGATCTTGTCGCACACGCCCAGCATCAGCGCCGCATCGAAGACGTCGTGGCTCAGGGAGACGGCGGTCGACATGGCGATCACGTCGCGGCTGAACAGGCTCAGCTCCATCGCCGGCGTGCCCTGCGTGACACCGTCGCACATCGCCGGCACGCCGCCGGCCACCTGCGCGGTCGCGCCATGTCGGCGCGCTTCGTCCTTGATCAGGTCGGGATAGGCACCCAGCGGCGTGTGCGCCGACAGCATGTCGTTGTAGGCGTTCACGATCGCGATGTTGGGGGCGCGCTCGACCACCACCTTGAACTTGTCGTTGGCCGGCATGCCGGCGAAGGCGTGGGCCACGTTGGCGCAGCCGAGGCGGTCGGAGCCGCGGTCGCGCCCGGCCGCCTGGTCGATCAGGCTGAGGTAGGCGCCGCGCGTCGCCGAGCTGCGCTGACGGATGCGGTCGGTGACAGCGGCTACCGCGGGATGGAGGTTCATGCGATGGATCTCAATGTGGATTGCCATCCTACCCCGCGCACCGGGACTGCGGTGACCACGCGGTGACCAATCCCGGCAGCGGGCGCGGCGGTAAAGTGGCGCCATGAGCGACAGCGTGAAACCACTGCGCGATCCCCTGCCCCTGCTGGAAAAAGCCCTGCGCGAATGGGGTGGCCACAGCGACCTCTGGGTGTTCGGCTATGCCTCGCTGATCTGGCGGCCGGAGTTCGACTTCGCCGAGCGGCGGCCGGCCCGGGTGCACGGCTGGCACCGGGCGCTCAAGATGTGGAGCCGGATCAACCGCGGCACGCCCGAGTGCCCCGGCCTGGTGTTCGGCATGCTGTCGGGCGGCAGTTGCCAGGGCATGGTGTTCCGCATCCCGAAACACGAGGGCGAGCAGACCCTGGCGCGGCTGTGGCAACGGGAGATGGTGACGGCCGTCTACGACCCGAAGTTCCTGGCCTGCCACACCACCCATGGTCCGGTGCGGGCGCTGGCATTCACCCTGTCGCGCCGCAGCCCCAGCCACACCGGGGTCCTGAGTGAAGCGGACTACCGGCGCATCTTCTCCAGCGCCAGCGGCGTCTATGGCAGCACGCTGGACTACGTGCAGGCCACGCTGGACGAACTGAAGCGCCACAACATCCACGACCGGGGCCTGGAGCGGCTGCTGCGCGCGGCGCGCCACCCTGGCTGACGTTTCAAGCCTGACCCAGCAGCTGCTCGGCCCGCGCCAGGTCGTGCACGGTGTCGATGTCCATCACGATGCCGGGGTCGTCCAGCCCCATTTGCAGCGCGCTGTCCATCATCTTTTGCTGCCGCACCACCGGCGCCGCGCCTTGCGGCCCGCTCAGCGCCAGCAGCGCCTCGCGGCACTGGGGCCCGAAGCCGACCGGATGGCCCTGCTTGCCCTGGTGCATCGGCAGCACGGCGCCATAGCCGGCCACCACTGCCGCCGCCACACGCCGCAGGCTCTCTGGCCGCACCAGCGGCAGGTCGCCCGGCAGGATCAGCCAGCCGCCCGCATCCTGGGTGGCGCGCACGCCGGCGGCGATCGAATCGCCCATGCCGGCATGGCCGGCATCTTCCAGGTGCCACGGCAGGCCGCTCTCGCGCACGGCAGCCAGCGTGCGCTCGAGCACCGGCTTGCCACCGAGCAGCGCCTGCAGCTTGGACCCCTTGCCGCCGGAGGCGACGAAGCGCTCGCCCCGGCCCGAGGCGAGCACGATGACCGAGGGGCCCGCAGCCCGCCCGCTCACGCCGCGCGGATTGCCGCCGCCGTCATCGGCAGCTGGCGCACCCGCTTGCCGGTGAGGGCCGCGACCGCGTTGGCGATCGCCGGCACCACCACCGCGGTGGCCGGTTCGCCGATGCCGCCGGGCTTCTCGGTGCTGGCCACCAGGATGATGTCGATCGCCGGTGACTCGTTCATCCGCACCACCGGGAACTGGTGGAAGTTGGTCTGCTGCACCCGGCCGTTTTCCAGCGTGATCTCCTGCATCAGCGCGGCGCCCATGCCGAACGCCACGCTGGACTGGATCTGCGCTTCCACCGTGTCCGGGTTCACCATCCGGCCCAGGTCGGCGGCGACGGTGACGCGATGCACCTTGACTGCCCCGTCCACCATGCTGATCTCCGCGACCTGCGCCATGTAGGTGTCATAGCCCTCCATCAGCGCGATGCCGCGGGCGCGGCCGGCCGGCAGCGGCGTGCCCCAGCCCGCTTTGTCCGCCGCCAGCTTGAGCACGTTGGCGAAGCGCGGCTGCGAGCCCAGCATCGACATCCGGTACGCGTAGGGATCCTGGCCCGCCTCCTTGGCCAGTTCGTCGATGAAGCTCTCGTTGGCGAAGGCGTTGAGCAGGTGGCTGACCGAGCGCCAGTAACCCACCCGCAGGCCGGCGTCGTGCTTGACCAGGTCGTGCTTGATCGCGGGGATCTCGTAGGCGGCCAGCGCCGCTTCCGTCATCAGCGGGTCCTGCACGTCGCCCGGCAGGCCGAACACGCGGCCGGTGATGGATTGCGAGGTGAGACGGAAGGTCATCGCGGTCGGCTTGCCGTCCGCGCCCAGCGCCGCCGCCATCTTGTGCAGCGCCTGCGGCCGGTAGAAGTCGTGCGTCATGTCGTCCTCGCGCGACCAGACCAGCTTGACCGGGCGGTTGATCGCCTTGGAGATCTGCGCCGCCTGCACGATGAAGTCCAGGTCGATCCGCCGGCCGAAGCCGCCGCCCAGGAAGGTGGTTTGCACCGCCACGTCTTCCGGCTTCATCTCCACCGCCTTGGCCACCGCGCCCTGGGCGCCGTCCTGCCATTGCGTCGGGCCGATCAGCAGCATCTTGCCGTTGTTGTAGTGGGCCGTGAAGTTCATCGGCTCCAGCGGCGAATGCGACAGCAGCTGGCTGACGTACTCGCGCCGCACCACCCGCGACGAGCCGGCGATCACCGCCTCCGCGTCGCCGACCGCCTTGATCGGCAGCGGCTTGCCGGACACCGAGGCGGCACGGATGCCATCCATCATGAGCTTGTTGTTCAGCTTTGCGCCGGCGCCTTCGTCCCAGGCGATCGTGAGTTGCTTGCGGGCCATGTTGGCGCGCCACCAGCTGTCCGCCACCACGGCGATGCCGTCCGGAATCTGCACCACGGCGATCACGCCGGGCATGGACCTGGCCTTGGTCGCATCGAAGCTCTTGACGGTGCCGCCGATCACGGGGCACTGCTCGAGCGCCGCGTAGACCATCCCCGGCAGCTTGACGTCGATGCCGAATTCGGCCGTGCCGTTGGTCTTGGCGGGCGTGTCAAGCCGCCGCGTGCGCTTGCCGACGATGCGGAACTGCGACGGGTCCTTCAGCGCCACTTTCTCGGGCACCGGCTGCTTCGAGGCGGCCTCGGCCAGCTCGCCGTAGGTCGCCTTCATGCCGCGCGGTCCCAGCACCATGCCGTTCTCGGCCTTGAGCTCGCCGCGGTCCACGTTCCACCTGCTGGCGGCGGCGCCGATCAGCATCTCGCGCACCTGGGCGCCGGCCGTGCGCAGCTTTTCCCAGCCGTCGCGCACCGAGGTCGAGCCGCCGGTCAGCTGCGGGCCGCCCAGCAGCGCGTTTCCGTACAGCTTGGCATCCGGCGGCGCGATCGCCACCTTGATCCGGTTGATGTCGACGTTCAGTTCCTCGGCGATCAGCATCGGCATCGAGGTGTAGACGCCCTGCCCCATTTCGGACCGGGCGGAGATCAGCGTGATGGTGTTGTCGTCGGCGATGTGGACCCAGGCATTGGGCGTGTACAGCGTGCCGGCAGCGACGGCATCCTTGATCGACGGCACCGAGAAGCCGACCAGCAGGCCGCCGGAGACCACGGCGGCGGTCTTGATGAAGTCGCGGCGCGAGGTTTGTGCAATGGTATTCATGATGTTTCCGTTCGTCCTGAGCTTGTCGAAGGGCTTAGGCGCGCATCGCGGCGGCGGCGTCCTTGATGGCGGCGCGGATGCGCGGATAGGTGCCGCAGCGGCAGATGTTCCCGCTCATGGCGGCGTCGATGTCGGCGTCCGTCGGGTTCTTGTTCGTCGCCAGCAGCGCCGTGGCGCTCATCAGCTGGCCGGACTGGCAGTAGCCGCACTGCGGCACGTCGTGCTTGATCCAGGCGACCTGCAGCGGGTGCGAGTTGTCGCGCGGCAGGCTCTCGATGGTGCTGACCTTCTGGCCCTGGACGGCCGACAGCGCGGTCTGGCAGGAGCGCACCGGCGCGCCGTTGAGGTGCACGGTGCAGGCGCCGCACAGAGCTGCGCCGCAGCCGAACTTGGTGCCGGTCAGGCCCAGCTCGTCGCGGATGACCCACAGCAGCGGGGTGTCCGGTTCCGCCTGGGCGGTGACGCTCTTGCCGTTGAGATTGAAGTTCACGCTCATCTTGTCTCTCCTTTGTGACGCGACGGTTTCGCAACCGCTGAGGCTAGGCGGTTGAGTCAAAATGTTGATCGGGTAAACCCTCGGCGAACGGGCCATTCGCAAATTGAGACAAGTTCGCGGCCAACCCCTGTTCCCTATACTGGCCCGATGACCGACATCTCCCAGCTGCGCAAAAGCTACGAGCGCGCCGAACTGAGCGAAGACGCCTCGCACCCCGACCCGCTGCGCCAGTTCGACCAGTGGCTGCAGGAAGCGATCAAGGCCGAGGTGCCCGAGCCCAACGCGATGACCGTCGCCACGGTGGGCAGCGACCTGCGCCCCAGCACCCGGGTGGTGCTGCTCAAAGGCTATGACGCTGGCGGCATCGTCTTCTATACCAACTACGACAGCCGCAAGGGCACGGAGCTGGCCGGCAACCCGTTCGCCGCGCTGCAGTTCCACTGGGTGGAGCTGGAGCGGGTGGTCCGGATCGAGGGCCGGGTGGAAAAGACCTCGGCCGCCGAAAGCGACGCCTACTTCGCCAGCCGGCCGCTCGATTCGCGCATCGGCGCCTGGGCCAGCCCGCAGAGCCAGGTCATCTCTGGCCGCTCGGTGCTGGTGGCCAACGCGGCCAAGTACGGCGCCCAGTTCCTGCTGCAGCCGCCGCGCCCGGCGCATTGGGGCGGCTACCGGCTGCTGCCCGACGAGTGGCAGTTCTGGCAGGGCCGCAAGAGCCGGCTGCACGACCGGCTGCGCTACGCCTCACGCGACGGCCAGTGGCTGCGCGAGCGGCTGGCGCCCTGACAAATTCCCGCACCCACACAGGCGAGCGCCGCAACGGCAGAATCGCCAGCCTGTCCATCAGGGGAACTCAATGAAACCGATCTCAGTTCACGTCGTCGACGTCGCCAACGGCGTGGTGGCGCGCGGCATGCAGGTGGAAGTGTTCAGCCTCGACGGCGAAGCCAGGGCGCCGGTGCTGGCCGGCAGCGTCGGCAACAACGGCCTGGTCGAGGACCTGGAGAACCCGGACCACATTCCGCCGGGCAACTACGAGCTGCGCCTGCACGTGGGCCAGTACTACCGGGACCGCGGCACCGCGCTGCCGCAGCCGGCGTTCATGGACGTGCAGGTGTTCCGCTTCGGGCTGTCGGACGAAACCCAGCACTACCACCTGCCCGTCAAGCTCTCGCCCTGGGGCATGAGCCTGTTTCGCAGCGCCTAGGGCTTGCGCGAACCGTGTCCACCTGCGGGTCAGGCGTCCGCTGCGTAACTCAGTTGCCCGTCGACGATGCGCGCTGGCGAAGTGAACGGATGCACGGTGCTGTGGGTGGCGTCCAGGATGTGGATCACCTCGATGCCGCGCGAGCGCAGCACATCGGCGATGAGGGATCGATGGCAGCGCCACCAGAGCACCTCAGCGCACATCAGCGTGGTGCGCTGAAGCGTTGCAAACACCAGCAACTCGGCCAGGCCTTCGGCGAATTCGCTGCTGGCCAGGTAATCGGCGTAGCCGCGAAACGATGCGTTGCGCCATCCTGTGTTGGGTGAATCGGGCTGCACCCGGCGCCGGCCACCCAGCTTGGGCAACCATTGGTAGCCGATGCCATGGGCAGGCAAGGCATGCTCCAGCGCATCCCGCGAAAATTGGGGATAACGCCGCGATCCCGGGAAGCGCCGCACGTCGGCGACACCCTCGATCCCGTAGCCATCGAGCAGCGCAAGAAATTCCTTGAGCGGATGGGTCGAGTGGCCGATGGTCCAGATCGTGGCCACGGCAGTGGCATCTGACATGGCTCAATCGATCCTGTGGAGCGCCGCGCCCTTGTGCAGCGCGACGTGATCGCTTTTGTCGCTTTGGATCTCGTACTGGGGCTCGGCCGGGCTGCAGCGATGGATGTGGCCCTTGTAATCGGTGTCGCTCGTGTGCACCTTGACGATGCGGCCCGTCACGTGGCCCGCCTCCGAATTCCAGCGGACGTGGTTGCCGACCTCGAATTCATGCGCCATGCCGGCCTCCCCGCCGCTAGCTCTTCACCAGCTCGGCGAAGGTCTTCCTGAACTTGGCGACCTTGGGCGCGGCGACGGCGACGCAGTAGCCCTGGTAGGGGTTCTTCTCGAAGAAGTCCTGGTGGTACTCCTCGGCCGGCCAGTAGTTGGCCAGCGGCAGCAACTCGGTGACGATCGGCTTGCCGAACAGGTTGTCCTTGGTCATCTCGTCGATCATCTGCCCGGCTTCCTGCTGCTGCTCCGGCGTCGTGTAGTAGATGCCGCTGCGGTACTGGGTGCCGCTGTCGTTGCCCTGCCGGTTCAGCGTGGTCGGATCATGGACCACGAAGAAGATTTCCAGGATCTGCCGCAGGTTGATCTGCTGCGGGTCGTAAGTGAGCTTGACCACCTCGTTGTGGCCGGTGGTGCCGGTGCAGACCTGCTCGTAGCTGGGCCGTTGTGCCTGGCCGTTGCTGTAGCCGGACTCGACGTCGGTGATGCCGCGCACCTTGACGAACACCGCCTCGGTGCACCAGAAACAGCCACCGCCCAGGACGATGGTTTGCGGGGACGAACTCATTGGGAACTCTCCAGGGAAGCTTCGGACACGCGCACCATCTTACGCCGCGATGTCCGCGCCGTGGCGCCTCAGCCGCGCCGGCCGGCCTTGCTCTTGGAGCCGCGCATCGGGCCGACGGCGCCGCGCATCAGGCGCAGCAGGAACAGCGCCGCAACCGCCCCGGCGATCGCGATTCCCAGTGAACTGACATGGAAGACCTTGTCGTCGACCGGCGTGGCGCTGAGCATCGCCACCACGAAGTCGCCGCCGATGAAGGCGCCGAACACGCCCACCAGGACGTTCTCGATCAAGACGATCGTGCCCTTGCCCGGCGCCAGCAATGAAGCGGCGGCGCCGATGAGTGCGCCGACGACGCACCAGATATAAGGGTTGATGCCGTACTCCCGAGATGATGGAAGCCCCATCATGCGCCCCTTTGACGCGTGCCTGCGCCTATATCTCCGGCGTCCTCAGCCGCCCTCGTACGTGCGGCCCGCTGCCAGCAGTTCGGGCGTGCCGATCACGCGGTTCAGACCGTCGAAATCGAGCATCCGGTCCTGCCACGGCAAGGTGGTGCCGTGCTGCTGCAGGCTGGCGTAATAGCCCTGCAGCGTGTGGGCGACGGCGCGCGCCGTGCCGCCCGGAAAGATCACGATGCGGAATCCCCGCTGCCCCAGTTCGTCCGCGCCCTGCACCGGCGTCTTGCCGCCTTCCACCATGTTGGCCAGCAAGGGCACCCGCTGCGCGAAGCGCGAGCAGGCCGCATCCATCTGCTGCGGCGTGCGCAGCGCCTCGATGAACAGGGCGTCGACACCGCATTCGAGATAGCGCTGCGCGCGTTCCAGCGCCGCCTCCAGCCCTTCCACCGCCACCGCGTCGGTGCGCGCGAGGATCAGGGTTTCGCTGCGGCGGCGGGCGTCGAGCGCGGCGCGCAGCTTGCCCTGCATCTCCCCCACCGGCACCACGCCCTTGCCGTCGAGATGGCCGCAGCGCTTGGGAAAGGTCTGGTCCTCCAGCTGAATCATGGCGGCGCCGGCGCGCTCGAACTCGCGCACCGTCCGCTGCGTGTTCAAGGCGTTGCCGAAACCGGTGTCGGCGTCCACGATCACCGGGATGCGGACCCGCTCGGTGATCAGCGACAGCGTCTGCGCCACCTCGCTGGCGGTCGTGAGCCCGATGTCCGAGCGACCGAGCCGGGTGTAGGCAATCGATGCCCCGGACAGGTAGAGCGCCTCGAAGCCGGCTTGTTCGGCCACCAGCGCGCTGAGCGCGTCGTAGACGCCGGGCGCGAGCAGCGGGCTCGGCCGGGCAAGTCGTTGTTTGAGGGTCATGGCGCGTCCTTGGCCAGCCGGCCAGTCGATGTCAGTGTGGCGGCGGCGATGGCGCCGCCGGCGACGGCGCTCAGCAGGCCGTTGCCGGAAAGATAGCCCCAGACGGCGTTGCCGGACACGCCGCGGGCCGCGCCGCCGGCCGCCAGCAGGTTGGGCCAGGGCGTGCCGTCCTGCCGCAGCACGCGGCAGTGGGCGTCGATGTCCAGGCCGCCCTGGGTATGGAACAGCGCGCCGGTCACCTTCACCGCGCAATACGGCGCCTGCAAGGCGCGTTGAAAGCGGCGGCCATCGGCGGCGACTGCATCGGGTTGCACCGTCGCGAGGGTGCTTGCCAGCGTCGATGCATCGCAGCCGATCAGCGCCGCCAGCGCGGGAATGTCCGCCGCTTGGCGCACCGCGCCCGCGGCCTGCGCCTCCAGGAAATCGGGAAAGCCGCGAGCGAACTCCAGCAGCGCCGCATCGAACACGTTCCAGGCGATGCCCCCGGGGTGCGCCAGCACCTGCACCGCCGCTTCCGAGTAGCCCTGGGTCTCGTCGTGGAAGCGGCGGCCTTGCGCGTTGACCTGGATCGCGCCTTCCACCATCAGCGCCCACGACACCAGCACGCCGTGCGGCACGGCCCAGGAGCCATGGCCCTGGTAGCCGCCCAGATCGGCCAGCCGCGCTCCCAGCGCGCGGCCCCAGACGATGGCGCTGCCATCATTGCCGCCGTGGCCGGCGAACGTCGCGTCCTTCATCTGCGGCAACAGCTCGCGCACCAGCGCCGGATTGCCGCCGAAGCCGTTGCAAGCCAGCAGCACGGCGTCACAGCCCAGGCGTTCGACGCTGCCGTCGGGGCGCTGATAGCCGACTCCGGTGACCTGTCCCGCGTCGCCGATCCACAGCTCGCGCACCAGCGCCTGGGTCAGCAGCGTGACCCCGGCGGCTGCGGCCGCGGCCAGCAGCCGCGCCATCAGCGCTGCGCCGGTGCGCTCCGGCACCGCATGCATCCGCAGCGCGCCATGGCCGGGATAGAGAAAGCCCTCCAGCAGTTCGAACACCAGGCCGTGGCGCTGCTCCAGCGTGTCCAGCGCCGGGCCGATCGCCTGCGCATAGGCCTGCACCAGGTGCGGCGCCGCCGTGCCATGGGCCTTGGCCTGGATGTCGCTCGCGAACCGCTGCGCGCTGTCGCTGACCACCTTGCGTTGCTGCGCCCGGGTGCCTGCCGCGGGAATGAAACCGGACGACAAGGCAGTGGAACCCGATGGCGAAGCGTCGCGTTCCAACAGCACGCATTCGATGCCGGCATCGGCCAGCAGCAGCGCCGCGGTCAGGCCGCAGGCGCCGGCGCCGACGATCGCCACCGGGACGTGGGGGGCGTCGGCGGGGGGCGCGCCCTGGCGGATGCAAGCTGTCATGCGGACACTTCGACAGGCTCAGTGCGAACGGGTGGTCCGGTTCACGTCGGCCGAAACAGGTATTCGCCGCGCGGCTTGCCGATCACGTTACCGTCCTGGTAGATCAGGTGGCCGCGCAGGAAGGTTTCCTCCACGCGGGCCGACAGCTCCAGGCCTTCGAACGGCGTATAGCCCTGGGTCGAGGGCGAGCCCTTGGCCGAGATGGTCCAGGTCTTCGCCGGATCGACCAGCGCCAGGTCGGCGTCGAAGCCCTCGGCGATATCGCCCTTGCTGTTCAGGCCGTAGCGCTGCGCCGGGTTCCAGCTGGTGACGCGGGCCATGTGGTTGTAGCCCATGCCGCGCCGCGTGCCTTCGCTCACCAGCGACGGCAGCAGGTACTCGGTGCCGCCGAAGCCGCTCTTGGCCATCCAGATGTTGCCGAAGTAGCGCTTGGGGATCTTCATCTCGTGGCGGCAGCAGGCGTGGTCGCTCACCACCCAGTCCAGCTCGCCGGCCAGCAGCGCGTCCCAGAGAAACTCGACGTCCTCGCGCGGGCGGATCGGCGGATTGACCTTGGCCAGCTCGGCCGCCTTGCTGTTGATGTCCAGCATCAGGTGGCCGATGGTCACCTCGCGCTTGAAGTCGATGTGCGGAAAGATATCCGACATCATCATCGCCGCCTGCACCGCCTTGCGCGACGACAGGTGCAACAGGTTGATGTTGGGCAATGCCGTCTCGTTGGCCAGGTAGCTGGCGATGAACACAGCGAGTCCTTCGGAGTGCTGCGGCCGCGAGGCGCTGTACGCGGCCAGGCCCTTCATCGACTTGTCCTTCTCGATGATCTTCGTATAGGCCGTCATGATCTCGGCGGTCTCGCAATGCAGCGACAGCGAGATCTGCGAAGCGCGCTCGGGCATCTTCTCGCGCGCCGCCTGGATGGCCCGCATCACGAACTCGAAGTGCGCGTAGTCGTAGCGCTCGTTCTTGCCGATCATCAGGAAGTCGCGCTGGCTGTCGCTGGCGCCGTGCAGGCCGTGCGAGCCGTAGAACATGAAGATCTTGAAGCTGGCGACGCCGAACTTCTCGATCAGCATCTCGATCTCGCCGTTGTGCACGCTGTCCATCGGCGCCAGGTGGAAGCCGTAGTCGACGTGAAAGCGCCCCTTGGAAACCTTGAGCACCTCGGGATAGAACTTCTTGTAGGGCCCACCCTTGTTCAGGTAGTACTGGCCGGTGCGGAAGTAGTTCAGGCTGGAGGTGACGCCGCCCATGGCGGCGGCCTTGCTTTCGCTGACCGCGTCTTCGTCCAGCGGCGAATAGATGCCGCTGTGCATGTGGGCATCGACCACGCCGGGAAAGGCCAGCCGGCCCTGGCCGTCGTGCACGGCTTTGGCGAGCGCGACGTCGATGCCGGGCGCGACCTTGGCGAACTTGCCGCCGGCAATCGCGATGTCGCCTTCGTGCACCGTGTTGCCGTTGGGCCGCACGATGCGCACGTTCTTGATCAACAGGTCATAGGGTCTGGTGCTCATGCTGGAGTCCTTGGTTGAAAGCGTTGTTGCAGCTGGGCCAGCAGGCCGCCGGCCTCGACCATGTCCAGCAGGAAGGCGGGAATCGGTTCGGCGGCCAGCGACCGGCCGTCGGCGCGGGCGATGCGGCCGGCGCGGGCGTCGAAGGCGATGCGCTCGCCTTCCTCGATCTGTCCGGCCTGCTCGCAGGTCAATAGCAGCAGGCCGACGTTGAAGGCATTGCGGAAATACAGGCCGCTGTAGGAAGGCGCGATCACCGCCGCCACCCCGAGTTGCACCAGCACCGCCGCCGCCTGCTCGCGCGACGAGCCGATGCCGAAGTTGGGGCCGGCGACGATGACGTCGCCCGGCCGCACGCTGCCGGCGAATTCCGGCCGCACGGATTCCAGGCAGTGCCTGGCGATCACCTCGATGCCGTGCTTCATCGCGTGGCCGGGCGCCAGCACGTCGGTGTCCACATCGGCGCCGAGCCGCCAGACCCGGGCTTGCAAGACGCAGCTCTTGGCCATCGCTTTCAATCCGCTGAGGCGCCGGTGATGCGCACGGCGTCGGCCCAGAGCGCGCGCTCGCGGCCGAACATCGCTTCGCTGCCGTCGACCGGCACTTTCATGACGACGGCGCCGCGCTTGGCCAGTTCCGCGGCATAGGCCGGCGTGGCGGTGAGCGTGGCCAGCGCGGCGCGCAGGCGCGCCAGCGCCGGGGCGGGTGTGGCGGCCGGCGCATAGACGCCGAACCAGACCGGCAGGTCCAGTGTCGGGAAGCCGGATTCCACCAGCGTCGGCACGTTCGGCAGTTCCGCCGAGCGGGTGGCGGTGGTGACGGCGAGCGCGCGCAGCTTGCCCTGCCGGATCAGCGGCAGCACCGACTGCAGGCCGTTGATGGTGAAGCCGATCCGGCCGGCCATCAGGTCCGCCATCTGCGGCGCCGCGCCCTGGTACGGGACGTGCAGGAACTTCACGTTGGCGCCCGAAGCCATCAGCTCGGTGGTGAGGTGGGTCAGCGAGCCGACGCCGTTGGAGCCGTAGGAAATGCGGCCCGGGTTGGCGCGGGCATAGGCGATCAGTTCGCCGATCGAGTGCGCCGCCACGGCCTCGGGATTGGAGACCACCACGTTGGGGAAGCTGCCCAGCATGCCGACATAGGCGTAGTCGGCCTCCGGCTCGTAGCCCAGCTTGCGGTTGCGGTACAGCGGCTTGTTGATGAACATCAGCCCCTGGCCGGCCACCAGCAGCGTGAGGCCGTCGGCCGGCGCGCGGGAGACGAATTCGGCGGCGATGCCGCCGCCGGCGCCGGCCTTGTTGTCGACCAGCACCGGCTGGTTGAACTGCGCCGCCAGGCCGTCGGCGGCCAGCCGCGCCAGCGCATCGGTCGGGCCACCGGCGGGAAACGGCACCACCAGCCGGACCGGCCGCGCGGGGAACGCCGGCCCCGCACTGGTCGAAGGATCCTGGGCCAGCGCGCCGGCGCCGAGCGCAGCGAGCGGCAGCGCCGAACCCCAGCGCAGCAACTCGCGGCGTTTGACGGCTGGGCAATGGTCAGGCAGTGCTGTCGGCATTTCAGGCTCCTTGGGACTTGCCAGCGGGACTGGCATGGGGATCGTCGGCGCACAGCGTTTGCCACAGGCGCCGCATCGGCATGTCGGCGCGCGCCTGCAGCAGGGCCGCGCAAAAGGCGCGGCTGGTGCCCGGCGACACGGTGGGCGCCGCGCCGTCGGCGAATTTCTCGATGGCGGCGGCGGCGTCCAGCAGCAGCCCCGGATCGTCGGCACCGACCTGCTCGTCGCAGTGCCCGAGCCGGGAGACCACGCTCACGTGCGCGCCGCGCAGCCCCTTGGCGGTCAGCTCGCGGTCGATCTTGACTTCGACCAGCGCTTCCAGCCGGCGCAGTTCAGGATCCATGAAGTTGGGCGGCTCGTAGCTGGCCGGGGCCAGCGTGCCGAAGCGCAGCATCGACGCCAGCCCGAAGCTGAGGCTGAACTGCGCGGCCAGCAGCGTCGTCGGTTGCGCGTTGCTGCAGTAGACGACCGCCTCCTGGTACACCGTCAGCACGATCCGGTGGATGCCTTCGGTCTCCCCGTGCAGCCGCTCGCGGATGCGCTGCGCCGCCAAGGCGCCGTAGTGCACGTGCCGCACGGCGGCGAAGGGCTTGAGGTAGGCGTCCAGGATCAGATCGGCGGTCGGCAGCGGCGGCGCCTGCGTGGCGGCCGGCGACAGGTGCTCCGCGTACCAGGCCAGGGCGTCGGCCGGGGCGTCGATGCCCGCCTGTGCGGCCAGCGCCGAGTCCAGGCCCAGCGTCGCGGCGTGCGCCAGGTACAGGTTGCGCACGTTGCGGCCGGTGCGGATCGGCAGGTACAGGCTGGAGGGAAGCTGGCAGGCGGCGATGGCCACCGCCTTCATCGCCAGGTCGGCCGGCAGTCCGAGCAGGCGGGCCAACCCGGCGGCGGCGCCCAGCGCCGGCCAGTTGCCGTCCACGTGCAGCCCGGGCGCCGCCCGCAGCCAGCCGCCGGCGCGGGCGCCGACCTCGTAGCCGCTGACCAGCGCGTCGACGAACTCGCCGACCTTGGCGTCGCGGTGCAGCGCCAGCGGCAACAGCGCCGCGATGGCGGCGACGCCGGGCCGGCCGTGGGCGTAGGCGTGGCCTTCGCAGGCCTCGTGCCAGGTCGATCCGATCGCCAGCAGCTGGCAGGCCGCACGGGCGCCGAGCGGGCGGCCGCCCGGCATCGGGAAGCCGCCGGGTTCCAGCGCGCCCAGCTGGGCTTCCAGCGCCGCCACTTCCGGCGCCCGGCGCCCGGCCAGCATGCAGCCGATGGTGTCCATGAACACCAGCCGCGCGTGCTGCGAGACCTTGCCCGAGGCCGGTCTGGTCTGCCGCGCGGCGACGGCGGCGCGCAACGACTCCACCTGCACCGCCCAGCGGTGCCATGGAACGGGACTGGTCGCAGGCTTGCTCATTGCAGCACCTCTCGAGGGTCGGTAATCACGCCGCGCAGCGCCGACGCCGCCACCGTGTACGGCGACGCCAGGTAGACACTGACCGACGGCGAGCCCATGCGGCCGCGGAAGTTGCGCGCGGTGCTGGAGATGACGGTGCTGTCGTCCGGCATGGTGCCGCCGTACCCGGCGCAGGCGCCGCAGGCGGTGGCGAACAGTTCGGCGCCGGCGTCCAGCAGCACCTGCAGCACGCCTTCGGCGCGCGCTGCTTCCTGATCCTTGATGCTGGCCGGGGCCACCATCAGTCGCACGCCGCTTGCAACGCGCTGTCCGCGCAACACGTCGGCCGCCGCCCGCAGGTCCTCCAGCTTGGCGCCGGTGCAGGCGCCGATGTAGGCGACCTGCACCGCCGTGCCGGCGAAGTTCGACACGCCCTGCGCGTTGGCGGGGCTGTGCGGCGCGGCGACGAAGGGTTCCAGCGCCGCGGCGTCGAAGCGATGGGTTTCCAGGCCGGGCCCGTCGACCGTCGCGTCGTCCGTTGACAGGCCGGCGATGTCGACGGCCGGCGCGCCGGTGGCGGCCAGCCAGTCCTGCGTGACCTGGTCGGGCGCCACCAGCCCGGCCTGCGCGCCGAGTTCCGCGCTCATGTTGGACAGCGTCATGCGCTCGGCCATCCCGAGCGAGCGCACCGCGCTGCCGCAGAACTCCACCGCCTGGTACTGGCCGCCGTTCATGCCGAACCGGCCGATCGTCTGCAGCATCATGTCCTTGGCCACCACGCCCGGCGCGAGGTGGCCGTCCCACTGCATGCGGATGGTGCGCGGCACGCGCAGCCAGATCTCGCCGGTGACCACCACGCCCAGCATCTCGGTGCTGCCGATGCCGAACATGTAGGCGCCGAACGCGCCGCCGGTGGGCGAATGCGAATCGCCGCCGACGCAGAACATGCCGGGCCGGATGTGGCCGTGCTGCGCAACGACGACGTGGCAGATGCCCTGGCTGTCGTAGACATGCGGCAGCTGCTGGTCGCGCGCCCAGTCGCGGGCGATGCGCACGATTCGGCGCGACTCGTCGTCCTGCTCCGGCACGTAGTGGTCCATCACCAGCACCACCTTGCTCTTGTCCCAGACCGATGCGCCCAGTGATTCCAGCATCGGCTTAAGGCGCCGCGGCCCCGACGAGTCGTGGAACATCGCCAGGTCCACTTTGCAGTTGACGATCTCGCCCGGCGTGACCTGGCTGCGGCCGGCCGCGCGCGCGATCAGCTTTTGAGCAAGCGTCTGGGGACCGCTCATTGCGGTTTCGCTCCCGAAAACTTGACCACCTTGGCCCAGCGCTGGATCTCGGCGTGGACAAAACGCGCGAACGCGTCGGGCGAATTGCCGACCGGCGTCGCGCCTTCATTGGCGATGCGGCGCTGCACTTCGGGCGTCGCGATGGCCTGGCGCGCGGCGTCGCTGATGCGTTTGGCCAGCTCGGGATTCATGTGGCCGGGCCCGAACAGGCCGAACCACGCGCTCGACTCGTAGCCCGGCAGCACTTCGGCGATCGCCGGCACATCGGGAAAGGCGGCCAGCCGCTTCGGGCTGGTGACGCCCAGCGCCTTGAGCTTGCCGGCCTTGATGTGGGCCTGCGCGTTGCCGACGTTGGCGAACATCATTTCCACCTGCCCGGCCAGCACGTCCTGGATCGCCGGCGCGGTGCCGCGGTACGGGATGTTGACGATGTAGGTGCCCGACATCATCTTGAAGGCCTCGCCCGCCAGGTGGACCGAGGAGCCGAGCGAGCCGATGGCGAAGTTCAGCTTGCCCGGCCTGGACTTGGCCAGCGCGATCAGTTCCCTGAGGTTGTTGGCCGGCAGCGAGGGATGGGCGACCAGCACCGCCGACGAAGTCGACACCATGGTCAGCGGCGTGAAATCGCGCTCGGGATCGAACGGCAGGCTGGGATAGAGCGAGGCGTTGATCGCGTGGCTGGTGAAACTCATGAGCAGTGTGTTGCCGTCGGCTGGCGACTTCGCCACGGCGTCGGCCGCGATGTTGCCGCCGGCGCCGGGCCGGTTCTCGACCACGACGATCCGGCCGAGGAACCGGCCCATTTCAACGGCCAGGGCGCGGGCCATGGTGTCGGTGGTGCCGCCGGCGGGCGCGCCGACCAGGATGCGCACGGTCCCGGTCTGCGCCCGCAGCGCCGGGGTGGTCGCGAGCAAACTGGTGGCCAGGAGGAGGGAACGGCGTTGCATGAGGTCAGCTTCCGGATTCAGTTTGGTGGATTACATCCCGAGGTAGGCGCGCCGCAGCTCGTCGCTGCCAAGCAGTTCGGCCGGCAGGCCCGAGAAACGGATCGCGCCGTTCTCCATCACATAGGCGCGGTCCACCACTTCCAGCGACTGGCCGACGTTCTGCTCCACCAGCAGCACCGCCAGGCCGCCGTCGCGCAAGGAACGGATCAGCGTGAACAATTCTTCCACCAGCAGCGGCGACAGGCCCAGCGACGGCTCGTCCAGGATCAGCAGGCGCGGGTCGGCCATCAGGCCGCGGCCGATCGCCAGCATCTGCTGCTCGCCGCCGGACAGCGTGCCGGCCAGTTGCTTCGAGCGCTCGCGCAGCCGGGGGAACAGCGCGAACGCGCGCTCGAGGTTGGCTCCGCGCCTATCCCTGGCGCGGGTGAAGGCGCCCAGCTCCAGGTTCTCCAGCACGCTGAGATTGGGAAAGATGCGCCGGCCTTCCGGCACCTGGATCAGGCCGGCCTTCACCACGGCGCGGTAGTGCGCCCCAGTCAGGTCGGCGCCGTCGAAGCCGACGTGGCCAGACCAGGCCCGAAAGATGCCGCACATCACGTTGTTCAGCGTGCTCTTGCCGGCGCCGTTGCTCCCCAGCAGGGCGACGGCCTCGCCCTCGTCGACGTGCAGGTCGATGCCGCGCAGCACTTCCACCGCGCCGTAACCCGCATGCAGGCCGCGCACTTCCAGCAGGGGCGAGGCAGCGCTCATCGCCCCACCTCCGCCGCCCGCAGCCGGGCCGCCGTGCCGTGGCCGAGATAGGCCTCGATCACCTTGTCGTCGCGCGTGACTTCCGCCGGCGTACCGTGGGCGATCAGCTGGCCCTGCGCCAGCACCCAGACCTGCTGCGCCAGGTTCATCACCGCCTGCATCACGTGCTCGATCATCAGCACCGTGACGCCGCCATCGGCGATGCTGCGCACCACCGGAATCATCTCGGCGATCTCGCTCGGGTTCAGGCCCGCCAGCACCTCGTCGAGCAACAGCAGGCGCGGCTGGGTGGCCAGCGCGCGCGCCAGCTCGAGCCGCTTGCGCCCGCCCACCGTCAGGTCGGACGCCGGCTTGTCCAGCAGGTGCGCCAGCCCGACCTGCTGCGCCACGATCTCGGCCCGCTCCAGCGCGTCGCGCCGACCCGGCAGGCGCAGGTGGGCGCCCACGGCAATGTTCTCGCGCACGGTCTGCTGGGCGAACGGCTGGACGATCTGGAAGGTGCGCGTCATGCCCTCCAGCGCATTCCTGTGCGGCGCGCGGCCGGTGATGTCCTCGCCGCGGAACAGCACGCGGCCGATGTCCGGTTTGAGGAATCCCGACATCAGGGCGAACAAAGTGGTCTTGCCGGCGCCATTGGGGCCGATCAGCGCGCTCAGGCTGTACTGCGGCAGCTCGAGGCTGACGTCGCTCACCGCCTTCAGGCCGCCGAAGGAGCGCGACACATGGCGCAGCGACAGCAAGGGCTCAGCCACGGCGTCCTCCCTTCGGCCCGCGGCGCCAGCGCAGCGACGTGCCCAGCCCGGCGACGCCGCGCGGCAGGAACATCATGATCAGCACCAGCACGACGCCGTAGATCACCATATTGATGCCGGGCAGCTGGCCGAACAGGTTGCGCGTGAGGTCGCCCAGAAAGTGCAGCGCGAGCGCGCCGAGCACCGGGCCCCACAGCGTGCCCATGCCGCCGACGATGGCGGCGACCAGTGCCTCCACCGATGTCCCCGGCCCGTAGGCGATGCCCGGGTCGATGTACTGGAACACCTGCACGTAGAACGCGCCGCCGGCACCCATCAAGCCGGCCGACAGCGCGATGGCCGCGAGCTTGACGCGAAACGGGTCGACGCCGACCGCGCGGGCCGCGTCCTCGTTGTCGCGCACCGCCTGCAGGTAGGCGCCGAAGCGCGAGTGCCGCAGCCACGCCGTCACCAGCAGCGCGACGACCACCATGGCCAGCACCAGCCACACGTAGCCAGAGCGGGAGGCGAACTGCATGTTGGCCGCCGAGGCGCGCAGCGGCACCATCAGGCCGACGCCGGCGCCGGTGAATGGCACCGACAGCGCGACGATGCGGAACACCTCGGCGAAGGCCAGCGTCACCAGCGCGAAGTAAGAGCCCTTCAGGCCGTAGCGAAACGACAGCGCGCCGACGAACACCCCCACCGCCGCACTGGCGCCCAGCGCCAGCGGCAGCGCCAGCCAGGGATTGAGCCCCTGCAGCTGCGCGATCGCCTGCACGTAAGCGCCGGTGCCGAAGAACAGCGCGTGGCCGAACGAGAACTGGCCGCCGAAACCGCCCAGGATGTTCCAGGCCTGCGCCAGCAGGCAGGCGTACAGCGCCATCATGGTGAAGTTGAGGATCACGCCCGAACTGGTGACCAGCGGCACGCAGGCGACGATCAGGGCGAAGACGGCGATCGCCGCCAGGTCCTTCATGCCCTGGCCCCGAACAGCCCTTGCGGCCGCAGCAGCAGGACGGCGATGAAGATCGCGAAGATGCCGACCTGGCCCAGCGACTCGCCGAAGTACAGGCCGCCCACCGATTCGACGACGCCCACCAGCAGCCCGCCCACCAGCGCGCCGGCGAAGCTGCCCATGCCGCCGAGCACGACGATGGTGAATGCCACCAGCACGAAGCCGCTGCCGACCTGCGGGTTGACGTAATACGCCGGCAGCAGGAAGCAGGCCGCGGCGCCCAGGCAGGCCAGGCCGATGCCGAAGCTCATGGCATACACATGGTCGACGTCGATTCCCATCAGCCGCGCGCCCTGCTTCTCCTTGGCGACCGCGCGAATGGCGCGTCCGAGGTCGGTGCGCTTCATCAGCAGCAGCATCAGGCCGGACACCGCCAGCGCGCCGGCGAAGGCGATCAGCTTGGGCAGCGCGATCATCGCCGGGCCGATCGGCACCGTGGTGAGCGTGTAGGCCGTGTCGATGGTCCGCGTGTCGCTCTTGAAGAACAGCAGGGCCAGGTTCTCCATCACGATCGCGATGCCCAGCGTCACCAGCAGGATGTTCTCGTCCTTGCCGTGGCTGGCGCGGTTGATGACGATCCGCTGCAGCGCGTAGCCGAACGCGAACATGCCCGGCACCACCACGACCAGCGCCAGATAGGGGTCGATGCCGAACCGGTCCTTGAGCAGGTAGACCGCGTAAAGCGCCAGCATCAGCGCGGCGCCGTGGGCGAAGTTGATGATGTGCAGCACCCCGTAGATCAGCGTCAGGCCCAGCGCCACCAGCGCGTACACGGCGCCGGTGGTCAGGCCGTTCAGGAGCGCCGAAAACAGGATGCCGGGGTCAAGCATGCAGCGGGAACACCGGGTCGATCTCGCGGTACTCGCGCGGCACGATCACCTTGATGTCGTTCTTGAGCACCTGCGTCATCAGCGGCTGGGCGCCGGTGTTCTGGCCGTTGACGAACCTGGTCGGGCCGTAGGGCATGAAGTGGTCCGAGAAGGTGCTGGTCTCCAGCGCGTTGGTGATCGCGGCGCGGTCGCCGCTCCTGGCCCGCTCGAGCGCGTCGGCCAGCAGCATCATCGCGGTGTAGGTGTTGAAGATCTCATAGGTGAAGAACAGGTTCTTGGCCTCCACCCGCTTGCGCAGCTCGTGCGAGCGCTTGTCCTTGGGGTTGAACCAGTGGTTGCAGTCGATGATGCCGTTGGCCGCGTCGGGGAATTCCTTGACGAACTTGTAGCTCGACGCGGCGCCGCCCAGCACCGAATAGATCGCCTTGGGCACCACCTTCTGCTGCTGCATGGTGCGCACCAGCAGCGCGTATTCGTTGTAGTAGTTGGCCGGGATCACGATGTCGGGATTGATCGCCTTCATCCGCAGCACGATGTTGTTGAAGTCGCGCGTCGG
>JBBRSZ010000056.1:0-23170 GCA_038244915.1 Burkholderiales bacterium | reverse complement strand
TCGAGCTGGCCGAGGGCGCCGATGCCGACGCGCTGCTGGCGCGGGCCGAGCACGACCTGCACGAGCACTTCGAGCTCCGGCACATCACCCTGCAGCCCGAATCGGCCGCCTACGCGCGGCTGTGCGCCCAGCGCGCCTGCGGCCACCCTGGCTGAAGGGATCCAGTGGAGCGGCGACGCGCAAGCGACGGCGCCGTGATCCACCTCTGAGGCGACCGCCGGCGGCGTCATTTCGCGCCGGCTGGCGGCATCTGGCTCCGGTTTTCTCCTGTTTCGTCCGATCGCGCTGGCCGCCCGGCGGGGCCTTGCCTATTGTTCGGCCATCGAACGACAGCGCCCAGGAGAACGCCATGCAACTGACCCCCCTCATCGCCATCCACATGACCGCCGCCCTCGGCGCCCTCGCCACCGGACCGATCGCCCTGTGGGCCCGCAAGGGCCGCGCCCAGCGGCCGCGGCTGCACCGCGCCTTCGGCTACGCCTGGGTCACGCTGATGATCATCACCGCCGTCTCGGCGATCTTCATCCGCGACTTCAGGCTTCCCAACCTGGCCGGTTACACCCCGATTCACCTGCTGGTGCCGGTCACGCTGGTCGGCCTGTTCGGCGCCTTCTGGTTCCTGGCCCGCGGCAACATCGCCGGCCACCGCAAGACCATGCAGCGCCTGTATTTCGGCGCCTGCGTCGTCGCCGGCGGCTTCACGCTGCTGCCCGGCCGCTACCTGGGCACCCTGCTGTGGGGTCAGCTCAGCCTGATCTGACAACTCTTTTTCACTGACCGGAGAAACCACCATGCTGATCCAGCTGCTCGTCAACAAACCCGAAATGATCGGGCCCATCCTCGCCCGCACCCCGCCATGGGTCTGGTTGCTGCTCGCCGGCCTGCTGTGGATGGGCATCGGGATGATCAAGGAAAAGACCATCGGCGCCACCCGCGCAGCCATCATGCCGCTGACGATGACGGGCCTGTCGCTCTGGGGCACGATCTCGGCCTTCGGCCAGTCGGCACTATTCGGCTCCGTGCTGCTGGTCTGGGCCGTCGCCGCCGTCGTGCTCGCGACCGCCGTGAGCCGGATGCCGCCACCTGCCGGCATGCGCTACGACGCAACCAGCCGCCGGTTCACCGTACCGGGCAGCTGGGTGCCGCTGGCGCTGATCCTGGGCATCTTCCTGGTCAAGTACGTGGTCGGCGTCGAGGTCGCGATGCAACCGACGCTGGCCCACGACGGCACCTACTCGCTGGCCTGCGGCGCGATCTACGGCGTGTTCAGCGGCATCTTCACCGGCCGGGCGATCCGCCTGGGCCGCCTCGCAATGCGGCCCGCGCAAGTCTCCGCTCCGACCGCCCGCGCCTGAAAGGAAAAGCCATGTCCGCCACCATTCCCCTGCCCGACACCGATTCCCGCCTTGAACGCCTGGCACGCAAGCGCGCCGGCGCCAAGATGGGCTGGTACATCCACGCCACCGTCTACCTCGCGGTCAACCTCCTGCTGGTCGGGCTGTCCGTGACCAGCGGCCGAAACTGGGCGGTGTTCCCGATCCTGGGCTGGGGCCTGGGGCTCGCGATCCACGGCCTGGTGGTCTTCATCGTCACCTGCGGCGCCGGCCTGCACGAGCGGCTGGTGCAGCAGGAACGCGAGCGGCTGTCGGCCCGGCGCGACGCGTGGTGAGGGAGGTGAAGACCATGAAGCGCTACTTCCTCACCTGCCTGCTGTCGCTGGCCGCCGTCTGGGCCCAGGCCGGAATCGGCCTGACGACGCTGCCGGGCCTGCAAGGCGACGGCCCGGTCACGGTCTTCTATCCATCCAGCGCCGCCGACCAGCCGCTGCAACGCGGCCCCTATGCGCTGCAACTGGCCGCAGACGGCCCGGCGGTGCGCGGCAACGGCCGGCTGGTGATCATGTCGCACGGCTCGGGCGGCGCGCCCTGGGTGCACAGCGACCTGGCCCGCAAGCTGGTGGAAGCGGGCTTTGTCGTCGCCTTCCCCGAGCACCTGGGCGACAACTGGAAAAGCATGGCCGACGCCGGGCCGGTGAGCTGGCGCCGGCGGCCGGTGGAGGCCTCGCACGCCATCGACTCGGTGGCCGCGGACCCGCGCTTCGCCGCCCTGCTGTCGCTGGACAAGGTCGGCATGTACGGCATGTCGGCCGGCGGCCACACGGCGCTGACGCTGGCCGGCGGCCGCTGGTCGCCGGCAGTCATGCGCCAGCACTGCGAAGAGCACCTGCAGGACGACTTTGCCAGCTGCGTCGGCCTGGCCACGCAGCTGCGCGGCAACTTCCTGGACGGCGTGAAGAAGGCAGTCGCCATCCGCGTCATCCGCTACAAGCTGGACGACACCACCTGGTACAGCCACGTCGAACCGCGCATCCAGGCGGTGGTCGCCGAGGTGCCCTATTCGGTGGACTTCGACCTGCAGTCGCTGGCGCAGCCGCGCGTGCCGCTGGGCATCGTGCGGGCCGGCCAGGACCGCTGGCTGGTTCCGCGCTTCCATAGCAACGCCCTGCTGCAGGCCTGCAAGAGCTGCGTGCTGGTGGCGGACGTTCCCAGCGCCGGCCATGGCTCGCTCATGTCGCCGCCGCCGCCGCGCGCCAACCTGTCGGGCGTCGCGGCCGACCTGCTGGCCGACCCTCCCGGCTTCGACCGCGCGCTGGTGCCCCCGGTGCATGCGCGCATCGTCGCCTTCTTCCTCCAGCACCTGCTCCCCTAGAATCGACCTCGCATGACGCAGCCCCTCACTCCCGAAGAAATCGACCGCCTGGCCAGCAAGCGCGCCGGCGCCAAGCTGGGCTGGTATGCCCACGCCGCGGTCTACGTGGTGGTCAACGTGTTCCTGTTCGGGATGTCGACCTATGCCTTCGGCACCCGCCGCTGGTCGCTGTCGCCCCTGCTCGGATGGGGGCTGGGCCTGGTGCTGCACGGCGTCGCGGTGTTCGTGATCGGCAGCGGCAGCGACCTGCGCGAACGGCTGGTGCGCAAGGAGCGCGAGAAGCTGCAGCGCGAGCGCGGCGACCGTTGAGGCGGCGATGCGGATCGACTGGCTCGACAAGCTGCGCAACTTCCTGCACGTGCTGGCGTTCTGCCTGGCCATCGCCGCCGTGCAGTACGCCTTCTCCACCGACAAGCCGTACGAGATTCCGCTGGTGTATTCGGTGTGCATCGGCTCGGTCATCTGGGCGCTGACCGATTTCGGTCGCCACTACATGCCGTCAGCGGCCGAGACCGGCTGGCCGCCCGGGCCAGCCGGGATCGGCCTCACGGTGGTCGGCATCATCGGCGGCTATTTCATCGGCACCCTGCTGGCCGACAGCTGGTTCGGCTGGTCCTCATGGGACAGCGGGGCGGCCCGCAACCAGCTGCGCAATTCGATTCTGATCACGCTGCTGGCCGGCATCGCCGGAAGCTATTACTTCTACAGCGCCAACAAGAGCTCCTACCTGCTGCGCAAGATGCGCGAGGCGCGCAGCCATGCCAGCGAGGCGCAGTTGAAGCTGCTGGAAAGCCAGCTCGAGCCGCACATGCTGTTCAACACGCTGGCCAACCTGCGCGTGCTGATCGGGGCCGACCCGCCGCGGGCCCAGCAGATGCTGGACCACATGATTGCCTACCTGCGGGCCACGCTGAACGCCTCGCGCGCCACCACCCATCCGTTGCAGGCGGAGTTCGACCGGCTGCGCGACTATCTCGAGCTGATGGCGGTGCGGATGGGCCCGCGGCTGGCCTACACGCTGGACCTGCCGCCCGAGCTGGCGCAGCAACAGGTGCCCACGCTGCTGCTTCAGCCGCTGGTGGAAAACAGCATCAAGCACGGCCTGGAGCCGAAGGTGGAAGGCGGCCGCGTCACAGTGACTGCCCGCCGTGACGGCAACACGCTGACCTTGCGGGTCGCCGACACGGGCGTCGGTACCGCGAATGCATCGGCCAAGGTCGGCGGCTTCGGCCTGACCCAGGTGCGCGAGCGGCTCGCCACGCTGTACGGGGCGGCCGCCGCGCTGGAGTTCGAGGCCGGCGAAGGCCAGGGCGCCTGCGCCACCACCCGCCTGCCGCTCGCGCCATAAATATGAGACCACCCCTGGCCCTGATCGCCGAGGACGAACCGCTGCTGGCCCTGTCGCTGCAGCAGGAGCTGGCGCGCGCCTGGCCGGAGCTTCAGATCGCCGCCACCGTCGGCGACGGCAATTCCGCCGTCGCGCAGGCGCTGGCCCTGCTGCCCGACGTGCTGTTCTTCGACATCCGGATGCCCGGGCAAAGCGGGCTGGAGGCGGCGGCCGAACTGGCGGACGACTGGCCGGCCGCCAAAGCCTTTCCGGCGCTGGTGTTCGTCACCGCCTACGACCAGTACGCGGTGCAGGCCTTCGAGACCCAGGCGATCGACTACGTGGTCAAGCCGGTGCAGCCGGCCCGGCTGCAAAAGACGGTGGCCAAGGTGCAGCAGTTGCTGGCGCTGCGTTCCCAGGGCGGCGGCGACATCGAAGCGACACTGGGCCAGTTGCGCAACCTGCTGGCCGGCACTGCCACCGAGCGCGCGCAGGGCAAGCCGCTCAAGATGGTCCAGGTCAGCGTCGGCAACAGCATCCGCATGGTGCCGATCGAGGAGGTCCAGTACTTCGAGGCCGCCGACAAGTACGTCCGCGTGCTGACGGCCAGCCGCGAATACCTGCTGCGCACCCCGCTCAAGGAGCTGGTCCCGCAACTCGACCCCGACCAGTTCTGGCAGGTGCATCGCGGCACCGTGGTGCGCGCCGAGGCGATCGAGACCGTCAGCCGCGACGAGGCCGGCAAACTGCACCTGCAGCTGCGCGGGGCCAAGGACAAGCTGCCGGTCAGCCGGCTCTACGCGCACCTGTTCAAGGCGATGTAGCCGGCCGCCGGTCGGCCACCGTAAGCAAGCGTCTGGCAGGCGATGTGGGCACTGTCCTACAGCCGCAAAGTAAGCCGGATTGTCTACTTGCTTCATGGTTTTGCATCGGCACCCCCCCAGCACTTCAACCCACACCCTGCGTGTGTGCGGCTTGGCTGTGGCTTATGCCTTTGCCCTGGTGACCGGCACCGCGGTGCTGATCGCCGCCTTCGGCGCCCATGACGCCGGCCTGGCGACCGGCCCGAACGGGCTGACGGCAGCCGACGTGGTGATGCAGCAGGCCGCCGAGCGCGGCGTCCAGGCACCCGAAGCGCTGTTGCTGGCATCCAGGAACCTCTCCAACGACAAGCGTGGCTATTGACGACCCAGACAGCGACGCTTTTCACCCCAAATCACCCCGACTCCTCTGAGTCCCCTCCTCCTCCGGGGTGAGCTGGTCCGGCCCTCCGTCCCGCGACTGGCATATTGCCCCCAGGCCAAACAGCCTGGGGGCTTTTTTTGTCAGCCACGATCTGCCTGTTCATGCTCCTCCTTCCTTCAGGCAGCGCACGCCCGAAGGCAAAGACTGCTGGCAGCCACAGTGGCGAAGGCCCGGCGAGCATGCGGCTGCGGCTGGCGCGGACGCTGGCCGAGGCTGCCGCGACCCTGAAGGTCCACATCGTGAAGGCCCTGCTCGAGAGCAGGGCCTTGTCCTTTTGGCGATCCGGGCAACTACGCACTCCCCATCCCATCCATAAACGGGTATAAATGTAAGTAAATATAACTGGCGTGACTTTCTGATACGTCGTCAGCCAGCCCTGACGCCAACGGATTCCTCCATCCTTTATGAAAATTCCCAAGAGCAGAATGCGGCCGCGCCGCGCACACGTGTTCTGGATGCTCGCCACGAGCGCGCTGGCGGCCTCGATCTGGCCTGCGCACGCGGCCGGCGAGACCGACGGCGCCGGTCCGCACTTTGCGATCACGCGCTTTGCGGTCGAAGGCAACAGCTTGTTGCCCGCCGCCGAAGTCGAAGGCCTGCTGGCGCCGTTCGCCGGCCCCGGCCGCGACTTCGCCGATGTGCAAAGCGCGGTCGAAGCCTTGCAGGAGGCCTATCGGCGCCACGGCTACAGCGTCGTGCGGGTGCAACTGCCCGAGCAGGAACTGGATCGGGGCGTGGTGCAGGTGAAGGTCATCGAGCCGCGCATCGGGCAGGTGCGGGTCGAGGGCAACCGGGCGTTTTCGACGACCAACATCCGTGCCAGCCTGCCCGGGCTGCGCGAAGGCGCCGCGCCCAACGTCAGGGACATCTCGGCCAGCCTGAAGGTCGCCAACACCAATCCGGCCAAACAGACCACGCTGGAACTGAAGGACGGCAGCCAGCCTGACACGGTCGACGCGACCCTGCGCGTGGCCGAAGACAAGCCCTGGCGCATCGGCCTGAACGCCGACAACACTGGCAGCCCCGACACCGGCCGCACCCGGCTGGGCGTGCTGTACCAGCATGCCAACCTGTGGGGCCGCGACCACGTGGGCAGCCTGCAATACACGACCACGGTGGAACAGCCGTCGAAGGTCAGCGTCTACGGTGCGGGCTACCACGTGCCGCTGTATGCGCTGGGCGACTCGATGGATTTCTTCGCCAGCTATTCCAACGTCAATTCGGGCGCGGTCACGGCCGGCGTGCTCGACCTGCAGGTCAGCGGCAAGGGCTCGGTGGCCGGCGCGCGCTACAACCACGCCCTGCCGCAGTGGGGCAAGCTCGCCTCCACGCTGGTGGCCGGCATCGACTGGCGGGCCTACCGGAACAATGTCGACCTGGCCGGCTTCCAGCTGGGTGGCGACGTCACGGTCCGGCCGCTGTCGCTGACCTATTCCGGCCAGCTGGCCCTCGCTTCCGGCCTGCTGGGCTTCCAGCTGACCGGCGTGCAGAACATCCGGGGCGGCGCCAACGGCGGCGACGCCGCTTTCAGCGCCCAGCGCGCCGGCGCCCTGGCGAACTACCGGCTGTTGCGCTACGGCGCGGGCTACACGCAGCAGCTGCCCATGGACTGGCAACTGCGTCTGCAGCTCAGCGGCCAGTCGAGCAGCGACGCCCTCGTGCCCGGCGAACAATTCGGCGCCGGCGGCGCCGCCTCCGTGCGTGGCTTCCGGGAACGTGAAGTCGCCGGCGACAGCGGCCACTTCGCCAGCGCGGAGATCGAAACGCCGAACTGGTGTCCCACCGGCGCGGCTGCGTCCGTGCGATGCCACGCGGTGGCCTTCGTCGACGCCGCCAGCGTGTCGCGCAACAACGCCCTTCCGGGCGAACAGCAACGCACCTCGATTGCCAGCACCGGCCTCGGGCTGCGCTTCGCGCTGGAGAAGATCGCCGCCCTGCAGGTGGACTATGGCCGCGTGCTCGATGGCGGCGGCGTGCGCTCGCGCGGCGACAGCCGCATCCACGTGGCCCTGTCGCTCAGCTACTGACCGTTGAATCAAGGACTCGCTTTGAAAACAATTCGTACCTCCACAACGCGCCTCTGGCTGACGGCCATCGCCGCCCTCATCGCAGCAGGCAGCGCCACGGCGCAAACCCAACCCACGTCGCCCAACGTCGTCAACGGCCAGGCCACGTTCAACCGCGCAGGCAACGTCTACTCGATCACCAACACGCCGGGCGCCATCATCCAGTGGCAGGGCTTCTCGATCGGGGCTGGCGAGATCACGCGCTTCCTGCAGCAGAGCGCATCGAGCACGGTGCTCAATCGCATCGTCGGCCAGGACCCGTCGCTGATCCTGGGCACGCTGCAGTCAAACGGCCGGGTGTTCCTGGTCAACCCCAACGGCGTGCTGTTCGGCGCCGGCTCGCGGGTGGACGTGAACGGCCTCGTCGCATCCAGCCTCGCGCTGTCGAACCAGGATTTCCTGACCGGCAAGATGAACTTCAACGCCGGCGCCACGGCGGGCAGCGTGGCCAACCAGGGCCGCATCGTCACGCCGGGCGGCGGCAGCGTCTACCTGATCGCGCCCAGCGTCGGCAACAGCGGCATCATCCAGTCGCCGGGCGGCAATGTGGTGCTGGCCGCGGGCCGGAGCGTGCAGCTGGTGGACTCGCTCAATCCCGACCTGCATGTGATGGTGAGCGCGCCCAGCGACCAGGCGCTCAATCTCGGCCAGATCCTGGCCCAAGGCGGACGCGTCGGCATCTACGGCGGTCTCGTCAATCAACGCGGCCTGGTCAGCGCCGACAGCGCCGTCGCCGGCGCCAACGGCAAGATCGTCTTCAAGGCCAGCGGCGACCTGCTGCTGGAAGCCGGCAGCGTCACCTCCGCCACCGGCGCCGGAACCGGCGGCACGATCCAGCTGCTGGGTGACCGCGTGGGCCTGACCGGCGATGCGCGGGTGGACGCCAGCGGCCAGGCCGGCGGCGGCACCGTGCTGGCGGGCGGCGACGCCCACGGCGCGACCCCCACCATCCCGAACGCGAAGCAGGTGTACGTCTCGAAGGACGCCGTCATCCGCGCCGACGCTGTCGAATCCGGCAACGGCGGCAAGGTGGTCGCGTGGTCGGACGGCATCACGCGGGTGTATGGAAGCATCAGCGCACGCGGCGGCAGGCAATCAGGTGACGGCGGCTGGGTCGAGACCTCGGGCCGCTCGCTGGACATGCAGGGCCGCGTCGACACGCGCGCACCGCATGGCCGCACCGGCAGCCTGCTGCTGGACCCGACCGACATCTACATCGCGACCAACCAGGCCAACGCGACGGCCGCCGGCATGACCAGCACCGACACCGCGACCGGTGCTTCGCCCAATTTCGCCTCGACGTCGGCCGTCGCCGATTCGCTGCTGACCGTGGCGACCCTGCAGACGGCGCTCGCGACCACCCAGGTGACCGTCTCCACCGACAACGCGGCCGGCACCGGCGCCGGCTTCATCCGCGTGGTCGATCCCGTGACCTGGTCCATCGACACCAGCCTGTCGCTCAGCGCCGCGGCCGGCATCGAAATCAACGGCGCCATCACCGGCGGGGCCGGCAGCACGCTGGCCCTGCGCACCGCCGCCGGCAACATCACCCAGGCGGCACCGATCAGCGTCACGTCGCTGGTGGCGCATGCGGACACGGGCTCCGTGGTCCTGACCAATGCCGGCAACCAGGTCGGCATCCTGGCCGGCTTTGCCAACGGCGGCGAAGGCTTCAACTACAGCGGCAGCAGCAGCACGCCGCTCACCATCGGCGGTGTCACCAACGCCCTGGTGTCCGACGTCGGCATCGCCTCTCTGGGCGTCGGCCCGATCAACATCACCGCCGGCGGCGGCCTGACCGTCGCGGCGCCCGTCATGTCGGTCGCCGGCGACGTCGTGATCGCTGCCGCCACCCCCCCGATCATCATGGCCCCGGTCGGCTCGACCTCCGGGCGCGTCACGATCCAGGGCATCGTGGTGCAGCCGTCGCTGGCGGATTGCACTGCCGATCCGACATTGCCCGGATGCTCGGTCGTGCTGCCCACGCTGGCGGCTTGCACCGCCGATCCGACACTGGCCGGTTGCACCGCCGTTCTGCCGACGCTGGTCGCGTGCACGGCCACGCCCTCGCTGGCGGGATGCACCGCGGTTCTGCCGACGCTTGTCGCCTGCACCGCCACGCCATCGCTCGCCGGTTGCACCGCGGTTCTGCCGACGCTTGTCGCCTGCACCGCCACGCCATCGCTCGCCGGCTGCACCGCCGTTCTGCCGACGCTGGCCGCGTGCACGGCCACGCCGTCATTGGCCGGTTGCTCCGCGGTGCTGCCTTCCGTGCCGGTGACGCCGCCACCGCCTCCAGCGCCACCGCCGCCGACGCTGAGTACCTGCATCGACGACCCGGCCTTCAGCGGCTGCGGCAGCGTCCTGCCTTCGCTGTCGTCTTGCATCGTCACGCCGACGCTTGCGGGCTGCAGCGTGGTGCTGCCGTCGATCAGTTCGTGCGCCGTCACCCCAACCCTTGCCGGCTGCAGCGTGGTATTGCCCTCGCTCTCCACCTGCACCATTACACCGACGCTGGCCGGCTGCGGCGCCGTGCTGCCCAGCCTGGCTGCGTGCAGCGCGACACCGACGGCGGCCGGCTGCTCCGCAGTGCTTCCCACGATCGCCTCTTGCACGGCAACGCCGACCCTGGCCGGTTGCGCAGTCGTGCTGCCGACGCTGACGGCCTGCACGACCAACCCGACGCTGGCCGGTTGCAGCGCAGTGCTGCCTTCCGTGAGCGTCTGCACCGCCTCGCCCGGTGTGGCCGGCTGCGGCGCCGTGCTCCCCAGCATCGCCGCATGCACCGCAACGCCCAGCGCAGCCGGATGCAGCGCGGTGCTTCCGAGCCTGAGCAGCTGCGTGGCGGTGCCCTCCGTCTCCGGCTGTTCCGCAGTGCTGCCCAGTGTCGCAAGCTGTGTTGCCAGCCCTGCGCAGGCAGGTTGCTCCACGGTGCTGCCGACGCTGGCCCAATGCTCGGCCAGCCCAACGCAGGCGGGTTGCTCGGTGGTGCTGCCCACGCTCGCCCAGTGCACCAGCACGCCAACGCTGGCAGGCTGCTCCGTCGTCCTTCCGCCCATCGCCGTCTGCCTGACGAATCCGTCTGCCACGGGCTGCCAGGTAGTGCTGCCACCAACCCAGAGCAACGCGCCCAACCAGCCCATCACCACGGTGCTCAACAGCATCGTCAACGTCGTCAATACGTCGACTCCGACATCCCAGGGCACCCCACCCGGAGGCACGAAGGTGGACAAGCAGGACGACAAGAAGGATGACAAGAGCAGCACGGTCGTCGCCAAGGACACTGGCGCCAAGAAGGACGAGCCCGTCAAGAAGTTGTACTGCAACTGACAAGGATTGACCATGAAGACCTACCCCCTGTCCCTCGTCAGATTGCTGCCCGCACTGGCCTTGCTGGTGCTGCCGCTCGCGCACGCCGGCACGCCAGCCGGCCGGATCACCCAGCTCAGCGGCTTGGTGATGGCCGTCAAGGCCGACGGCAAGCTCAAGGCGCTCTCCGCCCAATCGAAGGTCGAAGTCGGCGACACGCTGGTCAGCGAGAAAGACAGCTTCGTGCGGCTGGCGCTGGACGACGGCAACGAGGCCGTCCTGGGCCCGGCGACGAAGCTGAAGATCGAGCGCTTCTCGAAGGACCAGGCTGCGCTGGTGCTGGCCGGCGGGCAGCTGCAGGTCACGGGCGCTGCGACCGCGCGACCGGGCAGCTTCACGATCGAAGCCGGCCAGACCACCATCGATGCCCGCTCGGCCAGCTTCGTCGTCAACTACATCCCGCCGTTGCGGCAGCCGGCGCTGGCCTTGCGCCTGCTGTACACGCGCACCAGCCTGGCGCTGGCAACGTCGGGCGTATTGACGGACAGCGGCAACGACCAGCCCCTGCGCGACGCACTGCGCGAAGTCTTCGCGCAGAACACGCCACCGGTACCGGGAGCCGGCGGCCTGGCGTCGGGCCTGTACGTGCACGTGATTGACGGCATCATCAACTTGAGCAACAAGGGCGGCTCGCAAAACTTTTCCGCCGGCCAGTTCGGTTACACGGCATCCTTCACGAAGCCCCCGGTCGTCGTTCCGACCAATCCGGGCATCCAGTTCAGCCCGCCGCCCAGTTTTTCCAGCAGATCGTCGCCGGCAGCGGTTAGCGGCTCCGGCAAGTCGGCCAACATCGACTGCGAAGTGCGCTGAGCACAGCGCCAGCACGCGTCAGTGTCGGCCGACCCACGGCCCCGAACCCCAATGAAAAAAGCCCCGCTGCGACGCAGCGGGGCTAACCTTGGAAACTCGATTGCGGCTTAGCGCCAGTGGCGGCCGTGGTGGCGGTAGCCCGGGCGGACATAGGTCACGCCATAAGACGGCGTCACGTACACGGACGGCTGGTAGTACACCGGCGTCGGCTCGTAATACACGGGCGCGGGCTGGTAGTACACAGGCGCGGGCTGGTAGTACACCGGAGCGGCTTGCACATACACCGGGGCCGGGTAGTACGGACGGACGTTGGAGAGGCCCAGGCTCACGCCGGGTGCAACATTGGCGCCGATGGAAAAGAACACGTCGCTGCGGGCCTGGGCCACCGATGCGGTGCCCAGCGCTGCCAGCGCCACGCCGGCGACTGCGGCGACCTTCACCAAAGCAGTGCGGTTGATCTTCATGCTTGACTCCTCGGGACGGGCCGGACATCAGCCCTTCCCACTATTAACGCACCGGGGCCCCGATATGAATACCGCATGCACGGTCAAATCCGTTGCCAGAAGTTAACCCAAGGTAAAGCACCCGCAAAGGAGCGTGAAAAGGTTCTCAGACCCGGCCTGGGGGGGACAAACCCTAGAATGCCTCTCATATGACTTCTGCCCCCGACAAAGAGCCGCACAAACCGAGCAATTTTCTGCGCCAGGTGATCGAGAAGGACCTGGAGCAAGGGACCTACGCACAACGCCACTGGTCCGGCCTCCCCGGCGATGCCGCCCACCAGCAGGCCGGAGGCATGGACCCGGCGAAGATCCGCACCCGTTTCCCGCCCGAGCCCAACGGTTACCTGCACGTCGGCCACGCCAAGAGCATCTGCCTGAACTTCGGGCTGGCGCGCGACTACGGCGGCGTCTGCCACATGCGCTTCGACGACACCAACCCGGAGAAGGAAGACCAGGAATTCGTCGACGGCATCCTGGATGCGGTGAAGTGGCTGGGCTTCAGCTGGGAGGCGAACGGCACCGAGCACCTGTACCACGCCAGCGATTACTTCGACTTCATGTACCGCGCGGCGGAATACCTGATCGAAGCCGGGCTGGCCTATGTCGACGAGCAGTCGCCCGAGGACATGCGGCACAACCGCGGCGACTTCGGCCACCCGGGCGTCGACAGCCCCTTTCGCAGCCGCAGCATCGATGAGAACCTGACGCGCTTCCGGGAGATGCGGGACGGCAAGCTGGCCGACGGCGCCGCCGTGCTGCGCGCGAAGATCGACATGGCCAGCCCCAACATCAACATGCGCGACCCGGCCATCTACCGCATCCGCCGCGCGACGCACCACAACACCGGCGACAAGTGGTGCATCTACCCGATGTACACCTATGCGCACCCGATCGAGGACGCGCTGGAGAACATCACCCACAGCCTGTGCACGCTGGAGTTCGAGGACCAGCGGCCGTTCTACGACTGGCTGCTGGACCGCCTGAGCGAAGGCGGCCTGGTCAACAAGCCGCACCCGCGCCAGTACGAATTCGCGCGGCTGAACCTCACCTACGTGATCACCAGCAAGCGCAAGCTCAAGCAGCTGGTGGACGAAGGCCACGTGAACGGCTGGGACGACCCGCGCATGAACACCATCGTCGGCCTGCGCCGGCGCGGCTACACGCCCGAGAGCATCCGCCTGTTTGCCGAGCGGATCGGAGTGACCAAGAGCGACAGCTGGATCGACTACAGCACGCTGGAAGGGTGCCTGCGCGAAGATCTGGACCCGAAGGTGCCGCGCGCGATGGCGGTGCTGGAGCCGGTGAAGCTGGTGATCACCAACTGGGATGCGCTGATGGGCGCCGGCACGCTCGACGCCTGCTCGGCCCCGATCAACCCGCGCGACCCCGACTCAGGCAAACGCGAGTTCAAGTTCGGCCGCGAGCTGTGGATCGAGAAGACCGATTACGAGGAAGTGCCGCCCAAGGGCTACAACCGTTTGTTCCCCGGCAACAAGGTGCGGCTGAAGTACGGCCACGTGATCATCTGCACCGGCGCGACGAAGGATGCCAATGGCAACGTGACCGAAGTGCAGGCGGAGCTGATTGCGGACACCAAGAGCGGCACGCCAGGCAGCGATGCGGTGAAGGTCAAGGGCGTGATCACCTGGGTCGGCGCCGCCGATGCGGTGCGGGCGGAAGTGCGCTTGTACGACCGGCTGTTCGCGGTGGCGCAACCGGATACGACGGACAAGGACTTCCTGGAAGAACTGAACCCGGACAGCCTGAAGGTGGTGACGGCCTATGTAGAACCTTCGTTAGCCATGGGCAAGAGCGACGACAAGTTCCAGTTCGAGCGGCACGGCTACTTCGTGGCGGATCGGAAGGATCATGGCGCGGGGAATCCGGTGTTCAACAAGGTCACGGGGATGAGGGATTCGTTCGGCAAGTAGTCATGTTCAGCCAGCGTTTCAAGTTGCCGGTCGTCATCACGCTCCATGCCCGGGAACGAATGGCTGCCCGCAACATGGACGATGCGTTGTTGCTGGACCTCATTGAGACCGGCGTGGACAATGTGTTCGTGGTGAAAACAGTCATGCATCACTGGGAGATAGCGGCATGAAATCGGTTTACTTCGAAGACGACGATATCCTGCAGATCCGTGTTTCGGACAAGCCGATCGTGCGCGAGATTTCCCAAGGTTGGGACACCAATATCAGCTATGCGGAAGACGGGTCCATCGTGGAGATCGTCTTGCTGGACGCCAAGAAGGAAGGTTTTCTTCCCGTGGAGTCCAAGAAGGCTGCTTGATCGTCCCCGGGCAATTCAATGCTGCCCGTGCCACTTCCCGTCGCGCCCACTGCTCGCTGCAACCAGCCGCGCCACGGCTGGCCGCAAAGAATCCTCTGATTAGCATAGAGGGTAAGTCCGTCTTCAATTGGGTGGCCGGGATGAAGGATAGTTGGGGGAAGTAGTCGTCCCGGCCAGTACCGGGCGGATCCTCTCGGAGGGGGACAGGATGAAATCTCGGCTGCCCTTGCTATTGGGCGCGGCATGCCTTGGCATGGCACTTGCATCTACGAGCGCCAGTGCCCAGGAACCGCGGCCCGTCGGTGCCCCTGCCGAGGCGAGCGTCGGAGCCGACAAGTTCGAGCGCGGCACGCCGGTGCCATCGTGGGTGGAGCAGTACAGCGGCGTCCCGGCCACTGTGGACAAGAGCCCGGTCGTCGTGCTGCTGGCCGACACCCAGCTCCTGGTCGATGAAACCCCGGCCTACCACGTGCATCGTATGTGGCTGGCGAATTCCGCGAGCGGTGTCGAGGATGTCGCGCGCTTTGCGATCGAGTTCAACCCCGCCTATCAGCGCCTCCAGCTTCATTCGCTTCGTATCCTCCGGGGAGGGGAATCGCTGGACCGGCTCACCAGCGCCAGGACCAGCTTCCTGCAACGGGAAACCGGGCTCGACAGCGGCGTCTACACCGGCAACGTGACGGCGTCGCTCCTGATCGCCGACCTGCGTGTCGGCGACATCCTGGAAGCGCGGTACACGTTGAGCGGCCACAACCCGGTCATGGGCAAGCGCTACGTCGACTCGGCCTCGTGGGACCAGTACTGGCGCGCCGAACTACGGCGGGTGACGTTGTGGCATCCCGACACACGGCGCATCGGCTGGCGCATGCTGGGCGGCGACAGCAAGGGCGCGGTCGCGCCGCAGGAATCCGTCAACGCCGGCATTCGCAAGCTGCGCTGGGAAGCGACCGGCCTGGCACGCACCTTCGTGGACAAGGACATCCCCGCGGACTACAACCCGTACCGCCACCTGCAGTTCTCGGAGTTCGCCACCTGGGGCGAGGTGGCCACCTGGGCGCACGAGCTGTTCCGCGCGGACGATTCGCGCTCGCCGGAGCTGGATCAGCTGGTGGCGCAGTTCATGGCCAAGCCGACCGCGCAAGAGCGCGTCGCCTCCGCATTGACATGGGTCCAGAAGGAAGTACGCTATTTTTCGCTGGCGCTGGGCGAAAGCTCGCATCGGCCGGCGCCGGCGATGGTGACGCTGCAGCGGCGCTATGGAGATTGCAAGGACAAGTCCGCGCTGCTGATCCAGTTGCTGCGCGGGATGGGCATCCAGGCGCAGCCCGTGCTGGTGTCCGCGCGAGAACTGCGAGGCGCCGCCAGGGGGCTGCCTTCCCCCTACGCCTTCGACCACGCGATCGTGCGCGCCGAGGTGAGCGGCAAGGCGTACTTCCTCGACCCGACGCGGCTGGGACAAGGCGGCCTGCTTGCCGAAATGGGACAGCGCTGGGAGGGCGCCGAAGTGCTTGTGGTGCAGCCGCGCAACGACAAGTTCACCACTATCACCGGCGACAACGCCGCAATCACCCGCTCGGACCTCGAGGAGCGGATCAAACTCGCGCAATTCGGCAGCGACGGCGAGATCTCGGTGCGCTGGACCCGCACCGGCGTCAACGCGGAAAACGCACGCATCCAGTTCGCACAGGTGCCCAACGAGCGGGTGATCCGCTTTCTGCTGGAACCGTACGAGAAGCGATATCCGGGCGCCACGCCGATCGGCGACATCACCCTGGCGGACGATCCGCAGCAGAACGCTGTGATCGCCAGCATGAAGCTGAGGCTGCCAGGACTGGCCCGCAAGGCCGAGACGACGCTGGGCACCGTCTGGGCGGTGAGCTATTCCGCAAGCAACTTCGAGGGGCTCCTGCCGACGCCGACAACCAGCGTGCGAAGCCAGCCGTTCGCGATTCCCTACAACGCGGCCACGAAGTACGCGGTGCAGATCGACTTCCCGGAGGAAGCGGTGGTGTACAGCACCCCGGTATCGCAGAAGCTGCATGACGACGCATTCGACGTGAACGTCGTGCGCAGCACGCGCGGGTCCCAGGCCACGGCCATCATGGAGCTGAAGGTCCTCGACTACCAGGTGAGTCCCAAGCGCCTTCCCGCCTACATGGCGGCGGTGCGCAACTTCAAGGATTCGGACCGCGGGCAGATGCTCGCAACCGCTTCGATCGTTCGGCCGGTCTTCGTGCCGGGCCAGATCAAGACCGACATCCAGGTGACGCTGGAACGGAACCACCTGAGCGCTGTGGAGCGGCTCTCGAAGACCATCGAAAGCGGGCGGCTCAAGGGCAGTGACCTGGTACAGGCCCGCTGCGAGCGGTCCGGGTCCCTGGCCATCCTCGGCAAGGACAAAGAAGCGCTCCACGACACGGAGCAGGCGCTGCTCGACGCCCCTCATCTCCCGTTGGCCCATGCCTGCCGCGGGTACGCCTTGTTGCGCAACGACGATCTTGCCGGAGCGACAGCGGAATACACGCGCGCGATCGTGCTGGACCCGGACATGGTCGTGGCTTTTTTCTACCGCGGCCAGACCCGGTTCTATGCCGGCCAGTTCGCGGCGGCGGCCCAGGACTTCGCCGCGGCGCGCAAGCTGGCGCGGGGCAAGCGGGAGTCCGGGTTCCATCATGCGATCTGGCAAGCGACGGCGCTGCAGCGCGCCGGACGGCCGCAAGACGCGGACCTGCTGGCGCTGGCGGGCGAGGACCCGCGCGGCGACTGGCCGCGACCCGTCATGGCGATGCTGCACGGGCTGGTCAGCGTGGACGAGATGATCGGCCTCGCGCAACTCAAGCAAGGCGAAGAGCGTGAACGCAACTTGACGGAAGCCTATTTCTATGCCGGGCAGCAGCACCTGGCGCGCGGCGACAAGGCCAAGGCGGCCGAGTACTTCCGCAAGACGCTGGGGCAAGGCGTGGTCTCGTTCGTCGAGCACCGCAGCGCGCTGATGGAACTGGCGGCGATCGAGCCACCACCAAAGGGGGAAAAATGACGATTGGGTTGCGTACCGGTTGGTTGCTAGGCGCCGCATGGCTGGCGTTCAACCTGCTGGCGCCCCTGGCGGCGAGCGTCGGCATCTAGAGACAGGGCTCATTGGAATAGACAACCGACCCACCGCAAGTATCCGCACCAGATCTCCTCAGCGAGTTCCGCGACACGCGGGGTAATTCGAGCAGCCCCAGAACTGCGAACCGGCGTTGGCGCCCTTCTTCGCCGTCCTGCGGACCATGGACGACGCGCAGATGGGGCAAACAGGTGTAGCGGCGGCAGGCGTGGCGGCAGGCGTGGCTGTAGGAGCGGGCGCGCGCGCCTTTGCTGCGGGCGCTCCAGGCGCGGCCACATTCAGCGATGCCTTCGCTTGTTGAATCAGCCCGAACAGCTTGGGCCCCTCCACAAGCATGATATTGCGTCCGTCTGCGAACGCTTTCGCATCGGGCGTGAAGCTGCCCGATGTGACGACGAAGCCTCCCGCCGCGCAACGCGCAGCCATGACGCCATAGAGTTCGCGCACCACGTCGACGCCGACCTTGAAGGCCTTCCACTGCTTGCACTGCACCAGGAAAGTTTCGCTCCCCTTGCGCAGCACCAGATCCACGCCGCCATCGGGCTGGGGGCCGCCTTGTTCCGCGACCTTGTAGCCCTGCATGCGGAATGCTTCGCCAACCAGCAACTCGAACTCGCGCCACGACATTGTGGTGAGTGCGCCCGCGCCAACGGACGCCGTAACCTGGTGGACGAGACTGTCGCGCTTCCTGCGCTTGAGGAATGAACCGAAGGCAGCGACCAGACAGAAAAGGGGCAGGATGAATTGCCCGAAGAAGGCAAACTGCGCCAGCAACGCACGCAGCACGAAGCCACCCATCTGTGCTGGCGCAAGCGCAGTTGGCGTCGGCGCACCTGACATCTGATGAAGGACCAGATAGATCAGCAACGCCAACGCGATGCCCATCCACCAAGGCAGCATCGCCACCAGGTCCATGAAGTCCTCGGCTGGACCCGGTTTTTTTCTTCGGGCCATTTGCCTCTCCCCTGTACAGCTTCTGCCTGATCGTACGTGCGCGTTCGCCGTCCGCGCTTGGGAGTTGCCCGCAGCCTGTCGATAAGAACTTAGTTCTCGCCAGATGCGGCTACCGCAAGTGCGGCGTTACCCTCTTCTCCAGCAACGCGACCAGCTCCGGTTGCATGAAGGCGTAGTCATCGCGGATATCAAGGCAAACCACGCGCTTGCCGGCGAGACGGCTCTTGAATCGTCGGTTGAGTTTGGCCCGGTGCGACTTCTCCATCACGAAGATCACATCCGCCCATTGCACCTGATCCAGCGTCAAGGCTGACTCCGCGTCGGGCGCCAATCCTGCCGAATCGGTCTGGACATTCGGCCACTCAGCGAACACTCGTCCGGCCGTCGGGCTGCGCAGGCGGTTCCTGCTACAGATGAAAAGGGCTCGGATCATGCGGGATGACAGGTTGATTGGCCATCGGGGCGCCGGCCCCGATGGAACTCACCATCTTGAATGCCTCCCCTCAACGCATCCCCCGACAAACCGGATACTTCGCACAGCCCCAGAACTGCAAGCCCGCAGTCCCACCCTTCTTCGCCGTCCTGCGAACCATCGAGGAAGCGCAGACGGGACAAAGGGGGGTCGCGGCAACTCGCGCTGGGACGGACTCCGGCGATCGCGGCCTGCTCGATGGCCCTGCTGCCGCCACTGCTGCCGCGGCCAGCGATGCCGTTGCCTCCCGAATCAACCCGAACAATTCCGGGCCTTCCACCAGCATGATGTTTCGTCCGTCCGTGAAAGCTCTCGCCTCGTAAGTGAAGCGGCCGGATGTGACGATGAAGCCGCCGGTCGCGCCGCGTGCCACCATCACCCCATGGAGTTCGCGCACCGCGTCCACGCCGACCTTGTGTGCCTTCCACTGCTTGCACTGCACCAGGAAGGTCTCGCCTCGCTTGCGCAGGGTCAGGTCCACCCCGCCATCGGGTTGGACGTCGCCTGGTTCCATGACCTTGTAGCCCTGCATGCGGAATGCTTCGCCCACCAACAGCCCGAACTCGCCCCAAGACACGCCGTTGAGCACGGCCGCGCCGCTGGACTGCATGACCCGCTCGACCAGGCTCGGGCGCTTCCTGCGCCGGAGGAACGAGACGAAGGCCGCAAGCAGGCAGAGGGCGGGCAGGATGAACTGGCCGTAGAAAGCGACCTGCCCCAGCAGGTGTCTGGGCCCGCGAGACAGCTGGTGCAGGCCGACGTAAAACACCAGCGCCAAAGCAACGCCGGCCCACCAGGGCAGTTTCGCCACCAGGTTCTTGAAGTCCTCGGCCGAACTCTGTCTTGTTCTGCGGGCCACCGGTCTCTCCGTCTGCTGCAGTCCCGCGATCGTACGGGCGCCCCCGTTGTCCGCCCTTGGGAGTTGCCCTCGGTGGATCAGGGCGCCTAATGGGGTGTCTTTCACTTCCTGGATCACACCCATGATTGAAGCGCCTGCCCGCCTGGCCCGGACCGCACGGCGCCACCGCTCCAGCCGGTTCGCCTCCATCCTCGCACCCCTTGTGTTCGCCCTCGCCTCGTTCGCCGTCGCCGCCGAGACGACGGTCTATGTCTGGACCGGCAAGGACGGCGTCGTGTCCTATTCCCAGGATCCGCCGCCGGCCGGCCAGGCCTTCACCACCCGGGAAATCGCCACCGACTCGCTGACGCCGGCCCAGCGGGCAGCCGTCAAATCCCAGCTCGCGCGTCCAGGCGCCCAGGAAACGGCCGAAGCGGCGAGCTTTCGAAAGGAACTGGCCGCCGCGGACCGGCGGATCGCCGATGCGATGCGGCGGCTGGCGGATGCCGAGCGGGCATTCAGCACCGGCCGCGAACCGCGGCCGGGCGAACGGGCCGGCATCGCCGGCGGTGGCTCCCGGCTGCGAGAGGAGTACTTCGAGCGGCAAAGGCAGTTGGAGGTCGAGGTGCAAGCCGCGCGGACCGGCCTGGAGGCCGTTTACCGGGCCCGGGCCGAACTGACACCCTGAAGCCACCGCTACAATTTTCCGCGCCCCACCACGCGCGGACACACAGACGGAGCCCATTGAACAAAGTCTTTCGAAGCCGGCATTTCCCGGGCCTGGCCAAGGGCGGCCTGCTGCTGCTGCTGATCCACCTGGTGGGCACGCTGGGCTACCACTTCATCGGCCGGCCGACGGCGAGCTGGATCGACAGCTTCTACATGACGTTCATCACCGTGGCCACCATCGGCTTCGGCGAGACGGTGGACCTCGCCGCCCATCCCATGGGGCGGCTGTTCACGGTGGCCATCGCGGTGGTGGGCATCGGCGCCATGAGCTACCTGTTCTCCACCTTCATCGCGCTGCTGCTCGAATCGGATCTCAACGCCTCCTTCAGGAAACGCCATATGCAACGCCAGATCGCCGCGCTCAGCGGCCACTACATCATCTGCGGCATCGGCCGCGTGGGCAGCAACGTGGCCGACGAACTGGTCACGACCAACCGCAACTTCGTGGTCATCGAGCACGACCAGGCCGCGCTGGACAAGTGGCTGGAACGCTATCCGAACACGCTGTACCTGCACGCCGACGCCGCGGTGGACGAGTCGCTGCTCAACGCCGGCCTGCTGGTGGCGGCAGGAGTGTTCGCGGTGACCGGCGACGACAGCCACAACCTGATGGTGGCGCTGTCGGTCAAGCTGCTCAACGCGAAGGCCCGGGTCGTGGCCCGGCTGCACGACATCCGCAATGCCGACAAGGCCCGGCGCGCTGGCGCCGACGAGATCGTTTCGCCGGACTTCACCGGCGGCATGCGGATCGCCTCGGCGATGGTGCGGCCGCACGTGGTGAACTTCATGGACCAGATGCTGCGCAGCGATGACGGCTTGCGGGTCGAGGAGGTGGTGCTGCCGGCCGGCTCCGCGGCCAGGCGCGTCTGCGACCTGTTTCCAAAATCGCGCGAATACCTGTTGATGGCGACGCACGAAGACGGCAAGTGGGTGTTCAACCCGGCGGACGACCACGTCGTACGGGGCGGCGCCGCGCTGGTGTTGATGACGAGCCCCATCGGGCGGACCCAGGTGGAGCTGTTGCTGCAGGCATGAGCCTGCGGCGCCGTCACGGCGCTACTTGTAGAACGCCTCCACCGCGCCCTTGATCTTGATCAGCAGCGGCTTGCCCTTGCGGTCCACCGTCTTGCCGGCCGGCACCTTCACCCAGCCTTCGCTGATGCAGTACTCCTCCACGTCATGGCGCTCCTTGCCGTTCAGGCGGATGCCGATGTCGTGCTCGAAGATGGCGGCCACGTGATGCGGGCTGCGCGGGTCGACGGACAGGTGGTCCGGCAGGGCGGGCCGCTGCGGCTGGGCGGATTGCGGGTTGGTGGTGGTTGCTTCGGTCATCAGCCTATTTTCCCGCATCGGCGTCGGCACCCGGACCGGGGTCGACCCGCTTGCCCTTCTTGCTGGCCGCCTTCGCCTCCTTTTTCGCCAGCCGCTCGGCATCGAGCTGCTGGCCCTGCGCCAGCCACTGCGCGAACTGCGCCGGCGTCTCCAGGCTGATGCGGCCCAGCGTCGCGGCGCGGAACTCGGTGATGACGATCTCGGCGGCCTTCTGGGTGTTGACCTTGCCCTTGCCCAGCAGCCCGCCGCGCTTGCGGCCGATGGCTTCGAGCACTTCCTCGTCCTTCATCGCGGCCACGCCGGTGATCCGGTAGCGTGCCTCGATGGCAGCCGGGTAATGCTGGCGCAAGCTGTCCAGCAGCTCCAGCGCCACCAGCTCCTCGTCGTACGCATTGCGGCCGATGGCGCCGCTGGCGGCCAGGTTGAAGCCGCTCCTGGCCACGATGATGCGCGGCCACAGCAGGCCCGGCGTGTCGTACAGGTAGAAGTCGTCGGCCAGCGTGATGCGCTGCTCCAGCTTGGTCACGCCGGCCTCGTCGCCGGTCTTCGCGTGAAACTTGTTGGTCAGGGTGTTGATCAGCGTGCTCTTGCCGACGTTGGGCACGCCGCAGATCAGCACCCGCATCGGCTTGGCCAGCCCGCTGCGCCCGGGGGCCAGCGCATGGCAGGCCGGCGCCAGCCGCTGGGTGGCGCCACCGTCGATGGCCTGCAGTGCGATGGCCCGCGTGCCGGCAATCGCGTTGTAGTGGTCCAGCCACAGTTGCGTCACCGCCGGGTCCGCCATGTCCTGCTTGTTCAGGATCTTCAGCGTCGGCTTGTGGCCGGTCATCTCCGCCAGCAGCGGGTTGGCGCTGGAGCCGGGCAGGCGCGCGTCCAGCACCTCGATGACGACGTCGATGTCCTTGATGCGCTCGGCGATCGCCTTGCGCGTGAGATTCATGTGTCCGGGGAACCACTGGATTGCCATGGCGCGCTCAGCGGTTCAGCCAGGTGATCGACATCTGCAGCACGGTGGCGAACGTCACCCAGGCGAGATAGGGCAGGTTCGCCAGCGCCACCCAGCGCCGCTGCGGCCAGATCGCGCGCAGCGCCCAGAGCAGCGTGGCGAGCACCAGCAGGATGTCCAGCGCGGCCAGCGCGTTGTTCTTCAGCCCGAACTGCAGCGGCGCGAACGCCAGGTTGAACAGCAGGTTCAGGCCGAACGGCAACGCGGTCCGCCAAGCGATGCGGCCCTTCAATCCAAGCCAGAACACGTAGCCGAAACTGATCGCGATGACGACATAGAGCACCGTCCACACGGGCGCGAACACCCACGAGGGCGGCGCGAAGAAGGGTTGGGCGAGCTGGTTGTACCAGGCGGCGGTTTCGTTCATCGCGCCAGCTTACCCCGGGGCGCTGCGGCCTTGGGGGCCCGGGCG
>JBBRSZ010000055.1:0-23692 GCA_038244915.1 Burkholderiales bacterium | reverse complement strand
TCCTCGTCCAGCAGGCTGCTTCCCAGCAGGCTCTTGAGCGAGCGCAGCAGCCGGCCATCGACGCCGGCCAGGTACAACGCGATGGCGTCGCGTCCGAAATGCGTGCTGCGGTCCTCGGCGTTGTAGAACACCGCGGTCGGCAGCGTCGTGGCCTCGCCTTCCAGCGGGACCAGGTGGGCCGCGCCGCCAGCCTCGATCGATGCGACCGCGCAGTTGGAGGTGCCGAAGTCGATGCCGAGGACGGAATGCGTTCCGCGCGCCATCGACCGATCAGGCTTGGCGATGCAGCGCCGACTGCATCAGGATTCCCGGCGCAAGGCCGGGAAGAGGATGACGTCGCGGATGCTGGGGCTGTCGGTCAGCAGCATCATCAGCCGGTCGATGCCGATGCCGCAGCCGCCGGCCGGCGGCATGCCGTACTCCAGCGCCCGGACGAAGTCGTGGTCGTAGTACATCGCTTCGTCGTCGCCGGATTCCTTGGCGTCGACCTGCGCCGCGAAGCGGGCCGCCTGGTCTTCGGCGTCGTTCAGTTCGGAAAAGCCGTTGCCGAACTCGCGCCCCGTGATGTAAAGCTCGAACCGCTCCGTGACTTCCGTGCGGGTGTCATGGGCGCGCGCCAGCGGCGAAATCTCGGTCGGGTGCTCCATGATGAAGGTCGGCTGCCAGAGCTTGTCTTCCACCGTCTCCTCGAAATACATCACCTGCAGGCCCGCCAGCGAGCGGGCCGACAGCTTGTTCTTTTCCTCGGTCATGCCGAGCTTGCGCAGCGCGTTGACCAACCACTCGCGGTTGTCGGCGTTCTCGCCCGCGTCGGTGTGCTTGAGGATGGCTTCGCGGATGGTCAGGCGCTCGAACGGCTGGCTCAGGTCGACCGGCTTGCCGCCGTAGCTCAGTTGCAGCGTGCCGACGGCCCTTTGCGCGGCGTCGCGCACCAGCGCCTCGGTGAAGTCCATCAGGTCCTGGTAGTTCCAGTAGGCCGCGTAGAACTCCATCATGGTGAACTCGGGGTTGTGGCGCACCGAGATCCCTTCATTGCGGAAGTTGCGGTTGATCTCGAACACCCGCTCGAAACCGCCCACCAGCAAGCGCTTCAAATAGAGCTCCGGCGCGATCCGCAGGAACATCTCCTGGTCCAGCGCGTTGTGGTGGGTGACGAAGGGCCGGGCGTTGGCGCCGCCGGGAATCGGATGGAGCATCGGCGTTTCCACCTCGAGGAAGTCGTGCTGCACCATGAAGTCGCGGATGCCGCTGATCGCCTTGCTGCGGGCGACGAAGCGCTTGCGGGCGGTCTCGTCGGTCATCAGGTCGACATAGCGCTGGCGGTACTTCACCTCCTGGTCGGCGACGCCGTGGAACTTGTCGGGCATCGGCCGCAGGCTCTTGGTCAGCAGGCGCACGCTGGTGGCATGGATCGACAGCTCGCCGGTGCGGGTCTTGAACACCTTGCCCTCGGCCGCGATGATGTCGCCCAGGTCCCAGTGCTTGAAGGCGGCGTAGACCTGTTCGCCCACCTCGTCGCGGGTCACGTAGATCTGGATCCGGCCGCTCTGGTCCTGCACGGTCGCGAAACTGGCCTTGCCCATCACCCGCTTGAGCATCATCCGGCCCGCGACCCGGGTGGTCGTGCCTTCAGCCGCCAGCGTTTCCGTGCTCTTCTCACCATGCAGGCCCAGCAGCGTGGCCGCGTGGTGCTGCGGCTTGAAGTCGTTAGGGAAGGCCACGGCGCCGCCCTGCTTTTGCGTGTCGCGCAGCGCCTTGAGCTTGTCGCGCCGTTCGGCGATCAGCTGGTTTTCGTCGATGACGGGGGCGGGCGCTGCGGGAGTGTTCTGGTCGGACATGGGGCGGGGAGGTGGGGCGGGCCGAAAATGGGCGGAAGGGACTGTCTTGGCCAACAGGGGCGAAACCCGACATTTTAGTTTTTTGCCGGGCAGTTCCGCACACGCCTCGATAATCCAGCCCATGTTGCTCAAAGCGGGTGCGTTGTCCCTGGCCTTGCTGCTGGCCAGCCGGATGCTGGGACTGCTGCGGGAATCCGCCCTGGCCGCGACCTTCGGCACCTCCGGGCTGGCCGACGTCGCCGTGCTGATGCTGACGCTGCCGGACTGGCTGGCCGGCCTGCTGGCCAGCGGCGCGCTGGCCTATGTGCTGTTGCCGGCCTGGGTCGGGCGCGAGCGCGAGCAGCTCGCCGCCAGCCAGCGCCGCGTCGCGCAGATCCTGCTTTTCACCGGGGCGGCGCTGGCCTTGCTGCTGGCGCTGCTGCGCGAGCCCGCCGTCGGCTGGTTGGCCGGCGGCCTGCCGCTGGCCGCGCGGCCGATCGCGGCGCAGGCGCTGCTCTGGAGCGCGCTGGCGCTGCCCGCGGCCCTGCTGGCGGCACTGTGGACCACCCGGCTGCAGCACGAACGGGACTTCCTGGGCATGTACTCGTCCGGCATCGTGGTCAACCTGGTGCTGCTCGCGGCCATCGCCGGTGCGGCACTGGGAGCCGGTGGCGCCCCGGCGGTGGCCTGGCTCGGTTGCGGCCTGCTGGCGGCGATGCTGCTGCGGCTGGCCTGGCTGCGCTGGCGCCAGGCGCCGGTCGCTCGCCCCGCCGGGCCGGCGCCACCGGCATCGCTGCCGCGCTTGTCGCTCTGGCTCTGGGCCGTGCTGTCGGCCGGCTTGCCGCTGGCGTTGCCGTTCGCGGCGCGCTCGCTGGCGTCGCAGTCGGGGGAGGGCGCGCTGGCCACCTTCAACTACGCCTGGAAACTGGTCGAACTGCCGCTGGTGCTGGCGATCCAGCTGGTGGCGTCGCTGGCATTCCCGGCCATCGCGGCGGCACTGGCCGGCGCGCCCACGGGCGCCACGCCGGCGGCGGCGCTGATGCCGGTGCGCACGGCCTTCGCGCTGGCCTTCGCCCTGGCCTGCGCCTGCGCGGCCGGCCTGCTGGCCGGGGCCCCGGCGCTGGCGCAATTGCTGTTTGGCTGGGGCCGGATGGAGCCGCAAGCGCTGGCCACGATCGCCCAGTGGGCTCGCACCGGCGCCTGGGGACTGTTGCCGCAAGCCGTCATCGCCGTCGCCCTGACGGTGCTGGCAGCGCAAGGACGGATGAAGGCGGCGGTGCTGGCCTATGCAATGGCCCTGGCGGCATTGCTGGCCGTGGGAGCCGTCGGAGTGCATGACGGCGGCAGTCTGATGGCGATGCTCAATGCGCTTGTGGCGGCGATCGCGATTGTCACCGTGCTGGCGATCGGCCCGGACGCGCGGCGCTGGCTGCCCTGGCGCGCGCTCGCCGGCGCGCTGGCGGCGCTGCTGGCGCTGGCGCTGGCCCTGGCGCTGCTGCCCGCTCCGGCCGGCATCGCATCCGGGCTGGCGCTGGCGGTCATTTGCGCGGCGTTGGTGCTGGGCTGCGCGTGGCTGGCAGGCCGCGGACTGCGCCAGAGCCTCACGCCATAATTGGAGCGCATGCTCGAACTGATCCAGATCACGAACGACCCGGCGTTCGCACGCCGCTGCGACGCGCTGGAGGGCATGCGCCTGTTCGTCGACCTGGAGCGTCTCGGCAAGGCCGAGCGCCAGGCCGGCCGCAACACATTCATCAGCACCCATGAAATCGGCGACGTGAGCCGGATCAAGGCGCAGTTGCGGCGCTCGCGCCTGATGGTGCGCATCAACCCGCTGCATGCCGGCACCGCCGCCGAAGTGCGGGCCGTGCTCGATGCCGGCGCCGACATGCTGATGCTGCCGATGTTCGACGACGCCAGCCAGTTGCAGCAGTTGCTGGAGATCGTCGGCGCCCGGGCCCCGGTCTCTGCGCTGCTGGAAATGGCCGGCGCGCTGGCGTCGATCGACGGGTGGATCGGCTTGCCCGGCCTGTCGGAGGTGTATGTCGGGCTGAACGACCTGCACCTGTCGCTGGGCCGGCGCTTCATGTTCGAGCCGCTGGCCGAAGGCATGGTCGACAGCGTGGCGGCGCTGGCGCACGGCCGCGGCATCGCATTCGGCTTCGGCGGCATCGCCCGGCTGGAGGAAGGCCTGCTGCCCGGCCGCGACGTGCTGGCCGAACACCTGCGGCTGGGCTCGCGCTCGGTCATCCTGTCGCGCACTTTCCACCGCAGCGACAGCGGCAACAGTTTCGAGGACGAAGTGGCGGCGCTGCGCGCGACCGAGGCGGCGCTGGCCGGTCGCACGCCGCAGCAGGCGCGGGCCGACCAGGTCCGGATTGCCCAGGCGATCCGCTCAATTGCAACCACCATGGCCGAAGCCGCATGAAGCGGGTGCTGGACATCTTGCTCTGCCTGCTCGCGTTGTCGCTGCTGTCTCCGCTGATGCTGTTGACGGCCGTCGCGGTGGCGCTCGAGAGCGGCTTTCCGGTGCTGTTCGTGCAGCAGCGCGTCGGCCGCGGCGGGCGCGAGTTCCGCATGTTCAAGTTCCGCAGCATGGTGAAGAACGCGGCCGCTGTCGGGCCGCACTCCACGGGCAGCAACGACCCGCGGATCACCCGCGTCGGCCGTTTCATCCGCCGCACCAGCCTGGACGAAATGCCGCAGCTGCTGAACGTGGTCAAGGGCGACATGAGCCTGGTCGGCCCGCGGCCGGACGTTCCGGCCCAGCGCGCCGAGTACAGCCAGTCCGACTGGGCGGAGCGTTGCAGTGTCCGCCCCGGCATCACTGGCCTGGCGCAGGCGCGGCTGCGCTCGCAGGCGACGCCGGCCCAGCGGCTGGCGCTGGACCTGCAATATGTGCGCGAGTGTGGGCTGGCGCTCGACCTTCGGATCCTGGGCTGGACGCTGGCCCGCCTCGGCGGGCAGGGGAGCAACTGATGGAAGCAAGCTAGATGTGCGGCATCTTCGGCTACTGGGATCGCGGGCGACGCGCTCTGGACGACGGCGTGCTGGAGGACATGGCGCGCAAGCTGGTTCATCGCGGGCCTGACGACCAGGGCATCCGCCACCAGCCGGCGCGCGGCGCCGCCATCGGCAACCGGCGGCTGTCGATCATCGACATCGAAGGCGGCCACCAGCCGATGGTGTCCGACGACGGCCAGATCGCGGTGGTGCAGAACGGCGAAATCTTCAATTTCGTCGAACTGGCCGAGATGCTGCGGCGCGACGGCGTGACGCTGGACACGCACTCGGACACCGAGGTGATCCTGCGGCTGTATGAGCGCGAGGGGATCGACTTCGTCAGCCGCCTGAACGGCATGTTCGCGATCGCGATCGACGACGCCCGCGAGGACGCGATGTACCTGGTGCGCGACCGCATCGGGGTCAAGCCGCTGTACCTGGCCGACGACGGCCAGCGCATGGTGTTCGGCTCCGAGATCAAGGCCATCCTGCCGGCAGCCCGCATCGAGCGGGCGCTGCCCGCGGTCGACCTGGAAGCGATCCACCACTACCTGAGCTTCAACTACATTCCCGCGCCCTGGACCATCTGGAAGGACGTGCGCCATGTGATGCCGGGGACCTGGATGCGCTTCAGCCGCACCGGCGTGCAGACCGAATCCTGGTGGAGCCTGGCGGCGCAGCGGGAGAAAGACCACCGCTTCGAGGACTGGTCGGCGGAATTCCTGTCCATCCTCGACGACGCCACCCGGATCCGGCTGCGTGCCGACGTGCCGTGGGGCGCGTTCCTGTCGGGTGGCGTGGATTCCAGCACGATCGTCGCCCTGATGGCGCGCCACGTCGACCGGCCCGTGAAGACCTTCTGCATCGGCTTCGACGACCCGCAGTACGACGAGGCGCCGTTCGCCCGCGAGGCGGCGCGGCGCTTCGGCTGCGACCACACCAGCGAGGTGGCGCAACTGAACATGCTCGATCGCTGGCCCGAGGTGCTGTACCACCTGGACCAGCCGCACGGGGACGCGTCCTTCATGCCGACCCTGCGCGTGAGCGAACTGGCCGCCAGGCACGTGAAGGTGGTGCTCACCGGCGACGGCGGCGACGAGCTGTTCGCCGGCTACGACAAGTACGCCGCCTATTTCAGCCGCGCCGATGCCCAGACGCTGCCGCTGGCGCAGTTCCACCGCAGCTACTTCGATTCGATCTCGCTGTTTTCCCCGCAGGCCAAGCAGGCGCTGTACCAGCCCGCGGTCGCCAGCTGGCTGGCCGACGTCGACAGTTTTTCGGTGGCGGCCGAGCCCTGGCTGCAGGAGGCGGAGCACTTCGACCGGATCAACCAGGCCCTGTACCTGGACATGCAACTGCTGCTGTCCGGCAACAACCTGGTCAAGCCGGACCGCATGGGCATGGCGGTGTCGATCGAGGCCCGAACGCCGTTCCTGGACTGGCGGATGATGGAATTCGCGTTCCGCTCGCGCGGCAACACCAAGCTGCGCGCCGACGACAAGAAGCACTGGTACAAACGCGCCGCCGCGCCGCTGATGGGAGGCGACCTGGCCTACCGCAAGAAGCAGATGTTCACCGTGCCGATCGGCGAGTGGTTTCGCACCAGCAGCTACAACTGGCTGGCCGCCACGCTGGGCAACAGCGACCTGGTCAACCGCCTGTTCCGGCCCGCGGTGGTCGAGGACATGCTGGTGCGCCACCGCGATGGCAGCGCCAACTTCACCAGGGAATTGCGGGCCCTGGCGGCGCTCGCGCTGTGGGCCGAGCAGGCGCTGGCGTGAAGCAGGTGCTGTTTGTCTGTTATGGCAGCGGCCATGTGGCCATGGTGGTGCCGGTGGCGCGGGCGCTGCAGGAATCAGGCCGGGCCAGTGTCCGGGTTCTGGGACTCACCACGGCAGCGCCTGTGGTGGCGGCAGCGGGACTGCCGCTGTTGCAAGTGAAGGATTTCCTGGCACCTGGGGACGAAGCGGCGCTGGCTCACGGCCGTGACCTGGTGGCAGCGATGGGTCCGGTCGACGATCCGGATGAGAGCGCCGCGTACCTCGGGCTGTGCTATGCCGACTTGGTCGCCGAGGTTGGCCAGCAGGAGGCGCTGCGGCGCTACCGGCGCGACAGGCGCCAGGCTTTCCTGCCTGAGGCTCTGCTGGCGCGGATCCTGCGGACCGTTCGACCGGATCTGCTGGTCACGACCAATTCGCCGCGGGCCGAACGCGCGGCGGTGCTCGCTGCTCGCGAACTGGGGATTCCTTCGGTGTGCATGGTGGATCTGTTCGCCGTCGATGAAATACGGTGGATCGGGGCGGCTGGCTACGCCGACAAGGTGTGTGTCCTCAACGAACAGGTCCGGCAGTTCCTCCTGCGCTCTGGACGGCGTGCCGATGAAGTCGAAGTGACCGGCAATCCTGCCTTCGATGGCCTGGGCAGTGAGGCGGTGCAAGAGCAGGGACTTGCCTTGCGGCAGGCGCGCAATTGGGCCGGGCGGCACGTGGTGCTTTGCCCCAGTCAGGTCGAGCCGGCTTTCCATCCGTTCGATGGCCGGGCCGGCGACCCGCAACTGCCGGCAAGGCTGCTGCGGGCGCTGTTGGACTGGGTTCTGAAACAGGATGATGTGCTGCTGTGCGTGCGGACGCGCGCGGGCGAAAGCGCACCGCCCCTGCCACGCGACGAACGTGTCTGTCTCACCGGCCAGGACTGGCCGCTGCCCCCGCTGCTGGCAGCGGTGGATACCGTGGTCACGCTGGGTTCGACGGTGGGGCTCCAGGGCGCGCTCGCCGGCACCCGGCTGATCCAGGTTCTCGGCTCGGTGTTCGACGACGCCATGCCCTTGGGCCGCTTTGGGATTGCGGACGCCGCCGTGCCGCTGGCCGGACTCGCGCCGGCGCTCGAGCAATGGGTGCGGACCCCGCGCCGTGCCGCGTCCGAACGGTCACCCGCGACACCCCGGGTGCTGGCCGTCCTGCGCGAATTTCTATAATTCACGATGCCCATGATCCCCAGCCCGAAGCCGATCGACTTTGCCGCTTTCGACGCGCCGGCCGACCAGCTTGAAGCCCGATACGGCCTGCCTCGCAGCGTCCGGTTCTGCAAGCACTGCGTGATCTCCAATCAGCGCCCGAATTCGGCCGTGGAGTACGAGCACACCAAGGGCAGCCTCAAGGCCACCATCGCCTTCGACGAGGAGGGCGTTTGCGACGCCTGCCGCTTTGCCGGGCAGAAGCACGGCACGATCGACTGGAAGGAGCGCGAGGACCGGCTGGCCGCGTTGTGTGACCGGTTCCGCAGCAAGTCGGGCTACGACTGCCTGCTTCCCGGCTCTGGCGGCAAGGACAGCTTCTACGCCTCGCACGTGCTCAAGACCCGCTTCGGGATGCATCCGCTGACCGTCACCTGGGCGCCCCATGTCTATACGGAGTGGGGCTGGAAGAACTTCCAGTCGTGGCTGCACGCAGGGTTCGACAACTACCTGATGACGCCGAACGGGCGAGTCCACCGCCTGTTGACGCGGCTGGCCGTGGAAAACCTGTTCCATCCCTTCCAGGCGTTCATGTTCGGGCAGAAGTCCCTGGCGCCCAAGATGGCGGCGTTGCACGATATTCCGTTCGTGGTGTATGGCGAAAACGAGGCCGAATACGGCAACCCGATCGGCGACGCCACCAGCGCCCAGCGGGACTGGTCCTATTTCACCTCAGGCGACAAGTCGTCAATCTATCTGGGCGGGACGTCGCTGGCGAGTCTGTATGACGATTTCGGCCTCGAGGAGCAGGACCTGCTGCCCTACCTGCCGGCCGATCCGGCCCTGATGGCCAGCAAGCAGGTCGAGGTGCACTACCTGGGTTACTACCTGAAGTGGCATCCGCAAAGCTGCTACTACTATGCGGTGGAACACGGCGGCTTCGAAGCGTCGCCCGAGCGGACGCCTGGAACCTACAGCAAGTACAACAGCATCGACGACCGCATCGACGACTATCATTACTACACGACCTTCATCAAGTTCGGCATCGGCCGCGCTACGTACGACGCCGCCCAGGAAATCCGCTCGCGCGACATCACGCGCGACGAAGGGGTGGCGCTGGTGCGCCGTTACGACGGCGAGTTCCCCGAGCGATTCCTGGACGAGATCCTGCGTTACCTGAGCATCCCGGGCAAGGAGTTTCCGCAGGCCTCGAAGATGTTCGAGGCGCCGGTGATGGACCGCGACTACTTCAATCGTCTGGCCGACACCTTCCGCTCCCCCCACCTGTGGAAGCGGGAACAGGACCAGTGGAAGCTGCGGCATACCGTGTTCGACCCGGCCTGAACCGGCAGCCGATGGCGCGCCTTCGCATCATTCCCCGCCTCGACATCAAGGGCCCGAACCTGATCAAGGGCATCCGGCTGGAGGGCCTGCGGGTGGTGGGCGATCCGCACGAATTCGCGCTGCGCTATTACGAGCAGGGGGCCGACGAACTGGTCTTCATGGACATCGTCGCCAGTCTCTACCAGCGCAACAACCTCACCGACATCATCGCCCGCGCGGCCAACCGCGTCTTCATTCCGATCACGGTGGGCGGCGGCATCCGCTCGCTCGGCGACGTCAACACGCTGCTGCGTTCCGGCGCGGACAAGGTCGCGATCAACACGGCCGCCATTGCCCGGCCGGCGTTGATCACTGAGGTATCCAAGCGCTACGGTGCCCAGTGCATGGTGCTGTCGGTGGAAGCCAAGCAGAACGGCCCGGGTCGCTGGGAGGCCTACACCGACAACGGCCGCGAGCACACCGGGCTGGACGTGGTCGCATGGATCGAGAAGGCCGTGGCCCTGGGCGCGGGCGAGATCCTGCTGACCGCGGTCGACAAGGAAGGAACGCGCAAGGGCCTGGACCTGGACCTGCTGCGCGCCGTCACCGCCCGGGTCAAGGTGCCGGTCATCACCAGCGGTGGCTTCGGCCCGGTGGAGGACCTGGCGGGCGCTGCGGCAGCGGGTGCCTCCGGCGTGGCCATCGCCGATGCCCTCCACTGGAAGCGCACCACGGTGCCCGAGATCAAGCAGCAGGCCCATGCCATGGGCCTGGAGGTGAGGCTGTGAGCGCGAAGTCGGTCACCGTCATCGACTATGGCATTGGCAACCTGCTGAACGTGGTGCGGGCCCTGCAGCACGAAGGCGCCGATGTCCGCGTCGTCGACCAGGCCGTGCAGGTGGAGCAACTGCCGGAGCGCCTGGTGCTGCCCGGCGTGGGCGCCTTCACCGATGGCATGAGGGAACTGCGCGCGCGGGGCTTCGACGACCTGGTCAGGCGCTTTGCCGACACCGGCCGGCCCTTCCTGGGCATCTGCGTCGGGGCGCAGATGTTGTTCGACGTCGGCGAGGAGTTCGGCGACCATCCGGGCCTGGGCCTGATCCCCGGCCGCGTCCAGCCGGTGCCGGCATTCGACAGCACCGGACAGCGGCACTGCACTCCGCACATCGGCTGGAGCCGGCTGGAACTCCCCCCGGCGCGCGACAGCTGGGACGCGACCATCCTGGCGCGCCTGCCGCCCGGCCAGCCGGTGTACTTCGTGCATTCGTTCGCGCCGGTGCCGACGCATGAGGAGCACCGGCTGGCCGACACCTTCTACGGCGGCGTGCGCATTTGCGCCGCCGTGGCCCGTGACCAGATCTACGGCTGCCAGTTCCATCCGGAGCGCAGCGCGGAACACGGATTGGCCGTCCTGTCGGCCTTCCTGCAACGATGAAGATCATCAGCATCTGCGCGCGCGGCGGATCGACCGGTGTTCCGGGCAAGAACATCCGGCCGCTGTGCGGCAAGCCGCTGATTGCCTGGACCATCGAACAGGCGTTGGCCAGCGGTTTGGCCGATCGCGTGCTGGTGTCCACCGACAGCCCGGACATTGCGGCCGTGGCCCGGAACTTCGGTGCCGAGGTGCCATTCCTGCGCCCAGCCGAACTGGCAACCGCGACGGCGGGCAAGTTGCCCGTTATCCTGCACCTGGTCGAGTGGGTGGAGGCGGCGCTCGGGCCGGTCTCGCGCATCATCGACCTGGACCCGACCTCGCCGCTGCGCGACATTGCCGATATCCATGCCTGCAACGAGCTGCTCGATGAGGACACCGGGCTGGTGATCACGGGCTACGAGTCCGACAAGAATCCCTACTTCAACATGGTGGAACACAAGGCCGACGGCTCGATCGAGCGAGTCTGCCCGCCGGCCGTGGAAGTGCTGGGCCGGCAGGGCGCGCCCAGGGTGTACGTCATGAACGGCAGCGTCTACGCCTGGCATCGCCACAGCCTGCAGCCCTCGCTCTGGACGGCCGGCCGGATCCGCCTGCACGTGATGCCGCGCGAGCGCTCGGTCGACATCGACCACCCCGTGGACTTCGATATGGTTGAATTGCTGATGAACAGGAGAAGCGCCAATGGCTGACGCATTCCGGCTCGACGGCAAGGTGGTGGTGCTGACCGGCGCGGCCGGCCTCATCGGGACCCAGGTGGTGCTGGCCTTCGTCGAAGCTGGGGCGCGGGTCTGCGCCATCGACCGCAATGCGGCGCTGCTGACGCAAAAGCTCGGACCTGAGCATGCCTCGCTACTGCATTGCCCCGCCGATGTCTCCACCCGCGACGCGCTGCTGAAGGCGCGCAAAAAGATCGAAGGCAAGTGGGGTCCGGCCGACGCGCTCCTGAACAACGCCGTCGCCCGCTCGCGCAATTTCTTCGAACCGTTCGAAAGTTTCGACATCGAGGAATGGAACGAGGTGATGGCCGTGAACCTCTCGGGCGCGATGCTCGCCGCCCAGGTGTTCGGTACGCCAATGGCCGAACGCGGGCGCGGCAGCATCGTCAACGTGTTGTCGATCTACGGCATGGTGGGCCCGGACCAGCGCATCTACGACGGTTCGATGCACTTTGGCCAGCCGGTCAATTCGCCGGCAGTCTACGCTGCCAGCAAGGCGGGGCTCTGGGGCCTGACCCGCTACCTCGCTACCTATTGGGGCGCGCAGGGCGTGCGGGCCAATGCGGTCTCTGTGGGCGCCGTCAGCAGCGGCCAGGCCGACGAGTTCATCGAGAACTATTCACGCCAGGTGCCTCTGGGCCGGCCGGCCGAAGCGGGCGACGTCGCTGGCGCCATGCGCTATCTCGTGAGCGACGCATCGAAATACGTGACCGGGCACAACCTGGTGGTCGACGGCGGCCAGACCGCATGGTGAACCGCGCTGTCTTCGTCATCGCCGAAGCCGGCGTCAACCACAACGGGGATGTGGCGCTAGCGCTGAAACTGTGCGACGCTGCGCGTGACGCGGGGGCGGACGCGGTCAAGTTCCAGACCTTCAAGGCGCAGGACCTGGTGCTGCCGGGCGCCCCCACGGCCGGCTACCAGGCGCAGCAGACCGGCGAACGGGACCAGTTCGCGATGCTCCAGAAGCTGGAGCTGTCGCACAGTGCGCACCTTGCGATCAAGGCGCACTGCGACGGGATCGGCATCGAATTCTTCTCCACGCCGTTCTCGGTTGCGGCGGTGGACCAGCTGCTGGGGCTCGGAGTGCGCAGGCTCAAGCTGTCCTCGGGCGAACTGACCCACCGGGCCCTGGTCTCGCACGCGGCGGCGAGCGGCCTGCCGCTGCTGTTGTCCACCGGCATGGCGACGATGGCGGAAATCCGCGAGGCCCTGCACTGGGTCGCAGCCGCGCGCGGCGGCCTGCAGGGCGTGACGGTGCTGCATTGCACGTCGGCGTACCCCGCGCCCGACACCTCGCTCAATCTCCAGGCCATGGTCTCCATGGCCCGCGACCTCGGTGTCGCAGTCGGTTATTCGGACCACAGCCTCGGCAGCGAAGCGGCGCTGGCGGCCGTTGCGCTGGGCGCGGTGGTGATCGAAAAGCACCTGACGCTCGATCACTTCCTTCCCGGGCCGGATCACAGCGCCTCGCTGGAACCTGGCGAATTCGCGGCGATGACGGCCGGCATCCGCCGCGTGAGTGCGATGCTTGGAGACGGCGTGAAGGCACCTACGTCCGAGGAACAGGACACGGCCAGGGTGGCGCGCCGCAGCGTCGCGGCGGCTCGGGACATCCCGGCCGGCGCCCTGATCGAGGAGGCGATGCTGATGTGCCGCCGCCCCGCGACCGGCATCGCGCCACGCGAAATCGGGCAGCTGGTCGGCAGGCGGGCTCGGGTCGCCATCGCCGCCGGCAGCGTGCTGCAATGGGATCAGCTGGAAGGCGGAGGTCGCGCGTGAGTGCCGCCGCGCGCCGCATCGTCTACCTGAGCGGAACCCGGGCCGATTTCGGCCTGTTGCGCGGGACCTTGCAGAGGATCGCCGCAACCGAGGGCCTGGCGGTACAGGTGCTGGCCACCGGGATGCATCTGAGCCTGGCCCATGGGCGAACCGTGGATGAAATTCGCGCCAGCGGCCTGACCGTGTGCGCCGAGGTGCCGCTGGACATGGAAACCCGCAGCAAGGCCAGCATGGCGCTTGCCATCGCCCAGTGCCTGCGGGGCGTGACCGAGGTGCTGGCGCGCGAACCCCCCGACCTGCTGATGGTGCTGGGCGACCGCGGCGAGATGCTGGCCGGCGCGATCGCAGCGCTGCACCTGGGAATCCCCTGCGTTCACCTGCATGGCGGCGAGCGGTCCGGCACCGTCGATGAACCGGTCAGGCATGCCATCAGCAAGCTCGCCAGCTTCCACCTGGTGGCGACGGAGGGTTCGCGCCAACGCTTGGTCTCCATGGGCGAAGAGGCGGTCCGGATCCACGTCACCGGAGCGCCGGGGCTCGACGACCTGGCTGCGCTGGGCGCGATGCCGCGTGAGCAGTGCATCGCCGCCCTGCAACTGCCGCCCCAGGCTCGTTTCGTCCTCGTTCTCTTCCATCCGGTCGTGCAGCAGGCCGACCAGGCCGGGGAACAGACGCTGGCCCTGCTCGGCGCGTTGCGGACTGTGGGCCTTCCCGTGCTGTGGCTGGAACCGAATACCGATGCGGGATCGCTGGAGGTGCTGGGCGCACTCGGTTCCGCGACACTGCCGGCGGGATCGCGACGACTCAAGCACCTGGAGCGACCGCTGTTTGCCGCGGCGCTCAGGCACTGCGAAGCGCTGGCGGGCAATTCGTCCGCCGGCATCATCGAAGCGGCCAGCTTCGGCACGCCGGTCGTGAACATCGGGGACCGTCAGCTGCTGCGCGAACGCAACGCCAATGTCATCGACGCGGCGGCCGAGCCGTCCGCGATCGAGGCGGCGCTGCGGCAGGCCCTGGGGCGTGGCCATGTCGCGTGTGAAAATGTCTGGGGCGATGGCCTTGCGGCGCAGCGCATTGCCGGCCTGCTGGCGCGGCTTCCGCTAGGCCGGCAGGTGCTGGAAAAAGTTAATACTTACTGAATTGGGGACGACGCCTTTGTCGACATTGCTGGTTCTTGGCGCGGGCGGGCACGGCCGCGTGGTCGCGGATGCCGCGCTGCGCGAAGGCCGCTGGCGTGCGGTGAGCGCCACCGATCGCGATGCCGCGCGCTGTTCGGGCGAACTGCTGCCCGGCGTGCCCGTGGCGTCACTGGCGCTGGCCCTGCCGGCCGCATGCGCCGTCCATGTCGCCATCGGCGACGCGCAGGCCCGGGAGGCCGAAACGCAAGCCGTCGGCAGGCAGCGGCTTGCAACCGTCATCCACCCCGACGCCAGCGTTTCGATTTATTCGCAGATCGGCGCCGGCTGTTTCGTCGCCGCCCGTTCGGTGATTGCGCCCCACGCGCGGCTGGGCATCAGCGTGATCGTCAACCACGGCGCAGTGGTGGACCATGACGTGCAGGTTGACGATTTCTGCCACATTGCCCCCAATGCGACGCTGGGCGGCAACGTGCGCCTGGGCAAGCGCGTGCTGGTCGGCTCCGGTGCCTCGGTCCTGCCAGGCGTGAGCATCTGCGACGACGCCACCATCGGTGCCGGCACTGTCGTCCATGCCAGCATCACGGGGCCGGGTGTCTATGCCGGTGTCCCGGCCCGGCGGGTGCGATGACGGCGGCCGAGTTCGCGGCGCTCTGCGTCCCCGCCAGTCTCACGCTGCGCGAGGCGCTGGCGGCGCTGGACCAGACGGCGCGCGGCATCCTGATGGTGCTGGATGAAGACGGGCGCCTGCGCCGGACCCTCACCGACGGCGACCTGCGCCGGGCGGCGCTCGCCAAGGTTGCGGACCACGCGCTGATCAGCGATTTGCCTGCGAATCCGCCGCTGACCCTGGACGCGGACGCCGGGCCCGCGGCAGCCCTGGCGTTGCTCGATGCGCATCAGATCGATCACGCGCCGGTGGTGGATGCCGGTGGAAAGCCGGTCGACATCATCCTGCGGCGAGACATGACACAGCGCATCTGGCTGTCATCGCCGCACCTGGGCCACGAGGAAACCGCATTCGTCGAAGACGCCTTCCGTAGCAACTGGATCGCGCCGCTCGGGCCGCACGTGGACGGCTTCGAGCGCGAGCTCGCCGCCCATGTCGGCATCGGCCACGCGGCGGCCCTGAGTTCGGGCACGGCGGCGATCCACCTGGCGCTGATCCTGCTTGGCGTGCGGCCGGGCGACACAGTCTTCTGTTCCGCGCTGACCTTCGTGGGCAGCTGCAATCCCATCCTGTACTGCGGTGCGACGCCGGTGTTCATCGATTCCGAGCCGGCCAGCTGGAACATGTCGCCGGCTGCACTGGCGCGCGCCTTCGAGTGGGCCGACAAGCAGGGACGGCTGCCGCGCTGCGTCATCCTGGTGAATCTGTACGGACAGAGCGCCGACATGGAAGCGCTGCTGCCGCTGTGCGAGCGCTATGGCGTGCCAGTGCTGGAGGACGCAGCCGAGTCGCTCGGCGCGCTGTACAAGGGACGCGCCAGCGGGACCTTCGGGCGCATCGGCGTGTATTCGTTCAACGGCAACAAGATCATCACCACCTCGGGCGGCGGCATGCTGGTGGCCGACGACAAGGCCCTGGTGGACCGCGCGCGCAAGCTGGCGACGCAGGCCCGCGAGCCGGCGCCGCATTTCGAACATGTGGAGGTCGGCTTCAACTACCGCATGAGCAATGTGCTGGCGGGCATCGGCCGCGGCCAGCTGCGCGTTCTGGACGAACGGGTCGCGCAGCGGCGGCGCGTTTTCGCGCGGTACCGGGAAGCGCTGACGGCGTTGCCGCAGTTGCACTGGATGCCCGAACCCGAAGGCTCGCGATCGACCCGCTGGCTCAGTTGCCTGACCTTGCTCGGGGACCAGGCGCAGCGCAAGCGCGACCTGGTGCTCAAGAGCCTGGAGCGCCACTCGATCGAGGCGCGTCCGGTGTGGAAGCCGATGCACCGGCAGCCGCTGTTCAGCGGCGCTGCGTATTTCCCCCACGAACCGGGCCGGGACGTGGCGGCTTCACTGTTCGACGCCGGCATCTGCCTGCCCTCGGGCTCGAACCTGACGGACAGCCAGATCGATCGCGTGATCGAGCAGTTGCGACGCGCCCTGTCACAGGCACAGGAGCAGTGTGCGACTCCATAAAAGCACGCTGGTCTTGCTGGCCGTCGATCTGCTGCTGGTGCTGCTCGCTTGGGCCACCGCATTCTGGCTGCGCTTCAACCTCGACGTTCCCGATGAGTACAGCTCCCTCGCGTTGGTCTCGGCACCGCTGTGCGTCCTCGCCTACGGTATCGGGTTGACCGCGGCCCGGGTCTATCGGCAAGTGTGGAGTTACACCGGTCTGCCGGAACTGCGTCAGCTGGCATTTGGCATCGTCCTTGGCGGCCTGCTTTGCACGGCGCTCGTTCTGATGCTGCGGCTTCCTGATTTCCCGCGCTCCGTGCTCCTGCTGCATCCACTGATCTCGCTGGTTCTCCTCGGAGCGGCTCGGGCCATTTCACGGATTCGCGCTGAGCGGAGTCTGGTCGTGGCCGGCCGCGGCAAGCCCCTGGTGATCGTCGGGTCGCTGGCCGATGCCTCGGACGCGCTGCGGGCGCTCAAGGGCTCGCACCAGTGGCATCCGGTCGCGATCGTCTCGCCGGTGCTGTCGGAAGTCGGGCGTGCGATCCAGGATATCCGCGTGCTGGGGAACATCGGCTCCCTGGCCGACGTCTGCGCCGGCACCGGCGCGCGGACAGCCCTGGTCGCCAGCCCGCCCGGGTCGGACGAGCGGCGTGAAGCCCTGCTGGGCAGCTCCGGCGTCACGCTGATGACGATGCCGCGTCCGGACCAATGGCTCAAGACCGAGAGCACGGGCCCGCGCCGGATCGAACTGGAGGACTTGCTGGGCCGGGCCGCGGTGCAGCTCGATGTGGCGGGCCTGTCGGAATTGTTCTCCGGCCAGACCGTGCTGGTGACGGGCGCGGGCGGGTCGATCGGCTCCGAGCTGTGCCGCCAGATCGCCCGCTTCGGCGTGGCGCGGCTGGTCTGCGTCGATGTGTCGGAGTTCGCGATCTACCAGCTGGAACAGGAACTGCGCGAGGCCCATCCGCAGATGCAGGGCATCTACTACACGGCCAACGTGCGGGAGCTGGACCGGCTGCGCACCATCGCGCAGGCGCAGTCGCCGGCCGTGGTATTCCATGCGGCGGCGTACAAGCACGTCCCGCTGATGGAGGAGCTCAACGAGATCGAGGCAGTGCAGACCAACGTGCTTGGCACGCTGAACATGGCGCTGGTCGCTGGCGAGTGCGGTGCCCGGCGCTTCGTGCTGGTCTCCACCGACAAAGCCGTCAACCCGACCAACGTGATGGGCGCGAGCAAGCGGCTGGCCGAGCAGGTGGTGCAGGGCGTCGCGGCGCTCCATCCGCAGACGCAATACGTCTCGGTTCGTTTCGGCAACGTGCTGGGTTCCAGCGGCTCGGTGGTGCCGCTGTTCACCAGGCAGATCGCGCGAGGCGGCCCGGTGACGGTCACGCATCCGGAGATCGTGCGCTACTTCATGACCATTTCCGAGGCGGCGCAGCTGGTGCTGCAGGCGGGCTTGATGGGCGAGTCGGGCCAGATCTTCGTGCTCGACATGGGCGAGCCGGTCAAGATCATCGAACTCGCGCGAATGCTGATCCGCCTGTCGGGCATGACCGAGCACGAGGTGCCCATCACGTTCACCGGCCTGCGGCCCGGGGAAAAACTGTTCGAGGAACTGCTGGCGGACGACGAGACCAGCATTGCGACCCGACATCCGAAGCTGCGGGTGGCCAGGACCGTCGGTGCGTTGCCGGAGATCGACGCGGTGCGGCGCTGGGTGGCGCAGGCCGGGCCCGCGCCGTCGGCCGGCGACCTGCGTGCCTGGCTGCGCGCCCTGGTTCCCGAATACAGCGCGTCGCGTTGACCGGCAGGCCGGCCGTCAGCTCGCGATGCCGGTGCGCGCCAGCACGTCGCTCACCAGTTCCAGCCGCACCAGCGGGTTGTCCAGCTCCATCAATCGCTGCCTGAGCTGCACCGGCAGCGGCAGCAGCTCGCACCAGCGGTTCGCCACCCAGCCGCAATCGTCCAGCCGGTAGGGGCTGTTCAACGGTATCTCGCCGTCGGCGCCGGCTTTTTGCTGCAGCGACTGGATCAGGCGCTCCAGGGCCTGCGCCGTCCCCTTCAGGTCGTCCGGCACCGGCACCGCGACATCGGCGTCGAGCCGCTCCACGTCGGCCACCCACAGGCCGTGCCGCAGCTGGTTGCTGCCCGTGATGCGAAAGCGCTGCTCGCCCCGGGCCCGGATCACCATCAGCCCCGGCTGCGGCGTCTCGAGTTCGGTGATCGTGGCGATGGTGCCGACCCTGGCGAAAGCTTCCGTGCCGCCAGGCACGCGGACCTCGCTGCCCTCGGTCAGCGAGACCACGCCGAACGGGGCGCCAGCCTTGCGGCACTTCCCGATCATGTCGAGGTAGCGCACCTCGAAGATGCGCAGTGGCAGCACGCCGCCTGGGAAGAGGACGGTTCCCAGCGGGAACAGCGGAAGGCAGGAAAGTGTGAGTGCAGAAGACAAGAGGATTTCCGTTTCTGCCCGTTATCATCCCACGACCCCATCCAGCCGGCCGATGCTCTTCCAAATCACCTCATTCCTGCTCGACATCGCCGCCGGCCTGTTGGGCGGCGCCTGCCTCCTGCGCATGTACATGCAATACCAGCGGGTGCCGTTCGGCAATCCGGTGGGTCGGTTCGTGTTCGCGCTGACCGATTGGCTGGTGCTGCCGCTGCGCCGCATCATCCCGTCGCGCGGTCGCGTCGACGTTGCGAGCCTGGTCGGCGCCTTCCTGATCGAATTGGCGCAGTTCGGCCTGCTGTGGCTGATGGTGTCGGGCGCGACGGCTCTGGCTCTCCTGCCCGTGCTGGCCCTGTTCGGGCTGGTGCGGCTGGTGATCTCCGGCCTCACCGGGCTGGTGATCGTGTACGCGATCCTGTCGTGGGTGCAGTCGGATTCACCGCTGGTGGACGTCATCGACCGCCTGTGCGCGCCGTTGCTGCGGCCGTTTCGCAAGCACATCCCGTTGGTGGGCGGCATCGACCTGTCGCCGCTGGCGCTGCTGGTGCTGCTGCAGGTGGCGGCCATCGTGCTGGGGTACCTGCAGGCTGCTGTGCTGAGCTGAAGAGACCTGATCACTTGGGGTCAGAGCCCGATTTCGTTCGAGCGCGCGTGCGCCGGCGATGCTGCTGTCCTGAATCGGGATCTGACCCCCGGAAATCAGGCTTATGCCACCGCGTCCGCGGGCTGGCGTTGCAGCATCGCCAACGCGTGGGACACGGTCTTGCGCAACTCGCGCCGGTCGCAGATGAAGTCCACCGCGCCCTTGGTCTGCAGGAACTCGGCCCGCTGGAAGCCTTCGGGCAGGGTGACGCGCACCGTCGACTCGATCACGCGCGGGCCGGCGAAGCCGATCAGCGCCTTGGGCTCGGCGATCACGATGTCGCCGACGAAGGCGAAGCCGGCGCTGACGCCGCCCATGGTCGGGTCGGTCAGCACGCTGATGTAGGGCAGGCCCTTCTTTGCCAGACGGGTCAACGCCGCATTGGTCTTGGCCATCTGCATCAGCGAGAGCAGGCCTTCCTGCATCCGCGCGCCGCCGGTGGCCGTGAAGCACAGGAACGGCACCTTCTGCTCGATCGCGGATTCGACGCCGCGCACGAAGCGCTCGCCGACCACGCTGCCCATGCTGCCGCCCATGAAGTCGAATTCGAAGGCCGCGGCGACCAGGCTGATGCTGTGCACCGCGCCACCCATCACCACCAGGGCGTCGGTCTCGCCGGTGTTTTCCAGCGCTTCCTTCAGCCGCTCGGGGTACTTGCGGCTGTCCTTGAACTTGAGGGCGTCGACCGGGAGCACTTCCTGGCCGATCTCGTAGCGGCCTTCGGCGTCGAGAAAGCCGTTGAGCCGGGCCCTGGCGCCGATCCGGTGGTGGTGGCCGCAGGTGGGGCAGACGTTCTGGTTCTGCTCCAGGTCGGACTTGTACAGCACCGTCTCGCAGCTCGGGCACTTGATCCACAAGCCTTCCGGGACGCTGCGGCGGTCGGCCGGATCGGTCTGCTGGATCTTCGGCGGCAACAGTTTTTCAAGCCAGCTCATGCGGTCTCCTACGACGGGGAATTGATTATGCGTCCAGCGCCGCGCGGATCCCGCGCAGGAACTCGGCCACCGCGGCGATGCCTTGCGCGCGCGGCTGGCCGTCCAGCAACTGGATGATTTTCGTGCCGATGATCACGGCGTCGGCGCTCTTGCCGATGGCCCGTGCGGTGGCGGCGTCGCGAATGCCGAAACCGACGCCGACCGGCACCTTCACGTGCTTGCGGATCCGCGGCAGCATTTGCTCCACCGCATCGGTGTCCAGGTTGCCGGCGCCGGTGACGCCCTTGAGCGAAACGTAATAGACGTAGCCGCTCGCCACCCTGGCAACCTGCTGCATGCGCAGGTCCGTGCTGGTGGGCGCCAGCAGGAAGATCAGGTCCATGCCGTTGGCGCTCAGCTTCGCGGCGAAGTCCTCGCATTCCTCGGGCGGATAGTCGACGATCAGCACGCCGTCGACCCCCGCCGCGGCGGCGTCGCGGACGAAGCCGTCCTTGCCGTGCTTGAGGTCGTAGCGTTCCACCGGATTGGCATAGCCCATGAGGACGACCGGCGTGGCGGTGTCCTTCTCGCGGAAGGTCCGCACCATGGCCAGCACCTGGCTCATGCCCACGCCGAAGGCCAGCGCCTTTTCACCGGCCTTCTGGATCACCGGGCCGTCGGCCATCGGGTCGGAGAAGGGGACGCCCAGTTCGATCACGTCGGAGCCGGCGGCAACCATTGCGTGCATCAGGTCCGGCGTCACGTCGGCAAAGGGAAAGCCGGCCGTGACGTAGGGGACCAGGGCCTTGCGCCCGGCCTGGCGCAGGTCGGCGAACCTGTTGGCGATGCGGCTCATTGCTTGCCGCCCTTGACCTGCAGGCCGCGCATCGATGGACGGTCGTAAAAATCGGCGCCGGCCAGGTCGGCGACCGTGCCCAGGTCCTTGTCGCCGCGGCCGGACAGGTTGACCAGGATCGACTGCTGCGGGCTCATGGTTCTTGCCAGCTTCATCGCATAGGCCAGCGCGTGGCTCGATTCCAGCGCCGGGATGATGCCCTCGGTGCGGCACAGGTAGTGGAACGCCTCCAGCGCCTCGACATCGGTGATGCCGACGTATTCGGCGCGTCCGATGTCCTTCAGCCACGCATGTTCGGGGCCGACGCCGGGATAGTCGAGGCCGGCGCTGATGCTGTGGGTCTCGGTGATCTGGCCGTTGTCGTCCTGCAGGATGTAGGTGCGGTTGCCGTGCAGCACGCCGGGGCTGCCGCGCTGCAGCGAGGCCGAGTGCTTGCCGCTGTCCAGCCCTTCGCCGGCGGCCTCGACCCCGATCAGGCGGGTGTTCTCGAACGGAATGTAGGGATGGAAGATGCCCATCGCGTTGCTGCCGCCGCCGACGCACGCCATCACCACGTCGGGCTGCGCGCCCGTCATCTCCGGCATCTGCTGGATGCACTCGTTGCCGATCACGCTCTGGAAGTCGCGCACCATCATCGGATAGGGATGCGGGCCGGCCACCGTGCCGATGATGTAGAAGGTGTTCTCGACGTTGGTGACCCAGTCGCGCATCGCTTCGTTGAGCGCGTCCTTCAGGGTCTTGCTGCCAGACTCCACCGGCACCACGGTGGCGCCCAGCAGGTTCATCCGGTACACGTTCGGGCTCTGGCGCTTGACGTCGGCGCTGCCCATGTAGACGACGCACTCCAGGCCGTAGCGGGCGCAGATCGTGGCCGTCGCCACGCCGTGCTGGCCGGCGCCGGTCTCGGCGATGATGCGCGGCTTGCCCATGCGCCGGGCCAGCATGGCCTGGCCGATCACGTTGTTGATTTTGTGGGCGCCGGTGTGGTTCAGGTCCTCGCGCTTGAGGTAGATCTGCGCGCCGCCCATTTCGCGGCTGGTTCGCGCCGCGTGATAGACCGGGGAAGGGCGGCCGACGAAGTGCTTGAGCTCGTAGCGGAATTCCTCGAGGAACTGCGGATCGTGCTGGTACTTCGCATACGCGTCGCGCAGCTCGTTGATCGCGTGGGTCAGCGTTTCGCTGACGAAACTGCCGCCGTAGATGCCGAAGTGGCCGGCGACGTCAGGTTGTTGGTAGGAGGACATGTTGGTTCGGGGCAAGAAGCCTGTCGGCGGCACGGACGGCCGCGACAAACTGATGGATCTTTTCCGGGTCCTTGATGCCCTTGGACACCTCGACGCCGGAGCTCACATCAACGGCCAGCGATCTGCATCGCGGCCGCACCTGCGCGATTCCATCGGTCACGTTTGCAGGCGTCAACCCACCAGACAAGACGAGGTGAGCGTTGACGTTTGGTGGAAGACGTGACCAATTGAATGCCTTGCCGCCGCCGCCGTACCCCTCGACATGGGCGTCGAGCAGGATGGCCTGGGCGCTGGAGTAGCTGGAAGCGAAGTTTACCAAGTCGAAAGGCTCGGCTTCGCCCAGGGGAATGCGGGCCGCCCGCAGGAACGGGCGGGCGCCGTTGCCGGTGGCATCCAGGCATTGCCGGGGCGTTTCGTCGCCATGGAACTGAACCACGGCCGCGCCGATGAGCGCACAGGCTTGGAGGACCTTCGCCGGCGCCTCGTTGACGAACAGCAGGACCGGCGTGACGAATGGCGGCAGCCGGCGCGCCAGTTCAGCGGCGCGCTCCGGGCTGACATGGCGGGGGCTGGGGGGATACAGGACGAAGCCAACCGCATCGGCGCCGGCCGCCACAGCCGCGTCGACATCCTGCTCGCGTGTCATGCCGCAGATCTTGATGCGGGTCCGGTGCGCCAGCGGATTGTCGGAGGTCATGGCAGCCAATCATACGCAGGCGTGCGGCTCGGCAGCCCCCAGCGCGGCTCGTAGACCGGCCCGAGGAAGTACAGGCCGGCCGGCGAGAAGGTCGGCGCGGCGGCGTCCCGGTCGCGCGCCCGCAGCACCTGGCCCATCCAGGCGGGCGGCTGCTGGCCCTGTCCGATCACCAGCAGGCAGCCCATGATGTTGCGGATCATGTGGTGCAGGAAGGCGTTGGCCTCGAAGTCGAAGCGCCAGTAGGCGCCGCGGCGGCTGATTCGCAGGCTGTTCACGGTCTTGACCGGACTGAGGGCCTGGCAGGCCGAGGCGCGAAACGAAGTGAAATCGTGTTCGCCCAGCAGCGCCAGGGACGCCTCGCGCATCGCGTCCTCGTCGAGCGGCCGGAACACCCAGCCTACTCGGCCGGCGTCAATGCTTGGCCGCACTTGCGATTCGAGCACCAGGTAGCTGTAGCGGCGGGCGATGGCACTGGCACGGCTGTGAAATGCGTCGGGAACCGGACGTGCCCATTCAACGGCGATGTCGAGCGGCAGGTAGCGGTTGGTGCCGCGCACCCAAGAGGACTCTTCTCGCTCCAACCCGGTGTCGAAGTGAACCACCTGC
>JBBRSZ010000054.1:0-24911 GCA_038244915.1 Burkholderiales bacterium | reverse complement strand
CGCGCTCACGGCCTGGACCCAGCTCGTGCGCACCGGCGCCGCCACGGCCTTGCCCAGCTCCTGCAAGCTGGGCAACTGGTCGCCGGAGCGCTGCTCCCATGCGGTCATGAGCTGCGTGAGCGCCTCGCCATGGGCTTGCGCGGCCAGCTTCTTCAGCGCGCTCTGGGCATGCTCCAAAGCTTCGCGCTGGGCGCGGAAGGCAACGTCGCCCAGGCGTGGGCCGCGGTCCTCGAACGCCGGCCGGTCGCCGAAGCGGCCTTCGCCGCGCGGGCCACGGTCGTCCCGGCGCGGTTCGCCGAAGCGCCCGCCGCCGCCGGGCGCGCCCTTGCGGTCGCCGAACTTGCCGCCGCGTCCGGGCACCATCGGTTCTGCCTTCTTCATGCCGGGACGGTCGTCGCCCCGCATGGCGATCACGGGCTTGGGCGCTGGCTTGGGAGCGGCGGCTACGGCGGTGGCCGGCGCTTCGCCATCGGCCGCACCCTCGGCGTCGGCGGCTGCGGTCTCGCCGGCAACCGCCTCGGTCACGCTCTCCGTGCCCTCGGGCGCGGAGCTTGCGCCCACGGCGGCTGAGCCCGCATCCTTGGCCTGCTTCCTGGCGGCTTCGTCGGCGCGCGCCACGGCTTCGACCGCCTGGGCCTGTCCGTGCAGCGCGGCTTCCAGCGCTGACATTGCGGCGCGAATCTTCTGCGCATCGCCGGTGGCGTTGGCGGCCTCCAGCGCCTTGGAGGCGTCCAGCACGATACGATCGCGCTCGCTCAGCTGCGTCGCAGCCTGCTCGCGTTCTTCGCTCTTGCGGTTGAACGCTTCGTCGATCGGCTTGCGGAACGCATCCCACAGCTTCTGTTCATGCTTGCGGTCCAGTGGAACGCCTTGCGCCTCGGCCTGCCAGCGCTGCTGCAGCGCCTTGACCGCGTCGATGCGCAGCTGGGGCTGGGCGCCGAGCTCGCGGGCCTCGTCGATCATCGCGTGGCGCCGGTCCAGACTCTGTTTCTGCAGTGCTTCCAGCGGGGCGGCGGCGGCGTGGATCGCCTCCTTCCACAGCGGCTGGAGTTCGGCGAAGGCCTTCTCGTTCAGGTGGCCGGCATCGCGCCAGCGGTCCGAGAACTGGTGCAGCACCCGGTTGAAGCCCTTCCAGTCGCCATCCTTGGCGGTCTGGTTGTCGGCGGCCCAGGCTTTCAGTTCCTCGATCAGGGCCAGGCGCTGGCTGCGGTGTTCCGCAGCGTCGGCCTTGACCTTCTCCAGCCAGGCTTCGACCACCTTGTGGGCCTCGTTGCAAGCTTCGTCGAAGCGCTTCCAGAGCGCATGGTTGGGCGGGCCGCCCTGGTCGGTCTGTTTCCACTGCTCGCGCAGGGCGCGCAGCTGTTCCTGCATCTTGCGGCCGCCGTAGCGGGGCTTGCGCGCCGGGGCTTGCGCTGTCTGCGGCGCAGGGGCGACCGGCTGCTGGACTTCCACCGGCGCGGCGCCCTCTGCGGGCGCGGACTCTTGAGCCGCCTTCGGGGTTTCCACCGGTTCCTGGCGCTGCGCCGGCGCCGGGCGCTCGAACAAGGCCTCGGCCTTGGCCACCAGCTCCTGGCGCAACTGGTCGGCACGCCAGCGCTGCCAGCCTTCCAGTTCGCCGGCGGCTGCCAGCGCTGCATGCGCCTGGTTCTCCAGTTTGTCGTCGGCCAGCTTGCCGTGTTCCTTTAACGCGTTGCGCAAGGCGCTTGCAGCGCCGGCACTGGCCTTGCCATGACCCTGGGCGATCTCCTGCTCCAGCTTGGTGAGTGCCTCGCGGATGGTTTCGCTCGCCTTGGCGCGCACTTCGGGATCGACCTTGGGCCGGGCGGCGGGCTTGGGCGCTGCTTCCGGCGGCAAGCCCCGTCCCTGCCGCAATTCATCGGCCCAGACCGGCACCGGCGGCAGGGGCGCAGCCGCATCGGCGGCGGCCGCCTCGGCCTGGTTCAGGGCACTGCGGAACGCATCCCACACCGCCTGCAACTGGGAGCGCGAAGCGTCCAGCAGCGGCGGAAACTTGGCGTCGACGCTGGCCCAGTTGGCATCGGCCAGCAGCGCGTCGGCCTGCGCTTGCCAGTCCGGCACGTCGGTCTGCAAGGCCGCGGCCGACGCCTGCGCGTCGCGCCACGACTTGGTGGACAGCACCTCGATGCGCTGCGCCAGCAGCACGGCCGCCTCTCGTTGCACCTGCACCCGATGCTGCAGGTCTTCGATTCCCTTGACCCGGTCGGCCAGCGCGGCCTTCAAAGCAGCCAGCGGCTCCTTGCTCAACGGAGCGCCGGCGCGCGCCGCGTCGCGTTGCCACGCCAGCGCGTCGGCGATGTTGATCTTGGGCGGCGCCATCAGGGCGCGCGCCTTCTCCGCCCATTCGGCGGCGAGCACTTCCTGGCCCTTGCTGCGCTTGATCTCGTCGAGCCGTTCGCGCAACAGGCGGGCCGCGCCCTTGTCGCGCCCGCTCAACTCCCGGAACACCTCCTGCATCTGCTCGGGGCTGGGGTTGCCTGCGAGCCAATCGCGCACGCGGGCGGCGCGTTCGCCGGAGGTCGGCGCCGTGAAGGCTCCGCCGGTCAGCGTGTCGAGCGCCTGGGTGTCATGGGTCTTGGTGGGGGAGGCTTGGGTCACGGGGATGGTCGAACAGCGTTGGGAGAAAAAAGAAACGGCCGCTCACGGCCAAGGCGCTATTCTCGCCGCGAAAGGGCCCGCTGTCGCCGATGGCGTTCCCAAAAAGAGAAAGCCCGGTCGGTTGGCCTGCAGCCTGCCCGCCGGGCTTGACGGCTGGACACGAGGTCTGTGCCGTCTGGGTCCGCAGTCAAGGAGAGATTGTCCCTGGCTGCGTCGGAAGCAAGAGATTGCTTCCAGGAAGGGCCGGGGCTACCACCGAAGTGGCCCTACCGGCTAAACACCTGATCGCTCAGGCAAAGCAATCTTAGGCGACCCGACCGTCGTTTACCAATCTTGCTTTTCAATGGCCCGGCACGGCGTGATTGGAGCTGATGGCTTGACAAGGCGATCTCATCAGCGACCCTGTTCAGATTAGGCAAGCCACACCATTCGAGTGTGGACGGCCGTGAACCTGCACATCGGAATGCAGCCACGGACACCCTTCATGCGGCCCGCGCAATGACCGCGATCGAAACGCGATTTTCGCCAATTGACCCTGTCACAGCAGTTCCTGACGCTCTTTTTTTGATAGCAAATCGAAGCCCTGCTGTGGGCCTTGTCTGACAGCCAGCCGAGACCCCAGCCGACAGGCCGCGACTCAACGCCTATGCGTAAATTGCGTTCGAAATATGTAATAAGTGCATTAAAGATCTATTCGATATTCTTGACCGATATTAGGGTAGCTCTTAAAATTCGCCGTCCCCCAGCCGTTTTGGGGGACATCCAGAACCCGCTGCCGAACCCGGCTAAGTCGAATCGCTGCCAACCCGTCCCGATGGACTGCGGCGATTCTGATGGCGTACCAATCCAAACGAGGGACCGCGACGTGCTGCTTCACAGGCAGCGCAGACCAGTCCCCGCGTAGAAAGGAAGTGCTATGACAGCGCTCGGAAAGACTGCCCAGGGGCTGCGAACTTTCGCATCGGACATTGCCCAAGGCTTTTTTGAGATCACCCACAACAGCTTCGCCCTGGTTGGCCTGGCCGTCGTGTTTTCCCTGATCACCCTGACCGCCCGTCCTGACTTGCGTCAGGTCGGTGAATCGAAACTGATGAGCTGGCTGCAACAGCGCCAGGCCGCCACCTTGGGCATGGAGCCCGAGCTGGATGCGATCGACCGCGCCACCGCCGCCAATCCCAAGGACCTGCCCAAACAGCAGGCCGCGGTCGCCTACTGGCTCAGCAAGAAGTACCGCGTGGCACCGGAGCCGGTCTCGGCCCTGGTCGCCGAGGCCTACGAGATCGGCGACAAGGCCAAGCTCGACCCCACGTTGATCCTGGCCGTGATGGCGGTGGAATCGGGCTTCAACCCCTTCGCCCAGAGTTCGGTCGGCGCCCAAGGGCTGATGCAGGTGATGACCGGCATCCACAGCGACAAGTACGAGAGCTTCGGCGGCAAGCTGGCCGCCTTCGACCCGGTCACCAACCTGCGGGTCGGCGTCAAGGTGCTGCAGGAATGCATCCAGCGCGCCGGCTCGCTCAACGCAGGCCTGAAGTTCTACGTCGGCGCCGCCAACCTGGGCGACGACGGCGGGTATGCCGACAAGGTGATGGCCGAACATGCCCGCCTGCGCCAGGTGGCAAGTGGCCGCGCCGTGCCGCTGGCACAGCCGCCGACCATCCGCACGATCGTCACCCCGGCGGAGCCAAAGGCAGTCGAAGACACGATCGCGGCCCTCTGAGTGTCCTGATCGCCGGCGCCCAGTTAAACTAGCACTGTGCGCGACTGGCGATAGGCGCGGCGCTCCCCAGACGGAAGCGGCCGGCGCTGACGTGGAAATCCAAGCAGGGCTCCCCTGCCAACCACTGGGAAGCGCACCGCCGGCCCGCCGGCGTTCAGCCGTTCGCCTGGGCAGCCCTTGTTATATCCAGGGACCACGTCTTTCAGGACTGCCATGTACCACCGCAACATCCTCGTCGAACAGACCGACCCCGAACTGTGGGCCGCCATCCAGGCCGAAAACAAGCGCCAGGAAGAGCACATCGAGCTCATCGCCAGCGAAAACTACGCCTCGCCGGCGGTCATGGCCGCCCAGGGCACGCAGCTGACCAACAAATACGCCGAGGGCTACCCCGGCAAGCGCTATTACGGCGGCTGCGAAAACGTCGACGTCGCCGAGTTGCTGGCCCTGTCCCGCGTCAAGGAACTGTTCGGCGCCGAGGCGGCCAACGTCCAGGCCCATTCCGGCGCCCAGGCTAACCAAGCCGTGTTCCTTGCCTTCCTCAAGCCCGGCGACACCATCATGGGCATGAGCCTGGCTGAAGGCGGCCACCTGACCCACGGCATGGCGCTCAACATGAGCGGCAAATGGTTCAACGTGGTGAGCTACGGCCTGAACGAGAAAGAAGAGATCGATTACGAGGCGATGGAACGCAAGGCGCACGAATCCAAACCCAAGCTGATCATCGCCGGCGCATCGGCTTATTCGCTGCGCATCGATTTCGAGCGCTTTGCCCGTGTGGCAAAGGCTGTCGGCGCGATCTTCATGGTCGACATGGCGCACTATGCGGGCCTGATCGCCGCCGGCGTCTATCCCAACCCCGTGCCGCATGCGGACGTCGTCACGTCCACCACGCACAAGAGCCTGCGGGGCCCGCGCGGCGGCATCATCCTGATGAAGCCCGAGCACGAAAAGGCCATCAACAGCGCCATCTTCCCGGGCCTTCAGGGCGGGCCGCTGATGCATGTGATCGCGGCCAAGGCAGTGGCGTTCAAGGAAGCGCTGGCGCCGGAATTCAAGACTTACCAGCAACAGGTGGCCAGGAATGCGGTGGTCGTCGCCGAAACGCTGGTGCAGCGCGGCCTGCGGATCGTCAGCGGCCGGACCGAAAGCCATGTGATGCTGGTCGACCTGCGGGCCAAGGGCATCACCGGCAAGGAAGCCGAAGCGGTGCTGGGCGACGCCCACATGACCATCAACAAGAACGCGATCCCCAACGACCCGGAAAAGCCGATGGTGACCAGCGGGGTGCGGATTGGAACGCCAGCCCTGACGACCCGGGGTTTCAGGGAGGAAGAGGCACGAATGACCGCCAACATGATCGCCGACGTGCTGGACAACCCGCGCGACCCGGCGAACATCGCGGCCGTCCGTGAACGCGTCAACGCCCTGACCCGCCGCTTTCCGGTCTACGGCTAACCATGAAGTGCCCGTTCTGCGGCAATGTGGACACCCAGGTGGTGGAAACGCGCATGGCCGAGGACGGCGACTTCATCCGGCGGCGGCGTCAGTGCGCCGCCTGCGAGAAGCGCTTCACCACCTATGAGCGGCCGGACGTCAATTTCCCCGCCGTCGTCAAGAAGGACGGCCGCCGCATCGAGTACGAACGCGGCAAGCTGCTGGCTTCCATGAACCTCGCGCTGCGCAAGCGGCCAGTGAGCACCGAGCAGGTCGACGGCGCGGTCGAGCGGATCGAGGAAAAACTGCTGAACCTCGGGGTGCGCGAAGTCCCCTCGACCCGGATCGGGGAGCTGGTGATGCGCGAGCTGAAGAAACTCGACAAGGTCGCGTATGTGCGCTTTGCCAGCGTGTACCGCAGCTTCGAGGACATCGACGACTTCAAGACGCTGGTGGACGAAGTCAGGAAGTGACCGCCTGCCGCGGTCACACACAGCTGGCGACGGCGACCCTTTGAACACGCGGACGGCCGACCGCGTTCAGCACGATCTGCCGCGCTTCCCCGCCGGTCGCCGACAGGTTGCAGACCGTCACCGTCCCCGCCTGGAAGCCGCCGCCCGCCAGCCGGGCCGAACCGGTCGCCACGAACGAAACGTACTTCGCCACCGTCGAATTCCCCGTCAGCCGCAAGCTGTCGGGCAGCGGATTGCCGCGCTCGATGATCACCTCGTGCCCGTTGTGCTCGCCGTCGCCGTCCGCGTCGTGGAACACGATCCAGCCCTGCTCCCAGCCGCCGGCGTGGGTGCAAACGAGTCCGTCGCCGGACTTGCACAGCACCACCCGGCCATTGCGCTTGAAGGCTTCGCTCCGGGCCAGGCGCATCGACGACAGCAGGGCGTTGGAGGCGGAGGTGAGCTTGTTGGAATTGAGCAGGGCGGTCATCGACGGGATGCCAAAGCCCAGGAGCACGGCGGCAACGGCGATGACGATCATGAATTCGATCAAGGTGAAGCCGCGTGGCCGGCAAGCCGGTCGCCGCAGCGTCAGGGCGTTGATTGAAGAGCGGGCGGCGGGGGGTGTGGTGTGTGTGTTCATGGCTCGAAAGATAGTCAGCGCCGCTCCAACAATCCTTGTCAAAAGGACAACGGAAGCTGTGAAAAATGCACGGCCTGCGCGCAACAGGGAGTTGCATCGCCGCCGCCGCTGGTCAAGCCCATCCGACCACCCGTCCGGCGCCTGGCCGGCCAGCGCGTTTTTGGGGCAACACTCGGCTCCATGCAAAAACAGCGAGGCTTCACACTGATCGAGCTGCTCGTCGTGCTAGCGATCGCGGCCGTTCTGGTCACGCTTGCGGTGCCCTCGTTCAGCCGGCTGATCAAGTCCAATTCGATGGCCAGCGGGGTCAACACCTTCCTGTCCGACCTGCGCTTTGCGCGTAGCGAGTCGATCCGGCTCGGCGGCGGCGTGGTCTTGTGCCGCAGCGACGCTCCCGAGGCGGCCTCTCCAAGCTGCGGCGCCGGCACCGGCCCCGGCGGCGCCGGCTGGGTCAGCGGCTGGATCGTCTTCCAGGACCTGAACACCAACGGCTCGATCGATGCCAGCGAGCCGATCCTGCGGGTGCAGGCGCCGGTCAAGTCGATCGATTCGATCCTGGAGTCCGGCGCGGCCTCCTCCACCAAATTCAGGTTCGCAGCGACCGGCCGCCTGCTCGACGCCACCGCGGCCAGCCAGTTGACCTTCGGCGGCAGCGCCTTCACCAGCGACCTGAAGCGGGTGCTGTGCGTCAGCCACGGCGGTCGCGCACGGATCAGCGGCGACGGCAGCACTACTTGTGGGACGGGCAACGAATGAGGCCATCGCATCTTTCCCGCCAGCTGGGGGCGTCGCTGCTGGAAGTCCTGGTCGCGATCCTCATCCTGTCGTTCGGCATGCTGGCCCTGAGCGGCATGCTGGCGTTCTCGGTCCAGATGCCGAAACTGGCGGCCTACCGCGCCGCGGCGACATCGCTCGCAGCCGGTCACATCGAGCGCATGCGAGCCAATCCGCAAGGCTTCGCGCTGGACGACTACAAGGAGACGATGACCTATAACGGGACCCTGCCGGTGGTGACGGCCTGCACGTACCCGTCCTGCATGCCGGACACCATCGCCGCCCTGGACAAGAACGACACCAACCAGGCAGTTCGCAAGCAACTCCCGCTGGGGGGCATGCGCGTGACGTGCAATGGTCCTTGCACCAACCGGGACGGGGACATCTGGATCATCTGGCAGGAGCCCTCCACCTTCGCCTCGCTGGACACGGCCACCTCGGACGAATGTCCCGACCCGACGGTGGCGCCCACTTTCGCTCCCTTCACGGCCCCGAAACCCCGCTGCATGCATGTCAGGTTCAAACTATGAAGCTGCACCAATCACGGTCCCGCAGGCGCCACGTCCGTGGCCTGTCCCTGATCGAATTGATGGTGTCGCTGGTCATCGGACTGGTGATCATGATTGCCGTCGCGTCCGCCTACATCGGCGCTTCCGGAGCGACGCGGGCGGCTGAGGCGCAAGCGCGGATGAACGAAGACGCGCAAGCCGTGCTGACGATCCTGTCGCAGCAGTTGCGGATGGCCGGCGACAACCCAAAGCGGGCCGATTATGACGTCACCACGCCGCGCAACCCGGTCTACGCGCCGGGCAGCTTCATCGTGCGCGGCTGCGATGGCAAGTTCAGCGATGTCACCTCGGCGGCAAGCATCGACCTGCTGACCTGCGCCGCCGGGGGTGGCACGGCGCCCGACTCGATCGCCATCACGTACGAGGCTGACCGCTACAACACCGTCCCCACCGCCGGGGGCGTGGCTACCGATTGCCTGGGCCAGGCCCTGACGGTGCAGAACGGCAGCCGGAAGATCTGGTCGCCCCCCGCTGGGCCTTCCGTGGCGACGGCGGTCACGTACACGGTGGCTGAAAACCGCTTCTACGTCGGCACCACGACCAGCGTCGTGTCGCCCAGCCTGTACTGCAAGGGCAGCGGCGGCGCCACCGCCCAATCTCTGGTGGAAAACGTCGAGGACCTGCAGTTCGTCTACGGCACCGCACCGACCACCGCGACGCCCAGTACCCTGACGGTTGCCGGCTACCTCAACGCGGGCGGCGTCAACGGCCTCGCGATGGCGAATGACGCAGCGCGCTGGGCCCAGGTCATGACGGTTCGCGTCTGCGCCGTGATCCGCAGCGAAAAACCGTTGGTGTCGGACGCCGACTCGGCCCGGTACGTCAAGTGCGACGGCACGGTGGAAACCAGCCCGCCTGACCTGCGATTGCGACGCGCCTACTCCACCACGGTCGTCCTGAGAAATCGTGTTCCCTCCTGAAGAATCGAACCGTATGCGCACCGCACCACTGCACTCCACCAGATCCGCCGGCCCCCGTTGCCCCGGTGCCGCCCGCCGCGCGCGCCCGGCGACGCAGCGCGGCGTCGTGCTCATCATCGCGCTGGTGATGCTGGTTGTCATTTCGCTGCTGACCACGCTGAGCATCCGCAGCGCCGTCTCGACCGAAAGCGTCTCCGGCAACGTCCGCACCACCGAACTGGCCAGCCAGGCCGCCGAAATCGCCTTGCGCTACTGCGAAGATGCAGTGATCCAGCTCCAGGCCGGCGCGGTGACACTGCCCTCGACTCCGACCGTCCTGGCCTTCCAGGACCCGCCGCGCTGGAAGTCCACCAGCGGCACCTGGGACGTCAGCCCCAGCGACGCATTCATCATTCCATCGGCGTACGTCAACCAGGCGACCGGCACCGCGACCTACAAGCGGGCACCCGAATGCCTCGTCGAACGCATGCCAGTGGTGACCGCAGCCGGTGTTCTCTCCAACACCTCCACTTTCGTCATCACAGCCCGGGGATTCGGACCCGAGGTGCCCCTTGCCAATGCAGCCCGCAGCCGGCCCCAGGGCAGCGAAGCGTGGATGCAATCAACGATCGAACTTCAATAGAGGGGTACCAGCATGTTCCACCGAAAACTCAAACTTGCCGCGGCGATTCTCGCCGGTGGCACGGTGCTCTCGCTGCAGGCGCAGATGGCGCAGGATCCCCTGTTGTCGCGCACGGCCGCTGTCGAGCCCAATATCGTCTTCATGTTCGACGATTCGGGTTCGATGCCGGCCACCGCGATCTACCAGTACGGCGGTTCGCCCGGCGGCTTCGGCATGACCGGCCCTGGCTACACCGGCTATACCGACAGCTCGATCTTCAGCATCATGCTCAATCCGCCGACGACCTATCAGGGCCAGTCGCCGGACGTGAACCGGATCTATTACGACCCGCGCACCAGCTACCCCCGGCGTATCAATGCCAACGGCACATACATGGCTCCTGGGTCGACCAGCGGGATCAGCTCGTTCAAGGTCTATTTCTACAAGCCGCCGTCACCGAGCAACACTTACAACGTCAACGGCATCAGCGTCATCAATAAGGGCGCCAACTATCCGGCCACCGGCATCACCGCGACATTCCCCGCGCCGCAGCTCGGCGGCACCCAGGCCACGGCAACGGTCCAGACCGCGACCTCGCCGAACGTCGGCTCGGTTGCGGTTCTCACCCGGGGCAGCGGTTACCCTGCCAGCGGTGTGACGGCAACATTCAGCGCCCCAGGCGGCGGCGGTACGACGGCCGTCGCAGGCACGGTGCAGATCGGCAGCAGCCTGACCGTCACCGGAACCACCGTGAGCGCGAAGGGACGCGACTATCCGTCCAGCGGGGTGACCGCCACGTTCTCGGCGCCAACCCTTCCCTTCGGCGTCGCGGCCGCCGGTACGGTCGTCATGGATGGAACCACCAACAAGGTGACTGGTGCCACGGCAACGAACATTGGCTCCGGTTATATCAGCGCCCCCACCGTCGTGTTCGCGGCGCCGCCAGTGGGCGGCACGCTGGCGACCGGCACCGCCGTGCTCACGACCTGGAACCGCGTCAGCAGCATCAGCGTGCTCACCGGTGGCTGCTACTCGAACAGCGCCGCAGCCACGCTCAGCGGCGGCGCCCCGGTCCCGGGAACAGTTGCCCCCACGTTCTCAGTGAACTTCGGTTCCAACTGCGGCGGCGGCAGGAAAATCATCACGTCGATCGGCGTTTCCGGCGGCAGCGGCGGCTACGATACGACGCCGACCCTGACCGTGTCGGGTGCCAACACCGCCGGCACGTTCCTGCTCAACATGGGCGCGCCAGTCACATCGGTCACCGGCATCACGATCACCGGCACGGGTTCCGGCTACACGTCGAACCCCGCGATCTCGTTTTCCGGCGGGGGCGGGTCCGGCGCGGCGTTCTCTCCGGTCATGGCGACCTCTTACCGGATCGGCAGCATCACCCTCACAAATGCCGGCGTTGGATATACAAGCGCACCGACCATCACGATCAACACGCCCAGCACGGGGACCGGCGGCTCTGCGGCGGTCACGACGACGGCCGCGACCAACAGCATCATCGGCATCACCCCCCCTGCGAACGGCGGGTCCGGCTATGCCAGCGCCCCGACAATCACACTGAACGGCACTGGAAGCGGATCAGGCGCCACCTTTGCCGTCACGCTCGGCACGACAAACGTCATTTCCGGCGTCACGGTCACGAACTCCGGGTCTGGCTACACGATCACGCCGACCCTTGTCATGACCTTGTTCGGCGAGGCTCCCGGCGTCGGCGCGACATTCGGCTACGCGTACAACACGGTTCCGGTCCAGCCTCCGAACCAGACCTGGGACGGCACGGGCAGCCCAACGAACCTGAGCAACTATTTCAGCCCCTATACGCCCGACTCCAACGGCCCTCTCGCCTCCAGCGCCACCCTGGTCGACTATCCCAACGTGGCTGACTCGACCACCACCAGCTATCCCAAGTTCAAGAACCGGACCGATTGCGCGGGCACCACTTGCACCTGGACCGAGGAACAGCAGAACTACGCCAACTGGAAGGCGTACCACAGCACCCGGCTCAACCTTGCCAAGACCGGCATCGGCCTGGCATTCCAGCCGCTGAACCCGACCTTCCGTCTGGGCTGGGGCACCATCAACACGCTCGCCAGCTCGAACCGGCTGGACAAGGGCGTGAGGCTGTACAACTCCACCGTACAGAGCGACTTCCTGACCTGGCTGTACGGCATCCCCGCAAACGGTTCGACACCGAACCGAATCGCGCTGGACAAGGTCGGCACGTACTACAAGCGCGCCGACAACGGCGGCCCGTGGGCCGACACGCCCGCTGGCGACACGGCGCTGACTTCCGGAGCGTCCGAAGACACGGGGCACGCAACCTGCCGTCGGTCCTATGCCATGCTGATGACCGACGGCTATTACAACGACAGCTACAGCATCGGCGACCAGGACACGTCGACCGGCCCGAAGATCACCAGCCCCACCACCTATCAGTACTCACCGATCGGCCCTTTCAGCGACACCAAGAGTGGAACGCCGTTCTCCAACAGCTTCGCCGATGTCGCGATGAAGTACTGGCTGACGGACCTGCGTCCGAACCTCCCCAACAACATCAGGTCGGTGCCGGGTGATGAGGCTTACTGGCAGCACATGAACTTCTACGCCATCGGCCTGGGCCTGATCGGCACGCTCGACGCGACCGACCCGGCGGTGTTGGCCAAGCTGTCCGGCAGCGGCTCCACCACGCCGCAGCGCTCGCTGGACTGGCCGACACCGGCGGCGAACGACCCCAAGTCGATCGATGACATGTGGCACGCGGCAGTCAATGGCCGCGGCAAGATGCTCAATGCCAAGACCTCGGAGGAATTGAACAGCTCCATCCTGCAGATGATGTCGGACATTGGGGGCAAGGAAGGAACGCAGTCGGGTGTCGCGGTGTCCACCGCCAGCCTGACCAAGGACACCAAGAAATACACGCCCAGCTACACACCGATCACCTGGAACGGGAATGTCACGGCCTACACCCTGGATTCCACGTCCGGCAACCAGACCGGCATCGCGTGGCAGGTCGAGACCCTGTTGACGACCGATCCGGTGAGCGGAGCCAAGACCTATTCGTCCCTGATCCCGTCGGCCGCCAGCCGGAACATCTACGTCGGCAATGGCGCAACCAGCGGTCTGCGGGCCGTCCCGTTCACCTATACCGACATGAGCACGGCCGGCCTGCTCGGTGCCATGAACGGCACGGTCAACGCGGGGCTGATCGACTACCTGCGCGGTGACGCGACCAACGAAGATGTCAGCAGCTCCACTGCCAGCAGCACGGCCATCTACCGGGCCCGCGCGACCCGCCTGGCCGACATCGTCAATTCGACGCCCGTGTTCGTCAAGGACAGCGTCGACCTGAACTACGACAACGCGTCCGGCCCGACGGGAAAGACCAGCTACCGCACATTTGTCAATGAGAAGAAGGCGCGGCTGGAAGGCCTGCTGTTCGTCGGCGCCAACGACGGCATGCTGCATGCCTTCCGGGACGGCCGGTACGACCCGCTCACGGGCGCCATGCTCACCCAGGGCGGCGTTGAGACCTTTGCCTATGTCCCCAAGGCCCTGCTGCCGACGCTCAACCAGCTGGCGGACAAGACCTACGTCCACCGCTTCTATGTCGATGGCCCCCAAGTGGAAACCGATGCCTACTTCGGTACCGGCGCCAGCGCCACCGGCTGGGCCAATGTCGTCGTGGGCACGACCGGTGGCGGAGCGGGCGCGGCCAGCAGCGCCGGCGTCAGCCCCCGCACGGCCGTGTATGCCATCGACGTCACCAGCATCAACACCAGCCCGAACTCGCTGGCCGCCAACAGCGTGCTCTGGGAAGTCAGCTCCAGCAACTCGGGCTTCAGCGAACTCGGCTACGTGCTGACCGACGTCGCCGCCGGGCCGACCCGCGACGGCCAGTGGGTGGCGATCTTCGGTAATGGCTACGAAAGCAAGTCTTGCCAGGCCCGGCTGTTCGTCGTCAACATCAAGACCGGCGCCCTGATCAAGGAAATCAACACCAACAAGGGCGACTGCACCACCAACAAGAACGGCCTGGGCGGCGTGCGCGTCGTGCGCAACACCGGGCAGGAGATCATCGGCGTCTACGCCGGCGACCTGCTGGGCAACGTCTGGAAGTTCAGCCTCAACGACACCAACCCCGCCAACTGGAAGGTCGACCTGGGAGGCAGCCCGCTGTTCGCAGCGTCATCGACGCAGCCCATCACGGCTGCGCCCAGCGTGCTGACGTTGCCTGTGCAGGGCGCCACCGACCCCGCGCCCGGCTACATGGTCGTCATCGGCACCGGCAAGTTCTACGAAGTGTCGGACATCACCACCACCACCCAGCAGTCCCTGTACGGCATCTGGGACCCGCTCGCCTTCGGCGCGGTCACGATTCCCCTGGGCACCGCATTGACCAACAAGTCGCTGCTGGTTCAGCAATCCATCGGCGCGGGCCAGATCGCGCCGAACGGAAACACCTACTACCCGATCTCGACCAATTCCGTCACCTACACCGGGGCTTCGGCCCGGCGCGGCTGGTATATCGACTTCCCGAAGACGGGCCAGCGGCTGGTCTATCCGCTTGACCTGCTGTCAGGGCGCTTCGCGGCGGCGGACACGATTTCGCCTGCGAACGTGTCGCTGGATCCGTGCTCGAACACCACCGGCGGAACCGGCTACTTCTACATTGTCGATGCGCTCACCGGCTCCGGCCCGACCGAGCCGATCCTGGACACCAACGGCGACGGCAACGTCGACTCTCTGGACCTGGTCGTCAGCGGCCTGGAAGGCAAGGCGGACGGCCGGAACGTGACCCTCGAGGTGACCCGGACCGCATCTGCGACGACCTATGTGAACGTGAGCGGCGGCAGCCCGGGCGGCACCACGATCAAGATCTCTTGCGCCCTGACCAATACCTGCCTGACCCTGGCCACGACCAAGATCAAGAGCCGGGAATGGCGCCAGCTGTTCATGCGCTAGGCTCGCAACCCTACAATGACCGAAGGTGACCCGATGAACGTTCCTCCTTTCGCCCATGGCAGCCGGCCGCGACGCAGCGGCGGCTTCACCCTGATCGAACTCCTCATGGTGGTCGCGATCATCGGCATCATCTCCGCCGTTGCCCTGCCCTCCTACAAGAGCTATGTCGACCGGTCCCGTCGCGCGGATGCGCGCACGCAGTTGCTGCAGGCCGCCCAGTTCATGCAGCGGTTCTATACGGCGAACGACCAGTACGTCAACGACCGCGCCGGCAACAACATCGATACCCAGATGCCTTCCAACCTGAAGCGGGCGCCCGCCGACGGCACCCAGGTCTATGGGCTCACGATCGACGCCACGGTCGGCACCTACACCTTGACGATGGCGCCACTGGCGGGCGCTGCCCTTGCCGGCGACGCCTGCGGCTCCTTCACGCTGACGTCCACCGGCGTGCGGGGCGTCACCGGCAGCAAGCCGCGCGACGAGTGCTGGAAGTAGCCATCGGCAAGGCGCAGGCGGTCAAGCGCTGATGGATTCCGCGCCGCAAGACTTCATCAAGCTGGCGCTGGACCTCGCGCGCGGCGCTCCGGCCACAGCGTCGCCCAACCCCCGGGTCGGTTGCGTCATCACCGACAGCGCCGGACGGGTGCTGGGCCAGGGCCATACCCAGCGCGCCGGCGGACCCCACGCCGAGATCATGGCCCTGAGCGATGCGGCCGCCCTGGGCCACTCCGTCCATGGGGCGACCGCATGGGTCACGCTCGAACCCTGCTCTCACCAGGGCCGCACCGGCCCCTGCTGCGACGCCCTGGCGGCTGCCGGCATTGCCAAGGTCATCGCGTCCCTGACCGACCCCAACCCGCTGGTCGCGGGCCAGGGGTTCCAGCGCCTGCGCGCCGCCGGAGTCGAAGTAGACACCGGCCCAGGCGCTGCCGAATCCCGTGAACTCAATCTGGGCTTCTTCAGCCGCATGATCCGCAAGACCCCCTGGGTGCGCATGAAGATCGCGGCGTCGCTCGATGGCAAGACCGCGCTGGAGAACGGCGCCAGCCAATGGATCACGTCCGAGCCGGCCCGCGCCGATGGCCACGCCTGGCGCGCCCGCGCCGACGCCATCCTGACCGGCATCGGCACCGTGCTGGAAGACGATCCGCAGCTCGATGTGCGGCTGGTGCAGTCGCCGCGCCAGCCCCACCTGGTGGTGGTCGACAGCCGGCTGGAGACGCCACTGGCTGCCAGGTTGTTCCAGCCCGCCCGCCAGCTGTTGATCTACTTTGCCGTGCCGGACGCCGCGCGCCAGGCGGCATTGCAGGCCAGGGGCGCGACGCTGGTGCACCTGCCCGGCGCTGACGGCAAGGTGGACCTGGCCGCCCTGCTGCGCGACCTGGCGCGGCGCGAGGTCAATGAGCTGCACGTGGAGGCCGGCCACAAGCTCAACGGCTCGTTCGTGCGCGAGCGACTGGTCGACGAATTGCTGGTCTACCTGGCGCCCAAGCTGGTGGGCCGGGGCCGCGAGATGGCCGGTTTCGGGCCGCTCAGCGATCTCGCCGAGGCCGTTCCCCTGCAGTTCCACAGCACCGACATGATTGGCCCGGACCTTCGGATCCTGGCCCGGATCCAGGGGCGAGACGCCTTCTAGCCAGGGCTGATTGCGGGCCGCGGCGGGGATCGGCTCCAATCCCTGCGAAAATGGCGCAATGTTCACCGGAATCATCACCGGCGTGGGGCGCATCGCCGCCGTCCACGACCTGGGTCGCTCTTTCCAGCACGGCAAGCGCCTGACCATCGAGGCGCCGGCCGGCTACCTCGACGACGTCGGCCTGGGCGACAGCATTGCCATCAACGGCGCCTGCATGACGGTGACAACCGCGGATCCAGGCCAGCGCCAGTTCACCGTCGAGATTTCCGCCGAATCCCTGGACAAGACTGCCGGCCTGGCCGAGGCCGGACCGGTCAACCTGGAAAAGGCGCTGCACGCCCATGATCGCCTTGGCGGGCACATCGTCGCCGGCCATGTCGACGGCATCGGCACGGTCAGCTTGTTCGCGCCGGTCGGCGAGAGCTGGCTACTCCAGATCCTGGCGCCCAGGGCGCTGGGCAAATACCTGGCCTACAAGGGCTCGATCACGGTCAACGGGGTCAGCCTGACCGTCAACTCCATCGCCGACCAGGCCGACGGCACCCAGGCCAGCATCAACCTGATTGCCCACACGGTGCGCAACACGGCGCTGGGCCAGCTCGTCGCCGGCAGCCGCGTCAACCTCGAAATCGACCTGATCGCGCGCTACGTCGAGCGCATGCTCAGCGCCGATCCGCAATTGCAGAAAGCCAGCCCATGAGCCGCACGGCCGTTCCGAAGGCTCATGACACCGCAGCTCCTAGAGCGGAGGTTACCGAATGACCGAGCGCGCCCCGGTGAAGATTTCCCCGGTCGAAGAGATCCTGGCCGACATGAAGGCCGGCCGCATCGTGATCCTGGTCGACGAGGAAGACCGCGAGAACGAGGGCGACCTGGTGCTGGCGGCCGACCACGTGAGCCCGGAGGCGATCAATTTCATGGCCCGCTTCGGCCGCGGCCTGATCTGCCTGACCCTCACGCGCGAACGCTGCGAGCGGCTGCGCCTGCCGCCCATGGTGGCGCGCAACGGGACCAAGATGGGCACCGCATTCACGGTGTCGATCGAAGCCGCGCAGGGCGTCACCACCGGCATCTCCGCCGGCGATCGCGCCCGAACGGTGCAGGCGGCGGTGGGGAAGAACGCCGGGCCGCACGACCTGGTGCAGCCGGGCCACATCTTCCCGCTGCAGGCGGTCGACGGCGGCGTCCTGATGCGAGCCGGTCACACGGAAGCGGGTTGCGACCTGGCCGGCATGGCGGGCCTGACCCCGGCGGCGGTGATCTGCGAGATCATGAAGGACGACGGCACGATGGCACGGCTGCCCGACCTGCAGCTGTTCGCGGCCGAGCACGGCCTGAAGATCGGCACCATCGCCGACCTGATCGAGCACCGCAGCCGCAACGAGTCGCTGGTCCAGAAGATCGGCCAGCGGCCGCTCAACACCGCCTTCGGTGAATTCACCGCCCACGCCTTCCGCGACAAGCCGAGCCAGGGCGTGCACCTGGCGCTGGTGAAGGGCCGCTGGAGCGGCGCCGACGTCGTGCCGGTCCGGGTGCACGAGCCGCTGTCGGTGCTCGACGCGCTGGAGCTGGGTCGTCCCATGCACTCCTGGAGCCTGGACACCAGCCTGGCGCACATCGCGCGCGAAGGCAAGGGCGTTGCCGTGCTGCTCAATTGCGGCGAAACCGGCGAGCAGCTGCTGGCCCAGTTCGAAGGCACGGCCAAGCCCTCGCAGGCGCCGGAACGCGGCAAGATGGACCTGCGCACGTACGGCATCGGCGCCCAGATCCTGCGGGAATGCGGCGTCCAGCGCATGAACCTGATGGGACCGCCGCGTCGCATGCCGAGCATGGCCGGTTACGGCCTGGAGGTGGTCAGCCACCTGAACCCGAATTGACCCAGGACGAAAGAAAACATGTTTGGCGCAGACAAAGGCAAGGCCTCCCGCCAGGGCGGCAAGGGACTGAGCATCGGCATCGTGCAGGCCCGTTTCAACGAGAGCGTCACCAACGCCCTGGCCGCTGCCTGCAAGGGCGAGCTGCTGGCGCTGGGCGTGGCCGAACAGGACATCGAGCACGTGCTGGTGCCGGGCGCGCTGGAAATTCCGCTGGCTCTGCAGGCACTGGCCGAGAAAGAGCGCTACGACGCGCTGGTGGCGTTGGGCTGCGTCATCCGCGGAGAAACCTATCACTTCGAACTGGTGGCCAACGAGTCGGCGGCCGGCGTCACCCGCGTGTCGCTCGATTACCGGTTGCCGATCGCCAACGTCATCCTGACCACCGAAACCATGGAACAGGCGATCGCCCGCCAGACCGACAAGGGCGTCGATGCCGCCCGAGTCGTCGTCGAAATGGCCAACCTGCTGGACCACCTTTCATGACCGAAGACAACAAGCCCGCCCGCGGCCAGACTGCCAGCGGAGCGCGCAAGGCCTCGGCCAAATCCAGCCGCAGCCGGGCCCGCGAATTCGCGCTGCAGGCGCTCTACCAGCACCTGGTCGGGCACAACGACGCGGCCGCCATCGACGCCTTCACCCGCGACCTGTCAGGCTTCCACAAAGCCGACTCGGTGCATTACGACGCCCTGCTGCATGGCAGCATCCGCGAGGCCGACGCACTGGACGCCCTGATCCTGCCGCTGCTGGACCGCAAGATGGCCGAGATCTCGCCGATCGAGCATGCCGTGATGTGGATCGGCGCCTACGAGTTCATGCACGCACCCGATGTGCCGTGGCGCGTGGTGCTGAACGAATGCATCGAGCTGGCCAAGGAATTCGGCGGCACCGACGGCCACAAGTACGTCAACGCCGTGCTCAATGGGCTGGCGCCGCAGTTGCGCGGGGCCGAGGTCGAGGCCGACAGGGGAGCGGTCAGAGGCAAAGGCTGAACCCCATGCGTCACGGTGGCCTGCGCTGGTGGTGGAAATTGCTGCTGCTGGCCGCTGTCGTGGTGGCAGTCGCGCTGGTCGCGCGGCGCCTGGTCGACCCCGTGCTGCATGTGCCCGGGCTGGCAGACGGCCCGCCGGGCGCGGCCGTCATCGCCGCCCCCGTTCCCTCCCAGCCGGCGGATTTCGGCGTCGGTGCACCCAGCCGGCTGGCGATCTACCTGACCGATCCGGCCGCGTCCTGGCTGGGACTGGCCTTTGGCCTGCGCACCATCGGCGTGCCATTCATCGTCACCACCGACGTGCGTGAAGCAGTCAAGCACCGGCTCGTGCTGGCCTATCCGACGATCTCGGGTCAGCGTGTGAACACCGAGGCGTCGCTCGCCCTGCGCACCCATGTGAACGCCGGCGGGACCCTGCTGGGATTCGAGATTCTCGGCGCCGGCCTGGAGGATGTCTTCGGCATCGCCGGCGCCACGCCGGGCCGCGGCCACCGGTCGTTCAGCTGGTCTCCAGAGGCGGCGCGGGCCTGGGACTTCAGCCAGCCACAGGAGCAGGTCATTGCGCTGGTCGGGCCTGGCGCGCAGGCCGGCTCCCCGGGCTATGCGTTGCAGCCTGCGACGGGCGAGGTGCTGGCGCGCTTCGAAAGCGGCGAGGCGGCGCTGGTGCACCATGCCCAGGGAAGTGGACACGCGTATGCGGTGGGGCTGGACCTCGGAGCCTTCATTGCTTCCGCCCAACAGGGCCGGCGCCAGGGCCGGGAATACGTCAACGCCTACGAGCCAGGGGTCGACGTGCTGCTGCGCTGGCTCAGGCAGGTCTATCGCAACGCCGAGCCGATCGGCGTCACGCTCGCGACCGTGCCGCAAGGACGGTCGCTGGCCGTGCTGCTGTCGCACGACGTGGACTTCGGCCTTTCGCTCCAGAACTCGCTGGTCTACGCCCGCGCCGAAGCCGCGCAACAGGTGCGCGCGACCTACTTCATCCAGACCAAGTATGTCCGCGACTGGAACGACAAGGCCTTTTTCGACGGCGCCGGCATCGACTCGCTCCGGGCGCTCAAAGCCCTGGGCGGAGATCTTGCCAGCCACTCGGTAGCGCACTCGCCGGTCTTCGCCAGCCAACCCACAGGTTCCGGCCGCGAGCAGTATCCGAGTTACGTTCCCTTCGTGAAGTCGCGCAGCGAGACGCAAGGCGCCACCTTGCTCGGCGAATTGCGGGTCAGCCGCTACCTGCTGCAGCAGTCCTTGCCGGACACCCGGATCGACGCCTTTCGCCCCGGCCATCTGCAGTACCCCTTCGCCCTGCCGGAAGCGTTGCAGGCAACCGGCTATCGCTACAGCTCGTCGCTGACCTCAGGCACAGCCTTGTCGCACCTGCCTTACCAGCTCAGCCACCACGGCGATGGCCGGGCCGCGGTTGCAGTCTGGGAGTTCCCGATCACGCTCGAAGACGAGCGGGTACGTCCCATGGACACCGTCCTGCTGCCCAGGGCACTGGAGGTTGCGCGCCAGCTCGGCGCCTATGGCGGCATGTGCATGGTGCTGATCCATCCTGAGGTGCTGGCCGACAAGCTGCGGTTCCAGCAGTTGTTCGTCGCCCGGATGCGCCAAGATGGCGCGTGGATCGGCTCACTGGGCGAATTCGCGCCCTGGTGGGAAGCGCGCGACGGTGTCCAGGTGGATGTCGAGGCCGACGGTGGCCCGACCCGCCTGGTGCTGCGCAGTCCGGTTGCAATCAAGGGCCTGGCCTTGCAGTTGCCGGCCGGCTGGCGGCTGGCCACCGGCTCGCCACTGGCGGCAACGCCGGGCGTCCATGGCCAATCGATCGACCTGCCCGCCGGCAAGACCATCCTGCCGCTGGAAGCTGCGGACCGGCCATGATGCCGCCGCGCCGCGCCGCCCTGCTTGCAGTCGCCGGCATGGCCCTGCAAGGGCCGCATGCAGCCCAGGTGAAGTCACCCGGTGCCGGCCTGGGCTGGTTCGCATGGACTGGCCAGCCCTGGCTGGACCAACCGCAAGCCATGCTGGCGCGCCTGCCTGGCCCGAGCAGCAGCGTGCTGTTGGCGCTCGATGGGGCGCAGTTGCGCTCTGCCACGTCACCTGGCGGCGCTTCGCCCGTCCGCCGGCTGATTTCCCTGGCGGCCGAGCGCGGTGTGGAGGTCGAGCTCTTGCTCGGCGATCCGGAATGGGTGCGCCCGCCCGCCCGGGCGCGCTTGATGGAGTTGCTCGCGGGCGTGCGGCAACTGCCGTTCGCCGGACTCAACCTCGACCTGGAACGCAGCCAGTCGCTCGGGGGCTCTGCCCAGGAGTGGCGCGAGGGCGTGCTGGAAACGGTGCGCCAGGCACGCGCCGCCACCGGTTGGCCGATCACGCTCACGACGCATTCCGCCGAGCTGGCGGACCCGGGCTTTCTGGGCCGGCTTTCGCACAGCGGGGCGGCGACCGCCATCGCAATGGCCTATGTGAGCTACCCGCACTTGGCCGAGGAACGGGCCCAACGCATCCTGCACGCCCGCGACGCGGCAGGCATGCCCCTGCAAATCGGCCTCGCCCAGAGCATCGAGAGCCAGCTCGCGCGCGGTGAAAGCTGGCACCACTATGGCCGTGAGCGTGCGCTGCGAGAATGGTTGCGGCTCGCGGCACGGCTGGAACGCCACGGCGGCTTCGCGGGGATCACCATCCAGTCGTTCGAGGCGTTCGATGTCGCTCCGCCTTGACACCGTGCTCTAATTTCAGGCCCATGACCATGAAGATCTCCACCCGCGCGCAGCGCATCGAACCGTTCTACGTGATGGAGGTGGCCAAGGCCGCCTCGCAGTACGCGCGCGAATTCGCCCACAGCCAGCGGCCGATGATTTTCCTGAACATCGGCGAGCCCGATTTCACCGCGCCGCCGCTGGTGCAGGAGGCCGCCGCCCGCGCCATCCACGACGGCGCCACGCAGTACACGCAAGCCACCGGGCTGGAGAGCCTGCGCGAGCGCATCAGCGGCTGGTATGCCGAGCGCTTCCAGGTGCAGGTGCCGGCGCGCCGCATCATCGTCACCGCCGGCGCTTCCGCCGCGCTGCAGCTGGCCTGCCTGGCCCTGATCGATTCCGGCGACGAGATCCTGATGCCGGACCCGAGCTACCCCTGCAACCGCCACTTCGTCAGCGCCGCCGAAGGCCGCGCCGTGTTGATTCCGACGACGGCGCAGGAACGCTTCCAGCTCAGTGCCGCCAAGGTGCGGGAGGCGTGGGGCGAGCACACGCGCGGCGTGTTGCTGGCTTCGCCATCCAATCCGACCGGCACCTCGATCCACCCCGACGAATTGCGCCGCATCCATGCGTTCGTGCAAAGCCGCGGCGGCATCACGCTGCTGGACGAGATCTACCTGGGCCTGAGCTACGACGACACGTTCGGCCACACGGGCCTGGCGATCGACGACAACGTCATCAGCATCAACAGCTTCTCCAAGTACTTCAACATGACCGGCTGGCGACTGGGCTGGATGGTGGTGCCGGATGCGCTGGTGCCGGTGGTGGAGCGGCTGGCGCAGAACCTGTTCATCTGCCCGAGCACCGTGGCCCAGCACGCGGCGCTGGCCTGCTTCGAGCCGGAAAGCATCGCCGAGTACGAGCGCCGCCGTGGCGAGTTCAAGGCCCGGCGCGACTGGTTCATCCCGCAGCTCGATGCCATGGGGCTGAAGGTGCCGGTGCTGCCGGACGGCGCCTTCTACGCCTGGGCCGATTGCTCGCAGCTGTGCCGCAAGCTCGGCGTCGAGAGCAGCTGGGAGCTGGCCTTCGAGCTGATGAAGCAGGCCCACGTCGCGGTGACGCCGGGCCGGGATTTCGGCACGGCGCAGACCCGCGACTTCATCCGCTTCTCCACCGCCAATTCGATGGCGCAGCTGCAGGAAGCGGCGGCGCGCCTGCGCTCGCTGGCCGCCTGACGCAATGGCGTTCGAGCACGCGATCCGCGTCTACTGGGAAGACACCGACGCCGGCGGCATCGTCTTCTACGCCAACTACCTGAAGTTCTTCGAACGCGCCCGCACCGAGTGGCTGCGCTCGCTCGGCCTGGAGCAGAGCGTGCTGCGCGAGAGCACCGGCGGCATCTTCGTGGTCAGCGAAACCTCGGTGCGCTACCTGCAGCCGGCCCGGCTGGACGATGAACTTCTGGTTACCGCCCGGCTCGAAGCCGGGGGACGGGCTTCTCTCATAATCGCGCAGCAGGCCAGAATGAAGCAGGGCGGCGCCCTGCTCTGCGAAGGCACGATCCGCATCGGCTGGGTCGACGCGCAGCGCATGCGACCTGCAAGAATCCCGCCCATCATCCTGGAAGCACTCGAACAATGAACCAAGACCTGTCCATTCTCCAACTCGTGCTGGGGGCCAGCTGGGTGGTGCAGGCGGTCATGCTGCTGCTGGTGGCGGTGTCCGTCGCCAGCTGGGCGGCGATCTTCCGCAAGCTGTTCGCGCTCGGCCGCATCAAGTCGCTCAACGACAACTTCGAGAAGGAATTCTGGTCCGGCACCAGCCTGAACGACCTGTTCGCCGCCGCCGCCCAGAACGCCCGCCTGTCCGGGCCGATGGAGCGGATCTTCGCCAGCGGCATGCGCGAATACCAGAAGCTGCGCGAGCGCCGGATCCAGGATGCAGGCACCCTGCTCGACGGCGCACGGCGCGCGATGCGGGCCAGCTACCAGCGCGAGCTCGACGCGGTGGAGACCAACCTGTCGTTCCTGGCGTCGGTCGGCTCGGTGTCCCCCTACGTCGGCCTGTTCGGCACCGTGTGGGGCATCATGCACGCCTTCACCGGGCTGGCCAGCCTGCAGACGGTGACGCTCGCAACCGTCGCGCCCGGCATCGCGGAGGCACTGGTTGCTACCGCGATCGGCCTGTTCGCCGCCATCCCGGCGGTGGTGGCCTACAACCGCTTCGCCCGCGACATCGACCGGGTCGCCATCAAGCTGGAGACCTTCATCGAGGAGTTCTCCAACATCCTGCAGCGCAACCTCGGCGCGCACTCCACCACCCCGTCGGGGCACTGAGATGCCCGCCACCGTCTCCCGCGGCCGCGGCCGCCGCACCATCAGCGAGATCAACATGGTGCCGTTCATCGACGTGATGCTGGTGCTGCTGATCATCTTCATGGTGACGGCACCGCTGATCGCGCCCAGCATGGTGAAGTTGCCCAGCGTCGGAAAGGGCAGTGTCCCGCCCAAGCAGGTGATCGAGATCGTGATCCAAAAGGACGAAACGCTGGAGTTCCGGCAGGATGGCAAGGCGGTTCCGATCGCGCTGCCGCAGGTCGCCGAGACGGCGCTGAAGGCGCAGAAGGCGTTCCCGGCCGGCGAGTCGGCCGTCGTGATCAGCGCCGATCGCAGCGTCAAGTACGAAGCGGTGGTCAAGGTCATGAGCGAACTGCAGGACAAGGGCGTGCAGCGCGTCGGCCTCTCCGTGCAGCTCACGAAGTAGCCTGCGGCCCATGCCAGCGAGCACCGACCGCCTCCAGTTCGCGCCGCCACCGCCCCCCGGCATGCTGCGCGCGCTGGGCTTCGCCGTCATCGCCCACCTGCTGCTGATGCTGGCGCTGGGCTGGGGCGTGAACTGGAAGCGCGACCCGGTGACGATCTCGGCTGAGGCCGAGCTCTGGTCGGCGTTGCCGCAACAGGCGGCGCCGAAGCTGGTCGAGCCCCCTCCCCCGCCACCGGCGCCGG
>JBBRSZ010000053.1:0-26192 GCA_038244915.1 Burkholderiales bacterium | reverse complement strand
GTTGTACGAGCGCACCGGCCGGCCGATGATCTTGGGCAGGAAGTAGTAGATGGCGCCGACGCTCACCGGCGTGAACCACAGGCCCAGCACGTTGTGGCCGTACCACCAGTTGGTGGTGGCCTGCTGCACGCCGGTGTGCACCCCCGGCAGCTTGCCGACCAGGAACAGCAGCGCGATCCACAGCAGCGCCGCCACCATGTACCAGACGCTGACGTACAGGTGCTCCACCTTGCGGTTGACCAGCGTGAACAGGATCGGCAGGATCACGAACACGAAGCCGACCAGGATGAAGATCGCGATCTGCCAGGGAATCTCCAGGTATTCCATGCCGTCGGTCCAGCCGACCGAGATGGCGCCGATGCCGGCCGCGATGCCGGTATTGATCAGTGCGCCGCCCAGCATGGTCCACACCGCGCCGTGCAGGCGGGTGCGCAGCAGGCGCGGCAGCAGCCAGACGATCATGCCGAGCGCGGCGTTGGTGATCCAGCCATAGAGCACGGCTGTCAGGTGCACCGTGCGGATCCGGCCGAAGGTCAGCCAGGCCTGGTTGGTGAGCCAGTCGGGCTCGTGCAGCTTGATCGACGAGGTCAGGCCGGCGAACGAGCCGACGATCAGCCAGCAGCAGGCGAAGGCCACGAACATGAACACGGGAAAGGCGGTGGAGCGGTCGGCGGCGATGCGGTCGCGCAGTTCCGATGCGTCGGCGGCGGCGTGCGCGCTGTCCGCATCCTGGGCCGCGGCCAACTGCATCGCTTCCTGCGCGGCGCCCGCCAGCGCCGGGTCGTCGACGCGGCCGATCTCGCCGCGGGCAAAGATCACCGACGCGGCGGCCGGGTTCTCGACCAGCAGGCCCTTGCGCAGCGACCAGATGAAGACGAACAGGCCGGTGATCGACAGCACGAAGGCGCCGAGCAGGCTGAGGATGGCGCTGTCCATTACATGGCTCCTGGCAGGTGGTCGGGGCTGCGGCTGATTTCGTAGCCGTACCAGAGGCTTTCGGCGATGCGGCCGGCCAGCTCGCTGGCGCGCTCTGCCATCGCGGTGTTCTGCAACTGCCTGGTGGTCTGGCGGAACAGGGCCAGCCAGTGCTGGAACAGCTCCTTGCTCAAGCCCGGCAACGCGACGTGCTTGGGCATCGGCGAGCCGCGGAAGCGGGCTGTACCGCGCAGGGCGGACGACCAGAAGTCCACCATCTTGGGCAGGTGGGCGTCCCAGTCGGCGACGTGGCGCTGGAAGATCGGTCCCAGCACCGCGTCCTGGCGGACGACGTCATAGAAGCTGTGGACCAGTTCCGAGACTTCTTCTTCGGTGCAAAGGTCGGCGGTCGGCATGGGCGGCACTCCTGGCAAGCCGGCGGGATGAAGGTGCCGGCATAAGATCTATTGTAAATAGATCTTCAAGGTGTGGCCCGCCCCCTGCAGAAATCTGGTTTACCGGTCAGCCCCGCGCGGCCAGCGCCTCGACGAAGCGCATCCGGAACCACGACGTGAGCATGCGCTTCTCGTAGAACAGCGGCTCGTTGTCGCCGCGGGGCGCCATGCCGTGGGTGTAATCCTTGTCGGAGACCCAGTCCTCGCCGTGCACCAGGGGTTTGCCGCCGGCCTCGAGCGAATAGCGGATGTTGATCCGTGGCCAGTCGGCACCGCCGGTGATGACCCGCACCGAGGAGCCGTCGCGGTGGAACGAGCGCACGGTGCCGGCCAGGTCGACCTGCAGCACCTCGACCTTGAGCACCTGGTCGGCCGCGAGCCAGCGCTGGCCGAGCTTTTTGAGGTGGGAAGACAGCTCTTTCAGGTTGGCGTCTTCGTCCCAATTGGTGGTGCCGGCATCCCAGTAATTTCTTGCATTGACAAAGGACACGTCGACCGTGCCGGCGGCGGCGGCGCAGGCCGCGGCGACGAGGGTCGAACCAACCAGCAAACGGGTGTGCGACAGCATGATGACCTCCTGCAATGGGGTGGCGGGGCCATTCTGATCCGGTGCAGGCCGGGCCGGAAGAGGCCCATGATTTCCATCTCTGCGCGCAGGGTCAATGCGCCGGGGAGCCGCGCGCTATTCGCACAGCTTGCGGATCTCGTCCGGGATCGGCAGGGCGCGAATGCTGCCGTCCTCGCGTCGGGCGGCGAAGATGCGGACCTCGTCGCATTCCATGATCAGGTCTGCGACGCTGGTGTCGCCTTCGATTCTTTCCCGCGTCACACGGTAGCGCTGGACGAAGCTCTTGCCGCGCCACTCGGCGATCGAGGTGTGGATCTTCAGAACGTCGCCATAGCTGGCGGTCTTGATGAACTTCGCGTGGGTGTCCACCAGCGGCGTGCCGATCATGCCCATGGTGCGTTCGGTCTCGTGCCAGGGCGGCACGCCGCACGCGACAAAGAAATTGCGTGAGGCGGCGTCGATCCAGCGGAAGAAATTGGGAAACCAGACGATGCGCGCCGGGTCGCAGTCGCCGAATTCGACCTTCTGCGTATAGGTGATTTCTTTCATCTCAATCCGGCGCCGGGCCGCCCCCAGGCGGAGTGGGCCCCCGTGGGGGGCAGCGCAGTACACGAAGTGACAAGCGTGGGGGTCATCATCTCATTTGCGAGGGCAGCCACAGTGCGATCACCGGGAAGGCGATCAGGATCACCAGCCGCAGGATGTCGGTGGCGACGAAGGGCAGCACGCCCTTGAAGATGGTGGTGAAGCTGACGTCCTTCACCACGCTCTTGATGACGAAGACGTTCATCCCCACCGGCGGATGGATCAGCCCGAGCTCCACCGTCATCACGATGATGATGCCGAACCAGATCGGGTCGAACCCCAGATGCGTGATCACCGGGAAGATGATCGGCACCGTCAGGATGATCATCGCCATCGCGTCCATCAGGCAGCCCAGCACCAGGTACATCACCATGATCATCGCCAGCACGCCGTACTTTCCCACGCCCAGGCCGGTGAGGAATTCGGTCAGCTTCTGCGGGCTCTGGGTGATGGTGAGGAAATAGCCGAACAGCAGGGCGCCGATCAGCACCGTGAACACGGCTGCCGCCGTCCGCGTGGCGGACAGCAGTGCCTCGCGGAGGTTGGCGCGATTGAGCTTGCGCCGCGCCAGTCCGAGCAGGAAGGCGCCGCTGGCGCCGACGCCGCCGGCCTCGGTCGGGGTGAAGAAGCCGCCGTACAGCCCGCCGATCACGAAGATGAACAGCACGATCGGCGCCCACACGTTCTTCAGGTCGGCGGCCCGTTCGGCCCAGGGCTTCTTCTGCGCGCCGGGCAGCCAGTCGGGCCGCACCTTGACGATGATCATGATGGTGATGACGTACATCAGCATCGCCAGCAGGCCGGGGACGATGCCGGCCATGAACAGCTTGCCGATGTCCTGCTGGGTCAGGATGGCGTAGACCGCCAGCACGGTGGACGGCGGCAGCATCGCGCCCAGCGTGCCACCGGCGGCGATCACGCCGGTCGAGAACGACTGCGGATAGCCGAAGCGCCGCATCTCCGGATAGGCCACGCTGGAGAAGGTGGCGGCGGTGGCGACCGAGGATCCGCAGATCGCCGCGAAGCCGCCGCAGGCCAGCACGGTGGCGACGCCGAGTCCGCCGCGCAAGTGGCCGATCATCGAGTTGGCGGCCTTGAACAGTTCCCGGCTCACGCCGGAGACCGAGACCAGCGCCCCCATCAACATGAACATCGGGATCACGCCGAAGGTGTAGTCGGTCACGGTCCTCATTGACGTCTGGCCGACCAGCTTCAGCGCCGGGCCGACGCCGACGATGTAGCTGTAGCCGGTGACGCCGACCAGGCCCATGGCCATGCCGACCGGCACCCGCAGCAGCATCAATGCGAAAAGGACGACAAAGCCGAGGATGGCGATTGCATCGGTGCTCATGGGATCTTCTTGTACCTCTCGTTATTCGACGGCGTGCTTGTCAGCGTGCTCTTCTTCCAGCCAGTCCGGATGGAAGATCAGGCGGAAGGTGCGGATCGCGATCAGCACCACGGCGCAGACGTCGCCGGCCCAGGCCACGGCGTAGAACGGCCAGACCGGGATGTTCATGTCGTAGGTCTGCACGTTGTCCACGTAGGTGCCGCGCACCTTGTCGAACAGCATGGCGGTCTGCACCGCCACCACGAAAAACAGGATGACGGTGGCAAACACGTCGATGAAGCGCTTCCAGCGGGTGTTGGACCAGGACCAGACCAGGTCCACCGTGATGTGGCCGCCGCGGTAGCTGGTGGCCGCGATGCCCCAGAAGATCAGGATGCCCAGCAGCATGCGGCCGAAGTCGTAGGCGTCGGGAATCGAGGTGCTGAAGAACTTGCGCAGCACCACCGCAATGAAGATGTTGAGCGCGACCACCCCGACGAAGATGGCGGCCAGCCACTCGATCGAGTTGATCATCCGATCCATCACGTTGCGCTTCATGACGTTGCTCTTACAGCCCCGACTTGTACTTCGTCAGGCTGGCCTTGAGCGCATCCATCGCCTGTTTTGGATCGCTGCCGGCCTTCTTGACGCCTTCGGCCCACTGGGCTTCGCCCGGGGCGACGGCCGCGCGCCACGCGCTCAACTGGTCGGGCGTGAGCTTGTAGCTCTCGTGGCCGGGCAGGCCCGCCAGCTTGGCGCGGCCGCCGTACTCGAAGTCGGCCCAGGGCGAAGCCACCTTCTCGGCCCACTCGGTGGTGCAGTGGTCGTCGATCACCTTCTTCTGGCCGGCCGACATGCTGTCGTACTTGGCCTGGTTCATCGCCCAGACGAACGGCGTCACGTACAGCGGCACGTCCATGTGGTAATTCACCACCTTGTCGATGCCGAACAGGCTGATGGAGCCCCACGGGAAAGTGATCGCATCGGCCACGCCGCGTTCGAGCATGTCGCGCGCTTCCGGCGCCGAGGACTGGACATTGGTGCCGCCCAGCGAGGTCACCATCTGGCCGATGGTGCTGGTGGCGGGGCGGATCTTCATGCCCTTGATGTCGGTGGGACGCGTGATCTTCTTGCGGGCGTGGAAGGTTCCGGGGTCGTGGACGAAAGCAAAACAGAACTTCACGTCCTTCATTTCCCTGGCCGCGTAGGCGCGGTACCAGTTGTCGATCGCGGCGGTGCCGCCCTTGCCGTTGGCGAACAGGAAGGGCAGCGAGGCGCCGGCCATGATCGGGAAGCGGCCGGGCTGGTAGCCGGGGTTGACATAGGCGAAGTCGGCGATGCCGTCGCGCGCCATGTCGTAGTGGTCGAACGCCTTGCCCAGTTGCTCCGAGGGGAACAGCACGGCGGTGATGGACCCGTTGGACGCCTTCTTGATGTCCTCGGCCCACGCCTGCAGCGACGGGTTCAACGGATGCTGGGCGGGAACCCAGCTGGAAAGCTTGAGCTGGACCGGCTTGTCCTGGGCCCGCACGGCGCCGCTGACCATGGACAGCGCAGCGAGAGCGACGGCGCCGAGCTGCCGGGCGGTTCTTGAAATCTTCATCGGTGTCTCCTCATGGTGGTTCGCGAAAGTTACTTTGTATAACGAAATTCCGGCTCCCGCCATAGTGGTTTCCACAGTGGCGCGGGGCCGTCCCGGGACTCAGGACTCCTTGGCGACCAGCGCCGGCACCCGCCGCACGAAGCGCAGCGGCTGCTCCTTGACTGGACGGGCCGGCGCGCCGTGCCGCACCAGCGTGGCGTCCAGCGCGATGCCGGCATCGTCGGCCAGGGCCGCGGCGCGGGCGGCGGCGATGGCCGCGGCGTTGTCGGCCGGCGGATGGTCGGCGTTGGCGAGGTGGTCCAGCACATGCAGCAGGTTCTCCTTGCCGCGCTCGTTGGTCGCGCCATAGCCCTTGATCAGGCGGCCGCACAGCGCGATCTCATGACCGAGCTGCCAGTGCTGGCGCGTGCCGTCGACAACGCCGGCCAGCCATTTTTCGATCATCGCCTGCTCGTTCGCAAAGCGGGCGCCGCGCACGCGCAGCCATTTCAGGCTGGCCAGCACGCGCAGCGACAGCATGCCGGACACCGAATGGGTGCCGATCTTCAGCCGCAGCGCCCAGGGCGACTTGCCGGCGAGCACGCGCTTGCGGTCCCAGCGCAGCAGCGCAGCCGACAGCCCCGGCGGCAGCAGCGCGGCGAACTCGGGCGCGCCCGGCTTGAAGTGGTCGTAGACCTGCAGCAGGTCCTCGTCGCCTGCCTTCACTTCGCCCTTGACGCGCAGCCAGCGGCTGCCGCGGCTCTTGAGGTCGGCGACCCGCACGATGTCGTCGAACGCCATCCACAGCGCCAGCCAGCGCGCCATCTCGCGGGTGGTGGCGAAGCCCTGGGCGCCGGATGGGTCGGCGGCGCGTTCGGCGGCGAGCACTTGGCCCAGGCGCCGCACATAGAGCTGCGCGTAGGCCGCGCCCTGATAGTCCAGCATCCGCGCGTGGCCGAGTGTCAGCATGGCATGCACCTCGGGCGGGAACTGGGCGCCCACTGCCACCGGCAGCGCGACGGGCGCGCGCATGTCGTCGTCATTGCTCGCCAGCAGGCCGGCGACCAGCGCCGCCTGCTCGCGCGGCTGGCTCACCATCGCATAGGCTTTGGCGAAGCCGCGCAGGCTGGCGGCGGCCATCTTGCTGACCTTGTCCGGCGCGGTGGTGTCGCCGCCGCGGACGATGGTTTCGTAGTCTTGCCGCTCGAACGGGAACAGGCCGCTGCCGGCGATGGCGCCCAGCATGACGGCGCTCACCACGGTGCCCGCTTCCCGGGCGACCTCGCCCATGTCGAACACATGGTGCTCGCGGCTGAACTGCTGGACGATCTTGAGCAGGTCGGCGCTGTCGGCGCGGCCGTCGGCCAGCTGCATCCGCTCCTGCGTGGTCAGCGTGCGGCTGGACGAGGTGATCACCAGCGTGCGCTGCGGCGAACTCATGCCGTTGGCGATCTGGCGGGTGGTCTCCAGCAGTTCGGAGGACACCATGGCGTCCAGCGCGCCCGGCACCGGGTTCAGGCTGAACACGGGCTTGCGGCCGCCGAGCTGCGCGATCGGCACCGGAAAGACCTCGATGTAGTAGGTGGTGGCGCCGGTGCGCTGGGCCACGCCGGGAATCGAGGTGCTCTGCGCCGCGTAGCCCGCGTGGCGGGCGATGTCGACCAGCCATTCGGTCAGCACGCCGCCGCCTTCGCCGCCGAGGGCGCAGATCAGCAGGGAGATGGGTCTGGTGTCGTTCATGGTCTGGTCCGCATCAGGCCGGCTGCAGCATGCGCACGAAGCTGCCGCGGACGCTGGCCAGCAGCCGCTCGTGCCACTTGGGGTTCTGGATCACCTCGGCGCGATAGAACGAGGGGCAGAGCGTGGCCGCGTGCGCGTTCTCGCCGCACAGGCCGCAGCCGACGCAGCCGTCGATCACCACCGCCACCGGATCGACCTTCAACGGATCCGGGTTGTCCTTGATGGTCAGCGTCGGGCAGCCGGACAGGCGGATGCAGGCGTGGTCGCCGTTGCAGACGTCCTCGTCGACGCCGTACCTGACCCGCACCACGCGCTTGCCGGTTTTCAGCAGCTTGGCGATCCAGGGCTTGACCCGGCGCTGCCGTTCCAGCTGGCATTCGCCCTCGGCCACGATCACCTTCAGGCCGTCGAAGTCGCTGGTGAAGGCATCTTTCAGCGTCGCGCGCATCTGCTCGACGTGATAGGTGTGGACGGTGCGCAGCCATTGCACGCCCAGGCCCTGCAGGGTCGACTCGATGGTGGTGTTGGTGTGCGTGAGGCTTTCCATCTTCTCGGCCGCCATCTCCTTGGCGGCGGCGCCCGGCGTGGAGATCAGCTCCTGGGTGCCGGTGGCCGACGAATAGCCGTTCTTGAAGATCAGCAGCACCGCGTCGTCGTTGTTGAACAGGGCGCTCTGCACGCCGGTCAGCAGGCCGTTGTGCCAGAAGCCGCCGTCGCCCATGATCGACAGCGTGCGGCGCTGCATCATCGGCGAGACGCCGGCCCGGCTGGCCAGGCTCATGCCGTAGCCCAGGATGGAGTTGCCCATCGAGAACGGCTCGAAGGTGCCGAACGCATGGCAGCCGATGTCGGCCGCCACGTGCACGGGGCCCAGCTCCTGCTGCGCCAGCTTGAGAGCCGAGAACACCGGCCGCTCCGGGCAGCCGATGCAAAACGTCGGCGGACGGTTGGGCAGCGGCTGGTCCAGCGCCGCCGCGACGGCTGCGCGCCGCTCGCGGTTGCCGGTCAGCCACTGCTTGCCCGACTCCGTGGCCGGGCCCGGCAGGTAGGCGGAAGCGAACAGCGACAGGCCCTGCGACAGCACCTCGACGCTGTATTCGCCGGCCGCCGGCAGCAAATCCTTGCCGTGCAGCGGGGTTTGGATGTCGCGCCGGCGCAGCAGGGTGGCGATGTCCTGCTCGATGTATTCGGGCTGGCCTTCCTCCACCACCAGCACGGCGCGCTTGCCCATGGCGAACTGCGCCACCTGCTCGGGCACCAGCGGGTAGGTGACGTTCAGCACCAGCATCGGAACGTCGCTCTCGCCGAAGGCATTGGCCAGCCCCAGCTGCTGCAGGCTGCGGATCAGCGAGTTGTACAGGCCGCCCTGCACCACGATGCCCAGGTCCGAATGCTTGCCCGGCATCAGCTCGTTGAGCCTGTTCTCCTCGATGTACCTGCGCGCCGCCGGAATGCGTTCCTCGCCCTTGAGCTTCTCGTGGCGGAACGTGACCGGCGGATGCGCCAGTTTCATGTAGTCGAAGCCCGCCGGGTTTTCCAGCCAGGCGCGGGTGGAGATCAGCGGCGCCTTGTTGTCCTTGGCCCGGAAGCTGCCGCGCACATGGCAGGCGCGGATCCGCAGCTCCAGGATGCAGGGCATGTTGGAGGTCTCCGAGAGGCGGAAGCCCTCTTCCACCATCCGCACCATCACGCCCAGGTCCGGCCGCGGATCGAGCAGGCACAAGCTGGACTTCAGGGCGTAGGCCTGGGTGCGCTCCTGGATCACCGAGGCGCCCTCGCCGTAATCCTCGCCCACCACGATCAGGGCGCCGCCCATGACACCGGGCGACGACAGGTTGGACAAGGCGTCCGAGGCCACGTTGGTGCCGACGATCGACTTCCAGGTGACGGCACCGCGCAGCGGGTAATTGATCGAGGCGCCGAGCATCGCGGCGGCCGACGCCTCATTGGCGCAGGCCTCCACGTGCACGCCAAGTTCGTCCATGTAGGGCTTGGCCTGCACCATCACGTCCAGCAAGTGCGACACCGGCGCGCCCTGGTAGCCGCCGACATAGGCCACGCCCGACTGCAGCAGCGCCTTGGTGATGGCGAGGATGCCTTCACCGTGGAAGGTGTCGCCATCGCCCAGGCGCAATGACTTGATTTCCTGGCTGAATGAAACTTCCAACTGTGTCTCCGGTGGTCGCGCGCTGGCAACCCTGGAGTCTGGCGCGGCCCGCCGTATCAATCAATGCAATGTGACCACTAAGCGACATGAATGGCATTCATGTCGCTGCGGCCGCCGCTCAGGCCGGCACCGGGTCGGCGGTGGCGACCCGCCAGTCGCGGGTGGCCAGGCCGAGCAGTACCACGGCGCCCAGCAGCGGCACCAGGTACAGCAGCATTTCCGCGGCCCCGCGCAGCGACGGCATGGCTCCCAGTGCATCGATCGAATAGCGCAGGTGCATCGCCAGTAGCAGCGGCGCCGTCCACAGCGCGGCACGACGCCAGCCGCCGGCGGCATCGCCCAGCGCCTCGCGCCCGGCCAGCAGGAACAGCGCCGAGGCCACGAACACCAGCGTGAAGAAGGTGCCCATGATCGGCTGGGCCTGGCCCAGCAGCTCGTGGTTGGCCCTGTAGGGAATCCATGCCAGACAGGCCAGCCCCAGCACCAACGACGACTTGCGGGCCCGGCCCTCGGCCAGCGCGTCGCTGAAGGTCTTCTCGCGCTTCAGCGCCGGCAGCAGCAGCAGGCAGAGCAGCCCGGTGACGGCGTCGACCGCCAGCGTCACCGGGTAACCCCAGGCTTCGACCGCCACGCCCTGCCAGCTGGCCGCGATGGCGATCGCCAGGTTCATCATCGCCATGTAGGCGGTGAACTGGGTGGCCGCCACCACCGGGTTGGTGACGTCCATGAAGATCGCCGAGCGGGTGCCGTACATCAGGCCCTGGAACACCGAATACACCAGCGAGGCGACCCACAGCGCTGTCACCAACTCGGGCAGCACCGGGCCGCCGGGCGGATGCGGCATCACGTAGCCGTGCTGGCGCAGCACCCACATCAGGTAGAGCACCGGCAGGCTCATGCCGGCCAGGTAGAAGAACAAGGTGCGCCGGCGCCCCAGCTTGTCCGAGACCCAGCCGCCCAGCACCATGCAGCCGGCCGAGATGATCGAGGTCCACAGGTTCAGCAGGCCGACCTGGTCGTCGTCCATTCCCAGTTCCACCGCCAGGTTCGATTGCAGCGCCAGGCCCAGCGACATCGCGCCGGCCGGCAGCAAGGCGAAGAACACGCCCGAGAAGGCGCCCTTGGTGCCCAGGAAGGAGCGGAACGACTGCACGGCGAAGCCGGTCATCTCGGCCCGCGCGGCGCGCCAGGCACCGCCGACCGGCGACGCGGCCAGCGCCTGGGCGGCGGCCTCCTTCATCGGCAGCACGACGAAGCCGGTGACCGCCAGGATGGTGGCGGCGACGAATACGAAGCTGGACTGGAAGCCGACGTAGCCCACCATGAACAGCACGCCGCTGCCGCCGATGGCCTGGCCGACCGCGGCGCCGGCGAACATCAGACCGTTGGCCAGCCCGCGCTCATGCTCGGCCAGCGTGTTGACCGCCAGCGAGTCGATCGCCACGTCCTGGATCGCGCCGAAGGTGTTGTGCACCAGCAGAATCGCCGTGAACAGGCCCAGCCCCGCCGGCAAGGGCACGGCGATCAGCGACAGCAGCGTGAGGGCCATCATCACCTGCGTCAGCAGGATCCAGCCGCGCCGGTGCCCGAAGCGCTTCGAACGGAACACGTCGACGAAGGGCCCGAAGGCCCATTTGAAGGCCCAGGGCAGGTAGAACGAGGCCACGAAGGCGCCGATCTCGGCCGGGCCCACGCCCTGGCGCCGCAGCTGGGTGGCGATCGCCGTCGCGGCGAAGCCCAGCGGAATGCCTTCGGTCATGTAGAGAGCGAAGAATGCGAACAGGCGTCCGCGCCGGGTGGCCAGCAGGTTGGGAAGTTGCATCGGCAGCATGGTAATGGCGGACCGCCACATCGCCGCCGCCTGTCCAATAGGGATTGCGCTATGTCCGTGGGCCTTGACGCCTGATCTACTTTGCCCTGCGAACCGTTCGCACCAAAGGAGAGGCTCATGTCACTGAGAAGAATTTCCCTGGCCCTTGCCTGCGCGGCCCTGCTGGCCGTGCCCGCAGTCCAGGCGCAAGCACTCAAGAGTTACGACTCGACCAAGAAGGAATTCTGGGAGAAGCCGCCGCCGGACTGGTTCCTGGGTGACGAAACCCAGGCCCAGAAGGGGCTGGCCCCGGACGCGTCCCCGGCGCTGCCGGCGTCGGAGGCCGACCTGGAAAAGAACCTCAAGGCCATCAAGCTGCCCAAGGGCTTCAAGATCAGCGTCTATGCCAGCGGCGTCAACAGCGCGCGGCAGATGGCCTGGGGCGACAAGGGCACGTTGTTCGTCGGCTCGTTCGGCGTCGGCACGGTCTACGCGATCACCGACAAGGACGGCAAGAAGGAAGTCAAGCCCATCCTCAAGGGACTGAAAATGCCCACCGGGGTCGCGTTCCGCAACGGCGCGCTCTACGTCGTCGACATCGACAAGATCCTGAAATACGAGAACGCCGAAGCCAGCCTGGACAAGATGCCGGAACCCAAGGTCGTCTACAGCGACATGCCGGCGTACGTGGCGCACGGCTGGAAGTACCTGACCTTCGACAAGGAAGGCCGGCTCTACGTGCCGTTCGGCCCGCCGTGCAACGTCTGCCTGCCGCCGACCAGCCTGTCGCAGGTCAGGCGCGTCAACCCGGACACCGGCGAGGCCGAACTGATGGCGATCGGGGTGCGCAACAGCGTGGGCGGCGACATCGACCCGCGCACCGGCGACTACTGGTTCACCGAGAACGCGCGCGACTGGGTCAGCGACGAGCTGCCGAGCGACAAGCTGAACCGCATCGCGAAGATGGGCGCGCACTACGGCTACCCGTACTGCCACCAGGGCAACATGCTCGACCCGAAGTACGGCAAGGGCCACAAGTGCTCGGACTACACGCCGCCGGTCCTCAACCTCGGCGCGCACGTGGCGCCGCTTGGCATGAAGTTCTACACCGGCAAGCAGTTTCCCGCCGAGTACAGCAACAACATCCTGATCGCCGAGCACGGCTCCTGGAACCGCCACAAGTACCAGGGCGCGCGCATCATGCGCGTTATCACCGACCCGCAGGGCAAGAGCGCCAAGCAGGAAGTTTTCGCCAGTGGCTGGCTGAGCGGTGACAAGAGCTACAGCGGCCGGCCGGCCGACATCGTGATCGCCGCCGACGGCTCGATCCTGGTCGCCGACGACTGGGCCGGCGCCATCTACCGCATCAGCTACGGCAAGTAGGCGCAGCTCACCTGCCAGGGCCCGCCGTTTCCGCGGCGGGCCTTTTTCTTGGCAAACCGCAATAATCGACCGGATGAAAACCATCGTCCTGTTGATCGCGTCCCTGTCTCTTGCCGCCGGCGCCTGGGCCGCCCCCGACCTGGCCGCCGGCGCTCAGAAGGCGCAAGCCTGCATGGCTTGCCATGGACCCGGCGGTGTGTCCCAGATGGCCGAGACACCGTCGCTGGCGGGCCAGCCCGACGGCTTCCTGCAGTGGCAGCTGGTCTACTTTCGCACCGGCACCCGCAAGAGCCCGGTGATGCAGCCGATGGCCGAGGCGCTCAAGGACGACGACATCCGCAACCTGGCCGCCTTCTTCGCCGCGCAGAAACCGGCCAGGGCCGATCCGGCTCTCAAGACCGACGAGGCGCTGGTGTCGGCCGGCCGGAAGGTGGCCCAGGCCAACCGCTGCGCCGCCTGCCACAAGGACGACTTTTCCGGAACCCAGGCAACGGCGCGCCTTGCCGCCCAGCGCGAGGACTACCTGCTCAAGGCGCTGCGTGACTTCAAGGCCGGCCGGCGGGTCGGCGGCGGCGTCGCGGCCATGGCCGATGCGGTCTATCCGCTGGCCGACGACGACCTGCGGGCGCTGGCCCACTTCCTGTCGCGGCAGCCGTCCTGAAGTGCCGGATGCAGCTCAAGGACATCGACCTCAACCTGCTGCGCCTGTTCGATGCGGTCTACCGGCAACGCAACGTCAGCCGGGCCGCCGAGTCGCTGGAGCTGACCCAGCCGGCCGCCAGCCACGGCCTCACCCGGCTGCGCCTGCTGATCAAGGACCCGTTGTTCGTGCGCGCCCCCGGCGGCGTGCAGCCAACGCCCAAGGCCGACCGGCTGGCGCAGGCGGTGCGCAACGCGCTCGGCACGCTGGAGGAGGCGCTCAACGAATCGGCGGAGTTCGATCCGCAGCGCTCGCGCCGGGCCTTCCGCATCCACATGAGCGACATCGGCGAGGGCCGCTTCCTGCCCGACCTGATGGTGCTGCTGCGCGAGCAGGCGCCCGGCGTGCGGGTGGAGACCATGCCGCTGCCGCGCGAGGAAATCACCGACGCGCTGGACAGCGGCCGGGTCGACTTCGCCTTCGGCTTCCTGCCGACGGTCAAGGAGGCGCAGAAGGTGCAGCTGCTCAAGGACCAGTACATCGTGCTGCTGCGCAAGGGCCATCCCTTCACCCGCGGCAAGCGCAGCGGCAAGGCGCTGCTGGAGGACCTGAAGCAGCTGGAGTTTGTGGCGGTGCGCACCCACGCCGACACGCTGCGCATCCTGCAGCTGCTGAACCTGGAAGACCGGCTGCGGCTGACCACCGAGCACTTCATGGTGCTGCCTTCGATCGTCAGGGCGACCGACCTGGCGGTGGTGATGCCGCGCAACATCGCGCGCGGCTTCGCGCAGGACGGCGGCTACGCGATCGTCGAGCCGCCGTTTCCGCTGCGCGACTTCGCCGTTTCGCTGCACTGGAGCAAGCGCTTCGAGGCCGATCCGGGCAACCGCTGGCTGCGCAGCGCGATCGTGGGGCTGTACCGACAGTAGCAGTGCCCGTCCGGCCCAAATCGGGGAATGGAACCCGGCCAAACCGCCCCAATGCGGTGCGGCGCGCACGATCCGTGCTGTGTGTGCATGCAAACACAGCATCCGGCGCTGGCACGGAGCGTGCGAACGCAGGGAACCCTACCCTGGAGATCGCGCAATGAATCGTGTTTTCAAGCTGTTGACGCCGGCACTGCTGGCGTTGCCGCTGATGTTGGGCGCAGCCCGCGCCGAGACCGTCGTCCGTTACGGCATCTCGATGGCCGACATTCCCCTGACGACCGGCCAGCCGGATCGTGGCGCCGGCGCCTACCAGTTCACGGGCCACACCCTCTATGACCCGCTGATCGCGTGGGAGGCCAACATCGGCACCCGGCCCGGCAAGCTGATCCCCGGCCTGGCCACCGAGTGGAAGGTTGACGCCAAGGACAACAAGGTCTGGCGCTTTACCCTGCGCAAGGGCGTGAAGTTCCATGACGGCTCCGACTTCAAGGCCGACGCCGTGGTCTGGAACCTGGACAAGGTCCTGAACGACAAGTCGCCGCAGTTCGACGCCAAGCAGGCAGCGCAGGTCAAGCCGCGCATTCCGTCGATCGCCTCGTACCGCAAGATCGACGAATCCACGGTGGAGATCACCACCAAGGACGTCGACGCGCTGTTCCCGTACCAGCTGCCGTGGTTCCTGATCGGCAGCCCGGCGCAGTGGGAAAAGCTCGGACGCGACTGGAACAAGGTCGCCAGCCAGCCTTCGGGCACCGGCCCGTTCCGCCTCGACAAGCTGGTGCCGCGCGAGCGCGCCGACCTGGTGAAGAACGCCGCCTACTGGGACAAGACCCGGCTCGCCAAGACCGACCGGATCGTGCTGGTGCCGATCCCGGACGCCGTCACCCGCACCAACGCCCTGCTCAACGGCCAGGTCGACATGATCGAAACGCCGCCGCCGGACATGATGCCTCAGCTCAAGGCCTCGGGCTTCCGCGTGGTGCAGAACGTGACGCCGCACGTCTGGCCCTATCACTTCAGCACCCAGCCCGGCTCGCCCTGGACCGACATCCGGATCCGCAAGGCCGCCAACCTGGCGATCGACCGCGATGCCATCGTCAAGCTGCTCAATGGCCAGGCGACCGCCGCGAAGGGCCAGCTCGATGCCACCAGCCCGTGGTTCGGCAAGCCGACGTTCGACATCAAGTACGACCTGCCGGCGGCCCGCGCCCTGATGGCGCAGACGCCTTACAGCAAGGCCAACCCGCTCAAGGCCAAGGTGATCATCGCCCAGGGCGGCACCGGCCAGATGCTGTCGCTGCCGATGAACGAATACATCCAGCAGAGCCTGGCCGAAATCGGCATCAACCTGGAGTTCGAGGTGGTCGAACTGGAGAACCTCTACCTGCACTGGCGCAGCGGCGCCAAGGCCGACATGAACGCCGGCAAGGGCATCACGGCGATCAACCTGGGCTACGTCACGGCCGACCCGTTCTACGCGCTGACCCGGTTCGCCTACGGCAAGTACGTGGCGCCCAACGGCGTCAACTGGGGCGGCTACGACAACCCCAAGGTCAACGACATGATCGACAAGATCCGCGCCAGCTTCGACACCAAGGTGCAGGACAAGCTGCTGGCCGGCGTGCACCAGCAGATGGTGGACGACGCCCTGATGCTGTGGGTGGTGCATGACGCCAATCCGCACGCGCTGTCGCCCAAGGTCAAGCAGTTCGTTCAGGCCCAGCACTGGTTCCAGGACCTGACCACCATCGGCATGTAAGAAGCCTCGCGAGACGACATGCTGGCCTACCTGCTCAAGCGCGTGCTGTACGCGCTCCCCATCGCGCTGGGCGTCACCCTGGTGTCGTTCATGCTGGTCTACATCGCGCCGGGCGATCCGCTCAACGCGATCGCGCCAGCCGACGCGCCTCAGGAAGTGATCACCGCGCTGCGGGCCACCTACGGCCTGGACCGGCCGCTGCCGGTGCGCTACGGCCTGTGGCTGGTGCGGGCGGTGCAGGGCGACCTGGGCGCTTCCATCGCGTCCGGCCGCCCGGTGGTGACCGAGGTGATGGCGGCCGTGAGCAATACGCTGGTGCTGGCCGCCGTCGCCGCGCTGGTCGGCGTGCTCGCCGGCTGCGTGCTCGGCGGCCTGGCCGGCTACCGGTCCGGCAGCTGGGTCGACCGGCTGGCCAGCATGATTTCGGTGGTCGGCGTCAGCGTGCCGCACTACTGGCTGGGCCTGGTGCTGACCATCGTGTTCTCGGTGCGCCTGGGCTGGCTGCCGGCGATGGGGGCCGGGCCGGGCGGCTCGTCCGAATGGGTCTGGGACCTGGCCCACATGAAGCACCTGGTGCTGCCGGCGGCGACGCTGTGCGTGATCCCGATGGGCATCATCACCCGCACCGTGCGGGCGCTGGTGGCCGAGATGCTGAACCAGGAATTCGTGGTCGCCCTGCAGGCACGCGGCCTCGGCGGCGGCGCGGTGTTGCGGCACGTGGCGCGCAACGTCGCGCCCACGGTGCTGGCGGTGGCCGGACTGCAACTGGGCTACCTGATGGGCGGCTCGATCCTGGTGGAGACAGTGTTCGCCTGGCCCGGCACCGGCTTCCTGCTGAACACGGCGATCTTCCAGCGCGACATCCCGCTGCTGCAGGGAATCATCCTGGTGCTGTGCCTGTTCTTCGTCGCCATCAACCTGCTGGTCGACGTGCTGCAGCCGCTGCTCGATCCGCGCATGGGCCGGGCTTGAAACCGCCATGTCCACCGTCCTCGAAAACAAGATGGCAACTGTCGCCAATGCGCCGGCCGCAGCGCTGCGCGCCCAACCCAGCCGCAGCTACTGGGCGGTCGTCGGGCGCCAACTGCGGCGCGATCCGGTTGCCATGGCCAGCGCGCTGGTGCTGCTGCTGATCGTCGGCGCCGCGCTGCTGGCGCCGTGGCTGGTCGCCGATCCCTACAAGGCCAGCATGCTGCGCCGGCTGCTGCCAGTCGGCAGCGAAGGCCATCTGCTGGGCACCGACGAACTTGGGCGCGACATGCTGGCGCGGCTGGTTTACGGCGGCCGGCTGTCGCTGCTGATGGGCGTGGTGCCGGTGCTGGTGGCCTTCGTGCTCGGCACCTCGCTCGGCCTGTTCGCCGGCTACGTGGGCGGGCGCACCAACATGGCGGTGATGCGCACGCTCGACATCTTCTATGCCTTCCCGTCGGTGCTGCTGGCGGTCGCCATCGCCGGCGCCATGGGGCCGGGCATGGGCAACAGCATGATCGCGCTGACCCTGGTCTTCGTGCCGCAGGTGGTCCGGGTGGCAGAGAGCGTCACCACCCAGGTCCGCAAGCTCGATTACCTGGAGGCGGCACGCCTGAGCGGCGCCAGCGCCTTCTCGATCGTCCGGGTCCATGTGCTGGGCAACGTGCTGGGGCCGGTGTTCGTCTATGCCACCGGGCTGGTCAGCGTCAGCATGGTGCTGGCCTCGGGGCTGTCGTTCCTGGGCCTGGGCGTGAAGCCGCCGCAGCCGGAATGGGGGCTGATGCTCAACACCCTGCGCTCGGCCATCTACATCAACCCCTGGGTCGCCGCGCTGCCCGGCGTGATGATCTTCGCGACCTCGATCGCCTTCAACCTGCTGGCCGACGGTGTCCGTTCGGCGATGGACCTGCGCCGATGAATACCACCGTCTCGAGACCGCAGGCAACGCAAGACCGCGGCGGCCCGGCCCAGCCACTGCTGCTGGTGCGCGACCTGCGCAAGCAGTTCGCGCTCGGCTCCGGCCGCAAGGTGCGCGCCGTCGACGGCGTCAGCTTCAGCGTCGCCAAGGGCGAGACCCTGGGCATCGTCGGCGAGTCGGGCTGCGGCAAGTCCACCACGGCGCGCCTGCTGACCCGGCTGATCGAGCCGGACAGCGGCGAGGTGGTGTTCGACGGCGAGGGCGTCGGCCAGTACGGCGGCATGGCGCTGCGGGAATTCCGCCGCAACCTGCAGATGGTGTTCCAGGATTCGTTCGCCTCGCTCAATCCGCGGCTCACGGTGCTGGAATCGATCGCCTACGGCCCCGGCGTGCATGGCGTCCCCCGGGCCGAGGCGCTGGCGCGGTCGCGCGCGCTGCTGGCGCGGGTCGGACTGGAACCCGGCGTGATGGGCGCGCGCTACCCGCACGAGCTGTCCGGCGGCCAGCGTCAGCGCGTCAACATCGCCCGCGCCCTGGCCTTCGAGCCGCGCCTGCTGATCCTGGACGAATCGGTCGCCGCCCTCGACAAGTCGGTGCAGGCCCAGGTGCTGAACCTGCTGCAGGAGCTCAAGGCCGAACGCGGCCTGACCTACCTGTTCATCTCGCACGACCTCAACGTGGTGCATTACCTGGCCGACCGCGTGATGGTGATGTACCTGGGCCAGGTGGTCGAGATCGCGCCGGTGCAGCCGCTGTACGACCGGCCGCTGCATCCCTACACCGCGGCGCTGCTGTCGGCGGTGCCGTCGATGGATCCGGACCGCCGCAGCGAGCAGCCGCCGCTGGCCGGCGACCCGCCCGATCCGTCCGGCAATGCCGCGGGCTGCCGCTTCCGCGACCGCTGCGTCCATGCCCACGGCCCCTGCGCCGGCGTGGTGCCGCGGCTGCGCGAAGCGGCCGCCGGCCACTGGGTCGCCTGCCACCTGGATGACCCGGCGATGAACCTGGCGCTGGCCGCATGAACGCGCCCCTGCTGTCGGTGAAGAACCTGAGCGTGCAGTTCCAGGGCGAGCGCACCGTCGACGCGCTGCGCGACATCAGCTTCGACCTCGGGCACGGCGAGGTGCTGGGCCTGCTGGGCGAGTCGGGGTCCGGCAAGAGCGTCACCCTGCGCACCCTGCTGCGGCTGTATGCGCCACGGGCGGCGCGCATCAGCGGCGAGGTCCGGCTGGACGGCCAGGACGTGTTCGCGCTCCAGGGCCGGGCACTGGAGCGCTATCGCGGCGGCGTGGTCTCGATGGTGTTCCAGGAGCCGGGCCTGGCGTTCGACCCGGTCTGCACCATCGGCAGCCAGATCGCCGAATGCGTGCGGGCCCACGAGCCGGTGGACCGGGCGACGGCGCGCCGGCGGGCGCTGGACATGCTGGAGCGGGTGCAGATGCCGCAGGCGGCGCGCCGGCTGGACGCCTATCCGCACGAGCTGTCGGGCGGCCAGCGCCAGCGCGCCATGATCGCGCTGGCGCTGGCCTGCAAGCCCCGGCTGCTGCTGGCCGACGAGCCGACCACGGCGCTGGATGCGACGGTGCAGATCCAGATCCTGCTGCTGCTGCGCGAGCTGCAGCGCGAGCTGGGCATGTCGGTGATCTTCGTGACCCACGACATCGGCGCCGCGGTGGAGGTGGCCGACCGGATCGCCGTGATGTATGCCGGCCGCATCGTCGAGGAGGACCGGGTCGCCGCGATCGTCCAGGCGCCGCGCCATCCGTACACCGCCGGCCTGCTGGCCTCCACGGTCTCGAGCGCCAGCCGCGGACGGCCGCTGGCCACCATCGGCGGCGCCCCGCCGGACCTGACGCAACTGCCGGCCGGCTGCGCGTTCGCGCCGCGCTGCGCCGCGGCCGGCTCCGACTGCCTCGTCCGCCAGCCGCCGCTGTTGCGCGAGGGCGGCCGGGCGTTGGCCTGCTGGCACCCGGTGGGACAGCCGGCACTGGCGGCCTGAGCCGGTCCCGCCGGCTTGCCCGCCACGGAGGGGCGCGCCGAAGGCGGCGACAATCACGCGAACACCCGGAGACCGAGACATGAAACGCCGCGAACTGCTGCTGGCCGCGCCAGCGCTGGCCTGTGCCCCCACGCTGTGGGCGCAAGGAGCCTATCCCAACAAGCCGATCCGCTATATCGTGCCGGTCGCCGCCGGCGGCGGCAGCGACATGGTGGGCCGCACCGTCACCGAGCGCTGGGGCAAGCTGCTGGGCCAGACCTTCATCGTCGACAACCAGGGCGGCGGCGGCGGCGTCATCGCCAGCCAGAACACGGCGCACTCGGCAGCCGACGGCTACACGCTGATGCAGGGCTATGTCGCCACCCACGGCACCAGCCCGGCGACCCGCAAGGTTCCGTACGACCCGATCCGCGACTTCTCCCCGATCGGCATGATCGGCGCCACGCCCAACGTGCTGGTGGTCAACGCCTCGCTGCCGGTGACCACGGTGGCGGAGTTTGTCGCCTACGTGAAGAAGAACCCCGGCCGCGTCAGCTACGGCTCGGCCGGCCAGGGCTCGCTGACCCATCTGACGATGGAGCTGTTCAAGCAGCAGATCAACTCGTACATGGTCCACATCCCGTACCGCGGGATCTCGCTGGCCTTCACCGACCTGATCGGCGGCCAGACCCAGGCGATGTTCCCGGGGCTGGCGGCCGCGGTGCCGCACATCCGCTCCGGCCGGGTGCGGCCGCTGGCGGTCACGGGCCTCAAGCGCCATCCGCAGTTCAAGGACGTGCCGACGCTGGACGAATCCGGTTTCAAGGGCTTCGACGCCCAGCAGTGGTACGGCGTGGTCGGCCCGGCCGGCATCCCCGCGCCGATCGTGCGCCAGCTCAATGACACCCTGGCCACCGTGCTGAAGGCGCCGGACCTGAGCGAGAAGCTGGCGATCGAGGCGATCGAGCCGATCGTGATGACGCCCGAGCAGTTCGGCGAGTTCATCAAACGCGACATCGCGCGCTGGACCGCGCTGGCCAGGGCCCGCAACATCCACCTCGACTCCTGAGCGCCGCGCCCTTTTCCTTTCTCCTTCCTTTCGAGTTCACACCCCATGGCCCGCAATACCCAGGTCGCCGCCGACCACAACGCCCCGCCGATCACGCAGATCCTCGCCGAGTTCGTCGCCACCCATCCGTCCCGCGGCTGGAGCGACGCCGTCGACCACGAGGCGCATCGCACCTTCATGAACTGGCTCGGCTGCGCCGTCGGCGCGGCCAGGCACGAGGCGGCCGACGCCGCGCTGGCGGCGGTGCGGATGCTGGAGCCGTCCCCGCAGGCGACGGTGCTGGGACGCAAGGACCGGGTCGACATGGCGAGCGCGGCGCTGGTCAACGGCATCACCTCGCACACCTTCGACTTCGACGACACCCACCTCAAGACCATCATCCACCCGGCCGGCCCGGTGGCCTCGGCGGTGCTGGCGCTGGCCGAGCGCCAGGGCATGGGATCGGCAGAAACGCCGGGCGTTTCGGGCCGCGACGTGATCGACGCCCTGGTGCTGGGCATCGACGTCTCCTGCCGCGTCGGCAACATGATGTACCCCGAGCACTACGACCGCGGCTGGCACATCACCGGCTCCACCGGGATGCTGGGCGCGGCCGCCGCCTGCGCCCGCCTGCTCAAGCTGGATGCGCACAAGACGCAGATGGCGCTGGGCATCGCGGCCTCGCAGCCGGTCGGCATGCGCGAGCAGTTCGGCACCATGACCAAGCCCTTCCATCCGGGTGGCGCGGCGCGGGCCGGCCTGATGTCGGCGCTGATGGCCAGCCACGGCTACACCGCCAGCCCGAAGGCGCTGGAGGCGCCGCGTGGTTACGCCCAGACGGTGTCGACCAAGAACGACTGGAGCCAGATCACCGGCGAGCTGGGGCAGCGCTTCGAGATCTCGTTCAACAGCTACAAGCCGTTCGCCTGCGGCATCGTGATCCATCCCAGCATCGACGCCTGCGTGCAGCTGCGCGAGCAGGGCGTGCGGCCGGAGCAGGTGGAACGGATCGAGCTCAGGGTGCATTCGCTGGTGCTGGAACTGACCGGCAGGAAGGAGCCGGCCGACGGCCTGCAGGCCAAGTTCAGCGTCTACCACGGCTGCGCCGCCGGCCTCAGCTTCGGCCGTGCCGCGGAAGATGAATTCTCCGACGAGGTGGTCAACCGCGCCGACATGGTGGCGCTGCGCCGCAAGGTGATCGCGACGGTGGACGACACCATCGACGAAGCCAGCGTCGACGTGACGGCGGTGCTCAGCGACGGCCGCCGGGTCCACGTGTTCGTCGAGCACGCGATCGGCTCGATCGAGAACCCGATGACCGACGCGCTGCTGGAAGGCAAGTTCCACGGCCTGTCGGATCCCATCCTCGGCGCCGCCGCCACCGGCACGCTGATCGACGCCTGCTGGAAGCTCGGCGAGGCGAAGGACGTGCGGGCGCTGGTGGCTCTCGCCGTCCCACGCTGAGCGCCGGCCATGGCCACGCTTGAACTCGCCGTCATCGACGTCAAGCCCGGCGCGGCGATGGAAAGCCAGTCCGGGCTGCAGCTGCTGCGGCCGCGGATCTACGGCGCCTGGGCCCGGCCCGCGGGCCCGAAGAAGATGGCGGCAATCGTGATGCATCCGACCAGCAACTTCATGGGCCATTACCTGATCCAGCCGCTGGCCGAGCGCGGCGTGGCCTGCCTGGGCCTCAATTCCCGCTATGCCGGCAACGACTCGCTGCTGCTGATGGAACGGGTGATCCAGGACCTGGGCGCCGGCGTGCGGTTCCTGCGCGCGCAGGGCTACGAGAAGGTGGTGCTGGTCGGCAATTCCGGCGGCGCGTCGCTCTCGGCTTTCTACCAGGCGCAGGCCGAGAAGCTCACGATCGAGACCCTGCTCGATGGCGACCCGGCCAACCTGTCGCCGGCCGACCTGCCTGCCGTGCAGGGCCTGGCGTTGTGCGCCGCCCACGAGGGCCGTTCAACGCTGATGCGCAACTGGATCGACCCCTCGGTGATCGACGAGCACGACGCGCTGGCGGCCGACCCGGCGCTGGACATGTATGACCCGGGCAACGCGCCGCCGTTCACGCCGCAATTCCTGGCCCGCTTCAAGACCGGCCAGCACGCGCGGCTGGCGAAGATCGAACACTGGGTGGAGCAGCGCCTGCGTCTGCTGCGCAGCCAGCAAGCCCCGGGCAGCGCGCGCGACGAGGCCTTCCTGGTCTATCGCACCCATGCCGACCCGCGCTGCCTCGACCTCTCGCTGGACGCCAACGACCGGCAGGTGGGCAGCGTGTGGGGCAATGGCGCGGCCGGCGCGCGCGCCGTCAACTACGCGGCCAGCCAGATGGGAAGAATCACGTCGCTGACGGCCTTCCTGTCGCAGTGGTCGTCACGCAGCCGCGCCGACGGCCCGTCGAACCTCGCCAGGACCAGCGTGCCGGTGCTGCTGTGCACCTACACCGGCGACCAGTCCACCTTCCCCAGCACCCGCGATGCCTGGATGAAGGCCGGCGGCCGGCGCCTGCGCAACGTCGACATCCGCGGCGGCAACCACTACCTGGCCGGCCAGCCGGAGCTGGTGACACAGGTCGCCGACGAGATGGCGCACTGGATGCTGCGCCTTTGAATCTGTCATCCCCGCTACCACCGTCATCCCCGCGCAGGCGGGGATCCAGGGCGCCCCTGGCGTCTTGAACACCCGGGGTTCCGGCCTGCGCTCATGGGGAGACCCTCCATCCCCGGCGCAGTCGGGCGCAGACCGATCATGTCGGGCCCTGGCGGCGCGCGCGCATCGCGGCGCCGAGGCCCGCGACCTGGTTGTCACTCAGCAGCCGCGCGGCCATCGGCAGCAGTTCCTCGTCTTCGCGGCCGACGCAGGACCGGCAGGTGCCGATGAAACCTTCGATGTCCCGCACCGGGAGCGCACCGGCGCGGCCGCTGGCGAGCTGAAGCAGCGCGGGCCGCAGGCGCAGCCACTGCAGCCGCAACTCCCGCTGCTGCCGCGCCACGGCATCGGTGAGGTCGCGCAGGCAGACGGCGTCGGAGCCGGCCATGGATTCGATCAGTGCGGGGAACAGGTCCTCTTGCTGGTCGGCGTGGTGCAGGGGTAACGCGTGGTCGAAAAAGCGCAGCAGTTGCCCGTTGGCGGCCCGCGCCTCGGCGTCGAAGCCGCATTCGCCCAGGTACAGCGCCAGCCGCCGCAGCGTCGCACAATGGCGCAGCAGGCGCTGGTTGCAGCCGGCCATCGCTTCCAGCGGCGGTTCGTTGCCGGCCGCCGGCTCGGGGATCTCGGGGAAGGCCTGGGTCATGGGGAAAATATATCATCGCGTGATAGACAGGCGTACGCATGCTGCTGAACATCCTCTCGGACCTGCATCTCGGGCAGGGCGCGCTCGCCGCGCCGCGCACGGCGGCGGACGTCGTGGTGCTGGCCGGCGACATCGGCCGGCCCGATGAAGCGATCGCCTGGGCTGCCAGCCTGGGCAAGCCGGTGCTGTACGTGCCGGGCAACCACGAGTTCTACGGCGCCAGCATCGGCGGCGCGCTGGCGCGCTTGCGGGCCCTGTGCGCCGGCACCCAGGTGCGGGTGCTGAGCGACACGCAGCAGGTGATCGGCGGCGTTCGCTTTCTCGGCTCGACGCTGTGGACCGACTTCCTGCTCGACGGCGACGGGCAGGGGCGCACCGCCGCCGTCGAGCAGGCGCTGCGCTTCATGCGCGACTACAGCCGGATCTGGCTGGACGACGACCTGCTGCAACGCTTCACGCCGGTGGACAGCGCAACGCTGTTCCAGCGCCATGCGGCCTGGCTGGCGCACGCGCTGGCCGCGCCGCACGACGGGCCGACGGTGGTCATCACCCACCACGCGCCGGCGCCGGAAAGCATCCATCGCCGCTTCGCCGGCTCGCCGATCAACGCCTGCTTCGTGTCGCGGGCCGAGCACCTGCTGGACGGCGAGCGGGTGCAGCTCTGGATCCACGGCCACACCCACGACAGCTTCGACTACCGGCTCAACGGCACCCGGGTGCTGTGCAACCCGCGCGGCTACGCGCGTGGCGGCGTCAACGAAAACGCCATGTTCGATCCGCAGCTGGTGGTCGAAGTGGGATAGAGCCTGTCACCTTTGGCGGTCACCCGGCGTCTAACGCCATAGAACCTGGAATATGCCCATGACCGCCCTGCAATCCAACGAAGTTTCCGGCCCGCCGGCCGCCGCAGCCACTGACCTGCAGCTGGCGGCCAGCGCCGCTGGCGGCGACGCCATGGCTTTCGAGGTGATGGTGCGGCGCCACAACCGGCTGCTGTTTCGCACCGCCCGCGGCATCGTGCCGGACGACGCCGCCGCCCAGGACGTGGTCCAGGACACCTGGCTGCGCGCCTTCACCAGGCTGCACAGCTACCGCGGCGAGGCCGCACTGGGCACCTGGCTGGCCCGCATGGCGATCAACCTGGCGCTCAGCTCGCAGCGCGGCAAGGGCCGGCTGGTCCAGCTCCAGGACAACGACGCAACGGAACAAGCCATGGACCAACCCGGCCAGCCCGCCAACGAAAGTCCCGATGCCAGCGCCGAGCGGGGCGAACTGCGGGCGCTGCTGCAGGCTTCGATCGAAGGCCTGCCGCCGATCTACCGCAGCGTCTTCATGCTGCGGGCGGTGGAAGACATGAGTGTGGAAGAGGCGGCCTTCTGCCTGGACGTCAGCCAGGACGTGATCAAGACCCGCTTCCTGCGGGCCCGCGCCATGCTGCGCGAGGAGCTGGCGAGCCAGGTCGAGACCGGCGCCCACGACACCTTCTGCTTTGCCGGCGCCCGCTGCGACGCCGTGCTCGCCCACGTGATGGGCGAACTGCTGCGGCAGGGCCTGCTGCGCCGGCCCTGATTTCCCCCAACCCAAGAAAGACCACCATGAACACCAAGCTCGTCATCGCGCCGTCGCAACTGCTGGTCGCCCGCCGCCGCGCCCTCTCGCTGTCCGGCGCCGTGCTCTCGGCCGGGGCCGTGGCCCTGCTGGGCGGGCGCGACGCCATGGCCGCCGGCAGCAAGGCCACGTCGGCCGAACTGGAAGGCGACGTCCGCATCCTCAACACCGCTCTGGGCGCGGAGCTGGAAGCCATCGCGGCCTACCAGGTCGGGGCCGAGAGCGGCCTGCTGTCGGCTGGCGTGTTGCCGGTGGCGGTGCAGTTCCAGGGCCACCACAAGGAACATGCGGCGGCGCTGGCTGCCACCGTGAAGAAGCTGGGCGGGACACCGCTCGCGGCCAAGGCGAAGTACAGCTTCCCCGTGGACAAGCTCAAGACCCAGAACGACGTGCTGCGCTTCGCCGCCGGCCTGGAGCAGGGCGCGATTTCCGCCTACCTGGGCGCGGTGCCGCTGTTCACCGACAAAGCCTTGTCGCAGGTGGCGGCCAGCATCCTGGGCGACGAAGCCATG
>JBBRSZ010000052.1:0-26467 GCA_038244915.1 Burkholderiales bacterium | reverse complement strand
GCTCAAGCGCGGCTACAGCAAGAGCGAGCGCGAGTCGTCACGCTACCTGGACACCATCCACAGCAGCGGCCGCCACCTGCTCGAGCTGATCAACGACATCCTGGACCTGTCCAAGGTCGAGGCCGGCCACCTGCAGATCGATGCCGGTCCCTGCTCGCCGCACCAGGTGGCGCAGCAGGTGCTGGCCGAACTGTCGGTCCGGGCCCGGGAAAAGAACCTCGAGCTGGCGCTCGCGCCGGTCGGCCAGTTGCCCGAGAGCATCACATCCGACGCCGCCCGGATCCGCCAGGTGCTGCTGAACCTGGTCGGCAACGCCATCAAGTTCACCGAACACGGCGCAGTCACCATCGGCTTGCAGTGCACCGGACGCCACTACGTGATGGAAGTGCGCGACACCGGCATCGGCATTCCGGCCGACCGGATCGACGACATGTTCGAGCCGTTCACCCAGGCCGACGCCTCGATCACGCGCCGCTTCGGCGGCACCGGCCTCGGGCTGGCGATCAGCCGCAGGCTGGCCCGCGCGCTGGGCGGGGACATCACGGCGGCCAGCACGCTGGGGACGGGCAGCGTGCTCACGTTCAGCTGCGAGACCGGCCCGTTGCAGGGCGTGCGCATGCTGGCGCCGGCGCAGGTGCTGGCGGTCCAGGCCAGCGCTGGCGCTGTTGTCAGGACCAGTTGGCGCATCCCGGCCTCGCGCGTGCTGGTCGTCGATGACGGCGCCGAGAACCGCGAACTGCTGTCGCTGGTGCTGGCCGAACAGGGCCTGTGGGTCGAAGAGGCGGAAAACGGCCAGCAGGCGCTGGACAAGGTGGCGGCTGGCGGCATCGACCTGATCCTGATGGACATGAACATGCCCGTCATGGACGGCTACACCGCCGTAAAAGCCTTGCGCGCGCAGGGCACCGCCACGCCGATCGTGGCATTTTCCGCCAACGCGATGAAAGGCTACGAGGAAGAAGTGCTGGCGGCCGGCTGCAACGCCTGCCTCAGCAAGCCGATCGATATCGACCTGCTGGTTGCCTGCGTGGCCGACCTGCTGGGGGGCGAACGGCTGGCCCCGGGTGGAGCGCCGGTCCAGGCGCCGCTGTCGATCCCCGGGACGCTCGGCGTCGACGCGCCGCTGGGCGGCAGCATCGAGCAAGGCCCGATCCACTCCCGCTTCGCAGCCCACCCGCGGCTGTCGCCGATCGTCAGCAAGTTTTCCAGCCGGCTGCGGGAACGGCTCGAAGTGGCGCACCAGGCCCATGCCGGCGCCGATTTCGAGGAGCTCGATCGCTTCGGACACTGGCTGGCCGGTTCGGCTGGAATGATGGGCTATGACAGCCTGACGGCGCCGGCCAGGGAACTGGAGGCGCGGGCCAAGGTCGGCGACACGGACGCCACGGCGGCGCTGCTCGTGCGCCTGGACCGGATGTGCGACCTGCTGGTGATTCCACAACCGCTTGCCACTTCGGGATTGGCCGAAGAGCCAGCACAATAACGAATGACTTCCATGGACCCCGACAGCACCGTCGCCGCGACCAGCGGTTCCGGTCCCCCCACGGTCTTCATGCCTGGCGACGACCGCCTGCCCGATCGCCGCATGGGCGCCGTGACCCCCGAAGAGATGGTGTGGGCCCACGAGTCGCTCACCGGCCTGACCGAGGCGACCATCATGATGGTCGACGACGAGCAGCTCAACATCGAGATGACGGAGGCCTTCCTCGAGGACGCCGGCTACCGCAAGTTCGTCTCCACCACCCAGTCGGAGGAAGCCGTCGAACTGATGCGCAGCGAGCGTCCCAGCCTGCTGCTGCTGGACCTGTCGATGCCCAAGGTCAACGGGATGCAGATCCTGAACCTGATGCGCACCGATACGGCTTTGCGTCACATCCCGGTCATCGTGCTGACCAGCACCCACGACCCGCAGGTGAAGCTGCAGGCGCTCTCGATGGGGGCGATGGATTTCCTGTCCAAGCCGGTCGACCCCAGCGAGCTGGCCCTGCGCATCCGCAATACGCTTGCCGCCACGGTCTACCGGGACTACCTGGCGCAGCACGATCCACTGACAGCGCTGCCCAACAAGCTGCGCTACAAGGAGGCGGTCAGGGCCGTGCTGGCACGGCCGTCCACGCGGCGCAGCAAGGGCGCGCTCATCCATATCGGCGTCGACCGGCTGGGCAGCGTCAACGACGCCATGGGTCGTTCGGTCGGCGACCAGTTGATGCAGCGGATCAGCAAACGCCTGGCCAGCTGCGTGGAAGCCGAATGCGCCGACGCCGGCGCCGCCGCCGCCGGGGACCGCCCGACGCTCTACCGCTTCGACGGCGACGAGTTCGCCGTGTTGCTGCCGCACATGGAAGGGGTCGAGACCACGGCCGGCTTCATCAACCGCCTGCTCGACGCGGCGTCGACCAGCTTCAATCGCGGCGGCGCGCAGGAGATCTTCGTCACCTGCAGCATCGGCGTCGCCGTGTTCCCCGACGACGGCCAGGAGATCGATATCCTGGTCACCAACGCCGGCCTGGCGATGCGCCATGCAAAGAGCGCGGGCCGCCACACCTACGAGTTCTACTCCAGCGAGCTCAACGAAAGGGCGGTGCGCACGCTCACCCGCGGCGCCGACCTGCGCATGGCGTTCACCCGCGACCAGGTGCAGATGCTGTACCGGCCGCAGATCCATGCGCTGACCGGCAGCCTGGCGGGAGCCCAGGCGGTGGTGCGCTGGACCCATCCGACGGGCGACGTGTTCGAAGGCGATGCATTGCTGGACATGGCGGCCACTTCGGAAATGAGCATGGCGCTGGCCGAATGGATGCTGCTGCAACTGCGCGACCAGACCAAGGCCTGGCGCAACGCCGCCTTGCGCCTGCCGCGGGTGGGCGTCTCCGTGTCGCTGGACCAGCTGACATTGCCGCAGCTGTTCGACATCCTGCGCAAGGGCATCCGTGGCGGGCTGCAGCCGCAGTACCTGGCAGTGGAATTCCGTGGCGGGGAGGACATCGACCCGACACCGGACGACCTCGAGTCGTTCGCCGGGCTGAAGAAAATGGGCGTGCGCTTCGTACTGGACCAGTTCGGCGGGCCGCATTCGTCCCTGCTGCAGCTGCACCGCTTGCCGGTCGACGAGGTCAAGCTGCATCCGCTGTTCTTCCAGAGCGCGGCTGGCCGCGACGCAGCGTCGCTGACGGCAGCCACCTTCGCCATGGTGCGCAGCATGGGGATGCGTTCAGTCGCCACCGGCATCGACCACGAGCGCCAGCTGGCGCTGCTCCAGGCCCAGCAGTGCGACGACTGCCAGGGCCCGCTGGTTGGGGCTGCGCTGTCCGCGCAGGCCTTCGCCAGGAAATGGATGACTGCGCAGAGCAATCCCGGCGCCTTGAAGTAAGTCGGTGCGCGGGATTCCGTCTGTCTGGGGGCGCTGAAGCCACCCGCTGAACGTTTGCGATTGCGCAAACCCGGGCCGGTTGCGTTGTCGCAAACTGGCTGCCTGCGGGATTAACCCGAGAGCGGTTTTCCGCCCTCGGGGCATAGACTGCCGCGGAGACAGAGCAATTCCAAGTCCGCAACCCCGTCCCGGGGTGCAGCGGGCAAGGCAAGGAGACAGCTTTGCAGCGAACCGACATTGCCAACCCGGCCTACTTTCACAAGGTGGTCGACTGCCAGTACGCCTGCCCGGCGCACACCCCGGTCCCGGAATACATCCGGATGATCGCGCAGGGCCGCTACAGCGACGCGTACATGGTCAATTGGGTCTCGAACGTCTTCCCCGGCATCCTCGGGCGCACCTGCGACCGGCCGTGCGAACCGGCCTGCCGGCGCGGCCGGGTCGAGGACCACAACCTCGCCGATCCGGAGCCGGTGGCGATCTGCCGGCTCAAGCGGGTGGCGGCGGACCTGAAGGACGACGTGGTCGCCCGCATGCCCAAGGCCGGCCCCCCCAATGGCCGGCGCATTGCCTGCATCGGCGCCGGACCGGCGTCGCTGACCGTGGCCCGCGACCTGGCGCCGCTGGGCTACGACATCACGGTGTTCGACGGCGAGGCCAAGGCTGGTGGCTTCATTCGCACCCAGATCCCGCGCTTTCGCCTGCCCGAATCGGTGATCGACGAGGAGACCGGCTACGTCCTCGACCTCGGCGTGCGCTTCAGGAGCGGCCAGCGCATCGATTCCATGAAGGCGCTGATGGGCGAGGGCTACGATGCCATCTTTGTCGGCTGCGGCGCGCCGCGCGGGCGCAACCTGGAGCTGCCGGGCCGGCAGGAAGCGGCGGCCAACATCCACATCGGCATCGACTGGCTGGCCTCCGTGTCGTTCGGCCACGTCACCAGCGTCGGCAAGCGGGTGATCGTGCTCGGTGGCGGCAATACGGCGATGGACTGCTGCCGGTCGGCGCGCCGGCTGGGCGGCAGCGACGTCAAGGTGATCGTGCGCAGCGGCTTCGAGGAGATGAAGGCCTCGCCCTGGGAGAAGGAAGACGCGATGCACGAAGGCATCCCGATCATCAACTTCCACGTGCCAAAGGCCTTCGTGCACGAAGGCGGCAAGCTGATCGGCATGAGCTTCGAGATCGTCAAGGCGGTGTACGACGCCAAGGGCAAGCGCAGCCTGGTGCCCACCGGCGAGCCCGACGCGTTCTTCGAATGCGACGACGTGCTGGTGGCGGTCGGCCAGGAGAACGCCTTCCCCTGGATCGAGCGCGATTGCGGCATCGCCTTCGACGAATGGGGTTTGCCGAAACTGGACAAGACCAGCCTGCAGTCGAGCGTGGCCAACGTGTTCTTCGGCGGCGACTCCGCGTTCGGCCCGAAGAACATCATCACGGCCGTCGCCCACGGCCACGATGCGGCGGTGTCGATCGACCGCCTCCTCACCGGCCAGGACGTGCGGGTGCGGCCGGATCCGATGACCAACCTGGTGTCGCAGAAGATGGGCATCCACGAGTGGAGCTACGACAACGACACCATCAACGACACGCGCTACAAGGTGCCATGGGCCAAGGCCGAGAAGGCGCTGGCCAGCATCAAGGTGGAGGTGGAACTGGGCTTCGACGTCGCCACCGCCGTGAAGGAGGCCGGACGCTGCCTGAACTGTGACGTGCAGACCGTGTTCACCGAGCCGTTGTGCATCGAGTGCGACGCCTGTGTCGACATCTGCCCGATGGACTGCATCACCTTCACCACCAACGGCGAGGAGGCCGACCTGCGGACCCGGCTGAAGGCGCCGGCCCTGAATCTGGCGCAGGACCTGTACGTCTCCGGCGGGCTCAAGACCGGGCGCGTGATGGTCAAGGACGAGGACGTCTGCCTGCACTGCGGCCTGTGCGCCGAGCGTTGTCCCACCGGGGCCTGGGACATGCAGAAATTCCTGCTCAAGATCACGCCGGCAGGACCCGGCGGCCGCGACCGGGCAGTGCCGGTGCCGCGTGAAGGAGTACCAGCATGAGCGCCGCCGGGCCGTCCCAAGGCGCGAAGGCCCCTTTGGGGGGCAGTGCGGCGGCCTTGGCCGCAAACGTGGGGGCAGCATTGCCCCGCATCGAAGCCGTCAACGATTTCGTCATCAAGTTCGCCAACGTCAACGGCTCGGGTTCGGCCTCGGCCAACGAGCTGTTTGCCAAGGCGATCCTGCGCATGGGCGTGCCGGTCAGCCCGCGCAACATCTTTCCCAGCAACATCCAGGGCCTGCCGACCTGGTACGAGGTAAGGGTGACCGAAAAGGGCCACCTGGGTCGGCGCGGCGGCATCGACATGATGGTGGCGATGAACCCGCAGACCTGGGACGCCGACGTCGCCGAACTGGAACCGGGCGGCTACCTGTTCTACGACAGCACGCGGCCGCTGCCGCCGGAGAAGTTCCGGCCCGACATCCAGGTGATTGGCATGCCGCTGACCGAGATCTGCAACGCGGTCTACACCGACCCGCGCCAGCGCCAGCTGTTCAAGAACATCGTCTACGTGGGCGCGCTGTCCGTGCTGCTGGAGGTCGAGGCGGCGGCGATCGAACAGCTGTTCGGCGAGCAGTACAAGGGCAAGGAAAGGCTGCTGGCCTCGAACGTCCAGGCGCTGCACCTGGGCCGCGACTTCGTCAAGGAACACCTGCCATACCCGCTGGGCATCCGCGTGAAGCGCTCCGACAAGGTGGGCGACCGGATCTTCGTCGACGGCAACAGCGCCGCGGCTCTGGGCTGCGTCTATGGCGGCGCGACCGTGGCGGCGTGGTATCCGATCACGCCGTCGTCGTCGGTCGCCGAGGCCTTCGACAAATATTGCAGCAAGTTCCGGGTCGATCCGGCCACCGGCCAGCACCGCTATGCGATCGTCCAGGCCGAGGACGAGCTCGCCTCGATCGGGATGGTGGTCGGCGCCGGCTGGAACGGCGCGCGGGCCTTCACCGCGACCTCGGGCCCGGGCGTGTCGCTGATGACGGAGTTTCTCGGCCTGGCTTATTTCGCGGAAATCCCGGTCACCATCATCAACGTGCAGCGGGGCGGACCTTCCACCGGCATGCCCACGCGTACCCAGCAGGCCGACATCGTCTCCTGCGCGTATGCATCGCACGGTGACACCAAGCACGTGCTGCTGTTCCCGGAAGATCCGCATGAGTGCTTCGACCACGCGGCCGCCGCGCTGGACCTGGCGGACCGGCTGCAGACGCCAGTGTTCGTGATGACCGATCTGGACATCGGCATGAACCAGCGGCTGTGCCGTCCGTTCGCCTGGGAAGCAGGGCGCGACTACGACCGCGGCAAGGTGATGACGGCCGAGGAGCTGGAGGCGGGCAAGGACTTCGGCCGCTACAAGGACGTGGATGGCGACGGCATTCCCTGGCGGACTTTGCCGGGCACCCATCCGACCAAGGGCAGCTATTTCACCCGTGGCACCACCCGCGATCCGTACGCGCGCTATTCCGAGCGGGGACCGGACTACATCTACAACGTCGAGCGGCTGCTCAGGAAGTTCGCCACTGCCGCCACGCTGGTGCCGCAGCCGGTGCTGCGGCCGGCTGCCGAGCCGACCCGGCTGGGTGTCATCTATTTCGGCTCGACCAGCCCGGCGATGCAGGAAGCGCTGGAGGACCTGGACGACGCCGGCATCCATCTCGATGCCATGCGCCTGCGGGCCTTTCCGTTCCCGGCCAGCGTCGCGCAGTTCCTGGCGGACCACGACAAGGTGTTCGTGGTGGAACAGAACCGCGACGCCCAGATGCGCAGCCTGCTGGTCAACGAGCTGGAGATCGACCCGAAGCGGCTGGTCAAGGTGCTGCACTTCGACGGCACGCCGATCACCGCGCGCTTCATCACGCGGGCCATCACCAGCCACATCGAGGCCGATGTCCCGAAGCCGGCGCGCGGCAAACTGAAAACCCGGGAGCAAGCTGCATGATCGCCGCGCAGAACCGCTTCAAGCAAGATCACGCCCCCTCGGGGGGCAGTGCAGCCGCCTTGGCGGCAAACGTGGGGGCCATATGACCTATCTCGCCAAACCCCGCCTGCACCATCCATCGCTGCACACCAACAAGGTCGGCTACACCCGGCGCGACTACGAGGGCAAGATCTCGACGCTGTGCGCCGGCTGCGGCCACGATTCCATTTCGGCAGCCATCATCGAGGCCTGCTGGGAGCTGGACATCCAGCCGCACCGCGTGGCCAAGCTCTCGGGCATCGGCTGCAGTTCCAAGACGCCGGACTACTTTCTGGGTGCCTCGCACGGCTTCAACACGGTGCACGGCCGCATGCCGTCGGTGCTGACCGGCGCCAACCTGGCCAACCGCGATCTGCTGTACCTGGGTGTGTCGGGCGACGGCGACTCGGCGTCGATCGGCCTGGGGCAGTTCGCCCACGCCATGCGACGCGGCGTTCGCATGGCCTACATCGTGGAAAACAACGGCGTCTACGGCCTGACCAAGGGCCAGTTCTCGGCCACGGCGGACCAGGGCTCCAAGAGCAAGAAGGGCGCGATCAACAGCGACAGCCCGGTGGACCTGGTGGCGATGGCCTTGCAGCTGGGCGCAACCTACGTCGGTCGCGGCTTTTCGGGCAACAAGGCGCAACTGGTGCCGCTGATCAAGGGCGCCATGGAGCACGGCGGCGCGGCCTTCATCGATGTCATCAGCCCCTGCGTGGCCTTCAACAACCATCCGGGCAGCACCAAGAGCTACGACTACGTGCGCGAGCACAACGAGTCTGTGAGCCGCATCGACTTCATCACCGAACGCAGCGAGATCACCGTCGACATGGCGCCCGGCGAGGTGGTGGACGTGCTGCAGCACGACGGTTCGCTGCTGCGGCTGCGCAGCCTGCACCCCGACTACGACCCCACCGACCGCCATGCCGCGATGAACTTCATGCAGGCGCACCAGGCCCGCGGCGAGATCGTCACCGGACTGCTGTACGTCGACCCGCTGGCGACCGACCTGCACACATCCTGCAACACCACGGCCACGCCGCTGAACACCCTGGGTGCGAAGCAGCTGTGTCCCGGCTCCGCCGCGCTCGGAAAGATCAACGCGTCCTTGCGCTAGTCCAATCGCGCGCCTACATTCAATCGCAGGAGGCCCATCATGGCTGAACGCAGGGTTTTCGAATCAATGTCGCAAAAGCGCGTGATCAGCGTCGGGCCGCAGGCCAGCGTGCGGGAGGCGGCCGGCGTGATGACGCGGGCCAATTGCGGCAGCGTGCTGATCATGGAGCCGCCCGCCGCCTTGCTGGGAATCGTGACCGAGCGCGACCTCATGACGCGGGTGGTGGCCAAGGGAGCCGATCCGGAGCGCACCACGGTGCGCGAGATCATGACGCCCAACCCGATGTGCGTGCCGCCGGAAACGCTGGTGTCGGACGCGGTGGTCATCATGCTGGAGCGGGGCTTTCGGCATCTGCCCATCGTCGCGCCTGGCTCCAAGATCCTCGGGGTGTTTTCTGTCCGCGATGCCTTGCCGCGTGAAATCGGCGCGGCGCTGGGCCAGGCCGAGTTCAACGAGCAGGTGAACGACGCCCTCGGCTAAACGGTCAGGTGGCGCGTTTGGCGCGGGCGCGGGCCAGCGCCGCCTCGATCACCGCGCGTTTGCGGGCCGCTTCCTGGCCTTGCGCACCATGCGTGTGCGCCGGCAAGTCCGACAGCTTCTCCAGCGCCTTGCGTTCCAGCCTGGCGGCGTTGGCCTGTTCCTGGCGCTGCGCCTTGTCCAGGTGGAATTCATAGCGTTGCAGCGCCTGGTCGGCCTGGGGCTGCGACCAGGCCTGCCAGCCGGTGCGCTCGCCCGTGACGTTCTCCAGGCTGATGCAGTCGACCGGGCAGACCGCGATGCAAAGTTCGCAGCCGGTGCAGTCGGACTCGATCACGGTGTGCATCAGCTTGTTGCTGCCGACGATGGCGTCGGTCGGGCAGGCGGGCAGGCACAGGGTGCAGCCGATGCACCAGGCTTCGTCGATGACGGCCACCGTGCGCGGCACTTCCACGCCGTTTTCGGGGTTCAGGGGCAGGGTGGGGCGAGCGGTGATCGCCGCGAGCCTGGCGATGCCTTCGGCGCCGCCAGGGGGGCATTGGTTGATTTCGGCGTCCCCGGCGGCCAGCGCCTGCGCGTAGGATGCGCAGTCCGGGAAGCCGCAGCGGGTGCACTGGGTCTGCGGCAAGGCGGAATGGATCCGCTCGGCCAGCGGGCTCACGTGGTCTGCGCGACCTTCTTGCCCGGCGTCTTCAGCGCGGTAGAGGTCTTGCCGGTGCCCTTGATCATCGGGCCCTTGTCGAACTGGGCGATGAAGTCCCGCACCTGCGGATAGACCGTGTCGCGCCAGCGGCGGCCGGCGAAGATGCCGTAGTGGCCCGCGCCCTTGACTTCCAGGTGCTTCTGGCGCGCCTTGGGCACGTTGACGCACAGGCCATGGGCCGCTTCGGTCTGGCCTGAGCCGGAGATGTCGTCCAGTTCGCCTTCGACCGTGAAATGGGCGGTGGTGGTGATGTCCTGCGGCCGCACCCGCTCGAGGTCGCCGTCCTCGCTGATCACGTCCCAGGTTCCGTTCACCAGGGAGAACTCCTGGAACACGATACGGATGGTTTCGAGGTAGTAGTCCGCGTCCATGTCGAGCACCGCGTTGTACTCGTCGTAGAACTTGCGGTGGGCTTCGGCGTTGGTGTCGTCACCGGCGATCAGCTGCTTGAAGTAGTCGTAGTGGCTGGACATGTGGCGGTCGGGGTTCATCGCCACGAAGCCGGTGTGCTGCAGGAAGCCCGGGTAGACACGGCGGCCGGCGCCCGGGAAGCTGCTCGGAACGCGGTAGATGACGTTGTTCTCGAACCAGTCGTAGCTCTTGTTCATCGCCAGGTTGTTGACCGCGGTCGGCGACTTGCGGGCGTCGATCGGCCCGCCCATCATGGTCATGGTCAGCGGCGTCACTTCGCCGCGGCTGGCCATCAGCGACACGGCCGCGAGCACCGGCACGGTCGGCTGGCAGACGCTGATCACGTGGCAGTTGCCGTAGATGCCCTGCAGGTGGCGGATGAACTCCTGGACGTAGTTGACGTAGTCGTCCAGGTGAAACTCGCCCTGGTCCAGCGGCACGGTGCGGGCGTTTTTCCAGTCGGTGATGTAGACCTTGTGGTCCTTGAGCATGGTGCGCACCGTGTCGCGCAACAAGGTGGCGTAGTGGCCCGACAGCGGCGCCACGATCAGAACAGCGGGCTGGCCCTTGAGGCGCTCCAGCGTCTTCGGATCGTCGGAGAAGCGCTTGAAGCGGCGCAGTTCGCAGAACGGCTTGTCGATCTCGATCCGTTCCTGGATGGCCAGGTCGGTGCCGTCGAGGGCCACCGTCGTGATGCCGAACGCGGGCTTCTCGTAATCCTTGCCCAGACGGTAGGCCAGGTCGTAGCCGGCGGCCATGCGCTGGGCGAACGGGTTTTGCCCGAACGGGGACAGCGGATTGCTATAGAGCTTGGAAGCGGCCTGGGCAAAATCCGCAAACGGTTCCATCAAGGACCGCTGGGCTTCGTAGATCTGGTAGAGCATTGGGGGCCTAGGGAGTTGCTGCAGTGCAATATAGCAGTTGGGGCCGCGCTGACGGAGGGAGCAACCCCTAGGTTCGGGGAACTCAGCAGCAGCAACCTGGCATCCGATGATGTTGATCAAACAGAACGAGTCCCGGCGTCGCTGGGAGAGTCTCGGACGCGACTCCGATCTTCGATAGGCGGCCTCGATCTCGATGCGTCGGCGCTCTTTGCCTGACCGCGGTCAGATCGCCCGCCACACCAGGCTGCCGCCGGTGACCAGCAGCACGCCGTAAAGGACCTGCAGGAAGCGCTTTCGGTCCAGCCGCAGCGTGATGTGATGGCCGATGTACAGGCCCAGCGCCATGGCCGGCAGCAGCGCCAGCACCAACGCCAGCAGCGCGAGGTTGAAATAGGTGCCTGCCACCAGGAACAGGAGCACCCGGATGGAGGAGCTGACGGTGAGCACGGCCGTCTGGGTGGCGCGGATCTGCTGCGGATCGTCCAGCCGCCGCACCAGGTAGATCGAATAGACCCAGCCGCCGGCGCCGAACAGCGCGCTCAATACCCCGCCGGCGCCGCCGTACCACCAGGCCCAAGCGGCCGCGAGCGGTGGCTGCGGCGCCTTGGGGAGCAACCCGTTGATGGCGTAGAGCACGACGAACACGCCCAGCAGCAGCATCATCGTGCGCACCGGGACCGCGAACAGCAGCCAGGCTCCGATGGCGCTGCCGATCACCATCGCTGGCACCAGCCGCAGCACTTCCTTGCGCACGACGTGGGCGCCCAGCCGGAAGCCATTGGCCCAGGAGGCGACGAAGTCGGTCAGGGCCAGCGCCGGCACCACGGTGGACAGCGGCAGCACGTGCGCCAGGATCGGCGCGGAGACCAGGGTGGTGCCGAAGCCGACCATGCCGAACACCACATAGGCGACGGCCAGGGTCGGTTCGGCAACCAGCAGGACGGTCAGGTCAGGCAAGAGCGGCCAGCCCGATCAAGGTGAGGCGCCTCAGAGCACCTTGGCAATGCAGGCGCAGACGTAGTCGATGTTCTTGCTGTTCAGGGCCGCCACGCACATGCGGCCGGTGTCGGTGCCATAGACGCCGAACTCGTTGCGCAGCCGAACCATCTGGTCCTTGCTCAGGCCGGAATAGCTGAACATGCCGATCTGCTGGGTGATGAAGCTCATGTCTTCCTTCACGCCGGCCGCCTTGAGCTTCTCGACCAGGGCGATCCGCATCTGCTTGATGCGCAGCCGCATGTCGCCCAGCTCCTTTTCCCACAGGGCCCGCAGTTCGGGCGTGGTCAGGACCATGGCGACCACGGTGCCGCCGTGGATCGGCGGGTTGCTGTAGTTGGTGCGGATCATGACCTTGAGCTGCGACAGCACGCGGCTGGCTTCTTCCTTGTCCTGGCACACAACGGACAGGGCGCCGACCCGCTCGCCATAGAGACTGAAGCTCTTGGAGAACGAGGTGGAGACCAAGAAGTTCTGGCCCGATGCCACGAACTTGCCCACCACCGCGCCGTCCTCGGTGATGCCGTAGCCGAAGCCCTGGTAGGCCAGGTCGAGAAAGGGCGTCAGCTTGCGCGCCTTGACGGCCGCAATCACCTTGTCCCATTGCTCAGGCGTGATGTCGTAGCCGGTCGGGTTGTGGCAGCAGGCGTGGAGCACCACGATCGTGCCTTCCGGCGCGGCATTCAGCCCGGCGAGCATGCCGTCGAAGTCGATTCCGCGGCTGGCGGCATCGTAGTAGGCGTAGGTCTCGACGGTGAAGCCGGCCTGGCTGAACAGGGCGCGGTGGTTCTCCCAGCTCGGGTCGCTGATCAAGACCTTGGCGGCCGGATTGAGGCGTTTGAGGAAGTCCGCGCCGATCTTCAGGCCGCCGGTACCGCCCAGGGCCTGCACGGTGGCCACCCGGCCGCTCTTGACAGGCTCGCTTTCGGCCCCAAATACCAGGCTCTTGACAGCCGAGTCATAGGCGGCGATGCCGTCGATCGGCAGGTAGCCGCGGGCCTTCGGGGCCTCCATCATCTGTTTTTCGGCCTGCTGCACGCACTCCAGCAAGGGCAGCTTGCCGTTGTCGTCGTAGTACACGCCCACGCCGAGGTTGACCTTGTGCGGATTGGCATCGGCGTTGAATTGCTCGTTGAGGCCCAGGATCGGGTCGCGCGGTGCCATTTCGACGGCGGTGAACAAAGACATGAAAATCCTTCTGGGGTGTGTCGCAAGCGGGAAGTCCGGCGCTGTTGTACTCTGTCCGGTTGCCCCAATTTTAACTGCCTAGCCCGTCACATCTGCAGCCAATGTCCGACCTGTCCGAAGTCATCGAAGAAAACCCCCAAGGCGAGTTCATCAGCTTCCCGGATTCCCCGTTCGAGCTGTTCCTGCCGTACCCGCCTGCCGGCGACCAGCCCGCTGCGATCGAGAAGCTGGTCGAAGGCGTGCGCGACGGCGAGGTGTTCCAGACCCTGCTGGGCGTGACCGGCTCGGGCAAGACCTTCACCATGGCCAACGTGATCGCGCGGCTGGGCCGGCCGGCGATCGTGTTCGCGCCGAACAAGACGCTGGCGGCCCAGCTTTACAGCGAGTTCCGCGAGTTCTTCCCGAACAACGCCGTCGAGTATTTCGTCAGCTACTACGACTACTACCAGCCGGAGGCCTACGTCCCGCAGCGCGACCTGTTCATCGAGAAGGACAGCTCGATCAACGAGCACATCGAGCAGATGCGGCTGTCGGCCACCAAGAGCGTGCTGGAGCGGCGCGACACCATCATCGTGGCGACGGTCAGCGCGATCTACGGCATCGGCGCCCCCGAGGATTACACCCAGATGCGCTTCATCACCCGGGTGGGCGACAAGATCGGCCAGCGCGACATCATTTCGCAGCTGATCCGCATGCAGTACAGCCGCAACGAGCAGGACTTCGCGCGCGGGACGTTCCGGGTGCGCGGGAACACCATCGACATCTTCCCGGCCGAGCACTCCGAGCTGGCGATCCGCATCGAGCTGTTCGACGACGAGATCGAGTCGCTGCAGCTGTTCGATCCGCTGACGGGCCGCATCCGGCAGAAGGTGCCGCGCTTCACCGTCTACCCGTCCAGCCACTATGTGACGCCGCGCGAGAAGGTGGTCGGCGCCGTGGAGAGCATCAAGGTCGAGCTCGCCAGCCGGGTCAAGGAGTTCGTCTCGCAGGGCAAGCTGGTGGAGGCGCAGCGGATCGAGCAGCGCACCCGCTTCGACCTGGAGATGCTCAGCGAAATCGGCCACTGCAAGGGCATCGAGAACTACACGCGGCACCTTTCCGGCGCCGCGCCAGGCTCGCCGCCTTCCACGCTGACCGACTACATGCCCAAGGACGCGCTGATGTTCCTGGACGAGAGCCACCAGATGATCGGCCAGCTGGGAGCCATGTACAGCGGCGACAAGTCCCGCAAGACGACGCTGGTGGACTATGGATTCCGCCTGCCGTCGGCCCTGGACAACCGGCCGCTGAAGTTCGAGGAGTTCGAAACGCGGATGCGGCAGGTGATCTTCGTCTCGGCGACGCCTGCGGCTTATGAGAACGAGCACGCCGGCCAGGTGGTCGAACAGCTGGTGCGCCCCACCGGACTGATCGACCCCGAGGTCGAAGTGCGTCCGGCGACCCACCAGGTCGACGACGTGCTGCAGGAAATCCGCATTCGCGCGGAGAAGAACGAGCGGGTGCTGATCACCACGCTGACCAAGCGCATGGCCGAGCAGCTCACCGACTACCTCACCGACAACGGGGTGAAAGTGCGTTATCTGCACAGCGACATCGACACGGTGGAGCGGGTGGAGATCCTGCGCGACCTCCGGCTGGGCACCTTCGACGTGCTGGTGGGGATCAACCTGCTGCGCGAGGGCCTGGACATTCCCGAGGTGTCGCTGGTGGCGATCCTGGACGCCGACAAGGAAGGCTTCCTGCGGGCCGAGCGCTCGCTGATCCAGACCATCGGCCGGGCGGCTCGGAACATCAACGGCCGCGCCATCCTGTATGCCGACCGGATGACAGAATCGATGAAGAAGGCGATCGGCGAGACCGAGCGCCGCCGGGTCAAGCAGATCGCCCACAACCTGGAGCACGGCATCACGCCGCGCAGCATCCAGAAGAAGGTGCGCGACCTGATCGATGGTGTTTACAGCGAAAAGACCAGCAAGGCGATGGAGAAGGAGGAACTCCAGCGCGCGATGACCCAGGACATGTCGGAAAAGGACGTGGCCCGCGAAATCAAGCGGCTGGAAAAGCAGATGCTGGAGCATGCCCGCAACCTGGAATTCGAGAAGGCAGCGCGGGTGCGCGACCAGCTGGCGATCCTGAAGGAGCAGGCTTTCGGCGCGGTGGTCCACGACAATGTGGTGGTCCCGATCCAGGCGGGCAAGCGCGGGTGACTGAGCGGTCTAGTTACCCGACCGAAACTTCGGGTCTTGTGCTATACTTGACTTAAATAGTCAAGATCAAAAAAACGACAAAAAGTCAGTTTGAAGATCGGTCGAGAAGGGGCCGATGGGGCCCGGCGAAAGCCGGGGTAAGGGCGGAGACGGGTGCGCCCCGGCATTTGCCGACGGGTGTTTTATGCGAAGCCGAGTATTAAGGAGCTTTCGATGCGTCTCACAACCAAAGGCCGCTTTGCGGTCACTGCCATGATCGATCTGGCCCTGCGCCAGAACAATGGTCCCGTCACGCTGGCGGCGATCAGCCAGCGCCAGCAGATTTCGCTGTCTTACCTCGAGCAATTGTTCGGCAAGCTGCGCCGGCATGAGCTGGTGGAATCCACCCGCGGCCCGGGCGGCGGCTACACGCTCGGCCGCAAGGCGGCGGACATTACCGTTGCCGACATCATCGTCTCGGTCGACGAGCCGATCGATGCCACCCAGTGCGCTGGCAAGGAAAACTGCGGCGACGAGGGCGGCCGCTGCATGACCCACGAGCTGTGGGCGTCGCTGAACCAGCGTATGGTCGAATTCCTGGATTCCGTCACGCTGCAGAAGCTGGTCGACGACCAGCTGGCCAAGGGCATCCAGATCGAGGACAAGCCGGCCGTCAAGCGGGCGATCTCGGCCCAGCCGGTGGTCAAGCCAATCCGCGTGAATGCGCCGAATTCGGTGTTCGCCCTTGGCAACTCGTTTGCCAAGTCCTGAGCTTCACACGGCCTTTGCAAAACAGCGATCCTCGAGCCGCCCTTCATCCACAGCCAGAACGACAAGAGCCAGCCATGGACATGACGCCCCACTTCCCGATCTACATGGATTACGGCGCGACGACGCCGGTGGATCCGCGCGTCGTCGACGCGATGATTCCCTGGTTGCGCGAACACTTCGGCAACCCGGCGTCGCGCAGCCACGCCTGGGGCTGGGAAGCGGAAGCGGCGGTTGAAAAGGCCCGCGGCGAGGTGGCCGACCTGATCGGCGCCGACCCGCGCGAGATCGTCTGGACCTCGGGCGCGACCGAATCGAACAACCTGGCGATCAAGGGCGCGGCGCACTTCTACAAGACCCGCGGCAAGCACCTGATCACGGTGAAGACCGAGCACAAGGCGGTGCTGGACCCAATGCGCGAGCTGGAGCGCCAGGGCTTCGAGGTGAGCTACCTCGAGGTGCAGGAAGACGGCATGCTGGACATGGAAGTGCTGAAGGCGGCGATCCGCCCCGACACCATCCTGATCAGCGTCATGTTCGTCAACAACGAGATCGGCGTGATCCAGGACATCCCGGCGATCGGTGCCTTGTGCCGCGAGAAGGGCATCATCTTCCACGTCGACGCGGCGCAGGCCACCGGCAAGGTGGAGATCGACCTGAAGACCTTGCCGGTGGACCTGATGAGCCTGGCCTCGCACAAAACCTATGGCCCCAAGGGCATCGGCGCGCTTTATGTGCGGCGCAAGCCCCGGATCCGGCTGGAAGCGCAGATGCACGGCGGCGGCCACGAGCGCGGCATGCGTTCGGGCACCTTGCCCACCCACCAGATCGTCGGCATGGGCGAGGCCTTCCGCATTGCCAAGCTAGAGATGGCGCAGGACAACGCGAAGGCGCGCGCGCTGCACCAGCGTCTGCTCGATGGCCTGAAGGACGTCGAACAGGTGTTCCTCAACGGCCATGCCGACAAGCGCGTGCCGCACAACCTGAACATGAGCTTCAACTTCGTCGAAGGCGAGTCGCTGATCATGGGCATCAAGGGGCTGGCTGTGTCGTCCGGCTCGGCCTGCACCTCGGCCTCGCTGGAGCCGAGCTACGTGCTGCGCGCCCTGGGTCGCAGCGACGAACTGGCGCACAGCAGCCTGCGCATGACCATCGGCCGCTTCACCACCGACGAAGAGATCGACTACGCCATCGCCACCATCCGGGAGAACGTCGCCAGGTTGCGCGACCTCAGCCCGCTGTGGGAGATGTACCAGGACGGGATCGACATCAGCTCGATCCAGTGGACAGCACATTAAGCGAATTGCTTTGTGGGACAGACCAAGAATTGCGTAGAAATTTTGCGCTGTCCTCAACTGATTAGAAGGAAGTTATATGGCCTACTCCGAAAAAGTCGTTGATCACTACGAAAACCCGCGCAACGTCGGCTCCTTCGACAAGGGCGACGAGAGCGTCGGCACGGGCATGGTCGGCGCCCCCGCCTGCGGCGACGTGATGAAGCTGCAGATCAAGGTCAACCCGCTGACCGGGGTGATCGAGGACGCGCGCTTCAAGACCTACGGCTGCGGCTCCGCAATCGCTTCGAGTTCGCTGGTGACCGAGTGGGTCAAGGGCAAGACGCTGGACCAGGCCGCGGCGCTGAAGAACAGCCAGATCGCCGAGGAACTGGCCTTGCCGCCGGTCAAGATCCACTGCTCGATCCTGGCCGAGGACGCCATCAAGGCGGCGGTCGAGGATTACAAGAAGAAGCACACGCACTGACCCGGCAACCATGGCGATCTCCCTGACAGAAGCCGCTGCGCGCCACGTCACCCGCTATCTCGGCAAACGCGGCAAGGGCGTTGGCGTGCGGCTCGGCGTGAAGACCACTGGCTGCTCCGGCCTGGCTTACAAGCTCGAGTACGTGGACGAAGTGGCGCCCGAGGACATCGTGTTCGAAGACCACGGCGTCAAGGTGCTGATCGACCCCAAGAGCCTGGCCTACATCGACGGCACGCAACTCGATTTCGTGCGCGAGGGCCTCAATGAAGGCTTCAAGTTCAACAACCCGAACGAGCGCGACCGCTGCGGCTGCGGCGAGAGTTTCCGCGTCTGATCCCGCGCAACCCCCTGAAAACCGCCCTTGCTCGTGATCGGCGGTTTTTTTGTGAATCGATGACGCTCAACCTCAAACTCAACCTCAGCTCCAGCGATTTCGAACTGTTCGGCCTGCCCGAGCGGTTCGCGCAGGACAGTGCCGCCATCGACGCGCGCTGGAAGGAATTGCAGCGCGAGGTGCACCCCGACAAGTTTGCCGCGCAAGGCGCTGCCGCCCAGCGGGTCGCCATGCAGTGGTCGGTGCGCGTCAACGAGGCATTCAAGCGGCTGCGCGATCCGCTGCAGCGCGCCGCTTACCTGTGCGAGCGCCGGGGCGCGCCGATCAACGCCGAGAGCAACACGGCGATGCCGGGCGAGTTCCTGATCGAACAGATGGCCTGGCGTGAGGCGCTGGAAGAAGCACAGGCCGAAGGCGACCTGGAGCAGATCAACGCCGACCTGGCGCAGGCCCGCGCCGGCACCCTCGGCCGCATCGAGGCGCTGCTGGACGAATCCGGCGACGCCGCCGCGGCGGCGCAGCAGGTGAGGGCGCTGATGTTCATCGAACGCTTTGCCCATGACGTCGAAGCGCGCTTCGACCAGCTGGGACAATAAGAGATATGCGACCCCCACGTTCACTTCGTTCTCTGCCCTCCGAGGGGAACCCTGTGCCTTTCGGGCGGCCGGGCGGGCACTGATGGCACTCCTGCAAATTTCAGAACCCGGGCAATCCCCCGACCCGCACCAGCGCCGCATCGCGGTCGGCATCGACCTGGGCACCACCCATTCGCTGGTTGCCGCCGTGCGCAACGGAATCGCCGAATGCCTGCCGGACCCGCAGGGCCGCGTGATCCTGCCTTCCGTCGTGCGCTACCTCGAAGACAACGGCCGGCAGATCGGCTACGACGCGCAGGCGGCGCAGGCGCAGGACCCGCGCAACACGATCGCCTCGGTCAAGCGCTTCATGGGCCGTGGCCTGGCGGACATCGCCGATCGGGACAAGCTGCCGTTCGAGTTCGTCGAAGCCGGCCTGGCCGATTCGCAGCCGTCGGGCATGGTGACCCTGCGCACGCGCGCCGGCGAGAAGTCGCCGGTCGAGATCAGCGCCGAGATCCTGGCCACCCTGCGCTATCGCGCCGAGGACACGTTCAACGACGACCTGTACGGCGCCGTCATCACCGTGCCAGCCTATTTCGACGAGGCCCAGCGCCAGGCGACCAAGGACGCGGCGCAGCTGGCCGGCATCAACGTGCTGCGCCTGATCAACGAGCCAACCGCGGCCGCCATCGCCTATGGGCTGGACAACGCGAGCGAAGGCATCTATGCGGTGTACGACCTGGGCGGCGGGACTTTCGACATCTCGATCCTGCGCCTGACGCGTGGCGTGTTCGAAGTGATCGCCACCGGCGGCGACTCGGCGCTCGGGGGCGACGACTACGACCGCGCCCTGGCCGACGCCATGCTGCGGCGCTCGGGCCTCGAGGCCCTGACGCCGGGCGACAAGGCGGGCATCAAGATGGCTGCACGTTCGGCCAAGGAGGCGCTGTCCGCCGCCGATAGCGTTGCGGTGACCGTGAAGCTGGAGCAAGCGGGCGCGCAGCTGACCCTGCTTCGCAGCGAGTTCGAGGCGCTGACTGCCGATCTCACCGCCCGCACCATGACGGCGGTCCGCAAGGCCTTGCGTGACGCCAGGCTGGGCAAGGACGAAGTGCAGGGCGTGGTGATGGTTGGTGGCTCGACGCGGATGCCGCAGGTCCAGCGCGCCGTCGGCGAATTCTTCGGCCGCGCGCCGCTGAACAACCTCAACCCGGACGAAGTGGTGGCATTGGGCGCAGCGATCCAGGCCAACCTGCTGGCCGGCAACGACCCGGGCGGCGACCTGCTGCTGCTGGACGTGATTCCGCTGTCGCTGGGCATCGAGACCATGGGTGGGCTGGTGGAGCGCATTGTGCCGCGCAACGAAACCATTCCCACCGCCAAGGCGCAGGACTTCACCACCTACAAGGACGGCCAGACCGCGCTGGCGCTGCACGTGGTGCAAGGCGAGCGCGACCTGGTCAAGGACTGCCGCAGCCTCGCGCGCTTCGAGCTGCGCGGCATCCCGCCGATGGCCGCCGGCGCGGCGCGCATCCGCGTCACTTTCACCGTCGACGCCGATGGCTTGCTGAGCGTGAGCGCGAAGGAACAGGGCAGCGGCGTAGAAGCGCGAATCGACGTCAAGCCGTCCTACGGCCTGTCGGACGAGCAGATCGCGAAGATGCTGCAGGACAGCTTCTCAACGGCCGAACAGGACATGAAGGCGAGGGCGCTGGTCGAGGCCCGGGTCGACGCCGACCGCATGCTGATCGCCACCCAGAGCGCGCTCGACGCCGATGCCGCGCTGCTGGACGCGGGCGAGCTCGCTGAAATCGACACGCTGATGAACCAATTGCGTGCCGTGGCGGTCGACAGCAACGACGCGGAAGCGATCGAGGCGGCCACCAAGGCGCTCGCCAACGGCACGGAAGGCTTTGCCGCCGAACGCATGAACCACGGTATCCAGCAGGCGCTGGCCGGCAGGAACGTGGAAACGATCTAGAACGAGTCATGCACCCCCACGCTCATATTCATTCGCTGCCCCCCGAGGGGGCCTCAGCCTCCTCGAGGCGGCTCATCGGAGGCTGAATGGCCATCATCCGCATCCTGCCGCACCCCGAGTACTGCCCCAATGGCGCCGAAGTCGAGGCCAGTGCCGGCACCTCCATCTGCGAGGCGCTGCTGGAACACGACATCAAGATCGAGCACGCCTGCGACATGAGCTGCGCCTGCACGACCTGCCACGTGGTGGTGCGCGAGGGCTTCAACTCGCTCAACGAGATGGACGAGAACGAGGAAGACCTGCTCGATCGCGCCTGGGGCCTGGAGCCCAACTCGCGGCTGTCGTGCCAGGCGATCGTGGCGCAGAAGGACCTGGTGGTCGAGATCCCCAAGTACTCGATCAACCACGCCAAGGAAAATCACTGAAGCGATAATGTCGGCGATGCGCCAGATCTTCCTCGACACAGAAACCACCGGCCTGTCCGCCGAAGGCGGCGACCGCATCATCGAAATCGGTTGCGTCGAACTGGTGGCCCGCAAGCTGACCGGCAACAACCGGCACTTCTACCTCAACCCGGAGCGCGACAGCCACGAAGATGCGCTCAAGGTCCACGGCATCAGCAACGACTTCCTGCGCGACAAGCCGAAGTTCGGCGCCGTGGCCGCCGAGCTGATGGAGTACCTGCAAGACGCGGAAATCATCATCCACAACGCCGCCTTCGACGTTGCATTCCTGAACAAGGAACTGGAGCTGATCGGACGGCCGGCCTTCAAGAGCGTCGCCGCCAGGGTGACCGACACGCTGGTGATGGCCAAGGAGATGTATCCCGGCAAGCGCAACAGCCTGGATGCGCTATGCGACCGGCTGGGCGTCGACAATTCGAGCCGGACCTTGCACGGCGCGCTGCTGGATGCGGAGCTGCTCGCGGACGTCTACATCAACCTCACGCGCGGCCAGGACGCGCTGCTGATCGACGTCGGCGCGCACGACCATCTCGGCGGCATCACGACGCGAATCGACCTGACGCAGTTCACGCTGCAGGTGCTGCTGGCCAGCGAGCAGGAGAGCGCCGCGCACGAGGAGGTTCTCAAGCAACTGGACAAGGCCAGCGGCGGCAAGACCCTCTGGAGACTGGCTCAGCCTGTGGCATAATTCAAGGCTGTCCAGAAAGCGGACAAAAAGACGCCGCAGTCACGCTGGGGCATGGGTGATTAGCTCAGCGGTAGAGCACTGCCTTCACACGGCAGGGGTCGCAGGTTCAAACCCTGCATCACCCACCACGAATCGGAAGACAAACGGCACCACCAGGTGCCGTTTTCATTGCTGCGTGGCAGCCGCAGAGGGCCGCTCAGGCCATGAACACCGGCGCCTCGCCAAGTGCCTGCCGCAACACGGCGCAGTGCATCGCTTCGTCGCCCAGGATCGTGGCCGCGGCGTTCGCCAGGTCGGGGTAGCCCGGGAACTGCGGGAGAGCCTTCAGGTAGGTTTCCACGGCGCACTGCTCAAGCCGCGCGGCCAGCTTGAGCACGTCTTGCTCGTCGCTCAATTCCTCGGCGCCGAAGTGATAGTCCGGTTCCGGCTGGACCGGCGTGCCGCCGAGCTTTCGCACCGCATCGGACAGCAAGTCGGCATGCTGTTCGTGGTGCGCGCGATAGCTGCGGGCCAGCTCGCGCGTGGCCGCGTGCAGCAGCCGGGTCTGCTCGCCGAAGCCGTAGGCCGCGATCAGTTGCAGTTCGGCCGCCAGCGTGTGGTTGAGAGTCTGGATGTCGGCGGTCCGGTCGTCCGGCAGGCCCGAGCGGCAACGGGAAGTCATCTGCGCAATTGCCATGTCGGTCTGCGGTCCAGAGGGCTTTACTCTCCGCCGCGCATGAATCGCTGCGCGCGCTTGCTGACCGGATGGCGCAGCGCGCGAGGCGCGACGAAGTACGCATGCGCCTCGCGCACGAAGATGAACGCCGCGGTGTCGCGCGCGGCGGCGGCGAGTCCGGACAGGATGGCGCCCAGGCCGGTGGGATGGGCTTGGGTTGGGAAGCGGGCGGTTTGATTCATGGCTGTTCCTTTTGGTTTGATGAACCAATGGTAGGGATGGTTGACAGCTATAAAAGTGGATATTGTTGCTGTTAAATGCAAAAATAATGCATTAGCCACCCGTTCCCCAGGTCGCCGCGATGGACATCAATCTGGCCCGTACTTTTCTGGAAATTGCCTCCAGCCGCAGCTTCGTGCAGGCTGCCGACCGTCTCAACATCACGCAGACCGCGGTCAGCGCCAGGGTCAAGACGCTCGAGGAATTGCTGGGGCGCAAGCTGTTCGTGCGCAACCGGGCCGGGGCTTCCTTGACGCCGGCAGGCGAACTCTTCATGCGCCACGCGCTGGCCCTGGTCCAGGTCTGGGAGCGGGCGCGGCAGCAGGTTTCCATTCCCGCTGGCCGGCGCGCCCTGGTGGCGGTCGGCTGCGAGACGAGCCTGTGGGCGCCGTTGCTGACCGACTGGCTGCTCTGGATGCGCAAGGGCGCGCCCGACCTGGCCTTGCGCGCGTCGGTGGGCGCGGCCGACGACCTGGTGGAGGAGGTGGTCAACGGCACGCTCGACATCGCCGTCGTGTATGCACCGCGCCAGCGGCCCGGCCTGCGGATCCAACTGCTGATCGAGGAGAAGCTGGTGCTGGTGAGCACGTCGCCCGAGGCCAAGGTGCCGGAACCGGACAGCTATGTCTTCGTCGACTGGGGCCGGGAATTTGCCGCGCAGCACAGTCTCGCCTTTCCCGAACTCTCCAGCGCGCCAATCTCGGCGAGCCTGGGGCCGCTCGGCCTGGGCTACCTGCTGGCGGCGGGCGGGGCCGGGTACTTTCGCCAGAACGTGGTGCGGCCTCACCTCGAGGCCGGGCAGTTGCACCGGGTGCCGGGCGCGCCGGAGTTCCTGTACCCCGCGTACACCGTCTCTGCCGAAAACGCCGACGCAACGGTCCTCAAGCCGTCGCTGCTCGGCTTGCGGCACGCGGCCAATGCCTCCCCGCGCACCGCACGCCGGTGAGCCACAATCGATGCCATGAATTCGATGGTTGTCTACCTGCCCGGCACGTCTGCCGTGGTGCTCGACTCGCCCCACAGCGGCGTGTCCTATCCCGACGATTTCCGCCACTGCTGCGACTTCAACGCGCTGCGCAGCGCGGAAGACACGCATGTCGAGAAGCTCTACGACTTTGCGCCTGCCCTCGGGGTGGCCTGGATCGAGGCGCTGTTCCCGCGCAGCTATCTCGACGCCAACCGGAACGTGACCGAGATCGATGCCACGCTGTTCGACGAGCCCTGGCCGGACCCGATGGAAACCGATCCGGCGACGCTCGCCAAGGTGAAGCTTGGCAAGGGGCTGATCTGGCGCTGCACCGATGACGGCGCGCCGCTTTATGACCGCAAGCTCACGGTGGCGGAAGTGCGCAGCCGGATCGACAGCTGCTGGAAGCCTTATCACCGGGCCGTGGAGTCCGCGATCGAGGCGGCCCATGCGCGGCACGGCTACAGCATCCACGTCAACTGCCACTCGATGCCGGCGATCGCATCGCAGTTCGCGACCGGCTTTCCTGGCATGGTGCATGCGGACTTCGTGATCGGCGACCGCGATGGCACGACGGCCGATCCCCGGCTGTCGCAGCGCCTGTGCGATTTCCTGCGCGTTCTGGGCTACCAGGTCGAATACAACCATCCGTACAAGGGCGTGGAACTGGTGCGCCGCTACGGCCATCCGGCGCGCCACCGGCACGGCATCCAGGTCGAGGTCAATCGCCGTCTCTATATGAACGAGACGACGCTGGAGCCGACCGCCGGCTTCGACAAGCTGCGCGCCGACCTCAAGGCCATGGTGACGATGCTGCTGGAGACCGACCCGCGGAGCCTGGCCTGATGGACCGCGTCGATGCCCTGGTGATCGGCGCCGGCGCGGTGGGTCTGGCGGTGGCACGCGCGCTGGCGCAGGCCGGCCACGAGACCGTCGTCGCCGAAGCGCGCAACGCCATCGGCCAGGGTGTGAGCTCGCGCAACAGCGAAGTGATCCACGCCGGCTTGTACTACCCGCCGGGCTCCCTCAAGGCGAAGCTGTGCGTGCGCGGCAAGGAGCTGCTGTACGCGCTGTGCGACAGCCATGGCGTCGGCCATCGCCGCTGCGGCAAGCTGACGGTCGCCAACAGTGATGCCGAGCGGGGCGCCTTGCGCCGGCTGCAGGAGCGCGCCGCCGCCAACGGTGTGCCGGTGCAGTGGCTGGAAGGCGCGCAGGCGCGGACGCTGGAACCGGCGCTGCAATGCCAAGCCGCATTGCTGTCGCCCAGCACCGGCGTGGTCGACAGCCACGGCTTCATGCTGGCGCTGCAAGGGGACCTGGAGCGCGCCGGCGGCATGGTCGCCCTTGAATCGGAAGTTGCCTCGGCATGGCTCGCCACTGGCGGCTCGCATGTGGTGCGGATGGCCGACGGCAGCGAGCTGGAAGCCGGGATCATCGTCAACTCGGCGTCGCTGCACGCCTGTGCGCTGGCGCGCCGGTTCAAAGGGCTGCAGCCGCAGTTCGTTCCGCGTGAATTCCTTGCCAAGGGCAACTACTACGCGCTGAGCGGTCGCGCGCCGTTCTCGCACCTGATCTATCCGGCGCCGGCCGATGCCTGGCTCGGCGTCCACCTGACGCTGGATCTGGGCGGGCAAGCCAAGTTCGGCCCCGACCTGGAATGGCTGCCAGTGGAGACGCCCGAGCAGATCGACTACGCCGTCGACCCGCGCCGCGCCGACGGTTTCTATGCCGAAGTGCGGCGCTACTGGCCGGGGCTGCCCGATGGCGCGCTGACACCGAGCTACAGCGGCGTGCGCCCCAAGATCCATGGTCCCGGCGAACCGGCGCCGGATTTCCGCATCGACGGCCCCGCGCTGCATGGCGTGCCCGGGCTGGTCAACCTGTTCGGCATCGAGTCGCCGGGCCTGACCAGCGCGCTGGCGATCGCCGACGTGGTGGCCGCCATGCTGGCTGGCGATTAGCCGGGAATGCGCAGGTCCCGGATCGCGCGGGCGGCGTCGACCACCAGCCGCGGGCCGCGGTAGATCAGGCCCGTGTAGATCTGCACCACGTCGGCGCCGGCGCGGATCTTGGAGACCGCGTCTTCGGCGCTCAGGATGCCGCCGACACCGATGATGGGAAACGAGGCGCCTAGCGCCGCGCGCAGTTGCGCGATCACGCGGTTGCTGGCTTCCAGCACCGGCGCTCCGCTCAGCCCGCCCGTTTCCTGCGCGTGGGGCAGTCCCTTCACCGCATCGCGGCTGATGGTGGTGTTGGTCGCCACCACGCCATCCATCCCGTGCCGGCGCAGCGTCGCGGCAATCACCTCGACCTGGGCGGCGTCGAGGTCCGGCGCGATCTTGACGAATACCGGCACCCGGCGCCCGTGGGCCAGGGCCAGCGCCTCGCGCCGGGCCGCGATGGCGCCCAGCAGTCCGTCCAGCGCCTCGTCGCTTTGCAGCGCGCGCAGGTTGCTGGTGTTGGGGCTGGAGATGTTGACGGTGACGTAGTCGGCGTGGGGATAGACGCCCTCGAGGCCGATCAGGTAATCGCTGGTGGCGTCCTCGATCGGCGTGGCCGCGTTCTTGCCGATGTTCAGGCCCAGCACCAAAGGCCTTTCGCTGCCCTTGCGGCCCTTGTCGCGCACCGACGAGCGCTTGACATTG
>JBBRSZ010000051.1:0-27911 GCA_038244915.1 Burkholderiales bacterium | reverse complement strand
TGGCACGGCTGTGAAATGCGTCGGGAACCGGACGTGCCCATTCAACGGCGATGTCGAGCGGCAGGTAGCGGTTGGTGCCGCGCACCCAAGAGGACTCTTCTCGCTCCAACCCGGTGTCGAAGTGAACCACCTGCATCAGCCCGTGCACTCCGGCATCGGTACGGCCGGCGCAGACGGTGGACACACGCTGGGTGGTGAATTGGCCGAGCGCCGCCTCCAGCCGGTCCTGCACGGTCCGCCCGGAAAGCTGGCTCTGCCAGCCCTCGTAGGCTTGCCCGTTGTAGCTGATGCCCAGAGCCAACCTCATCGTCTTACACCACGATCAAGGGCTTCCCCGCGCGGGCGGCACCGCAGCGCGCCAGCTGCCACGCAGGGGTCAACTTGCCTTCAATTGATTTCGGCGAGGAAGCGCTGGGCACGGGTCTTGAGGTCACCCGAGGCTTCGGCCAGGACTTCTTCCGCCAGGCTACGCGCGCCATCGGGGTCGCCGATCGCGTTGAATTCCTGGGCCAGTGCGAGCTTGGTGGCCAGCGGATCGTCGCTGGCGCTTTCGACTTCGAAGCCGCCGGTGCTGCCGCCATCGAGGTTCAGCAATGGCGCATGTCCGGAGTTGGACGACGAGGCGATCGGGGCGCTGGCGACTGGGGCCGCGGGAGCGGAGGCGCTGGGCAGGTCCAGAGACAGCGAGCCCATGTCGAATTCGATCATGCCGGAATCCGCCTCAGGGGCGTGCGCCGGTGTGGCTGCCGGGGCCGGTGCGCGAACCGGGGCCAGCGGCGCGGCCTTGACCGGCTCGGGGCTGAGGTTCAAGCTGTTTCCCGACAGCATCAGGTCCGGCGCGTCGGGGCGGGTCGGGATGCTGGCAGACGCCGCCGCCGGCGCCGGGACATCGAAGTCCATGTCCAGCGATGGCATCGGCTCGGGCTCGACCGGCGCCGGCGCACGTGCTGCGACCGGAGCAGGGGCGGCCCGCACAGGAGCGGGCGCAACGGCCACCGGCTCGTCGTCACCCAGCGAAAAGTCCAGGTCGAGATCGACGTCCGACGCGCTCGCAGCGGTGCTCGTCGCCTGTATCGGCTGGGTCGCGGACATGGCGTTGGCCAGGTTGACACCGCCGCCGACCGCGGCTGCCGCAGCCATGCTGCCTTCGGTGGGCTGCCCCCCCGGGCGATAGAGCGGGTTGCCCGGGTCGAGTTCCTGGCCGAGTTCGCAGATGTGCTCCCATTCCGGGCCCTCACCGTGGGTCAGGCTGTAGGCTTCGGTCGCAACCAGTTCGAACGCCTTGGCATCGCGGCGCTTCGAATAGATCTCCAGCAGCTTGCTGTGGATGGCGACGCGCTGCGGATTGGTGCGCATCGCTTCCTTGAGGATTTCCTCGGCCTGAAGGTCGCGACCGTAGGCCAGGTACACGTCGGCCTCCGCGACCGGGTCCACGTCGCCTGCGGCATCCAGCTGGCTGGGGGAATACACCATCGACGAGCCGGTGGGGCTGCCCTCGTTGGTGTCGATGCGCTGGCCGCCACTCGCGCCGAAGAAAGAGTCAGGCTGAAGCCTGCTTTCCAAAAAAGAGCTGTCCACCTGCGACGACTTCTTGCGCCGGCGTGCGCGGTAGAAACCGACGCCCAGCAGCAGTGCGATCAGGCCGCCCGCGGCGGCGGGGACGATCGGGTTTTCGAGCAGGTCATCGACCAGGCTTGTCTCAACCGGGGTCGTCGCAATGGGGCGAGCCGCCGACGCTGCCGGCTTGGGTACGACCGGTGCCGAGGCCGCCGTGACGACTGGCGCAACGACAGCGGAAGGCGTCACAGGAGCCGCTGCTTCCGAGACCGGGGTTGCCGCGGGCAGCACCGGCGCAGGGGTCGGCGCAGGAGTAGGAGCGGGGGTCGGCGCCGGCGTCGGTGCAGGCGTGGGGGCGGGTGTGGGAGCCGGCGTCGGAGCGGGCGTCGGCGCAGGTGTCGGAGCCGGCCGCGAAGCCGTCGCGGCGGCACCGATTGGCACCGCTGCGCCAGCACGCGCGGCGCTGGCGCCGCCTCGTGCAGCGGCTGCGGCACCAGGTGCGGCTGCCGTGCCGGTCGCCGTTCCGAGCTTGTTCAGGTCGGCGATGTTCTTGTTGAGTTCCGCGACGCGCGTTGCCGCTTCCTTGGCGGAACGCTCGCGGGCGATCTTTTCCTCGTTGGCCTTGGCCTGGACGCTGCCCTTGGACAACGTGAGCTTGTCGGGCGTGGCGGCGGCGGGCTTCTTTTCTTCCACGGTCGCCTGGACCTTGCCGCTGGCCTGGCGCTGGGCGCCATCGATCTGGCTGGCGGGCACGCCTTCGGCGAGCTTGCGGCGGAATTCGTTGAAGTCACGGCTTTGCGCCACGACGGTCTGGCTGGCTTCAGATGCGGGCACGGCGCTGGCATCGCTGGCGCCCGGGACTTCGAGCACCGCGCCGGCCTTCAGCCGGTTGATGTTGCCGGCGGAGAACGCTTGCGGATTGGCGCGCAGCATGGCGACCAGCATCTGGTCCAGCGACACCGTGGACGGCTTGTTCGCCGCCGCAATCGCTCCGGCCGTATCGCCTGGGCGGACGGTGACCTGCTTCGAATCGCCAGATGGCGCCGGCTTGGGCGCAGCGGTGCGTGGCTCCGGTGCGGGCTTTGCCACTATGGCAGCGCGGGGAGCGGCAGCTGCACGGGGAGTGGCTGGCTGAGACTGAGGCGCGAGCCGGGGAATCGGGGAGGCCGCCACGGCCGGCGGCGGCGCGACCGGCGACACCTGGGCGGCGAGCGGCGGCTGGCTGCCCTGGCGCAGGTTCTGCGGGTCGAACAGCATCGTGTAGTCGCGCACGATCCGCCCGGACGACCAGCTCGCTTCCAGGATCAGGTCGACGAAGGGGTCGTTGATCGGGCGGTCGCTGCTGAGCCGGAGAAAGTAATTGCCATCGGGACGGCGCTGCAGCGTGATCTGCACGCTCGACATCGCCGTGTTGTATTCCATGCCGGCGGCGCGGAACGTGTCGGGCGACGCGATTGTGGCGCGCAGGGTCGCTGCTTCATCAGCGTTGATGTCCGGAATCTCGATGTCCGCCCGCAGGGGCTCACCCAAGGCGGACTGGACCGTGACGCGACCCAGAGCAAGGGCTTGTGCATCCGACGCGGCGACGCCCAGCACAACCGCGGCCGCGATGGCAAGGGCAGTTGCCCTCCAATGCGGCTTTTTCATCGGTTTTTGCGTCCCCACTGCTCGGTCTGCAGGCAGTTTTTTTCTCTTCATGCGGACATTCGCCTCGGGCTGAAATTGCTAAAAATGACCATAACATCAATGTCTTAGACTGACAAGCTGAGACATCTTTTAACTTCAGAGCGAGGCTTTTGCGGCACCTGACGCGGTGTAGCTTGTGGTCGAACGACAACGGCCTGTAACACGAGGCTACAGGCCGGTCGGCATCAATGCGCCAGCAAAATCCGCAACATGCGGCGCAGCGGTTCGGCGGCGCCCCACAGCAGTTGATCGCCGATCGTGAAGGCCCCGAGGTACTCCGGCCCCATGGCCAGCTTGCGCATCCGGCCGACCGGAATCGTCAGCGTTCCGGTGACGGCGACCGGCGTCAGATCGCGGACCGTCGCTTCCTTGGTGTTGGGAACCACCTTCACCCAGCTGTTGTCGGCCGCGATCATGGCTTCGATGTCGGCCATCGGCACGTCCTTCTTCAGCTTGAAGGTCAGTGCCTGGCTATGGCAGCGCATGGCGCCGACCCGGACGCAGAACCCGTCGACCGGCGTGGCCGGCGTGCCGAAGCCTTCGCCCTGGCCCAGGATCTTGTTGGTTTCCGCCCCGGCCTTCCACTCTTCCTTGGACACGCCCCAGCCGGGCTCACCCGGCTGCTTTCCTTCTCCGAGGTCCTTGTCAATCCAGGGGATCAGCGAGCCGCCCAGCGGCACGCCGAAGTTCGCCACCTCGTCGCCGGAGAGGGCCTGTTGCCGGGCCAGCACCTTGCGGTCGATTTCCAGGATGGCGGACTTGGGATCGTCCAGCAGGGCCCGGACCTCGCCGTGGAGCGTGCCGAACTGGGTCAGCAATTCCCTCATGTGCTGGGCACCGCCGCCGGAGGCTGCCTGATAGGTCATGCTGCTCATCCACTCGACCAGGCCCGCCTTGTAGAGAGCGCCGACGCCCATCAACATACAGCTGACGGTACAGTTGCCGCCGATCCAGTTCTTGCCGCCCTTGGCCAGGGCGTTCCTGATGACCGGGAGGTTGACCGGGTCCAGGACGATGACGGCGTCCTCCTTCATGCGCAGCGTGGAGGCGGCGTCGATCCAGTGGCCGCCCCAGCCGGCGGCCCGTAGCTTCGGATAGACCTCGCTGGAGTAATCGCCACCCTGGGCGGTGATGACGATATCGCACTTCTTCAGCGCCTCGATGTCGAACGCGTCCTTCAGCGTGGTCTCGTTCTTTGCCATCGCCGGGGCCTTGCCGCCGGCATTGGAGGTGGAGAAGAACAGCGGCTCGATCAGACCGAAGTCGCCTTCGGCCTGCATCCGGTCCATCAGGACCGAGCCGACCATGCCGCGCCAGCCGACCAGGCCGACCAGGGGTTGTTGTCCGTTCGAGAGTTTCATGTCACGTCGCCCTTTGCAGTTTCAAAACTTGCTTTCCCCGGCTCGTCGGCCGGGGAGGGCGCGCGACGAACCGGAGCTGACTAGCCCTTGGTGGTTTTCTTGGTAATCGCGGCCACGACAGCCTCACCCATCTCACGGGTGCCGACCTTCTTCGTGCCATCCGACCAGATGTCCGGCGTGCGCAATCCCGACGCCAGGACGTCCTTGACGGCCGACTCGATCCGGTCGGCGGCTTGGGGCTGGTTGAGGGAGAAGCGGAGCATCATGGCGGCAGACAAGATTGTAGCCAAAGGATTGGCCACGCCCTTGCCGGCGATGTCCGGCGCGCTGCCGTGGCTGGGTTCATACAGGCCCTGGTTGCCGGCGTTGATGCTGGCCGATGGCAACATGCCGATCGAACCGGTCAGCATCGAGGCCTCGTCCGAAAGAATGTCGCCGAACATGTTGCCGGTGACCACCACGTCGAACTTCTTGGGCGCCTTGACCAGCTGCATCGCGGCGTTGTCCACGTACATGTGATCCAGCGCGACGTCCGGGTACTCCTTGCCGACCTCGGTCATCACGTCCTTCCAGAACTGGAAGGTCTCCAGCACGTTGGCCTTGTCGACGCTGGTCACGCGCTTGCTGCGCTTGCGGGCGGCCTGGAAGGCGACATGGCCGATGCGCTCGATCTCCGGCCGGGTGTAGCGCATCGTGTCGAAGGCTTCCTCGGCGCCGGGGAAGTTGCCGTCCGGCGAGACGCGGCGGCCGCGCGGCTGGCCGAAGTAGATGTCGCCGGTCAGCTCGCGGATGATCAGGATGTCCAGCCCGGAGACCAGCTCGGGCTTCAGGCTGGAGGCGCCGACCAGTTCCTCGTAGCAGATGGCGGGGCGAAAATTGGCGAACAGGCCCAGCGCCTTGCGCAGGCCCAGGATCGCCTGCTCCGGCCGCAGCGGGCGGTCGAGTTTGTCGTACTTCCAGGCGCCGACGGCGCCGAACAGGATGGCGTCCGACTCTTTGGCCAGCTTGAGCGTGGACTCCGGCAGCGGATGGCCGTGGGCCTCGTAGGCGGCGCCGCCGACCAGCGCGGTTTCCATTTCGAACTTCAGGTCCAGGGCCTGCAGCACCTTGACGGCTTCCGCCACGATTTCGGTGCCGATGCCATCACCCGGCAAGACTGCGATCTTCATGTTGTGTGTTCCGGTGAATCAACGAATGAGGGTGTGGGCCAGCCATGGCTTTTCGGCCAGCCGCTGGGCTTCGAAGGCCTTGATCTTGTCCTGCTTGAGAAGCGTCAGGCCGATGTCATCGAAACCGTTGGTCAGGCAGTACTTGCGGAAGGCCTGGACTTCGAACGGGATCTCCTCGCCCTGCGGCTTGACGATGACCTGGCGTTCCAGGTCGACGGTGAGCTGGTAGCCGGGGAAGGCCAGTGACTCGTCGAACAGCTGCGCCAGCTTGGCTTGCGGCAGCACGATGGGCAGCAAGCCGTTCTTGAAGCAGTTGTTGAAGAAGATGTCGGCGAAGCTCGGCGCGATGATGGCGCGAAAGCCGTACTGGTCCAGCGCCCAGGGCGCATGCTCGCGCGAGGAGCCGCAGCCGAAGTTCTTGCGCGCCAGCAGGATCGAGGCGCCTTTGTAGCGTGGCTGGTTCAAGACGAAGTCCGGGTTGGGCTTGCGGCTGGCCGGATCCTGGCCCGGCTCGCCGTGGTCCAGGTAGCGCCATTCGTCGAACAGGTTCACGCCGAACCCGGTCTTCCTGATCGATTTGAGGAACTGCTTGGGAATGATCGCGTCGGTGTCGACGTTCTCGCGGTCCATCGGGGCCACAAGGCCCTTGTGCACGGTGAATTTCTGCATGGCTGGGTCCTAATCAGTTGGGGACAGAGCGCGACTTCGTCACTGCGGTCTGTCCCGCAAGGTCGTTTATTTTTTCTTCGCCGCGTCTTCGATGACGGAGCCGGCCTTCTGGATGTCCTGGCCGGCGCCGCGCACGGTGTTGCAGCCAGCCAGCAGGAAGGCGAAGGAAAGGGCGAGCAGCGTGGCGATGGTTTTCATGGGTGTTCTCCTCAGGCGAATTGGCGGATGTCGACGAAGTGGCCGTGCACCGCAGCAGCGGCGGCCATGGCGGGGCTGACCAGGTGGGTCCGGCCTCCCGCGCCCTGCCGGCCTTCGAAGTTGCGGTTGCTGGTGGAGGCGCAGCGCTCGCCCGGCTCCAGCCGGTCGGCATTCATCGCCAGGCACATCGAGCAACCGGGCTCGCGCCACTCGAAGCCGGCGGCCTTGAAGATCTCGTGCAGGCCCTCGCGCTCGGCCTGGTCCTTCACCAGGCCGGAACCCGGGACGACCATCGCCAGCTTGACGTTGCTGGCAACCTTCTGGCCCAGCTTCTTGACCACGGCCGCGGCCTCGCGCATGTCCTCGATCCGGCTGTTGGTGCAGGAGCCGATGAACACCTTGTCGATGTACAAGTCGTTCAGTGCCTTGCCCGGCTGCAGGCCCATGTACTTGAGAGCGCGCTCGATCGCGTCGCGCTTGTTGGCGTCCTTTTCCTTGTCCGGGTCCGGCACCCGGGCGTCCACGCCCAGCACCATCTCGGGCGAGGTGCCCCAGGTGACCTGCGGCACGACCTGGCTGGCGTCCAGTTCGACCACCGCGTCGAACTTCGCATCAGGATCGGAACGCAGCGTCTTCCAGTAGGCGACCGCCTGCTCCCATTCCACTCCGGTCGGCGCCAGTGGCTTGCCCTTGACGTATTCGATGGTCTTCTCGTCCACTGCAACCAGTCCGGCGCGGGCGCCGGCTTCGATCGCCATGTTGCAAACCGTCATCCGGCCTTCCATCGACAGTGCCCGGATCGCCGAGCCGGCGAACTCGATGGTGTAGCCAGTACCGCCGGCGGTGCCGATCTTGCCGATGATGGCCAGCACGATGTCCTTGGCCGTCACGCCCGGCGTGACCTTGCCATCGACCTTGATCAGCAGGTTCTTGGCTTTCTTGGCCAACAGGGTCTGGGTTGCCATTACATGTTCGACCTCGCTGGTGCCAATTCCATGGGCCAGCGCGCCGAAGGCGCCATGGGTGGAGGTGTGCGAATCGCCGCAGACCACCGTCATGCCCGGCAGGGTCGCGCCTTGCTCGGGGCCGATCACGTGGACGATGCCCTGGCGCTTGGACAGGAACGGGAAATAGGCGGCGGCGCCGTATTGCGCCATGTTCTTGTCCAGCGTGGTGATCTGTTCCTTGCTGATCGGGTCGGTGATGCCGTCGTAGCCCAGTTCCCAGCCGGTGGTCGGCGTGTTGTGGTCGGCGGTGGCGACGATCGAGCTGACCCGCCAGACCTTGCGGCCGGCTTCGCGCAGGCCTTCGAATGCCTGCGGGCTGGTCACTTCATGAACCAGGTGGCGGTCGATGTAGAGGACGGCAGTGCCGTCGTCTTCCGTGTGGACGACGTGCTCGTCCCAGATCTTGTCGTACAGGGTTCTGGCCATGGTGTTCTTTCGATGAAACGGGTTGGGGCGCTCAGGCGGCGACCAGTTCGGGTGCTTCGGCGCGGGCCGTCAGGTGGTCCACCAGCAAGCGGGCGGTGACCGGCAGGGTGGAGAAATCGCGGGCCACCAGGTTGATGCTGCGGCGGGCCCAGGCGTCGCTCAGGCGCACGCTTTCGAGGTCGCCGACACCGTGCATCAGTTCGAAGGCGCGGCGCGGCATCACGCCCACGCCCAGGCCGTTGTGGATCATCCGGCACATGGCGTCCAGGCCGGTCACGTGGATGCGCAGTTTGATCGTGCGGCCGGCGTTGGCGGCGGCGTCGCGCATCGCCAGGTAGATCGAGCTGTTCGAATGCAGGCCGACATGGTCGAAGTCCAGCGTGGCTTCGAACGGCACGGCCTTCTTGCGCGCCAGCGCATGGCCGCGCGGCACGATCAGCACCAGCTGGTCCTCGCGGTAGGGCAGGGTCTGCAACTCGTGGCTGGGGCCGGGCACGCCGGTGTTGCAAATCCCCAGGTCGGCCGTGCCTTCCTGCACCGCCCGGATCACTTCCGTCGACAGGTGCTCCTCGAGGTCGATCTTGACCTGTGGATGCTCCTTGACGAAGTGGCCCAGGTCCTCGGGCAGGAACTGCACGATCGCCGAGATGCTGGCATGCACCCGCACGTGGCCGCGCACGCCGTCGGCGTACTCCGACAGTTCCGCCTGCATTTTCTCCAGGCTGAACAGCACCGAGCGCGCATGGTGCAGCAGACTCTCTCCAGCGGGCGTCAGGTCGACGCCGCGGGTGTGGCGGTACAGCAGCGGCGTTTCAAGCGTGGCCTCCAGGTCGGACAGGCGCTTGCTCACGGCCGAGGCGGCGATGAATTCGCGCTCCGCCGTCTTGCCGATCGAGCCGAGCTCGCAGACGGCGACGAACAGCTGCAGCGACGTCAGGTCGATGCGGCGGGCAAAGGAGCGGTCGGAGGGGCGCACGGCTGTTGGATCGAAGGTCATCGCGGATGGCGATGAGGCGGCTATTTTCCCTCATCAGAACCGCCTTGGCCATCGCCAACCGCGATGCCCATCTTGCCGAACCGGCTGATTTGGCGGCGCCAATGAAAAAGGCCCGCCGAAGCGAGCCTGTCGTGGATTGCGGGCCAAGCCCGCAATCACCCAGCGGTTCAGCGCTTGCCGATCGCCGTCACGTCGCGGCGGGTGGCGCCGGTGTACAGCTGGCGCGGACGGCCGATCTTGTACTCGGGGTCGCCGATCATCTCGTTGAGCTGGGCGATCCAGCCCACCGTGCGGGCCAGGGCGAAGACTGCCGTGAACAGGCCGACCGGGATGCCGATCGCGCGCTGCACGATGCCCGAGTAGAAGTCCACATTCGGATAGAGCTTGCGCGACACGAAGTATTCGTCTTCCAGGGCGATCTTCTCCAGCGCCATCGCCAGCTTGAACAGCGGATCGTTTTCCAGGCCCAGTTCGCCCAGCACTTCCTTGCAGGTTTCCTGCATCAGCTTGGCGCGCGGGTCGTAGTTCTTGTACACGCGGTGGCCGAACCCCATGAGCTTGATGCCGGAGTTCTTGTCCTTCACCTGCTTGATGAATTCGCCGATCTTGTCGACACCGCCGTTACGCTGGATGTCATGCAGCATGTTCAGCGCCGCCTCGTTGGCGCCGCCGTGGGCCGGGCCCCAGAGGCAGGCCACGCCGGCCGCGATCGCGGCGAACGGGTTGGTGCCCGAGCTGCCGCACAGGCGCACGGTGGAAGTCGATGCGTTCTGCTCGTGGTCGGCGTGCAGGATGAAGATGCGGTCCAGCGCGCGTTCGAGCACCGGGTTCACCACGTAATCCTCGCAAGGCGTGGCGAACATCATGTGCAGGAAGTTGCCGGCGTAAGAGAGGTCGTTCTTCGGATAGATGTACGGCTGGCCGGCGTTGTACTTGTAGGCCATGGCCACCAGCGTCGGCATCTTGGCAATCAGGCGGATCGCGGAGATCTCGCGGTGCTCCGGGTTGTTGATGTCGGTGCTGTCGTGATAGAAGGCCGACAGCGCGCCGACCAGGCCCGTCATGATCGCCATCGGGTGGGCGTCGCGGCGGAAGCCACGCAGGAAGAACTGCATCTGCTCGTTGACCATGGTGTGCATGGTCACGGTGCGGGAGAACTTGTTCTTGCCTTCGGCGGTCGGCAGCTCGCCGTACAGCAGCAGGTGACAGGTTTCCATGAAGTCGCACTGGGTGGCCAACTGCTCGATGGGGTAGCCGCGGTACAGCAGCTCGCCCTTGTCGCCGTCGATGTAGGTGATGGCGGACTGGCAGGCCGCCGTCGACATGAAACCGGGGTCGTACGTGAACATTCCGGTCTGCGCGTACAGCTTGCGGATGTCGATCACGTCCGGGCCGACGCTGCCGTGATAGACGGGCAAGTCGACGTTGGGGCTGCCGTTGCTGAACGACAGGGTGGCTTTGTTGTCGGCGAGTTTCATTTCTGTTTCCTTCTCATGTCGATTGGGGCCGCAGCAGCCCGACGATTTCACGGACGCCGGCAGTGTCCAGGTCACCTTGCGGCTCGGTCCGGCGCAGCAGCAGGTCCAGGAGGTCATTGTCCGGCAAGTCCATCAGCCGGTGGAGGGCTTGAGCCTGTCCGACCGTGAGCCGGGCTTGATGTTGGTCAAAAAAACGCTCGATCAGCAAGTCGTTTTCCAGCAATCCGCGGCGGCAGCGCCACTTCAGCTTGGAAAGCGCCCTCTCGCCCAGGGGTTGGTCGAGCTCGTTGTCCACTAGACGGCCCGGCGCACCATCAGTTCCTTGATCTTGCCGATCGCCATCGTCGGGTTCAGGCCCTTGGGGCAGACGTCGACGCAGTTCATGATGGTGTGGCAGCGGAACAGGCGATACGGGTCTTCCAGGTTGTCCAGGCGCTCGGCCGTGCCTTCGTCGCGGCTGTCGGCGATGAAACGGTAGGCCTGCAGCAGGCCGGCCGGGCCGACGAACTTGTCCGGGTTCCACCAGAAGCTGGGGCAGGCCGTGGAGCAACTGGCGCACAGGATGCATTCGTACAGGCCGTTGAGCTCTTCGCGCTCCTCGGGCGACTGCAGCCGCTCGGTCTCCGGCGGAATGGTCTCGTTGATCAGGTAGGGCTTGATCGAGTTGTACTGCTTGAAAAACTGCGTCATGTCCACGATCAGGTCGCGGATCACCGGCAGGCCGGGCAGCGGCTTGAGCACGATCGTGCCCTTGAGCGTGAGCATGTTGGTCAGGCAGGCCAGGCCGTTCTTGCCGTTGATGTTCATCGCGTCCGAGCCGCAGACGCCTTCGCGGCAGGAACGGCGGAACGACAGCGTCGGGTCCTGCGCCTTGAGCTTCATCAGGGCGTCGAGCAACATGCGTTCGTGGCCGTCGAGCTCGATCTCGATGGTCTGCATATACGGCTTGGCGTCCTTGTCCGGGTCGTAGCGGTAGATCTGGAACGTGCGGTTCATTTAGAAAGTCCTGACTTTGGGAGGCACCGAATCGACCGTGAGCGGCTTGAGGTTGACTGACTTGTACGACAGGCGGTTTCCCTCGCTGTACCAGAGCGTGTGCTTCATCCAGTTGGCGTCGTCGCGGCCCATGGGGGCGACCGGGTCGTCGGTCGGGCGCTCGTAGTCGTTGACCGTGTGGGCGCCGCGGCATTCCTTGCGGGCGGCGGCCGACACGATGGTGGCCTGGGCGCACTCGATCAAGTTCTCCACCTCGAGCGCCTCGATCCGCGCGGTGTTGAAGATCTTCGACTGGTCCTTCAAGGCGATGTTGCCGACCCGCTCGCGCAGCGCGGCGATCTTCTGGACGCCCTCGTCCATGCTGGCCTGGGTGCGGAACACGCCGGCGTGCAGCTGCATCGAGGCGCGGATGTCGTTGGCCACGTCCTGCGCGTATTCGCCCGACGATGCGCCGTCCAGGCGGTTCAGGCGCTCCAGCGTGCGGTCAGCCGCGTCAGCCGGCAGCGGCTTATGTGCCTTGTTGCGGTTGTTGAATTCGACGATGTGGTCGCCCGCCGCGCGGCCGAACACCAGCAGGTCGAGCAGCGAATTGGTGCCCAGGCGGTTGGCGCCGTGCACGCTGACGCAGGAGCATTCGCCCACCGCATACAGGCCGTTGACCACGGCCCGGTCCTCGCCGGCCTGTTGCGTCACCACCTGGCCGTTGATGTTGGTCGGGATGCCGCCCATCTGGTAGTGGATGGTCGGCACCACCGGGATCGGTTCCCTGGTGATGTCGACGTTGGCGAAGTTGACGCCGATCTCGTATACCGAGGGCAGGCGCTTGTGGATGGTGTCCGCGCCCAGGTGATCGAGCTTGAGCAGGATGTAGTCCTTGTTGGGCCCGCAGCCGCGCCCTTCCTTGATTTCCTGGTCCATACAGCGCGAGACGAAGTCGCGCGGCGCCAGGTCCTTCAGCGTCGGCGCATAGCGTTCCATGAAGCGCTCGCCGTTGCTGTTGAGCAGGATCGCGCCTTCGCCCCGGCAGCCTTCGGTCAGCAGCACGCCGGCGCCGGCCACGCCCGTCGGGTGGAACTGCCAGAACTCCATGTCCTGCAGCGGGATGCCGGCACGCGCGGCCATGCCCAGGCCGTCGCCAGTGTTGATGAAGGCGTTGGTCGAGGCTGCGAAGATCCGGCCGGCACCGCCGGTGGCCAGCAGCACCGTGCGGGCCTCAAGGATGTGCAGGTCGCCGGTTTCCATTTCCAGCGCGGTCACGCCGCAGACGTCGCCTTCGGCGTCGCGGACCAGGTCCATCGCCATCCACTCGACGAAGAAGCTGGTGCGGGCCTTGACGTTCTGCTGGTACAGCGTATGCAACATGGCGTGGCCGGTGCGGTCGGCCGCGGCGCAGGCGCGCTGCACCGGCTTCTCGCCGTAATTGGCGGTGTGGCCGCCGAACGGACGCTGGTAGATGGTGCCGTCGGGATTTCGGTCGAACGGCATGCCCATGTGCTCAAGGTCATAGACCACCTCGGGCGCCTTGCGGCACATGAATTCGATCGCGTCCTGGTCACCCAGCCAGTCCGAGCCCTTGACGGTGTCGTAGAAGTGGTAGTGCCAGTTGTCCTCGCTCATGTTGCCCAGCGAGGCGCCGATGCCCCCCTGCGCCGCCACGGTGTGCGAGCGGGTGGGGAAGACCTTGGACAGCACGGCGACATTCAGGCCGGCGCGCGCCAGTTGCAGCGAGGCGCGCATGCCCGAGCCGCCGGCGCCGACGATGACGACGTCGAACTTGCGCTTGGTGATGTTGTTCTTGGTATAGCTCATGGAATTCAAACTCTCCAGAGGACTTGAATGGCCCAGCCGGCGCAGCCGACCAGCCAGACGATGGTGAAGACCTGCAGCGCCAGACGGGCCCAGACCGGCTTCACGTAGTCCATCCAGACATCGCGCATGCCGACCCAGACGTGCCAGAGCAGGGCCCCAATGACGGCGAACGTCAGCACCTTCATCCACTGGCTGGCGAAGATGCCGGCCCACTTGTCGTAGCCGACCGGGCCGCGGCTGAAAATCAGCTGCGCCAGCACCAGCAGGGTGAACAGGGCCATCAGGGCGGCGGTGACGCGCTGGCTCAGCCAGTCGCGCAGGCCGTAGTGCGCGCCGACGACGATGCGTTTGGAGCCGTAGTTAACTGCCATAAATAATCAGTCCTAGTAGGTTGGGGACAGAGCTGAAGATCTGTCCCGCAAAATCAATACAACCCAAACAGCTTGGCGCCGAGCACCACCGTCAGCAGCAGGCTGGCGGCGAGCGTGACGCGGGCCGAGGTCATGCCGAATTCCATGCTCACCGCCTTGTGGCTGACGTCCATCCACAGGTGGCGCAGGCCGGCGATGAAGTGGTGCAGGTAGGCCCAGATCAGCGCCAGCACCACCAGCTTGATGAACCAGCCCGGAAAGACTCCCAGGCCCTGGCCGAAAGCGCTGGTGAATTTGGCGAAGGAGATCTCGGAGCTGATGGACTTGTCGAACATCCAGATGATGAACGGCATCAACATGAACATCAGGACCCCGCTGATGCGGTGCAGGATGGACACCACGCCGGCTGCGGGCAGCCGGTAGCTGGGCAGGTCCGTCAACGCGTTGATGTTGCGGAATTCGGGCCGCTTCTTGGCTGGCTCTGTCATGGCTTGGCTTTCTTCAGGGGGTGCATGCGTTTTTGTGCTTCGGGAAAGGCATACAAGCCAAAATTCTATTGCAACGCACAAACTGTCACAGTCGCGTGGCTGAAATCCCGTGTCAGTTCAGCTCGTTGCGGTAGTGGTGGGTGTCGGTCCGGTACAGGCCGCGCCGCAGTTCCATCGGCACGTCGTTGTAGGTGTACGCGATGCGTTCCACGCTCAGAAGCGGTGTCTGCGCAGGCACCTTCAGCAGTTGCGCCTGTTGCTCGTCGGGCAGCACGGCACGGATCTTTTCTTCGGCCCGCACCATGCGCACGCCGAACTCGATCTCGAACATGGCGTAGGTCGGGCCCTGGTAGCCGGCAGCCTGCTCCGCAGTCAGGCCTTTGAACGCACTGCCGGGCAGCCACAGGTCTTCCAGGATGGTCGGCACGCCGCCGAACGAGAGCACCCGCCGCACCTGGATCACCGCGTCGCCGGAGCGCAGGGACAGCGCCCGCGCCACGTCGGCGCTGGCGCGCGCACGCTTGCAATCGAGCACATAGCGCTGGGCCGGCCCCTCGCTGTCGCGGTCGCCGCTGTCGGGCATCAGTTTCAGGAAGCGGTAGCGGACCTGTTGTTCGGAGTGGGTGGCGACGAAAGTGCCCTTGCCCTGCCGGCGGATCACCAGGTTGTCGGCCGCCAGCTCGTCGATCGCCTTGCGCACCGTGCCCTGGCTGACGCGAAAACGCGCGGCCAGGTCCATCTCGCTGGGAATCGCCTCGCCGGGCTTCCATTCGCCGGACTGCAGGCTGTGCAGGATCAACTCCTTGATCTGCTGGTACAGCGGGCTGAAGGCGGGTGTCGCCGTTGTCGTCGCCTCCGCGCTGGCGCCGGCTGGATCGGCCTGGGAGGAGTGCGATGTGGCCATGGGCGGCAGGGCTTGCGTAGGGAGGAATCGGGTCGCTTGAAAGTCGGGAAATTCTATCTTATATAAGACATAAGACAAATTGACGATGCCGGGGATTCGGGCGTAAAATTACGGGTTTTCCAGCAGGGTCGAGCCGCCTTTTCAGCGCCCCGCGGAAACAGGATTCGCAACCTTCCTTTCGGAGATTTCCCCATGAGCAAAAAGCCCGTTCGCGTCGCCGTCACCGGTGCCGCCGGTCAGATCGGATATGCACTGCTGTTTCGCATCGCCTCTGGCGAAATGCTGGGCAAGGACCAGCCGGTGATCCTGCAACTGCTGGAAATCCCCGACGAAAAGGCCCAGAAGGCGCTCAAAGGCGTGATGATGGAGCTGGAAGACTGCGCCTTCCCGTTGCTGGCCGGCATGGAAGCGCACAGCGACCCGATGACCGCCTTCAAGGACACGGACTACGCCCTGCTGGTCGGCTCGCGTCCGCGCGGCCCGGGCATGGAGCGCGCCGAACTGCTGTCGATCAACGGCGCCATCTTCACGGCGCAGGGCAAGGCGCTGGACAAGGTCGCCAGCCGCACCATCAAGGTGCTGGTGGTCGGGAATCCGGCGAATACCAATGCATACATCGCGATGAAGAGCGCGCCCAGCCTGCCGCGCGAGAACTTCACCGCCATGCTGCGCCTGGACCACAACCGCGCGCTGTCGCAGATTGCCGCCAAGACCGGCGCCAAGGTCGGCGAGATCGAGAAGCTGACCGTCTGGGGTAACCACTCGCCCACCATGTACGCCGATTACCGCTTCGCGACGGTGAACGGCAAGGCCGTCAAGGACATGATCAACGACCAGGTCTGGAACGCCGACACCTTCCTGCCGACCGTCGGCAAGCGCGGCGCCGCCATCATCGAGGCCCGTGGCCTGTCGTCGGCCGCATCGGCCGCCAACGCCGCCATCGACCACATGCGCGACTGGGCGCTGGGCACCCGCGGCAAGTGGGTGACGATGGGCGTGCCCTCCAACGGCGATTACGGCATTCCGAAGGACGTCATGTTCGGCTTCCCGGTCACCACCGAGAACGGCAAGTACACGATCGTCAAGGACCTGCCGATCGACGCGTTCAGCCAGGAACGCATCAACAAGACGCTCAAGGAGCTGCAGGACGAGCAGGCCGGCGTCGCCCACCTGCTCTGAACGCCGCACCCGCAGTGGCACATCCGCGCGCCATCCTGCTCGGCGCCCAGGCGCAGGCGGGCTTCCTGCCGGTGTGCGACCACTACAGCGGCGTCGAGGCACGGATGCGCAAGAGCCTGCAGCTGCAGGCCGAGATGACCGAGGAATTCGGCGCCTGCGTGTTCGACGTGACGCTCGATTGCGAGGACGGCGCCCCGGTCGGCGGCGAGGCGGAGCATGCGGCGCTGGTGGTGGCATTGGCTGCCACCGCGGCGCCGAAGGCCCGGATCGCGGTGCGGGTGCATCCGGTCGAACATCCGTCGTTCGAGCACGACGTGAACACCATTGCCGGCAAGGCCGGCCGGCACCTGTGCCACATCATGATTCCCAAGGTGGAGTCGCCGGCCGATGTCGAGCGGGCCGCGAAGGCGCTGGACGCGGCCGGCGCAGCGCAGCTGCCGCTGCATGTGCTGATCGAGTCGCCGGCGGCGGTGCATCGCGCCTTCGACATCGCGGCCCACGCCCGGGTGCAGTCGCTCAGTTTCGGCCTGATGGACTTCGTGTCGGCCCACGGCGGCGCGATCCCGGCCGAGGGCATGGGCGTCGAGGGCCAGTTCACGCACCCGCTGGTGGTGCGCGCCAAGCTGGAGATCGCCTCGGCCTGCCATGCGCACGGCAAGGTGCCTTCGCATGGGGTGGTGACGGAGTTCAAGAACACCAGGGCTCTTGGCCACGCGGCGCAGCGGGCCTCCCGCGAGTTCGGTTTCACCCGCATGTGGAGCATCCATCCGGACCAGATCCGGCCGATCCTGGAAGCCTTCGCGCCGAGCGCGCACGACATCGACATCGCCTCGAAGATGATCCTGGCCGCCGCCGCTGCGCAGTGGGCGCCGATCAGCTTCGACGGCAAGCTGCAGGACCGCGCCAGTTACCGTTATTACTGGCAGGTGCTGGAACGCGCCCACCGCACCGGCAGGGCGCTGCCGAAAGAAGTCCGGACGTGGTTCGAAACCGCTCCGCATCACTAGAACACTCACGGAGCGTTGCATGAAGTTCGAGATCGCCGCCTTCCCCCTCGCCCTGCTACTCGCAGTGGCGCCCGCCCTGGTGCAAGCCCAGAGCTCGCCGGCCGCCAAGAGCACCGTCAAGAAGCGCGGCGGCAAGGTCGTGCCCAAGACCGTCGAAGAGAAGACGCCGATCGACGACGACCCGGCCGTCACGCTGACCGATGCCGATCTCGAGGTCGCCAAGAGCGTGTACCTGGGCGAAATCCCCTGCGAACTGGGCGCGACTGTGCACATCACGCAGCACAAGCGCGAAGGCTTCTTCGTCGTGCGGACCGGTATCCAGCGGTTCCGCATGCATCCGGTGGAAAGCAAGACCGGCGCGATCCGGCTGGAAGACCCGGTGGGCGGCGCCATGTGGCTGCAGCTTTCCAACAAGTCGATGCTGATGAGCCAGAAGATGGGCAAGCGCCTGGCCGACGACTGCATGAACCCCGCGCAGATGGCCGTCAACGAGGCGCTGAAGAAGAACCCGATCAACATCCTCGAACCGGCGCCGGTCAAGGTGGTTGCGCCCGTCGCCCCCACCGAGTCCCCCGCTGCCGTCGCCGGCACCGCTGCGTCGCCCCCGGCGACGCCCGTCCCGGCCGTCGCTCCCGCCGCCGCCGAGGCGCCGGCCGCCGATGCGGCAGCGCCCGTTGGCACGCCGCCTGCTTCTATCCCGGCTGCGCCGGCGGCCACCACCAACTGACGCTGACCCCTTTGAATTGAACGGAGAGAGAGAACCATGTTGCAAGCCTATGTAGACCATGTCGCCGAGCGTGCCACGCTGGGCATTCCCCCGCTGCCGCTGTCGGCCAAGCAGACCGGCGAGTTGATCGAGTCGCTGAAAAACGTTTCCACCGGCGAAGCGGAATTCCTGCTGAACCTGATCACCCACCGCGTGCCGGCCGGCGTCGACGACGCCGCCAAGGTCAAGGCCAGTTACCTGGCGGCCGTGGCGCACGGCACCGAGAAGTGCCTGGTGATCAGCCGCGAGAAGGCCACCGAACTGCTGGGCACCATGCTCGGCGGCTACAACATCGGCCCGCTGGTCGATTTGCTCGACGACCCGGAGGTGGGCAAGGTTGCCGCCGAAGGCCTGAAGAAGACCCTGTTGATGTTCGACCAGTTCCATGACGTCAAGGAAAAGGCCGACAAGGGCAACGAGAACGCCAAGGCCGTGCTGCAAAGCTGGGCCGACGCCGAGTGGTTCACCAGCCGTCCCGAAGTGCCGGAAAGCATCAAGGTCTCGATCTTCAAGGTCGCCGGCGAAATCAACACCGACGACCTGTCGCCGGCGCCGGACGCGTGGAGCCGCCCCGACATCCCGCTGCACGCGCTGGCCATGCACAAGAACCCGCGCCCTGGCATCACGCCCGAGGAAGAAGGCAAGCGCGGCCCGGTCAGGTTCATCGAGGAACTGAAGGCCCGCGGCCACCAGGTCGCCTACGTCGGCGACGTTGTGGGCACTGGCTCCTCGCGCAAGTCCGCCACCAACTCGGTGCTGTGGTTCACCGGCCAGGACATCCCGTTCGTGCCGAACAAGCGCTTCGGCGGCGTTTGCCTGGGCGGCAAGATCGCCCCGATCTTCTACAACACGATGGAAGACGCGGGCGCGCTGCCGATCGAGCTCGACGTGAGCAAGATGGAGATGGGCGACACGGTGGAACTGCGTCCCTACGAAGGCAAGGCGCTCAAGAACGGCGAAGTGATCGCCGAGTTCAAGGTCAAGAGCGACGTGCTGTTCGACGAAGTGCGCGCCGGCGGCCGCATTCCGCTGATCGTCGGGCGCGGCCTGACGGCGAAGGCGCGCGAGGCGCTGGGCCTGCCGCCCTCGACGTTGTTCCGCCTGCCGACGCCTCCGGTCGACACCAAGAAGGGCTTCACCCTGGCGCAGAAGATGGTCGGGCGCGCCTGCGGGCTGCCGGAAGGCCAGGGCATCCGTCCGGGCACCTATTGCGAGCCGCGCATGACCTCGGTCGGCTCCCAGGACACCACCGGTCCGATGACGCGCGACGAGCTCAAGGACCTGGCCTGCCTGGGCTTTTCAGCCGACCTGGTGATGCAGTCGTTCTGCCACACGGCCGCATACCCCAAGCCGGTGGACGTGAAGATGCACCACGAGCTGCCGGACTTCATGAGCACCCGCGGCGGCGTCTCGCTGCGCCCGGGCGACGGCGTGATCCACAGCTGGCTGAACCGCCTGTTGCTGCCCGACACCGTGGGCACCGGCGGCGACAGCCACACGCGTTTTCCGATCGGCATCAGCTTCCCGGCCGGCTCCGGCCTGGTGGCGTTCGCCGCCGCGACCGGCGTGATGCCGCTGGACATGCCCGAGTCGGTGCTGGTGCGCTTCAAGGGCCAGATGCAGCCCGGCGTCACCTTGCGCGACCTGGTCAACGCGATCCCGCTGTACGCCATCAAGCAGGGCCTGCTGACGGTGGAGAAGAAGGGCAAGAAAAACATCTTCTCCGGCCGCGTGCTGGAAATCGAAGGCCTGCCCCAGCTCAAGGTGGAGCAGGCGTTCGAGTTGTCCGACGCCTCGGCCGAGCGCTCGGCCGCCGGCTGCACGGTTCACCTGGGCAAGGAACCGATCATCGAATACGTCAACAGCAACATCACCCTGATGCGCTGGATGATCTCGCAGGGCTACGCCGACGGCCGCACGCTGGCGCGCCGGATCGCCGCCCAGGAAGCGTGGCTGAAAAACCCGGAACTGCTGGAGCGCGACGCCGACGCCGAATACGCCGCCGTGATCGAGATCGACCTGGCTGACATCCACGAGCCGATCGTGGCCTGCCCGAACGACCCGGACGACGTCAAGACGCTGTCCGAAGTCGCCGGCGCCAAAATCGACGAGGTGTTCATCGGCTCCTGCATGACCAACATCGGGCACTTCCGTGCCGCGTCCAAGCTGCTCGAGAACAAGCGCGACATCCCCGTCAAGCTGTGGGTCGCGCCGCCGACCAAGATGGACGCCCAACAGCTGACCGAGGAGGGCCATTACGGCGTGCTCGGTTCGGCCGGCGCGCGCATGGAAATGCCGGGCTGCTCGCTGTGCATGGGCAACCAGGCGCAGGTGCGCGAGGGCGCCACCGTGTTCTCCACCAGCACCCGCAACTTCCCCAACCGCCTGGGCAAGAACACCTTCGTGTACCTGGGCAGCGCGGAGCTGGCGGCGATCTGCTCCAAGCTCGGCCGGATTCCCACGAAGGAGGAATACATGGCCGACATGGGCGTGCTCACCGCGGCCAGCGACACGGTCTACCAGTACCTGAATTTCGACAAGATCGCCGACTTCCAGTCCGCGGCCGACTCCGTCGCCGCATGATCCTCGTTGCGCCATGACAAAAGCGGCCCGCGGGCCGCTTTTGTTTTTTGGGCGGAACGGGCCGAGAGCTCAGCCGATCAGTTCCTTGTGGTCGCCCATCTTCGGCGGCTTGCCGGTGACGGCGGCCGTCGCCATCTTGAGCAGCTGGGTCATCTTGCTTTCATGGATGTCCCAATATTCGGCGTGGTCGATGTGGACTTCGATCAGTTCGAGGTTGGGGTCGTCCAGGCCACCCGGGAACCAGGCCTTGACCAGTGGGTTGAACAACCGCTCCTTCAAGGCGCGGTCTTCGTTGACTTTCGCTGTGCCGGAAATCGACACCCACGTGTCTTTGCCAGGGTCGCCGTAGGTGACGCCCACATTGCCGTCCGCCTGGACACGCTGGCCCAGTTCGGTCGCGCGCGACACGAAGAAATACAGCATGCCCGTGTCGTCGAGCGAGCGGTTCTGCGTGGTCAGCGGGTGGGCGTGCAGCTGGCCGTCGTCATGGCGATGGGTGAACATCGCGAACTTCATGTCCTTGATCAGGTGCCACAGCTTGTCGTGGGGAGTTTCAGTCTTGCTCATGCGGTTTCCTTCGTTCGTTTTCGGGGACCGGGTCATCGTCGGCCGGATGCGGCAACGAGCGCGTCGGAAAACGACCCGCCGGTCTGTCCGGTAAAACCGACAAGCTCAGGCGTGCAATTCGCGCAGCGCCTTGGCGGTGAAGTCGTCGGCCGGAAAGAAGGTTTCGACGCCAACTCCTGCAGCGTGATGTCGCAGCGATCCCCATGTGCGCGCTCGCCTGGGGGCGGCCAACGCGGTCGGACGGGCGGAAGCGGTCATGGCCGGATCGTAGAAAGCAAAGCGCCGGACCGGCCATGACCTGCGAGGTCATCGAACCCATGCGCCGCACGGCGGTCGGAAGGGCGCTTTCTTGTATGCTGTGGACACCACCGGCGCCGCGCGCGCCTGCACGGTTTCCCCTCCAGCCTCACGAGAGAAAGTCTCCCATGACACGCGTCTTCAATTTCAGCCCCGGTCCCGCCACCTTGCCCGAGTCAGTCCTGAAGCAGGCCGCCGACGAAATGCTGGACTGGCACGGCAGCGGCATGTCGGTGATGGAGATGAGCCACCGCGGCAAGGAGTTCATCGGCATCCACGCCGAAGCCGAAAGCCTGCTGCGCGAACTGATGGGCATCCCGGCCAGCTACAAGGTGCTGTTCATGCAGGGCGGCGCGATCGGCGAGAACGCCATCGTGCCGATGAACCTGATCGGCAAGACCGGCAGCGCCGACTACATCAACACCGGCGAATGGTCCAAGAAGTCGCTCAAGGAGGCGAAGACCTACGGCAAGGTGAACATCGCGGCCAGCGGCGAGGCCGGCAACTTCACGGCCATCCCGAAGCAGTCCGAATGGAAGCTCGACGCCAACGCGTCGTATGTCCACATCTGCTCCAACGAAACCATCGGCGGCGTCGAATACCACTGGACGCCGGACACCGGCGCGGTGCCGCTGGTGGCCGACATGTCGTCCAACATCCTGTCGCGGCCGATCGACGTCAGCAAGTACGGGCTGATCTACGCCGGCGCGCAGAAGAACATGGGTCCGTCCGGTCTGACGATCGTGATCGTGCGCGAGGACCTGATGGGGCACGCGTTGCCGATCACGCCCTCGGCCTTCAACTACAAGACCCAGGCCGACGCCGACTCGATGTACAACACGCCGCCGACCTATGCGATCTATATCGCCGGCCTGGTGCTCAAGCACGTCAAGGAGCGGGGCGGCCTGCCGGCGATGGAGGAGCACAACCGGGCCAAGGCCAAATTGCTGTACGACTACCTGGACCACAGCAAGTTCTTCAGCAACCCGGTGGCGCCGGGCGACCGCTCGCTGATGAATGTTCCGTTCCAGCTCAAAGACGCCGCCATGGACGAAGCCTTCCTCAAGGGCGCGCAGGCCAGGGGAATGATCCAGCTCAAGGGGCACCGGGTGGTCGGCGGCATGCGCGCCTCGATCTACAACGCGATGCCGATCGAGGGCGTCCGCGCCCTGGTGCAGTACATGAAGGAATTCGAGTCCCAGCATGGCTGACACCGCCGCCTCCCCGTTCCGGATCCTGGTGCTCAACCAGATCTCCGACAACGGCTTGAAGCGGCTGCCGGCCGGTCGCTACCTCGCCGGCAAGGACCTGGCAGAGCCCCATGCGGTGCTGGTGCGATCGGCCGACATGCACGCCCTGCAGATTGCGCCCAGCGTCCAGGCGATCGGCCGCTGCGGCGCTGGCACCAACAACATCCCGGTCAAGGCAATGACCGCGCGCGGCGTGCCGGTGTTCAACGCGCCGGGCGCCAATGCCAATGCGGTGAAGGAACTGGTGCTGGCCGGCATGTTGCTGGCGGCCCGTAACCTGGCGCCGGCGCTGGCCTTTGTCGCCGGGCTGGACCCGGCGTCACCCGATCTGGAAAAGACGGTGGAAAGCGGCAAGAAGGACTTCGCCGGCTTCGAGCTGGCCGGCCAGACCCTGGGTATCGTGGGCCTGGGCAAAGTCGGCTGCCTGGTGGCCGACGCCGCCATCAAGCTGGGCATGAACGTCCTGGGCTACGACCCCGAGATCACGGTGGACGCGGCCTGGAGCCTGCCGGCCCAGGTGAAGAAGGCGGCCAGCGTCACCGACGTGCTCAAGAACGCCAATTTCGTCAGCCTGCATGTGCCGTTGGTAGAAGCCACGCGCGACCTGGTGAACGAGCAGAACGTGGTCATGATGCGGCCCGGCGCGGTGCTGCTGAATTTTTCCCGCGAAGGCGTGGTCAGCGACCAGGCCGTGCTGGCGGCGCTGGGCGCGGGACAGCTTGGCTGGTACATCTGCGATTTTCCGGACGGCAAGATCCTGCGCCATCCGAAGATCGTCGCCTTGCCGCACCTGGGCGCCTCGACCCGCGAAGCGGAAGAAAACTGCGCGGTCATGGTGGCGGACCAGCTGCGCGACTATCTGGAGCACGGCAACATCGCCAACGCGGTGAATTTCCCCAATGTGTCGATGGCGCGCGAATCGGCTTACCGCGTCGCGATCGCCAATGCCAACGTGCCGAACATGCTCGGCCAGATCTCCACGGCAATGGCACAGGCCGGCCTGAACATCCACAACATGGTCAACAAGTCGCGCGGCGACATGGCCTACACGCTGGTCGACGTCGACAGCCCGGCCGGCGATTCGGTCATGGCCGCATTGCGGGCGATCGACGGCGTGCTGGCCGTGCGGTACCTGCCGCTGACTGCCTGAATGGCGGGCAGCCCTTACAGCCGCACCAGATTCTTGCCAGTGGCGCCCACCACGCTGCTCAGAGCCACCCTGTGGTCCAAGCGGCTGTAGCCGGGCAGGTTGAGAACCTTGATGACTCCGTTTTCCACCAGTGCGCAGCTGGCAGTCTGAGTTTCTTGCGTTGGATGAATGCCAGGGCTTGTGCATGAAACACGTGGGCCTCGTCCAGCAGCGCCACCCAGACGTTGACATCAAGCAAATGGCACACGGGCTACATGCCCTCCTGGTCCATCAGCGAACGCACGTGCTCGGACGTGATGACCTCTGCGCGCGCCGGCAACAGTGCATATTTGCTCTTGGCTTGCGCCGCCACGGTGGGCGGCAGAGTCTGGGCACGAATGCCGTCACGGGCCAGGCGGGAAACGGCCTGGCCGATCGAGATGTGCTCGCGCCGGGCGTGTGCGCGTGCGAACGCAAAAATATCATCGTCCAGAACCAGTGTGGTGCGCATGGGGTGAATTTGGCATCAAATCATCAAACTGGCATCATTTACGTCAAGACGTTTCGGCCGTTGGGCTGCGAGGGATCCGGGATGAGAGCCTCCAGTCCGGGAAGGAAATCTGAACTGGCGGCAGAATAGGGCCAACAGCAACAAGCCCTCCGGAGGACGAGATGCAACACGCTTTCGCCGACACCCTCAAGTCGTTCCGCATGCCGTCAGGCAAGACGGGCAAGTACCATTCGCTGCCAGCGCTGGCCCAGCAGTTCCCCAAGGTCAGCCGGTTGCCGGTGTCGATGCGCATCGTGCTCGAGTCGGTGGTGCGCAACTGCGACGGCAAGAAGGTCCAGGCCGAGCACGTGCGCCAGCTGGCCAACTGGTTCCCCAACGCCGACCGCACCGAGGAGATTCCGTTCGTGGTGGCGCGGGTGGTGCTGCAGGACTTCACCGGCGTGCCGCTGCTGGCCGACCTGGCCGCGATGCGTGCCGTGGCCGCCCGGTTGGGCCGCCCGCCGGGCTCGATCGAGCCGCTGGTGCCGGTGGACCTGGTGGTGGACCACTCGATCATGGTCGACTACTACGGAACGCCCGACGCGATCGACCTGAACATGAAGCTGGAGTTCCAGCGCAACCGCGAGCGCTATGAATTCATGAAGTGGGGCATGCAGGCCTTCAGCACCTTCGGCGTGGTGCCGCCGGGCTTCGGCATCGTGCACCAGGTCAACCTGGAGTACCTGGCGCGCGGCGTGCACCGCGGCACGGACGGCGTCTACTATCCGGACAGCCTGGTCGGCACCGACAGCCACACCACCATGATCAACGGCATCGGCGTGGTCGGCTGGGGCGTCGGTGGCATCGAGGCGGAGGCCGCGATGCTGGGCCAACCGGTCTACATGCTCACGCCCGACGTGGTCGGCTTCGAACTCACCGGCCGGCTGCGCGAAGGCGTCACGGCCACCGACCTGGTGCTGACCGTCACCGAGCTTCTGCGCAAGGAAAAAGTGGTCGGCAAGTTCGTCGAGTTCTTCGGCCAGGGCACCCGCACGCTGGCTTTGCCGGACCGGGCGACCATTGCCAACATGGCACCGGAGTACGGTGCCACCATGGGCTTCTTCCCGGTGGACGAACGCACCATCGAGTACTTCCATGGAACCGGCCGCAGCAAGGACGAGATCGAGGCGTTCGAGGCGTACTTCCGCGCCCAGGGCATGTTCGGCGTGCCGCTGGCCGGCGAGATCGACTACTCGCAGGTGGTGCGGCTCAACCTGGGCGACGTCACGCCCAGCCTGTCGGGACCGAAGCGGCCGCAGGACCGGATCGAGCTGGGCAAGGTGGCCAGGCAGTTCACTTCGCTGTTCTCCAAGCCGCCGGCGGAGAACGGCTTCAACCAGGCGCCGGACCTGCTGCTGACCCGCCACCTGGTGCGGCATGGCGGCGAGGCGATCGATCCCAAGGTGCCGGCCAGTCCGCCGACCGCGCCCGCCGCGCCGCGCTTCGAATACGAGATGGAGGCGAACAAGCCGACGCTGGCTGCCGCGCAATTCGAGGCGCCAGTGCACGTGCCGAACGTCAGCGACCAGGACGTCACCATCGGCAATGGCGACGTGCTGATCGCAGCCATCACCAGTTGCACCAACACCTCCAACCCGGGCGTGCTGCTGGCTGCCGGCCTGCTGGCGAAGAAGGCGGTGCAGGCGGGCCTGAAGGTGCAGCCGCACATCAAGACCTCGCTGGCACCCGGCTCGCGCATGGTCACCGAGTACCTGAGCCAGACCGGCCTGTTGCCCTACCTGGAGCAACTCGGCTTCTCGCTGGCCGGCTACGGCTGCACCACCTGCATCGGCAACTCGGGCGACCTGACGCCGGAGATCAACGAGGCCATCACCAAGAGCGACCTGGTCTGTGCCGCCGTGCTATCGGGCAACCGCAATTTCGAGGCGCGGATCCACCCCAACATCAAGGCCAACTTCCTGGCCAGCCCGCCGCTGGTGGTGGCGTATGCGATCGCCGGCACGGTGCTGCGCGACCTGATGACCGAGCCGGTCGGCAAGGGCAAGGGCGGCAAGGACGTCTGGCTGGGCGACATCTGGCCGTCCAGCGACGAGATCTACGCGCTGATGAAGTTCGCGATGAACGGCAAGGCCTTCCGCGCCAACTATGCCAAGGTGAAGACCGAGCCTGGCGCCCTGTGGGAGAACATCCACGGCGTCGCCGGCGAAACCTACACCTGGCCCAAGAGCACCTACATCGCCGAGCCGCCGTTCTTCAAGGACTTCACGCTGCAGCCGCTGGCTGCCGGTGTGCAGGGCACGGGCGAGCCGGGCAAGAAAGAGGCGGTGTCGGTGCGCAACGCGCGGATCATCGCGCTGTTCGGCGACTCCATCACCACCGACCACATCTCGCCGGCCGGTTCGATCAAGGAAAGCTCGCCGGCCGGACAGTGGCTGCTGGCCAACGGCGTGCTCAAGCCCGACTTCAACAGCTACGGATCGCGCCGCGGCAACCACGAGGTGATGATGCGCGGCACCTTCGCCAACGTGCGGATCAAGAACCTGATGCTGCCGGCGCTGGCCGACGGCTCGCGCGAGGAAGGCGGCCTGACGAACTATTGCGCGCCCGATGGCGAGGTGAAGAAGATGTTCATCTACGACGCGGCGATGAAGTACATCGAGGACGGTCAGCCCACCGTCATCTTCGCGGGCGAGGAGTACGGCACCGGCTCGTCGCGCGACTGGGCGGCCAAGGGCACCCAGTTGCTTGGCATCAAGGCGGTGGTCGCGCGCAGCTTCGAGCGCATCCACCGCAGCAACCTGGTCGGCATGGGCGTGTTGCCGCTGCAGTTTCAGGGCAGCGACACCTGGCAGTCGCTGCGCCTGACCGGCGAGGAGCGGGTGGACGTCATTCCGGCGCCCGACCTCAAGCCGCAGAGCCAGGCGACGCTGGTGATCACACGCAAGGATGGCAGCCGCGACGAGATCAAGCTGGTGCTGCGGATCGACACGCCGATCGAGGTCGACTACTACCGGCATGGCGGGATTCTGCCGTTCGTGCTCAGGCAGTTGCTCGCCGCGTGAAGATCCTGGTTCTCGGCGCCGGCGTCATCGGCACCACCGCCTCCTACTACCTTGCGAAGACGGGGCACGAAGTCACCGTCGTCGAGCGCCAGGAAGGGCCGGGGCTGGAAACCAGCTTCGCCAATGCGGGCGAGGTGTCGCCGGGATACTCGGCGCCGTGGGCCGGGCCGGGCGTTCCGCTCAAGGCCGTCAAGTGGCTGTTGATGCGGCACCGACCACTGGTCATCCGCCCGCAGCTGGACCTGCGCCTGGTTCGCTGGTGCCTGTCAATGCTGCGCAACTGCACCGCAGCGCGCTACGAACTCAACAAGAGCAGGATGGTGCGCGTGGCCGAATACAGCCGCGACGTGCTGCGCCAGTTGCGCGCGGACACCGGCATTCGCTACGACGAGCGGATGCAGGGCACCTTGCAGCTGTTTCGAACCCAGCATCAACTCGATGGGA